>NZ_JBIRGP010000015.1:248950-350931 GCF_044328075.1 Streptomyces sp. NPDC017991 | reverse complement strand
GACGGAGGAACTCCCACTCCTCATCGGACAGTTCATGTCGACGTATCACCCGACCATGATCCACTACTCAAGATCAATTGAAGACACGACCTAGTCCCTGCACGCCGGAATCCAAGGAGTAGCAACGTGCGTACTTCCATTGCCACTGTCTGTCTCAGTGGGGCCCTCACCGAGAAGCTCACCGCCGCTGCTCGGGCCGGTTTCGATGGGGTCGAGGTATTTGAGAACGATCTGTTGGCCAGTCCGCTGGCGCCGGAGGAGATTCGGGCGCGGTGTGCCGATCTCGGGCTGAGTATCGATCTCTATCAGCCGATGCGTGACATCGAGGCCGTGCCGCAGGACGAGTTCCAGCGCAATCTGCGCCGGGCCGAGCACAAGTTCCGGCTCATGGAGCGGCTCGGCGCGGACACCGTTCTGGTGTGCTCCAGCGTCTCGCCCCTCGCCGTCGACGACGACGCGCTCGCCGCCTTCCACCTGCGCCGCCTCGCCGAACTCGCCGACGGCTTCGGCATCCGCGTCGCCTACGAGGCCCTGGCGTGGGGCCGGCACGTGAGTACGTACGACCACGCCTGGCGCATCGTCGAGGCCGCCGACCACCCTGCGCTCGGCACCTGTCTGGACAGTTTCCACATCCTTGCCCGCAACTCCGACCCCAAGTCTCTCGAAGGGATCGCGGAGATCCCCGGCGAGAAGATCTTCTTCCTTCAGCTGGCCGACGCGCCGCTGATGGCGATGGACGTCCTGCAGTGGAGCCGCCACTACCGCTGCTTCCCCGGGCAGGGCGGCTTCGACATCGCCGGGCTCCTCCGGCAGGTCGTCAAGGCCGGGTATCAGGGGCCCCTCTCCCTCGAAGTCTTCAACGACGTCTTCCGGCAGGCCGAGGCCGGGCCGACCGCCTTCGACGCGCGGCGCTCGCTCCTCGTGCTGCAGGAGAGCGTCGGCCTCACCGCGCCGCCCGCGCCCGTCGTGCCGACCGGTATCGCCTTCGCCGAACTGGTCAGCCCCGACGTCGAACCGGTCTCGGAACTCCTCGAAGCACTCGGTTTCGCCCGGACCGCCCGGCACCGCGGCAAGCCGGTGGACCTGTGGCAGCAGGGCGAGGCGCGTGTGCTGCTCAACACGGGTCCGGGCGCCCGCCGCGACGGTACGCAACTCGCCGCCGTCGGGCTGGAATCACCGGACCCGGCGGGTGCGGCAAAGCGTGCCGAAGCACTGCTCGCCCCCGTGCTGCCGCGCCGCCGCACCCCCGAGGACGTGCCCCTGGACGCCGTCGCCGCACCCGACGGCACGGAACTCTTCTTCTGCGCCACCGGCCGCCCCGGACTGCCCGACTGGACGAGTGACTTCGACCCCACAGAGCCCGCGCAGTCCGTAGGGCCCGTAGGGCCCGTTGAGTCCGTTGAGTCCGTTGAGTCCGTTGAGTCCGTGCGGCCGGTCGGGCATTCGGCGGCCACCGCCGGTGGTGTCCACCGCATCGATCACCTCGCTCTCACCCAACCCTGGCACCAGTTCGACGAGGCCGCGCTCTTCCACCGCAGCGTTCTGGGGCTCGGCGCCCTGGAGAGTGTGGACGTCGCCGATCCGTACGGGCTTCTGCGCAGCCGGGCCGTCACCAATGCCGACGGCACCGTCCGTATCGCCCTCGGTGTCGGCCCGGCCCCGAGCGCCGACGACAGCGACCGGGCCCAGCACATCGCGCTCGCCACCGACGATCTCGTGACGGCGGCCCGCCGCTTCCGTGCCGCGGGTGGGCGGCTGCTGACCATCCCCGCCAACTACTACGACGACCTCGCGGCCAGGTACGAGTTCGCCGACGGCGAGCTGGAGACCTTCCGCGAACTCGGCATCCTCTACGACCGGGACGCGGAGGGCGCCTTCCGCCACTGCTACACGGAAACGATCGGCAGGGTCTTCTTCGAACTGGTCCAGCGCGACGCGGGCTACCGCGGCTACGGCGCGCAGAACGCTCCGGTGCGGCTGGCGGCGCAGCATGTACGTAGGCCCGTGCGCTGAAGTGGCGCCAGGCACCGCGCAGCGACGGTTGCCCGCCGGTGCGCGGTGCCTGGCGGGGTCGGCAGGTGCGTCAGCCGGCTGCGGGCCGGTGGGGGCGGGCCGCGCAGTTCCCCGCGCCCCCAAAAACCGGGGCTCCGCCCCTGCTTTTCCCCCTGCAGGGGCGCGGGGAACGGCGCACGCAACCCCCACCGGCCCGCAGTATTAGGGGCGCGGGGAACTGCGCGACCGGCCCCCACCGGGCCCGCAGGTGAAGGGGCGGGCGCGGGGGATGGCCCCGGTCCGAGGGGGGGACCCTACGGCTTGGCGTTCCACTCCGCGAGGACGGGGCGCCCATGCTCCAGCGAGAGCCGGCTCACCGTAGCCGTGTCCAGCCGGAACAGCCGCCCGTCAGACGCGGGCAGCCCGAGCCGGCGCGCGGTCAGGACGCGCAGGAAGTGCGAGTGGGCCACAAGGACCACGTCACCCTCGTCGAGCGCCTTCGCCGCGTGCGCGAGCACCCGGTCGGCCCGTTCGCCCACCTCGACGGGCGACTCGCCCGTGTGCCCGTCCGGGCCGGGCGGTACCCCGTCGTTCCACAGGTACCAGTCGGGACGGGTGCGGTGGATGTCGACGGTCTTGACGCCTTCGTACGCCCCGTAGTTCCACTCGTGCAGATCGGGGTCGACGACGGCCCCGGTCAGACCCGCCAGCTCCGCGGTCCGTATCGCGCGCTGGAGCGGACTGGTGAGCACGAGGGCGCAGGACCGCCCGGCGAAGAGCGGGACGAGGGACTTCGCCTGTTCCTCGCCGTGGGGGGTGAGGGGCAGGTCGGTCCAGCTGGTGTGCTGCCCCGACCGGCTCCACTCGGTCTCGCCGTGCCGGACGAGAAGAAGATCGCCCATGACTCCTACTTCGCGGACTCGACGGCGTGGCCGCCGAACTGGTTGCGCAGTGCCGCGATCATCTTCATCTGCGGCGAGTCGTCCTGCCGGGACGCGAACCGGGCGAACAGCGACGCGGTGATCGCGGGCAGCGGTACCGCGTTGTCGATGGCCGCCTCGACGGTCCAGCGGCCCTCTCCGGAGTCCTGCGCGAAGCCGCGCAGCCGCTCCAGGTGCTCGTCCTCGTCCAGCGCGTTGACCGCCAGGTCGAGCAGCCAGGAACGGATCACCGTGCCCTCCTGCCAGGAACGGAAGACCTCGCGCACATCGGTGACCGAGTCGACGGCCTGGAGGAGCTCCCAGCCCTCGGCGTAGGCCTGCATCATGGCGTACTCGATGCCGTTGTGGACCATCTTGGAGAAGTGCCCGGCGCCGACCTTGCCCGCGTGCACGAACCCTGCGTCACCCTCGGGCTTGAGGGCGTCGAAGACCGGCTGGACCTTGGCGATGTGCTCGGCGTCGCCGCCGACCATCAGCGCGTAGCCGTTCTGCAGGCCCCACACACCGCCCGAGACGCCGGCGTCGACGAAGCCGATGCCCTTGGCCGCCAGCTCCTCGGAGTGCTTCTCGTCGTCCGTCCAGCGCGAGTTGCCGCCGTCCACGACCACGTCACCGGGCTCAAGGAGGTCACCGAGTTCGTCGATGATGCCCTGGGTCGCGGCACCGGCGGGAACCATCACCCACACCACCCGCGGACCTTCGAGCTTGCCCACCAGCTCGGTCAGGCTGCTCACGTCGGCGAGCTCCGGGTCGCGGTCGTAGCCGATGACGGTGTGGCCCGCGCGGCGGATGCGCTCGCGCATGTTGCCGCCCATCTTGCCGAGACCGATGAGACCAAGCTGCGTCGCAGTCATGTCAGTTCACTTCTTCCGGAGAGTGCGGTACGTGGCCACGAGGGCGCTGGTGGAGGAGTCGAGGCCGGGAACGTCGGCGTCTTCGGTGAGGGCGGGCTCGACGCGCTTGGCGAGGACCTTGCCGAGTTCGACGCCCCACTGGTCGAAGGAGTCGATGTGCCAGATCGCGCCCTGTACGAACACCTTGTGCTCGTAGAGGGCGATCAGCTGGCCGAGGACCGAGGGCGTCAGCTCGCGGGCGAGGATCGTGGTCGTCGGGTGGTTGCCCTGGAACGTCTTGTGCGCCACCAGTTCCTCGGCCACGCCCTCCGCCCGCACCTCCTGGGGCGTCCTGCCGAAGGCCAGCGCCTGGCCCTGGGCGAAGAGGTTCGCCATCAACAGGTCGTGCTGGGCCGCGAGTTCGCCGCCCAGCTCGGCGACCGGGTTGACGAAACCGATCAGATCGGCCGGGATCGTCTTCGTGCCCTGGTGGATCAACTGGTAGTAGGCGTGCTGCCCGTTGGTGCCGGGCGTGCCCCAGACGACCGGGCCGGTCTGCCACTCGACGGGGTGTCCGTCGCGGTCCACGGACTTGCCGTTGGACTCCATGTCCAACTGCTGGAGATAGGCCGTGAACTTGGAGAGGTAGTGCGAGTACGGCAGCACCGCGTGCGACTGCGCGTCGAAGAAGTTGCCGTACCAGACGCCCAACAGGCCGAGCAGCAAAGGCACGTTGGACTCGGCGGGCGCGGTGCGGAAGTGCTCGTCGACGAGGTGGAAGCCGTCGAGCAGCTCCCGGAAGCGGTCCGGACCGATCGCGATCATCAGCGACAGGCCGATCGCGGAGTCGAACGAGTACCGGCCGCCGACCCAGTCCCAGAACTCGAACATGTTGGCCGTGTCGATGCCGAAGTCCGCGACCTTCTCCGCGTTCGTCGACAGCGCCACGAAGTGCTTCGCCACGGCCGCCGGTTCGTCGCCGAGTCCGGCGAGCAGCCACGACCGCGCAGAGGTCGCGTTGGTGATCGTCTCGATGGTGGTGAAGGTCTTCGAGGCGATGATGAAGAGCGTCTCGGCCGGGTCCAGGTCCCGCACGGCCTCGTGCAGGTCGGCCCCGTCGACGTTCGACACGAACCGGACCGTCAGACCCCGGTCGGTGAAGGCGCGCAGCGCGTCGTACGCCATCGCCGGGCCCAGGTCGGAGCCGCCGATGCCGATGTTGACGACCGCGCGGATGCGCTTGCCGGTGTGGCCGGTCCACTTGCCGGAGCGGACCTGCTCGGCGAAGCCGGCCATCCGGTCGAGCACGGCGTGCACCTTCGGTACGACGTTCTCGCCGTCGACCTCCACGACCGCGTCACGCGGAGCGCGCAGCGCGGTGTGCAGGACCGCCCGGTCCTCGGTCGTGTTGATCCGCTCACCGCGGAACATCGCGTCGCGCAGACCGAACACATCGGTGGCGGTGGCGAGTTCCTGGAGCAGCGCGAGCGTCTCGTCGGTGATCAGGTGCTTCGAGTAGTCGATGTGCAGGTCGCCCACGCGCACGGTGTAGCGCCCTGCGCGCTCCGGGTCCGTCGCGAACAGCTCGCGCAGGTGCGCGTGCAGGAACGGCCCGGCCCGGTGGTCCTCCAGAGCGGTCCACTCGGGGCGGCGGGTGAGCTTCGGTGAGTCAGACACGGCTCTCCCTCTGGGCGTCGTCCCCGCGCAGGGCGACGGCGTACATCTCGTCCGCGTCGAGCCGCCGCAGTTCCTCGGCGATCAGCTCGGAGGTGCTGCGGACCTTCAGCGCGAGGGTGCGCGAGGGCTGGCCCGGCAGGGACAGCGTCGCGAGGGGGCCCTCGGGGCGGTCGATGACGATCTCGCCGCTCTCGGTGCCGAGCTTCACGGCGGTGACCACGGGCCCCGCGGTGACGACCCGCTCGACCGAGACCTGGAGACGGGCCTCCAGCCAGCGGGCCAGCAGTTCGGCGCTCGGGTTCTCGGCCTCGCTCTCGACGGCGGCCGAGGTGATCTTCGTGCGGGCCTGGTCGAGGGCGGCGGCGAGCATGGAACGCCACGGCGTGAGCCGGGTCCAGGCCAGGTCGGTGTCGCCCGGCGCGTACGCGGCGGCACGTGCCTCCAGGGCCTCCAACGGGGTCTCCACGGCGTACATGTCCGTGATCCGGCGCTGCGCGAGGGCGCCCAGCGGGTCCTTCACCGGGACCTCCGGCGCGTCCACCGGCCACCAGACGACGACCGGCGCGTCGGGCAGCAGCAGCGGCAGGACCACCGAGTCGGCGTGGTCGGACACCTCCCCGTACAGCCGCAGGATGACCGTCTCGCCGGTGCCGGCGTCCGCGCCGACCCGTACCTCGGCGTCGAGGTGGCTGTTCGTGCGGTCGCGCGGAGTGCGGGCGTGCCGCTTGATGACGACCAGGGTGCGCGAGGGGTGCTCGTGGGAGGCCTCCTCGGCCGCCTTGATCGAGTCGTACGCGTTCTCCTCGTCCGTCACGATGACCATCGTCAGGACCATGCCCACGGCTGGCGTGCCGATGGCGCGGCGACCCTGCACGAGGGCCTTGTTGATCTTGCTTGCCGTGGTGTCGGTCAGGTCGATCTTCATGGCCTGCGCCAGCTCCGTCCGTCTCGTGCGAGCATCTCGTCGGCTTCCCCGGGACCCCAGGTGCCCGAGGCGTACTGCGCGGGTTTGCCGTGCGTGTCCCAGTAGCCCTCGATCGGGTCGAGGATCTTCCAGGACTCTTCCACCTCCTGGTGGCGGGGGAAGAGGTTGGCGTCGCCGAGCAGTACATCCAGGATCAGGCGTTCGTACGCCTCCGGGCTGGACTCCGTGAACGACTCGCCGTACGCGAAGTCCATCGACACGTCCCGGATCTCCATCGACGTACCCGGCACCTTCGATCCGAAGCGCACCGTCATGCCCTCGTCGGGCTGGACGCGGATGACGATCGCGTTCGCGCCGAGTTCCTCGGTGGCGGTGGAGTCGAAGGGGGAGTGCGGGGCGCGCTGGAAGACGACCGCGATCTCGGTGACACGGCGGCCGAGACGCTTGCCGGTGCGCAGGTAGAAGGGGACGCCCGCCCAGCGGCGGTTGTCGACCTCCAGCTTGACGGCCGCGTACGTGTCGGTCGTCGACCCGGGGTCGATGCCGTCCTCGTCGAGGTAGCCGCGCACCTTCTCGCCGCCCTGCCAGCCCGTCGCGTACTGGCCGCGGACCGTGTGCTCGCCCAGGTCCTGGGGCAGCTTCACGGACTTGAGGACCTTGAGCTTCTCGGTGAGCAGCGAGTCGGCGTCGAAGGCGATGGGCTCCTCCATCGCGGTGAGCGCCATCAGCTGCAGCAGGTGGTTCTGGATGACGTCACGGGCCGAGCCGATGCCGTCGTAGTAGCCCGCACGGCCTCCGATGCCGATGTCCTCGGCCATCGTGATCTGTACGTGGTCCACGTACGACCGGTTCCAGATGGGCTCGTACATCTGATTGGCGAAGCGGAGCGCCAGGATGTTCTGGACGGTCTCCTTGCCGAGGTAATGGTCGATCCGGAACACCTGCTCCGGGTCGAACACCTCGTGCACCACCCGGTTCAGCTCGCGCGCGCTCTTGAGGTCGCGGCCGAACGGCTTCTCGATCACCCCGCGCCGCCATGAGCCGGCGGGCGCCTCGGCCAGCCCGTGCTTCTTGAGCTGCTTGACCACCTTGGGGAAGAACTTCGGCGGTACGGAGAGGTAGAAGGCGTAGTTGCCGCTCGTGCCCCGGGACTTGTCCAACTCGTCCACTGCGGCGCGCAGTTGCTCGAACGCCTGGTCGTCGTCGAAGTCACCCGGGATGAACCGCATGCCCTCGGCGAGCTGCTGCCAGACCTCCTCGCGGAACTCGGTGCGCGCGTGGTCGCGGACCGAGTCGTGCACGATCTGGGCGAAGTCCTCGTCCTCCCAGTCGCGCCGTGCGAAGCCGACGAGTGAGAAGCCGGGCGGCAGCAGGCCGCGGTTGGCCAGGTCGTAGACGGCCGGCATGAGCTTCTTGCGGGACAGGTCGCCGGTCACCCCGAAGATGACCAGCCCGGAGGGCCCGGCGATCTTCGGCAGACGGCGGTCCTGGGGGTCACGGAGGGGATTGACCCACCCGTCGGCGTGTTCCAGCACCTCGGCGAGCGACTGCGGCGCGAGATCGGCGGCGGTGGCGTCGGCGCCCACGGCGGCGGCCGGTGCCGAGGCTTCCGCGGCGTCGGCAGCCTTCGCCCGGCCGGACACGGCCTTCTCGGCACCGCCGGCACGCTTGGCACCCGCACCCTTGCCGACGCCCGCAGTCTTCGCAGTCTTCTTGGTGCCGGCGGTCTTCGTGGCCCCCGCAGCTTTCTTGGTGCTGGCGGCCTTGGTGACGCCCGAAGTCTTCTTGGCGCCCGCAGCCCTCGTAGAGCCGGCGGCCTTCTTGCTGCCCGCGGCCTTGGCGGCACCCGCAGTCTTGGCGGCATCCGCGGCATCCGCGGCACCCGCAGTCTTCGCGGCGCTCGCGGGCTTCCCGGCGGCAGCAGGCTTCGTGGCACCCACGGTCGTGACGGCACCCGCGGCCTTGCCGGCGCCCGCCGTGGGCTTCCCGGTGCCTGCGGCGCTCCCCGCACCCGCACCCGCACTCTTCTTGGTGCTAGGGGCCTTCTTCGTGCCCGCGGCCCTCTTGGCCTTCGCCGGCGGGGTGGCGGCGGACGCGGACGCGCCCGGTGCCGCCCCGGCCGTCTCCGCCGAGGTTCCCTCGGGAGGGTTCTTGCTCATTCGCCGTCAACTCCCTTGCTGTTCAGCGAGACCGTGACCGCGTCCAGCAGCTCGCCCCAGGCCACCGCGAACTTCGCGACGCCCTCGGACTCCAGCTGCCCGACGACCTCGTCGTACGAGATGCCCTGCTTCTCGACGGCGTCCAGGTCCGCGCGCGCCTGGGCGTAGCCGCCGCTGACCGTGTCGCCGCGGATCTCGCCGTGGTCGGCGGTGGCGTTCAGTGTGCCTTCGGGCATCGTGTTGACCGTGCCGGGCGCGACCAGCTCGTCGACGTACAGCGTGTCCTTGTAGGACGGGTCCTTGACGCCGGTCGAGGCCCACAGCGGACGCTGCTTGTTGGCGCGGGCGCCACCGAGGGCGTTCCAGCGGCCACCGTCGAAGACCTGCTCGTACGCCTCGTACGCGAGCCGCGCGTTGGCGAGCGCGGCCCTGCCCTTGAGAGCGAGGGCCTCGTCCGTGCCCAGCTTCGTCAGCCGCTTGTCGATCTCGCTGTCGACGCGGGAGACGAAGAAGGAGGCGACGGAGTGGATGGTGGCGAGGTCCAGGCCCTTGGCCTGAGCCTTCTCCAGTCCGGCCAGGTAGGCGTCCATGACCTCGCGGTAGCGCTCAAGCGAGAAGATCAGCGTGACGTTGACGCTGATACCGAGGCCGATGACCTCGGTGATCGCGGGCAGCCCGGCCTTGGTCGCCGGGATCTTGATCATGACGTTCGGGCGGTCGACCAGCCAGGAGAGCTGCTTGGCCTCGGCGACCGTCGCCTTCGTGTCGTGGGCCAGGCGCGGGTCGACCTCGATGGAGACCCGGCCGTCCCGGCCCCCGGTCTCGTCGTACACGGGCCGCAGTACGTCGGCGGCGGCGCGGACGTCGGCGGTGGTCATCATCCGTACGGCCTCGTCGACCGTGACGCGGCGGGCGGCGAGGTCGGCGAGCTGCTCCTCGTACCCCTCGCCGGAGCCGATCGCCGCCTGGAAGATGGAGGGGTTGGTGGTGACGCCCACGACGTGCTGCTGGTCGATCAGTTCGGCGAGGTTGCCGGACGTGATGCGCTTGCGGGACAGGTCGTCGAGCCAGATGGAGACGCCTTCGCCGGAGAGGGCCTTCAGGGGTTCGGTGGTGGTGATTGTCTGGGTCACAGTGATCATCTTCCTTCGTGCAGTCGAATTAACCGCGGGCGGCGGCGACGGATTCCCGCGCGGACGCGGCGACGTTCTCGGCCGTGAAGCCGTACTCGGCGAACAGGATCTTGGCGTCGGCGGAGGCGCCGAAGTGCTCCAGGGAGACGATGCGTCCGGCGTCACCGACGTACCGGTACCAGGTGAGACCGATGCCCGCCTCGACCGCCACGCGGGCCTTCACGGATGTCGGCAGGACACTCTCCCGGTACTCGGCGGACTGCTCCTCGAACCACTCCACGGACGGCATCGACACCACACGGGTGCCCACTCCCTCCGCTTCCAACTGCTCGCGTGCCGCCACGGCGAGCTGCACCTCGGAGCCGGTCGCGATCAGGATCACGTCGGGCGCTCCGGTGGAGGAGTCGCGCAGAACGTAGCCGCCCCTGGCCGCGTCGGCGTTGGCCTCGTACGTCGGTACACCCTGACGGGTGAGGGCCAGGCCGTGCGGGGCCGGGTTCACCGCGTGCCGCCGGGTGATCTCGGCCCAGGCGATCGCGGTCTCGTTGGCGTCGGCGGGGCGCACGATGTTCAGGCCCGGGATGGCGCGCAGCGAGGCCAGGTGTTCGACCGGCTGGTGGGTCGGGCCGTCCTCGCCGAGTCCGATGGAGTCGTGCGTCCACACGTACGTCACGGGGAGTTGCATCAGCGCGGACAGACGGACGGCGTTGCGCATGTAGTCGGAGAACAC
This sequence comes from Streptomyces sp. NPDC017991, assembly GCF_044328075.1. NCBI lineage: Bacteria > Bacillati > Actinomycetota > Actinomycetes > Kitasatosporales > Streptomycetaceae > Streptomyces > Streptomyces sp. NPDC017991. The sequence goes on along the minus strand of NZ_JBIRGP010000015.1, from coordinate 340,541 downwards.
CAGGAAGGTGCCGCCGTAGATACGGGTGTTGCCGTGCAGCGCGATGCCGTTCATCTCGGCGGCCATGGAGTGCTCGCGGATGCCGAAGTGGATCGTGCGGCCGTACGGGTCCGCCTCGGGGAGCGGGTTGTCCTTCGGGAGGAAGGAACTCGTCTTGTCGATGGTCGTGTTGTTCGAGCCCGCGAGGTCGGCGGAGCCGCCCCACAGCTCGGGAAGCACACCGCCGAGGGCCTGCAGTACCTTGCCGGAGGCCGCGCGGGTCGCCACGGACGTGCCGGTCTCGAACACCGGCAGTGCGCTCTCCCAGCCCTCGGGCAGCTGTCCGGCCACGATCCGGTCGAAGAGCTTCGCGCGCTCGGGCCGCGCGGTACGCCACTCGGCGAGCTGCTTGTTCCAGGCGGCATGGGCCTCGGCGCCGCGGTCGAGGGCGCGACGGGCGTGGTCCAGGACCTCGTCCGACACCTCGAAGGACTGCTCGGGGTCGAAGCCGAGGAGGCGCTTGGTGGCGGCGATCTCCTCCGCGCCGAGCGCCGAGCCGTGCGCGGCCTCGGTGTTCTGCGCGTTCGGGGCGGGCCAGGCGATGATCGTGCGCATCGCGATGATCGAGGGGCGCCCGGTCTCGTTCCTGGCGGCGGTCAGGGCCTCGTACAGCGCGGGCACGTCGATGTCACCGGCCGTGTCGCCGTCCGTCGAGGGCTCGATCCGCTGGACGTGCCAGCCGTACGCCTCGTACCGCTTCAGTACGTCCTCGGAGAAGGCCGTCGCGGTGTCGCCCTCGATCGAGATGTGGTTGTCGTCGTAGAGGAAGACGAGGTTGCCGAGCTTCTGGTGGCCCGCCAGCGAGGACGCCTCGGCGGAGATGCCCTCCTCCAGGTCTCCGTCGGAGACGATGCCCCAGATGGTGTGGTCGAAGGGGGACTCGCCCTCGGGTGCGTCGGGGTCGAAGAGGCCGCGCTCGTAGCGGGCGGCCATCGCCATGCCCACCGCGTTGGCGAGACCCTGGCCCAGTGGTCCCGTGGTGGTCTCGACCCCGGCCGTGTGGCCGTACTCGGGGTGTCCCGGCGTCTTCGAGCCGTGCGTGCGGAACGCCTTCAGGTCGTCCAGTTCCAGCTCGTAGCCGGAGAGGAAGAGCTGGGTGTAGAGCGTCAGCGAGGTGTGGCCGGGGGAGAGGACGAAGCGGTCGCGGCCGGTCCACTCGGGGTCGGCGGGGTCGTGACGCATCACCTTCTGAAAGAGGGTGTACGCGGCCGGGGCCAGACTCATCGCGGTGCCGGGGTGGCCGTTGCCGACCTTCTGCACGGCGTCCGCCGCCAGCAGACGGGCCGTGTCGACGGCTCGCCGGTCCAGATCGGTCCACTCCAAGCTGTCAGGTGTCTGCGCGTTCATGTTCAACAAATCCTCACCGGAAGCCCGAAAACTGCTCTGATGCCTTCAACCTTAAAAGTCAGACTTTTACTGGGGAAGGTGCCCCTGTGTCAGCCTTTGGTGAAAGTGGGACAACGACCACGGGACCGAGCCGGTAAGAGAAGGACATGGCGGACACAAGCGCGCAATTCGAGGACGGGATCAAAGGCGGGTATCAAGGCGGGTATCAAAGCGGGCACGAGGGCGGATACGAGGGCGGATACGACGGCGGCCGGACCGGGATCAAAACCTTTCCCTTCCCCGTCGACCTCAGCGTCCTCGGCGTGGGCATGCAGGTGGGCCCGATGGAAGCAGGCCGCAGCTGGCATTCGGGTGAACAGATCGAGCGTGTCCACCGCATCGACTTCCATGTGGTCCTGCTCTTCCGGGGCGGTCCCGTCCGGCACATGATCGACTTCGACGAGTACGAGGCGGGGGACGGCGAGATCCTGTGGATCCGGCCCGGTCAGGTGCACCGCTTCTCCTCCGCGGCGGACTACCGCGGCACCGCCCTGATCATGCAGCCCGGCTTCCTGCCCCGCGCCACCGTCGAGGCGACCGGCCTCTACCGCTACGACCTGCCTCCGCTGCTGCGCCCCGACCGGGACCAGCTCACCGCGCTGGAGCACTCCCTCGCCCAGCTGGAGCGCGAGTACGTCGACACGGGCACCCTGCCGCTCAGCCTGCACACCGCGGTGCTGCGGCACACCCTGACCGCGTTCCTGCTGCGCCTGGCCCATCTGGCGGCCGGCGCCGCCGACGCGGCCCACGCGCGGGCGGACAGCACCTTCACCCGTTTCCGGGAAGCCGTCGAGAAGGGCTTCGTCACCAACCACAGTGTCAGCGCCTACGCCGACGCCCTCGGCTACTCCCGGCGCACCCTCGTCCGGGCGGTCCGCGCCGCGACGGGCGAGACCCCGAAGGGTTTCATCGACAAACGGGTCGTCCTGGAGGCCAAGCGCCTGCTGGCCCACACGGACACGCCGATCGGCCGCATCGGCGCCGTCGTGGGCTTCCCGGACGCGGCCAACTTCTCCAAGTTCTTCGCCCAGCACACGGGGACGACACCGGTGGCGTTCCGGGCGGAGCTGCGCTGAGACGGCTGTGGAGGGGCGGCCCCTCCGGGCGGCCCCTCCACAGGTGGGCGATCTCTCTGCCCGACTCCGGTCTCAGTGACCGAAGTTGAACCAGTTCACGTTCACGAAGTCCGCCGGCTGGCCGCTGGTGAACGTCAGGTAGACGTCGTGGGTGCCGGTGACGTTGCCGATGTTCGCGGGCACGGTCCGCCAGCTCTGCCAGCCACCGGTGTTGGCCAGCGCGAAGCTGCCGATGGGCGTGCTCGTACGGCTGTCGAGGCGGACCTCGACCAGGCCGCTGACGGCGTTGCCCGCGCCGCTCGCGACCCGGGCGACGAACTGCTTGGCCGCCGTGGAGCCGAAGTTGACGCCCTTGTACTGCGCCCAGTCGCCGTTGGCGAGCGCGCCGATGTTCTGGCCGCCGCCCGAGTCGGTGGTGGTCTCACTGATCGTGCCGCTCTGACCGTCGAACGACTCGGCCTGGATCGCGCTGTACGCGTCACGGTTGCCGGTCGGCGGAGGGGTGGTGCCGCCGCCCGAGGTGAGCACCTGGACATAGTCCACGACCATCGGGTTGCCCGGCACCGTGGCACCGTCCGGACCACCGCCGAAGGCGTCCACGAAGCCGCCGCCCATCGCCACGTTCAGGATGATGAAGTACCCGTGGTTCGTGGCGTTCGCCCAGGTCGTCGCGTCGACCTGGTTCGCCCGTACGGTGTGGTAGTTGACGCCGTCGACGTAGAAGCGGATCTCCTCCACGCTCGTCGAGCGGTCCCACTCCAGGCCGTACGTGTGGAAGCCCGCCTGGCAGGTCGTGCCGGGACAGGCGCGGGAGCCGCCGATGCCGGTCGTCTCGTTGCACGGGCCGCCCGGGTTGGTGCCGCAGTGCATCGTGGACCACACGGTGTTGAGGCCCTGGACGTTCTCCATGATGTCCAGCTCGCCGACGCTCGGCCAGTTCTGGTAGTTGCCGCGGTAGGGCGCGCCCAGCATCCAGAACGCCGGCCAGTACCCGCGGGCGGCGGCGCCCGTCACGTTCGGCATCTGGATACGGGACTGGACGCGCAGCTTGCCCCCGGCGGGCGGCTGGAAGTCGGTGCGGTTGGTCTCGATACGGCCCGAGGTCCAGTTGCCCGAGGCGTCGCGCCGCGGGGTGATCCTGAGGTTCCCGGCGCCGTCCAGCGCCACGTTGTTGGTGCTGGACGTCATGTTCTCGATCTCGCCCGTGCCCCAGTTGGTGGGGCCGCCCGGGTAGCCGTGGCCGGTCGCGTACTGCCAGTTCGAGGTGTTGACGCCGGTGCCCGCGGTGCCGTTGAAGTCGTCGACGAAGACCTGGGTCCAGCCGCTGGGCGGCGCGGGCGCGTCCGCCTGCGCCGCCGAGGCCCCGGCCGCCGCCAGGCTCAGCACGCCGACCAGCGCGATGACCGAGCGCCGTATTCGGCCGGGTCCTGCAGGGGTGCCGGAAGTTTCCCTCATGGGTGCCTCTTCGGTACGGAGTGGGGGTGCGCGGATGGTTTCGAGAGCTGTGAGAGCGCTCTCAAAACGGCTGCGCGGCCAATGTGCTCTTCGGCACTCCGGTCGTCAAGAGGTAAAGCAGAGAAAGCATCCGGCGGGCCGGGGAGTTCACTGCGTGAAGAAGGGGGACGGATCGGGCGGGGGAGGGGGCGGATCGGACGAGACGTCAGAAAGCGCTTCCTGCCTGCCAGTTGCTCCAGGACATGTTCCAGCCGTTGAGGCCGTTCGCCGGATCCACCGTGTCCTCGCCCGAGTTCTTCACCACGACCACGTCGCCGAGCATGGAGCTCTTGTAGAACGCGTAGCCGGGCTCGGAGGTGTCGCCGCCGCCCTGGGCGTCGCGCAGCCCGATGCAGCCGTGCGTGGTGTTGCTGCCGCCGAAGATCGACGACGCCGCCCAGTAGTTGCCGTGGATGAACGTGCCCGAGGTCGTCAGGCGCTGCGCGTGCGGCACGTCGTCGATGTCGTACTCGTCACCGAGACCGACCGTGGACGACTCCATCCGGGTCTTCTTGAACCGTTCGCTGATCACCATGATCCCGGACCAGGTGGTGTGCTCGGCGTCGCCGCCCGACACCGGATACGTGGCGAGGGTCTGCCCGTCCCGCCGTACCGTCATCGTCTTCTTCGCCAGGTCGACCGTACTGATCTGCTCGCGGCCGATGTGGAAGGTGACGTCCTTGGACTGGGTGCCGTAGACACCGGACGCGCCCTCGACGTCCTTCAGCCGCAGGGCGAGGGTGATCTTCGTGCCCGCGGCCCAGTACTCCTCGGGCCGGAAGTCGAGCCGGGTGTCGCTGAACCAGTGCCCCACGACCTCGACCCGCGGGTCCGCGGTCACCGTGATCGCCCTCTCGACGGCGGCGCGGTCCGTCACTGCGTGCGTGAAGTCGACGGACACCGGCATGCCGACGCCGGAGGTGGACCCCGCTTCGGGGGTGAACCGTCCGACGAAGGTGTCCGCGGCCGTCCTGGTGGTGAAGGAGAGGGTCTCCTCGGTGGCGTCCTGGGCCTCGGTCGTGGCTGTGACCGTGTACGTGGTGCCGGAGTACGGGTTCCGGCCGGAGGTCCACGTCGTACGGGAGTCGTCGAAGGACCCGGCGAGGGTGGAGCCGTCGTCGGCCGTGACCGTCACGCGGGAGAGCGTGCCGGCGGAGGCGGTGACCCGGACGGGGCTGGTGAAGTCGGCGTCCTGGCTGCCGTCGGCGGGGGTGAGGGTGAGCGGCGAGGCCTCTGCCGAGGAGGACGGGGAGGTCGGAGAGGCGGCGGAGGCCGTGGGCGTGTTGGGGGTGGTGGCGTCCGAGGCGCTCGCCGGGGAGCCGCAGCCCGTGAGCACGGCGGCCGGTACGGCCCCGAGCACGGCGAGAACGCCCCGCCGGGACCACTTCGCCGGCCCGTCGGATATCTGCGAGACGCCCACGAGATGCCTTCCTGATGAGGTGACCACTGGTGTGGGTGCAGCCTGCTCCTCTTGTCTGGGTTTGTTCTGTGAACGGGTGCGGTCCCGGCTGAGATTTCGGTGAGAGCGCTGCGGGCCGGGCCCGCCCCGAGGGGGTCGGCGCTGTGCCGGGGTCAGCGAGCGGCCCGGGACGCGGCCGGCGCGGCGAGCAGGCCGCTCATCCTCTCCGCGGCGCGTACGGCGGCATCGCCGCAGCAGTTGTTGAACAGCACGTGCAGCTCCTCGGCACGCTCGGCCATCGAACGCAGCCGCGGCAGCCAGGCCGTCAGCTCGTCGGTCGTGTACGCGTGCCGGAAACGGTCCTCCTTGCTACCGGACCCCCAGGACGTACTGCGCCCGTGAAAGCGGACCACCGCCCGCCGGGACGAGGTGACCACGTCGACCGGGGGGACGGCGTCGACGACGGACTGAGCCATGTCCACGCTGACGGTGCTCATGCCCAGCCGCGTGAGCAGATCCGCGGACGCCTGCCGCAGGTCGGGCCGCCACCAGTCGGGATGCCGGAACTCCACGGCGAGCGGCCACCCGGCGGCCCGCCGTGACCACTCCCGAAGGACGGCCTCGGCCCGGTCGTCCGGCCCGAACCACGGAGGGAACTGGAACAGCAGGGTGCCCAGCCGTCCGGTCCGCCGCAGCGGTTCGAGTGCCGTGGTGAACCGCCGCCACAACTCGTCCAGCAACCCCGGATCACCCGGCCCGGGATCGCCCGGCCGCCCGCTGTGGAGGGATCGCAGATCGGGGGGCAGGGCGGCGGTCCTGGTGGGGTGGCCGGTGAAGAGGGAGAAGGCCTTCACGTCGAAGAGGAAGCCGTCGGGCGTCCGTTCGGCCCACAGGAGGCTGTTGCGCTCGCTCGGCAGGCCGTAGTACGTGGAGTCCACCTCCACGACGGGAAAGCGCTCGGCGTAGTACCGCAGCCTGCCCTCCGCGTCCCGCCGGCCCGGCGGGTACCAGCCGCCGGCCACCAGCTTCGCATCCGTCCACGAACACGTGCCGACGAGTATGTTTCCCATTCCCTACCAGTAGCCGCGGAACGGTACCCGACACCTGTGCGGGGCCTGTGCGGGGCCGGTGGTCGACGACGCCCGCCGAGCGGACGCCGACGCCTCAGTGCTGCTCGGTGAGTTGGGGCCGTGCGGGCGGCGGAGCCTCCTCGCTCAGGCCGAAGCGGTCGTGTGCGCGGCGCAGTCGTGCGGGCGCCCACCACGCACGCCGGCCCAGCAGCGCCATGGTCGCCGGGACGAGCAGTATCCGTACCGGCGTCGCGTCGATCAGTACCGCCGAGTACGGCGAGCGCGGTGTCGACGACGTACGGGTTGGCCGTGCGCAGGCGGGCGACGGCAGGGGGATCCAGGGGGAGGTGGACGAGGCAGGCTTGGGCGGCTCCTCGGGGAAGCGGCCGTGCCGGTATCGGCGCGGGGCCGGGACCGTGTCCTCACCGGTGAGAGGGATGTCGACCGGCTCTCACCGCTGGGATGGGCGAGGGCCGGTCTCGCGTGCCCTCACCTGCGAGGGGAGAAGCGTCCGGCCCTCTCATCCCCCCGACGGCTCCGGCTGCCACCCCAGTGCCCGGGAGATCCCGCGTGCGGCGAGTCGTACCGCCGGGATCAACGCCGGTGTCTGCGCGCCTCGTTCGGGTACCACGACCGAGACCGCCGCGGTCACCGGGCCGCCCGGACCACGTACCGGCGCGGCCACCGACAGGGCGTCCTCCGTGATCTGACGGACACTCACCGCCACCCCGGAGCGCCGGACTTCGGCGAGTACGCGGCGCAGGGCCGCCGGGTCCGTGATGGTGTGCGGGGTGAAGCCGGCGAGCGGCCCGCCGCAGTACGTCTCCTGGAACGCCGGTTCGCAGTGGGCGAGCAGCGCGAGTCCCACACCGGTCGCGTGCAGCGGCCAGCGCGCGCCCACCTGGATCCTCACGCCCACGGCCGAACGGCCGGAGATCCACTCGATGTAGACGACCTCGGAGCCGTCGCGCACGGCCAACTGCACGTTCTCGTGCGTGGCTTCGTAGAGGTCCTCCAGATACGGCAGCGCGATCTGCCGCAGGGCGAGCCCGCGCGGGGAGAGCGCGGCGAGCTCCCACAGCCGCAGACCGACGTGGTAGATCCCGTCCGGGTCGCGTTCCAGGGCGCCCCAGTCGCTGAGCGCGCCCACGAGCCGGTGCGCGGTGGTGAGGGAGAGCCCGGCCCGGCGGCTGATGTCCGTGAGGGAGAGCGCCGGGTGGTCGTGGTCGAAGGCGGCGAGCACGGCCAGCAGGCGGCCGGGCGCGGACAGGGAGGTCATGGGCCGCGCCGTTCTACGCGCCGGAGTCGAGCTCGGTCTCGGCGACGCGTCGCAGCAGCGTGTGCAGGATCTCCCGCTCGGCGGGGTCGAGGGGCCCGAGCAGGTCGTCCGTCACCCGCAGCCCCGCCTCGTCGGTGTCGCGCAGGAAGGCACGCCCGTCCCCGGTCAGTACGACGGTCCGGCTGCGGCGGTCGTCGGGGGAGGGGCGGCGTTCGGCGAACCCGAGCTTCTCCAGGTCGTCGACCAGGCCGACGATCGCGCTCGGGTCGTACCCGAGCCGCGAGCTCAACTCCCGCTGGAGCGCGCCCTCGGAGGTGGCCAGGAAACGCAGCAGCGCGTAGTGCCGCAGCCGCAGCCCCGACTCCTGCAGGAACGAGTTGAACATCTGACCCGAGCGCAGTCCCATCCGGTACAGCAGGTAGCCGGTGTCCGCGTGCAGTCCGCGCATCCACGGTTCCTGGGCGTCGATCGGCGCGGCATCCGTGGGCGAGGGGTCGGTGACATGCGGCTGGCGGGCGATGGCGGGCTCCCTGGTCGTGGCCCCGCGAGGGGCTCGGTACTGCGTCCGTGCGGGACCAGCATGGCGCACAGCTGAGTCGGCAACAACTATTGACGTCAACAATTATTGTCCTTAGCTTCGATCTCGTCACCCCATCACCTCGTCGCCCCTCACCCCGTCACCTCTGAAGGGACCCCTCGTGTCCAGCATCGATCTCACCGGCAAGGTCGCCGTGGTCACGGGCTCCGGCCGTGGCCTCGGCCTGGCCTATGCGCACGCCCTAGCCGCCGCGGGCGCCTCCGTGGTCGTCAACGACGTGGACGAGGCCGTCGCCGAGAACGCCGTCGAGGCGATCACGGGCGCGGGCGGCACCGCCGTGGCCGAGGTGGTCGCGGTCGGCACCGCCGAGGCCGCGGACCGGCTGGTGAGCCGCGCGGTCGACGAGTTCGGCCGCCTCGACGTCCTGGTCACCAACGCCGGCATCCTGCGCGACAAGGTCCTGTGGAAGATGACCGACGACGACTTCGACGCGGTGCTCACCACCCATCTGAAGGGCACCTTCACCTGCGCCCGCGCCGCCGCCGTCCGCATGCGGGAGCAGGGCGAGGGCGGCACGCTGATCCTCGTCGGCTCGCCGGCCGGGCAGCGCGGCAACTTCGGCCAGACCAACTACTCCGCCGCCAAGGCCGGCATCGCCGCCATGGCCCGTACCTGGTCGATGGAGCTGGGCCGCGCGGGCATCACCGTCAACGCGATCGTGCCGGTGGCCGCGACCGCGATGACCGAGACCATCCCGGCCTTCGCCCCCTACATCGAGGCCATGAGACGCGGCGAACCGCTCCCTGACTTCCTGCGCAGGGGCGAGGGGTTCGGCACCCCCGAGGACTGCGCGGCCCTCGTCCCGTTCCTGGCCTCCGAGGCCGCCCGCGGGGTGACCGGCCAGGCCATCGGCATCGGCGGCGACAAGGTCACCCTGTGGTCCCACCCCCAGGAGATCAGGGCCGCGTACGCCGACGGCGGCTGGACGCCCGAAGCACTCGCCGACGTCTGGCACACCTCGGTCGGCGCCGAGCCGCAGACCGTCGGCATCCCGGCACCCAGGGTTCCGGAGGCGTCATGACCCTCTCCATGAATGTCGACGACCTGGTCGCCATCGACGTCCACACCCACGCCGAGGTCTCCTCCCAGGGCACGTCCTCGCTCGACGACGACCTGCACGCGGCCTCCAGCGCCTACTTCAAGGTCGAGGGCAAGCGGAAGCCGACCCTGGAGGAGACGGCCGCGTACTACCGGGAGCGGAGGATGGCCGCCGTGATCTTCACGGTCGACGCCGAGTCCGCGACCGGCACCGAACCCGTCCCGAACGAGGAGGTCGCCGAGGCCGCCGCCGCCAACCCCGACGTGCTGATCCCGTTCGCCTCCATCGACCCCTTCCGAGGGAAGGCGGGGGTGAAGCGGGCCCGCCGGCTGGTCGAGGAGTACGGGGTGAAGGGCTTCAAGTTCCACCCCAGCATCCAGGGCTTCTTCCCCAACGACCGTTCCGTGGCCTACGAGTTGTACGAGGTCATCGAGGAGACCGGCGCCATCGCCCTCTTCCACACCGGGCAGACCGGGATCGGCGCGGGCGTGCCCGGCGGGGGAGGCATCCGCCTCAAGTACTCCAACCCGCTGCACGTCGACGACGTGGCGGCGGACTTCCCGCACCTGCGGATCATCCTGGCGCATCCGTCCTTCCCCTGGCAGGACGAGGCCCTCGCGGTCGCCACCCACAAGCCGGGCGTCCACATCGACCTCTCCGGCTGGTCGCCGAAGTACTTCCCGCCGCAGCTCGTGCAGTACGCGAACACCCTGCTCAAGGACAAGGTGCTGTTCGGCTCCGACTACCCGGTCCTCACCCCGGACCGCTGGCTCGCCGACTTCGCGAAACTGCCCGTCAAGGACGAGGTCAGGCCGAAGATCCTCAAGGAGAACGCGGCCCGACTGCTCGGCCTCACCAAGCCGTGACCGGACTCATCCAGCCGTGGACCGGACACACCGAGCCGTAAGGGGTATGGCATGCGCAACGAGGGACTGGGGTCGTGGCCCGCCCGCCGGGCCCGCAAGACCCCCCACCGCACCGCCCTGATCCACCACGGCACGACACTCACGTACGGCGGTCTGTACGAGCGCACCACCCGCCTCGCCCACGCCCTGCGCGCCCGCGGAGTGCGCCGCGGCGACCGGATCGCCTACCTCGGCCCGAACCACCCCTCCTACCTGGAGACGCTGTTCGCGGCCGGCACGCTCGGCGCGGTCTTCGTCCCGCTCAACACCCGCCTCGCCGGCCCCGAGATCGCCTACCAGCTCGAAGACTCCGGCGCGAAGGCCCTCGTGCACGGGCCGGCGTCCGAGGGGCTGGTCGCCGGCCTGCCGGGCCACTGCGATGTGCGTACGTACGTCGAAGTGGGCGACGCCTACGACAAGTTGCTCGCCTCGGTCTCGGGCGAGGCGATCGACGAACCCGTCTCCGCCGACGACACCTGCGTCATCATGTACACCTCGGGCACGACGGGCCGCCCCAAGGGTGCGATGCTCACGCACGGCAACCTGACGTGGAACGCCGTCAACGTCCTCGTCGACCAGGACCTGATCGCGGGCGAACGCGCCCTGGTGTCGGCCCCGTTGTTCCACACGGCCGGCCTGAACATGCTCACCCTGCCCGTCCTCCTCAAGGGCGGCACCTGCGTCCTGGTCGAGGCGTTCGACCCGGCGGCCACCCTCGACCTGATCGAACGGCACCGGATCACCTTCATGTTCGGTGTGCCCACCATGTTCGAGCAGGTGGCCCGCCAGCCGCGCTGGGCCGACGCCGACCTGTCCTCGCTGCGCATGCTCAGCTGCGGCGGCTCACCCGTGCCGACCCCGCTCATCGCCGCCTACCAGGAGCGGGGCCTCACCTTCCTCCAGGGCTACGGCATGACCGAGGCCTCGCCCGGCGTGCTCTTCCTGGACGCCGAGCACGCGGTCACCAAGGCGGGCTCGGCGGGCGTGCCGCACTTCTTCAGCGACGTGCGCGTCGTGCGGCCCGGCCTCGCCGCGAACGACGTCGCCGGCATCGGCGAGACCGGCGAGATCCTCGTACGCGGGCCCCATGTCATGCCCGGCTACTGGGGGTTGCCCGACGAGACGGCGGCCGTGTTCAGCGACGGCTGGTTCCGCAGCGGGGACGCCGCCCGGATCGACGAGGACGGCTATGTGACCGTCGTCGACCGCATCAAGGACATGATCATCTCGGGCGGCGAGAACATCTACCCCGCCGAGATCGAGGACCGCCTCCTCGCCCACCCCGGCATCGCCGAGTGCGCGGTCATCGGCGTGCCCGACGAGAAGTGGGGCGAGGTGCCGCGCGCGGTCGTCGTACCGCGCCAGGGCGTCGGGCTGGACCCCGACGAGGTCCTCGCCTCCCTCACCGGACACCTGGCCAAGTACAAGATCCCGAAGTCGGTGGTGCTCGCGGACGAACTGCCGCGGACGGCCTCCGGCAAGCTGCTCAAATCCCGTGTCCGCCAGCGGTACGGGACCGGCTCCCGGTAAGCGACTACTCCCAGTGGAGGAGAGCCACATGACGATCACAGTGAACGGTGTCGACGAACTCAGGAAGCTCGCCGGGGGTGACCTCGGCACGAGTGGGTGGATCGAGGTGACCCAGGAACGGATCAACACCTTCGCCGACGCCACGGGTGACCACCAGTGGATCCACGTCGACGCGGAGAGGGCCGCGCAGGGGCCGTTCGGGGCGCCCATCGCGCACGGGTACCTCACCCTGTCGCTGTTCATCCCGCTCTTCACCGAGCTGCTGGACGTCCGGGGTGTGACCACGAAGGTCAACTACGGGCTGAACAAGGTGCGGTTTCCCTCGCCGGTGAAGGTGGGGGCGCGGATTCGGCTTGTCGCGCGGCTTGCGGAGGTGTCCGATGTGGCGGGGGGAGTGCAGGTTGCTGTCGACGGCACGATCGAGATCGAGGGGGTGGGGAAGCCGGCGGCGGTGTTGCAGAGTTTGTCGCGGTTCTATGTGTGACGGGGGTGTGTGCTGGGTGGTTGCCGGGTGCGGGTTCGTCGTGGCTGGTCGCGCAGTTCCCCGCGCCCCCAAAGGCACAAGACTGCGTCGTTCCCCGCACCCCTGGAGGCGAAAGGCGAAAGGATTGCGCCGTTCCCCGCGCCCCTAATGGGGCGGTCTCACCGGGACAAGATCCAAGAGGTGGTCCGCGGACTGCTGGGCCAAGGGGGTCAGGCGGGTGTAGACCGTTCGGAACGTTCTCTCGGCCTGGTCGGCGGGCCAGTTGTCCGGGAGGTGTTCGACCGGCAGACGCGGGTCCCGGCGGACGACCTGCAGCCACTGTGTCGACAGGCGCAGTCGCAGCGCGAGGGCCTGGTCCGCCGCGGGCTCGACCGTCTCCCAGTGCTGCCAGCGGCGGGCGAACGACTCGTAGCGCATGGCGAGTTCGTCCAGTTCCCAGGTCTCCTCGATCATCGCGCCGATGTCCATGCCGACGTCCGCGTGGGCGCGGAAGATCTTCACATGGGCGGACAGACCGAGCTCGGCGACGAGCCCGGAGACGTCCGTCTCACCCGGGGCGATCCACAGGCCACCGAACAGCGGGCCGAATCCGCTCCACGTCAACTGCGCCCGCAGATCGTGCCGTTGGCGCTGCCAGGACTCGGGCAGCGAGAAGCCGAGCAGGGTCCAGGTGCCGTCCCACCAGCGGTTGACGGCCCCCTCCTCCCAGATCCGCTGCTCGCCGTCCCGCAGCACGGCCTCCGAGCGCTCGGTCAGTCCGAAGTACATCCGGCGTCCCTCGCGCTGCCGCCGCAGCAGGTCGCGGCCGACCATGCGCGTCAGGGTGGACCGGGTGGCGTGCTCGCCGACACCCGCACGCCCGAAGACGTCGATGACGCTCCCCGAATACACGCAGACGTCCCGGCCGAGCACCTGGTCACCGAGAAAGGACAACATGAGGGACTGGGGCCGCAGCACGTCGTCACTGGTCACCCACCCACGGTACGCCCGCCGATCACACCCCGCCCAGCCACACCCCGCCTCCATGGGCGCGGGGAACGGCGCAATCTTGTGTCCTTGAGGGGCGCGGGGAACTGCGCGACGGACCACGGACCACGGGTCACGCCGCACAGGTCAGAGCACGCGCAGCGTCCACCCCCACCGGTGGGCCCCCGGCGCCACGAGATACCCGGCCGAGGTGTCCGGCCCGCACGAAGCCGTGCCGAGCCCCCGGTGCGCCGCGTCGAGGTGCACGACACACCCCGGCCGCGGCACCAGCTCGTCATGGTGCGTGGCGGCGGCCAGGTCCTCGGCCCGGTACCGGTTGACGGAGACCTGCCCCGGCGCCCCCAGTTCCACGGCCAGCCCCGTGGCGTCCGGCGCCGACAGCGTGAACCGCCGCACCCCGTGCCGCCCTCCGCTCTCCTGGGGCCGCAGATACGGGGTGAACAGCTCGTCCACCGCCAGCGAGTGGTGTCCCACGGGCGCGCCCGCACTGCGGTCCGGGTACGACTCCCAGGGGCCCTGCCCGTACCAGTCCAGGACATCGAGCCCGGGGGCCGTCTCGAAGACCGTGCCGACCCTGGCCACGTCGTCGAGCCCCGCCGGCAGTTCGGCCGACTCCTCGACCCGGATGCCGCCGGTGACCGGGGTGAACACCTGCTCGTGGCGGACGGTCCCGGCCCCGGTTGCGTACTCGCTGAGCACGACGACCCGGGGCCCCTCCTCGCGTACGTCCACCACCTTGCGTACGAGCGCGTCGAGGCCCCAGTCGTGCCAGCGGGCCGCCATGCCGCCCAGCTCGTCGTTGTCGGTGGGCGCCCGCCAGAGCGAGAGCCGAGGCGCCGACGTCAGCGAAGGGTGGACCAGCAGCGCGTCCTCGTCCAGCGTGACGGCCGGGCCGTTCGCGGGCTCCGGGGACGCGTCGGCGAGCGCGGCGCTCAGCCGGACCTGCGGCACACACACCTCCGTGCCGAGCGGCGCCCACGCCTCGTCGTCAGCGGTCGTGACCCGCAGGGTCAGCCAGGTCTCACCGGCGGAGGGCTCGGGCAGCGGGAAGGGCGGCGGCACCTGCGCCGACCCGCCCGGCAGTACCTCCGGCAGCGAGGCCGGCGCGCGCCGCGTCGCACCGTCGGCGCCCACGAGCAGCCACTCGGCCGCCAGCCACTCCAGTCCCCGGAAGTGCTGCCGGTTGTGGACCCGCAGCACCCCCTCGTCGTACGTCAGCCCGACCGGGCCCGCGATCTCCCGGTGCTCGTACATCACGGGCTTGGGGGTCCGGTCGGGGAACACCACGCCGTCGGCGATGAACGCCCCGTCGTGGATCGCCTCGCCGAAGTCGCCGCCGTACGCCCAGCGGTGGCCGGGCGCGGTGACACCCTTGTCGTACAGGCCCACGCCACCTCGGCCGACCGGTCGTCCGTCGTTCACCCGCTGGAGGATGCCGTGGTCCCAGAACTCCCAGATGAAGCCGCCCTGAAGACCCGGGGTGGACTCGATGGCGGCCCAGGTGTCGGCGAGCGTGCCGTTGCTGTTGCCCATGGCGTGCGAGTACTCGCACTGGATGAGGGGCTTGGTCTGCCTGCCCGACAGGGCGTGCGCCACGCAGTCCTCGATGGGCGCGTACATGGGGCAGGCGATGTCGGAGGCGAGTGACCGGTCCGCCCAGTCGATCTTGGCGGCTCCCTCGTACTGGATCGGCCGGGTCGGGTCGTGGCGCCGTACCCAGCCCGCCGCCGCGTCGTGGTTGGCGCCGTAGTCGGACTCGTTGCCCAGCGACCAGATGATGATCGAGGGGTGGTTCTTGTCCCGCAGGACCATGCGGGAGACCCGGTCCACGAACGCGGGCAGGTAACGGGGATCGTCGGCGATCTCGTGGGCGTGGTCGTGCGACTCGATGTTCGCCTCGTCCACCACGTACAGACCCAGCTCGTCGGCGAGGTCGTACAGCGTCGGGTCGTTCGGGTAGTGGGAGGTGCGCACCGCGTTGAAGCCGAACCGCTTGAGGACGACCAGGTCGGCGCGCATGTCGTCCGCGGTGACCGTGCGGCCGGTCAGCGGGTGGAAGTCGTGCCGGTTCACGCCCCGGATGTAGACGCGCTCGCCGTTGACCAGCAGGTCCCGGCCGACGATCTCGACGTCCCGGAAGCCGACCCGGTGGTGTGAGCTGTCGGCGATCGAGCCGTCGGCCCGGTGCAGCCGCACGGCCAGGTCGTACAGTTCGGGTGTCTCGGCGGTCCACGGGCGGACGTCCCGGACGACGGTCCGCAGCCGCGCCTCGCCGTAGAAGTCGGACACCCGCATGTCCTCGGCGTTGAGGCGGTCGAACTCCGTGTCCTGGGACAGGAGTTGGCCGTCCAGGGCCGCGGTGACGTACCAGCCCTCGGGGAGCGGTCCCGCCGTGTCGCGCACCTTGCAGTCGACCAGCAGCCGGCCGTCCCGCGGCGCGCGCACGGTCACGTCCGCGAGGTGCAGCGGGTCGGTGGCGTACAGCAGCACCGAGCGCGTGATCCCCGCGTGCCACCACTGGTCCTGGTCCTCGATGTGCGAGGCGTCGGACCACTTGACGACGGTGAACCGTACGGTCGCCGGGTCCCCGGGGCGCACGACGTCGGAGAGGTCGAACTCGGCCGCCAGGTGGGAGTCCTTGGAGATGCCGACCGGCCGGCCGTTCACATGGACGAGGAGCACGCTCTCGGCCGCGCCGACCTGGAGCACGATCCGCCGGCCCGCCCACTCGGCGGGGATGTCCACGGACCGCTCGTAGACGCCCGTCGGGTTCGCGGCGGGCGTGTGCGGCGGGAAGTCGCCGAACGGCATCCGGACATTGGTGTACTGGGGCAGATCGTCGGGGCTCTGCAGGGTCCATACGCCCGGCACGTCGGCGAGGGTCCACTCGCCCGACGCGCCGGTCGGCGAGGGCAGCAGCTGGAAGTGCCAGGAGCCGTCCAGGGACAGCGCGCCGGAGCGCCGGTCCACCGCGTTCATCGGCAGCCGCTGCCAGGAGGTCGTCTCCGGTGAGTCCCAGGGCCGCAGGGCGAGCAGGTGGTCGCGTCGCATCAGCGGATCGCTCCCTTGCCGAGGTCGGCGATGATCTGCTTGGCGCCGATCGCGAAGACGATCAGCAGGGGGATCAGGGCCAGGACCGCACCCGTCATGACCATTCCGTAGTCCGTGGTGCCGTGGACCCCGTTGAGCTGGGACATGGCGACCTGGAGGGTCACGTTGTCCGGGTTGGTGAGGGCGATCAGCGGCCAGGCGTAGTCGTTCCACTGGCCCATGAACGTGAAGATGCCGAGGAAGGCGAGACCGGGGCGGACCACGGGCAGGGCCACGTGCCAGTACTGGCGCAGGAAGCTCGCCCCGTCGATCTTCGAGGCGTCGAGCAGCTCGTCGTGGATCGCGCTCTTCATGTACTGCCGCATCCAGAAGATGCCGAACGCGTTCGCGGCGGCCGGCACGATCAGCGAGGTCATCGAGCCGATCCAGCCCAGCTTCGCCATGATCACGAACTGCGGGATGGCGGCGAGCTGCGCCGGCACCATGAAGATCGCCATCATCATCGCGAACAGCGTCCGGCGGCCGGGGAACGTGAACTTGGCGAAGACGAACGCGGCCAGCGAGTCGAAGAACAGGACGAGGAACGTCACGGAGACGGCGACGAGCAGCGAGTTGAGCATCGACCCGAAGAAGTCGATGCTGTCGAAGAGCTTGCTCAGGTTGTCGCCGAAGTGCGAGCCGGGCAGCAGCTTCGGCGGGTAGGAGAAGATCTCGGTCGACGTGTGCGTCGACATGATCACGGCCCAGTAGAACGGGAACGCGGAGAGCAGCACCCCGAACAGCAGGGAGACGTGCAGCGCGATGCCCCGGCGCCGGTTGCCCCGGATGCGCGTGCCCTTGGCGGGCCCGGGACGGGGCGGCTCGGTGGGGGCGGGCTCGGTCTGTGTGGTGACAGCCATGGTGACGGGCCTCCCTAGTCTTCGCCCCGGCGCTGCACCAGGCGCCAGTTGATGATCGAGAAGATGACGACGACGAGGAAGATGCCCCAGGCCACGGCCGCGCCGTAGCCGAAGTCGTTGTTGTCGAAGGTCTGCTGGAAGAAGTAGAGGACCATCGTCCGGCCGGCGTGGTCGGGACCGCCCGAGAACGTCGACTCGTTGGCGGTGGACTGCAGCAGCACCTGCGGTTCGGAGAAGCTCTGCAGTCCGGTGACGGTCGAGATGACGAGCACGAACAGCAGCACCGGCCGCATCAGCGGCAGCGTGATCCGGAAGAAGGTCTGCACGGGTCCGGCGCCGTCCATGCGCGCCGCCTCGTACAGCTCGCCGGGGATCGTCTGGAGTCCGGCGAGGAAGATGATCGCGTTGTAGCCGGTCCACTGCCAGGTCATCAGGGTGGCGATGGCGACCTTGATGCCCCAGGGAGTGTTCAGCCAGGCCACCTGGTCGAGGCCGACGGCCTGCAACAGGGCGTTCACCAGGCCGAAGTTGGTGGAGAAGACCGAGCCGAAGATGATCGCGACGGCGACGACCGAGGTGACGTTGGGCAGGAAGTACGCGAAGCGGTAGACGTTCTTGAAGCGGACCGCCGAGTTGAGCATCACGGCCGTGATCATCGCGAGGAAGATCATGGGGAAGGTGGCCAGCGCCCAGATGATCAGCGTGTTGCCGATCGAGCTCCAGAAGTCGGTGTCGCTCAGCAGATAGCGGTACTGCGAGAGCCCCGCGTACTCCATCGGGCCGAGGCCGTCCCACCGGTGGAACGACAGATAGAGCGAGAAGCCGACCGGGACCAGACCGAAGGCGAGGAAGAGGAGATAGAAGGGGGAGATCGCGGCGTACAGCCGCCAGTGGCTCAGAATGCCCTTCTTGGGGTGGACGGAGGGCGCTTCGGCGACGGGCGCCGGGGGCTTCTCGACCAGGGGGGCGGTAGCCATCAGTAGCTCACCCCCAGGTGGTCGGCGATACGCCGGCACTTGCTCATGGCGTCCTTCCAGGCCTTTTCCGGGTCCTTGCCGAGGACGCCGACGTTCTTGATCTCGTCCCTGACGGGCTGCCCGAGCGCCACGTCGTACGGGCTGTTGAAGGCGACCGGGATCTTCTCCGCGGCCGGCCCGTACACGTCCATCGTGATCTGGTCGCCGAAGAACGGGTCCGCCTCCCGCAGCTTCCTCAGCTCGTACGAGGCGGGTGTCGAGGGGAAGAGTCCCGCGTCCATGAAGCCCTGGGCCTGGTTGTCCGCGTTGAGCAGCCAGGTGATGATCTCGAAGGCCTTCTCGGGTTCACGGCACGCCTTGGTGATCGCCAGGAACGAGCCGCCGACGTTCGAGGGGCCGCCGGGGCAGTTCGCGACCCGCCATCTGCCCTTGGTCTTCGGGTACTGGAGCTTGAGGTCGCCCGCGGCCCACGAGGCGTTGAGCTGGCTGGGCAGTTCGCCGCTCTCGGTGGCCGAGATGGAGTCGGGCGTACCCGTCACGATGCTCGACGCGAGCCCGCGCCGCTTGGCCTCCACGGCACGGTCCCAGCAGGTCCGCACATGTTCCTGGTCGCCGATGAAGTGCTTGTCCTTGTCGACGAACCGCTGGGTGCCCTGCCCGATGGACATCTCGAAGACGCTGGTGATGTCGGTCAGGATGAACGCCCCGCGCACCCGCTTCTTGAGCTGCTCACCCGCCGCGAAGAACTGCTCCCAGGTGCCCATCTCCTTGGAGACGTCGCCCGGTTCGTACGCGAGCCCCGCCTTCTCGTAGACGGCCGGCTGGTAGTACTGCACGACGGGGCCCACGTCGATGGGGAAGCCGACGAGGCTGCCGTCGGGGGCCACTCCCTGCTGCCACTTCCAGTCCAGGTACTGGCTCTTGAGCTTCTCCGCGCCGAGTGTGCGCAGGTCCACGAACTGGTCGGCGTTCGGCAGGTACGACGCCATGTCCTCGCCCTTGAGCCCCGCGATGTCGGGGACATGGGCCCGGCCGGTCATCGTGGTGATGAGCTTGGAGCGGTAGTAGCCGCCGATCTGGATCGCGTTCAGGTCGACGGCGCTGTCGTAGCGCGCCCTGGCCTTCTTGACGACGGTGTCGCTCAGACCGCCGCTCCAGTACCAGAGCACCATGTTCCGGCCCGTCGAGCCGGTCGGTACGGCGCAGCCGGACGCCAGGCCGCCGAGCGCGGTCGCGGCCGTACCGGCCAGTCCCGCGCGGAGCAGGCCCCTTCGTGAGAGCCGCACAGCTCCCACCGCCTTTCGGATGTGTTCGGTCTTCGCATCAGGAGAAACGCATCAGGAGGCAGGCATCAGAAGGGATGCGCCGCGGGAGATGCGTCGGGGGAGATCGGGAGCGCCGTGGGGGCGGGTGGAGTCACCGGGGCGTGGGGAACCGGGGGGCCGGGATCGACGGGCATACGGTCCGTCAGGAAGCCGTACGCGCGCCGCAGTTCGGGGTTCTTGAGCGAGCGCCACCACTGGTGGATCCCGTACCAGCCGGGCGCGGCCAGCGCCCCGCCGTGCCGCTGTACGGAGAGTCCGGCGGCCAGCACCGCGAAGCGCAGCCGCTCCTCCAGGGGCCAGCCCTGGAGCGAGGCCGCGACGAAACTCGCGCCGAAGACGTCCCCGGCGCCCGTCGCGTCCAGGACGTCGGTGGCGAGGGCGGGCACGTCGGCGTGCTCGCCTGTGGTCTGGTCGACGGCGATCGCGCCGTCCCGGCCGCGGGTGACCACGGCCACCGGTACCAGCTCGGAGAGCCTGGAGAGCGCGTCGGCCGCGGTGTCGGTGCGGGTGTACGCCATCGCCTCGGTGTCGTTCGGGACGAAGGCGTGGCACAGGGCGAGCTGGTCGAGGAGGTCCGAGGACCACTGCTGGGTGGGGTCCCAGCCGACGTCCGCGTAGATCTTCGTGCCGTTCGCGGCGGCCTTGGCGATCCACTCGCGGGGTTCGGCCTCGATGTGCACGAGGGCCGTACGCGCCGCGGGCGGGTCGCCCATCAGCGCGTCCTGCGAGTACGGGGGCTCCTGGCCGTGGGTGACCAGGGCCCGGTCGTGCCCGTACGCGATCGAGACGGTGACCGGGGTGTGCCAGCCGTCCGCCGTACGGGAGAGCGAGAGGTCGATGTGCTCCTGCCCGGCGAGGACCTCACGGCAGTACGCGCCGTAGTAGTCGTCGCCGAACACGGTGGCCAGGGAGGTGTTCAGGCCGTAACGGGCCGCGGCCACGGCCAGGTTGGCGATGCCGCCCGGGCTCGTGCCCATCCCGTCGGTCCAGATCTCCTCGCCGGGGGTCGGCGGCTTGCCCAGGCCGGTCAGGACGAGGTCGTAGAAGAGCAGCCCCGTCAGCAGCACATCGGGCCGCGCGTCGGGCCGTGTCTCACCCACGAGTGCGTCCTCTCGTCAAAACTCTTCATTTTCGGTGCACCGGATCGTGTTTCGGTGGACAGGATCGTGCGCGTCTCCGGCCGATTTGGCAAGAGTCGAGCAGAACTGAGCATAGAAATGATTGGCAATGACGAGTACTGTTCAGCTCGTGCTGGCAGAGCGACGACATCAACTCATCCTGCGGGCCCTGCGCTCCGGTGGCCCCGCGGCCGTGACCGACCTCTCGGAGCAGCTCGGCGTGAGCCCCGCCACCGTCCGGCGCGACCTGCTCAAACTGGAGGAGGAGGGCCTGCTCACCCGGGTGCACGGCGGGGCGGTCGCCGAGGAGGGCGACCAGCCCTTCGCCGAGGTCGCCGAGGTGCGCGTGGCCGAGAAGGACGCCATAGCGGCGCGCGCGGCGGCCCTCGTCGAGGACGGCCAGTCCGTGCTGCTCGACATCGGCACCACCGCCTACCGGCTGGCCCGGCAGCTGCACGGCCGCCGGATCACCGTGATCACCAGCAACCTCGTGGTCTACGAGGAACTGGTGGACGACGAGGCCATCGAGCTGGTGCTGCTCGGCGGCATGGTCCGCCGCGAGTACCGCTCGCTGGTCGGCTTCCTCACCGAGGACAACCTGCGCCAGCTGCATGCGGACTGGCTGTTCCTGGGAACAAGCGGAGTACGGCCGGGAGGGCAGGTGATGGACACGACCGTCGTCGAGGTGCCGGTGAAGCGCGCCATGATCAAGGCGGCCGACCGGGTCGTCCTGCTCGCCGACCGCGCCAAGTTCCCGGGGACGGGGATGGCGAGGGTCTGCGGACCCGAGGACCTGGACGTCGTGGTGACCAACGCACCGGCGGACGCCGGGACGCGGGCCGCCCTGGAAGAGGCGGGCGTACGCGTGGTGCTCACGTGACCGGCGCGCGAGGGGGCGACGGCCTCCGGCGCGCGCGGGAACCCGATGGCAGGGTCCGGGATGTCGACAGGTTCGACGGTCCCGGCGACCCCGAGGAACAGCGAAAGGGCAGTTGCGTGAAGCTGACGATTCTGGGCGGCGGCGGATTCCGCGTGCCGCTCGTGTACGGGGCGCTCCTCGGGGACCGCGGCGAGGGCCGCGTCACCGACGTCGTCCTGCACGACCTGGACCAGGGGCGGCTCTCCGCCGTCGCCCGGGTCCTCGCCGAGCAGGCGGCCGGACACCCGGACGCACCCGCCGTGACCGCCACCACGGATCTCGACGAGGCGCTGCGCGGCGCCGACTTCATCTTCTCCGCGATCCGGGTCGGCGGCCTCGAAGGCCGCGCCGCCGACGAACGGGTCGCCCTCGACCAGGGGGTCCTGGGCCAGGAGACGGTCGGAGCCGGTGGCATCGCCTACGGCCTGCGCACGGTTCCCGTCGCCGTCGACATCGCCCGGCGGGTGGCCCGCCTCGCGCCCGACGCCTGGCTCATCAACTTCACCAACCCGGCGGGACTGGTCACCGAGGCCATGTCCCGCCACCTCGGCGACCGCGTCATCGGCATCTGCGACTCGCCCGTCGGACTCGGCCGCCGGATCGCCCGGGTGCTGGGCGCGAACCCGCGCGAGGCCTGGATCGACTACGTCGGCCTCAACCACCTCGGCTGGGTCCGCGGACTGCATGTCGCCGGGCGCGACGAACTCCCGCGGCTGCTCGCCGACACCGACCTGCTCGGCTCCTTCGAGGAGGGCAAGCTCTTCGGCACCGACTGGCTCCAGTCGCTCGGAGCCATCCCGAACGAGTATCTGCACTACTACTACTTCAACCGCGAGACCGTCCGCGCCTACAGCCGGGCCGAGAAGACCCGCGGCGCGTTCCTGCGTGACCAGCAGGCCCACTTCTACGAGGAGATGAGCCGCCCGGACAGCGCCGCCCTCACCGCGTGGGACCGTACGCGGGCCGAGCGCGAGGCCACGTACATGTCCGAGAACCGGGAGAGCGCCGGCGCGGGCGAGCGCGACGCCGACGACCTCTCCGGCGGCTACGAGAAGGTGGCCCTCGCCCTGATGCGGGCCATCGCCCGTGACGAGCGGACCACGCTCATCCTCAACGTCCGCAACCAGGGCACCCTCTCGGCGCTCGACGCGGACGCCGTCATCGAGGTGCCCTGCCTCGTCGACGCCAACGGCGCGCACCCGGTCGCGGTGGCCCCGCTGCCCGCCCACGCCACCGGTCTGGTGTGCGCGGTGAAGGCGGTGGAGCGCGAGGTGCTCGCCGCCGCCGGGTCGGGCTCGCGTGCGACGGCCGTGAAGGCCTTCGCGCTGCATCCGCTCGTCGACTCGGTGAATGTCGCCCGCGACCTGGTCGACGGGTACACCGCGGTCCATCCTGGTCTCGCGTACCTTAAGTAAGCGCTTTCCCCGCTCGTTACCTGGAGACTTTCATGCACGACGAACGCCGGCGAATCGAGGAGCGCGTACAGCGCCTTCACGACCAGCGCATCAAGGCCGCGATCTATGCCGCCGCCGTGCCCTTCGAGGTCGAGGCCTGGCAGGCCCCGGGGGAGCCCGTCCCCTTCGAGGAGGCCGCGTCCGCCCCGTACGCGCCCTTCGCGATGGACACCCTGTGGGGTCCGCCCTGGGGCACGACCTGGTTCCGGATGCGCGGGCGGGTGCCCGCCGAGTGGGCGGGCAGGCGCGTCGAGGCGGTCATCGACCTCGGGTTCGTCGGCGACTGGCCCGGCAACCAGGCCGAGGCCCTGGTCCATCTCACGGACGGCACACCGCTGAAGGCGGTCAACCCGCTCAACCAGTACGTGGCGATCGCCAACCCCGCCGTCGGCGGCGAGGAGATCGACTACCTGGTCGAGGCGGCCTCCAACCCGGACATCCTCGCCGACGACTTCTCGAAGACCACGCCGATGGGGGACATCCGTACGGCGGGCGACAAGCCCCTCTACACCTTCCGGCGCGCCGACATCGCCGTCCTCGACGAGGAGGTCTGGCACCTCGACCTCGACATCCAGGTACTGCGCGAGCTGATGCTGGAGCTGGGCGAGCACGACCCCCGCCGGCACGAGATCACCCACGCCCTGGACCGGGCCCTTGACCTGCTGGACCTCGACGACGTCTCCGGTTCGGCCGCCGACGTACGGGCCGCGCTGAAGCCCGCCCTGTCCAAGCCCGCCAACGCCAGCGCCCACGTCGTCTCCGGCGTCGGCCACGCGCACATCGACTCCGCGTGGCTCTGGCCGATCCGCGAGACCAAGCGCAAGACCTCCCGCACCTTCTCGAACGTCACCTCGCTCGCCGACGAGTACGACGACTTCATCTTCGCCTGCTCGCAGGCCCAGCAGTACGAGTGGGTCCGCGACAACTACCCGAAGGTCTGGGCCCGCATCCAGGAGTCCGTCAAGAAGGGCCAGTGGGCGCCGGTCGGCGGCATGTGGGTCGAGGCCGACGGCAACCTGCCCGGCGGCGAGGCCGTCGCCCGCCAGTTCGTCCACGGCAAGCGGTTCTTCATCGAGCACTTCGGCGTCGAGACCAAGGGCGTGTGGCTGCCGGACTCCTTCGGCTACACCGCTTCCTACCCGCAGCTCGCCAAGCTGGCCGGCAACGAGTGGTTCCTCACCCAGAAGATCTCCTGGAACCAGACCAACAAGTTCCCGCACCACACCTTCTGGTGGGAGGGCATCGACGGCACGCGGATCTTCACGCACTTCCCGCCCGTCGACACCTACAACGCCCGCTTCAGCGGCGAGGAGATGGCCCGCGCCACCCGCAACTACCAGGAGAAGGGCGTGGGCACGCGCTCGCTGGCCCCCTTCGGCTGGGGTGACGGCGGCGGCGGGCCCACCCGCGAGATCATGGAGCGGGCGCGCCGCCTCGCGGACCTGGAGGGCTCGCCGAAGGTCGTCGTCGAGCACCCCGATGACTTCTTCGCCAAGGCCCGCGCGGAGTACCCCGACGCCCCGGTCTGGGTCGGCGAGCTGTACCTGGAACTGCACCGGGCCACCTACACCTCGCAGGCCCGCACCAAGCAGGGCAACCGCCGCAGCGAGCACAAGCTCCGCGAGGCCGAGCTGTGGGCCACGACGGCCGCGCTGCACGCGCCCGGCTACGCCTACCCGCACGACAAGCTCGACCGGCTCTGGAAGACGGTCCTGCTCCACCAGTTCCACGACATCCTGCCGGGCTCCTCGATCGCCTGGGTGCACCGCGAGGCGGAGGCCGAGTACGCGCGCGTCGCCGAGGAGGTCGAGGCACTGACCGCCGGGGCGGTCACCGCGCTCGGCACGGGCGGCCCCCGCGTCTTCAACACGAGCCCCGTCGAGCGCCGGGAGGTCGTACGGACCGCCGACGGGTCCCTGGCCCACACGGTCGTCCCGGCGAACGGCAGCGCGCCCCTGGGCTCCGGTTCCGGCTCCGGCTCCGGTTCCGGTTCCGGCTCCGGTTCCGGGGAGGCGCCGAGCCCCGTGACGGTCACCGGCCGCGTCCTCGATAACGGTCTGGTCCGCGTCGAGATCGACGAGGACGGCACTCTGTCCTCCGTACGCGATCTGCGCGCCGGCGGCCGTGAGGTCCTGGCGGACAGGGGAAACCTGCTCCGCCTGCACACGGACCTCCCGAACCACTGGGACGCCTGGGACGTCGACAAGCACTACAAGAACCGCTTCACGGACCTCCTGGACGCCGACTCCGTGACGGTCGTCGAGGACGAGCCGCTGCTCGGGGCGATCCGCGTCGAGCGCTCCTTCGGCAACGGTTCGCGCCTCACGCAGACGATCAGCCTGCGCGCCGGCAGCCCCCGGATCGACTTCGAGACGGACATCGACTGGCACGAGGCCGAGAAGTTCCTCAAGGCGGGCTTCCCGGTGGACATCCGGGCGGCGCACTCGTCCGCCGAGATCGCTTTCGGCCATATCCAGCGGCCCACGCACACCAACACCACGTGGGAGTCGGCCCGGTTCGAGGTCTCCGGCCACCGCTGGGTCCACCTCGGCGAACCCGGCTACGGCGTCGCGGTCATCAACGACTCCACGTACGGCCACGACGTCTCCCGCACGGTCCGCGAGGACGGGGGTACGACGACCACGGTCCGGCTCAGTCTGGTCCGCGCCCCGCGCATCCCGGACCCGGCGGCCGACCAGGGCAGGCACCACTTCACCTACGCGCTGCTGCCCGGCGCGACCATCGAGGACGCGGTCGCCGAGGGCTACTCCCTCAACCTGCCGCTGCGGGTGGCGGACTCGGCGGGCACCGCCGAACCGGTCGTCTCCGTCGACGGCGAGGGCGTCACCGTCGAGGCCGTCAAGCTCGCCGACGACGCCTCGGGCGATGTCGTCGTACGCCTCTACGAGTCACGCGGCGGCCGTGCGCAGGGCACCCTGCGCACGAGCTTCCCGCTGGCCGGTGCCCAGCTCACCGATCTGCTGGAGCGCCCGCTGGCGACGGCGGACACGGACGGGAACGGCGTCCCCGTCACCCTCCGCCCCTTCGAGATCCAGACGCTGCGACTGGCCGTGGGGAAGTGAGGGACACCCTCATGCGGAAGCGCTGACCCCGTTTCCCATGAACAATTAAGGAAGCGGTAAGAGGGCTGGTCACAGTGGGTGCGCGGTGGGTGCGCGGCCTGCCGTGACCAGTCCCCGTTCCCTGCACGACACCTGCGGTTCGCTCGGCGCCCCTGTGATGAGAGCGCATGAGGGGCAGTACGAGAGAAAGGTGTCACCGTGCGAGACCCGCGCATGTCCGCGATCGGCAAGGGGCTGAGGCGCCGCGGCAGACTGATGGCCCAGGCGGTCGGCCCGCCGCGCCGGAACCTCGACGCCGTGCCCACGCCCCGCGACGCCGGGGGCTCCCGCGCCGAGGACGGCTACGTGGCGCCCCGCGCCCCGCGTCTGGTGGACTCGCCGGTCTTCGTCCTGTCCTGCGTCCGCTCGGGCTCGACCCTCCTCAGGGTCCTGCTGAACAGCCACAGCAGCATCCGGGCCCCGCACGAGATGCATCTGCGCACCCTGCACGTCCACCTGTCCCGCGACTTCACCGCCGACGCCATGCGGGCACTGGAACTGGACAAGGAGGAGCTGGAGCACACGCTGTGGGACCGGGTGATGCACCTGGAACTCGCCCGCAGCGGCAAGCAGATCATCGTCGACAAGACCCCGCCCAACACCCTCATCTGGCCGCGCCTGCAACGATGTTGGCCCAACGCCCGCTACATCGTGCTGCTCCGCCACCCCGGCGCCGTGGTCGCCTCCCTCACCGAGCGCCGCACCGACCCCGACCCCGAGCAGATCCGCGCCGAGGTCCTCGACTACGGCGTACGGCTCGACGAGGCCCGCCGCACCCTCGACGCCCACGTGATGACGTACGAGGAACTCACCGCCGATCCCGAGCGGAGCACGCGCGAGCTGTGCGCGTACCTCGATGTGCCCTGGGAGAGCGCGATGCTCGACTACGGGACGAAGGACCACGGCACCTTCCGGCCCCAGCTGGGCGACTGGAGCCCCACCATCAGGTCGGGCCGCGTCCAGCCTGCCCGACCGGCCGACCCGAAGGCCGAACTGCCGCCGCGGCTCGCCGAGTTGGCGAGAGCCTGGGGATACCCGGTCGGCTGACCGGGCACCCCTGGTGCACCGAATCGGTGTGGCCCGATCAGACGGTCAAGGGCCTGTCCGAGGACTGCGCGGCCTGAGCCGTACGAGTCGCCTTGGCCGAGTGGGTCGCATGGGCCGGCTGCGCTTCGGTGACGGCGTCCGGCGCCGACACGTGGGCGGGGAGGTCCAGGTCAGCGTGCTGCTCCGGCGCCGACGCGGGACGCACCGCGCGCGGCCCGGAGACCACCGCGTAGTCCGAGCCGAGGAACGGCGGGACGACATCACCGGGCTCCTCGCCGAGCGCGAGGCGCACGGCGGCCCACGGCGCGTTGATCCCGCACTGCGAGAGCTGGTGCAGGCCACCCGCCGGGCGCGTGTTGACGTCCATGAGGACCGGCTCGTCACCGAGCATCCGGAACTGGATGTTCGTCAGGTAGTGCAACCCGAAGCCCTCCGCGAGGACCCGCGCCGGCTCGATGAACGACGGGTCGAGCGTGAAACCGCGCCGCCGCCCGTTCTTCGTACGGCCCACGGCCATCCGGACGCGTCCGTCCGGGCCGGTGAGGCAGTCCACGGACACCTCGGGCTCGCCCAGAAGGGGCATGACCAGCCAGTCCACGGGCTCGTCCGCCTGCCGCAGCGCCTGGACGACCAGGTCCAGCGGCATGTACGGGCTCGGGAAGCCGCTCAGGTGCATGAGCGAGAAGGGGGTGCGCGTGATGATGCGGAAGCCGACGCCACCCGCTCCGGAGGCGGGCTTGAAGCACGCCTTGTGACCGGCGGCCTCCAGCTCGTCGACCGCGGCGATCAGCTCGTCGGCGGTACGGACCCGCCACCACGGGGGCACCGGCACGCCGAGCTTCTCGACGGCCTCGTACGCGACGACCTTGTCCTGGAAGGTGTGCACGGCCTCGGCGGGCGGCGCGAGCAGCGCGGTGCCGACCGCGGCGAACTCCTCGCGGTGCCCGGCCAGGGCGGTCTGGTGCAGGACGGGAACGAACACGTCGATCGAGTGCCGGGCGCACTGGTCGAGCGCGTACTCGACGTAGGCGGCCGGGGACAGCCCCTCCGGCTCCATCGCGGCGATGTCCGCGGCGGCCAGGATCGGGGAGTCGGGGTCGCCGTGGGTGGCGTGGATCTCGACCGCGCGGCCACACGGATTTCGCCGCAGCTGATCCATGAAGAACACGTTCTCCGCGTACGTGCGGTTGAGCCAGACGCGTACGCGAGAGACCATGCAGGCCGCCTTTCAGGGTTTGCGGGCACGTCAAAGCAGGCCGTGCTCGGCAAGTCGTTGAGTGGGTACACAAAACCGCCGTTCGAAAACGGGAGTTCGTGGCGGTTGTGTATGGCCGATCATAGGGGTTCCTGAGCAGTGGTGCTGCTACAGGCGTGTTACGGAATCACCCGACGGGTCCGCCGAACGGGTCCGCCCGACGGCCTCGCCGGGGCTCGCGTGGCAGGTCAGAGGCCCTGCACCCGACCGACGCCGAGCGGTCGGCGCGGGGTGCGCCCGGGCCGTCGCCGGTGCTCCAGATCACCACCGTCGGATCGTCGGATCGGGGGACGGGGTGATCGTCCGATCGGTGGACCGACCCGCCGCTACGCCGGCGGACGGCGGGCGTGCCGTGGTCCGCGCGGCAGCCCGGCCGGGTACGCGGCCGGGTACCCGGCCGCTCGGTGCCCGGGGGCGAACCCCGGACGGAGTCGCTCTTGTACCGCGCCGTGCGTATGTGTTCTTGTGTTCCCATCCGGGTGGCCGCGAGGCGTCCGGCACGGGGAGGGGGACGAGGGTGACGACGGCTGACCGTCAGGGCCGGCTGCTGGCCATCAGCGACCTGCACGTCGGATACGCCGAGAACCGCGCACTCGTCGAGGCGATGCGCCCCGAGACCGACGACGACTGGCTTCTCGTGGCCGGCGACGTCGCGGAGACGGTGGCCGACATCCGCTGGGCCCTCGAAACGCTCAGCCGGCGCTTCCGGAAAGTGATCTGGGCACCCGGCAACCACGAACTGTGGACCCACCCCAAGGACACCGTCACCCTGCGCGGAGTGGCCCGCTACGAACACCTCGTGCGGCTCTGCCGCGAGCTGGGCGTGATCACTCCGGAGGACCCCTACCCCGTGTGGGAGGGCCCCGAAGGACCGGTCGCGGTGGCCCCGCTGTTCCTCCTCTACGACTACTCGTTCCTGCCCGCGGGCTGCGCGACCAAGGAAGAGGGCCTCGCGTACGCCCACGGGACCGGCATCGTCTGCACGGACGAGCACGTGCTGCACCCCGACCCGTACCCCAGCCGCGAGGCCTGGTGCCGTGCCCGGGTGGCCGAGACCGAACGCAGGCTCGCGGAGATCCCCGACGGGCTGCCCACGGTGCTTGTCAACCACTACCCGCTGGACCGGCACCCCACGGAAGTCCTCTGGTATCCGGAGTTCGCCATGTGGTGCGGCACCCGGCTCACCGCCGACTGGCACCGCACCCACCGCGTGGCCGTCATGGTCTACGGCCACCTGCACATTCCCCGCACCACCTGGCTCGACGGCGTCCGCTTCGAAGAGGTGTCGGTGGGTTACCCCCGCGAGTGGCGCAAGCGCTCGGAACCGCCGGGCAAGCTGCGCCGTATTCTGCCGATGGAGGTCGGATCCGGTGATCGAGGAACTGCTCCCGGAGTCGGTCGTGGCCGTGGAGGCACACGCTGACGACCACGCCGAGGGCACCGGGGCCCCGACGCCGTATCCCGGGCTGTACCCCGAGGAAGAGGCACTGATCGCGCGTGCCGTCGAGAAGCGGCGCCGCGAGTTCACCGTGGTACGCGGGTGCGCCAGGCGTGCCATGGAGAAGCTCGGCGTGCCCCCGCAGGCCGTCCTGAGCGGCGACCGGGGAGCACCGCGCTGGCCCGCCGGGCTGATCGGCAGCATGACGCACTGCGAGGGCTACGCCGCCGCCGCACTGGCCCGGGCCGCCGACCTGGCCTCGCTCGGCATCGACGCGGAGCCCCATCTGCGGCTCCCCGACGACGTGCTGCCCTCGGTGGCGCTGCCCGCCGAGGTCCGGCGGCTGGACGTGCTCGCCGGACACCATCCGCGGATCCACTGGGACCGGCTCCTGTTCAGTGCCAAGGAGTCCGTCTACAAGGCGTGGTTCCCCCTCACCGGGAAATGGCTCGACTTCTCGGAGGCCGACATCGAGGTCTTCATGGATCCCGGACACACCACGTCCGGCGGCCTGAGCGCCGAACTCCTCGTGCCGGGGCCGGTGGTCGACGGCCGTCGCATCGGCCGCTTCGAAGGACGCTGGACGGTGAGCCGGGGACTCGTGGCGACCTCGGTGACCGTGCCGCACGGGGTGTCGAACGGACGGGACTGAGCGCGGCTCCCCACCCGTCGAGGGACTGACGGAGGCTCATCACACCTCCGGGCACCAGGTGTGCAGCAGGCGGAAGAACGCCTCCTCATTGCCCTCAAGGCCCGCCGCGGCCAGTGCGCGCTCCGCCTCCGCGAGGGCCGAGGGCGGCACGACGACCGGCCGCCCCGAGCCGGACGGGGCGTCCATCGCGGCTCGTACGGTCTGCAGCAGGCGCAGATAGGCCTGCACGGCGGTGCGTTCGTGATCGGTCAGTACGGCTGTCGGCATCGGACGGCTCTCCCGGTTCGGCTCGGCTTCCGCTCTTCGGTCCTGCTCGCGCCGCCGCACAGCGGTGGCGCTGGGTCCAGCTTGCCGTCCGCCACTGACAATGCCCTTTCCGTGCGTGTTCGTTCGCCCGGTTAGCCGAGGGGAAACCTCATGGAAACCCCTTGTGGGACAAGGGGCTTACGCTGGAACAGAGGCCCCGGGCCGTACTCCCGGCGGCTCGGCGAGGGGCCGGGAGAGGGGCCGGGAGAGGGGGACGAGCCGGTGGTCGACATCCCACGGCGGCGCCAGCGCGAGGCCGTGCGGCTGCGGCCCGTGGGCGACGGGGAACTGCGGCTGCGTCACCGCGTGGTGCACGGCTACCGACGCGCCTACCGGATGGCCGGCGAGGGACCGGCCCTCGTCCTGATCCACGGCATCGGCGACTCCTCGGCGACCTGGGCCGGAATCGTCCCCGGTCTGGCCCGCACCCATACGGTGATCGCACCCGACCTGCTGGGCCACGGCGCCTCGGACAAGCCCCGGGCCGACTACTCGGTGGCCGCCTACGCCAACGGCCTGCGCGATCTGCTCGCCGCGCTCGGGGTCGAACGGGCCACGCTGGTCGGGCACTCGTTCGGCGGCGGTGTCGCCATGCAGTTCGCCTACCAGTACCCCGAACGCACCGAGCGGCTGATCCTGGTCGGCGCGGGAGGTGTGGGCCGCGAGGTGAACCCCGTACTGCGGGCGGTGTCCCTGCCCGGGGCCCAGCTGGCGCTGTCCGCGCTGCGGTTGCCCGGCGCGGCGTTCCAGGCCCGGCTGTTCACGCACCTGATGCGGCTGCTCGACACCGATCTCGGGCAGGACGCTCCCGAGTTGCTCACTCTCGTGGACGCGCTGCCCGACGCGACCTCGCGCAGCGCGTTCATCCGCACCCTGCGGGCCGTGGTCGACTGGCGCGGCCAGGTGGTGACCATGCTCGACCGCTGCTACCTCACCGAGGGCATGCCCACCCTGCTGGTGTGGGGCGACCGCGACGGCGTGGTGCCCGTGCGACACGCCCACGGGGCGCACGAGGCGATGCCGGGGAGCCGGCTGGAGATCTTCGAGGGTGCCGGGCACTTTCCGTTCCACGCCGAACCGGCGCGGTTTCTCGCGCTCGTCCAGGAGTTCGTCGGCGGGACGAGTCCTGCCGACTGGAGCCGTGAGCGGTGGAGTGCGCTGCTGCGGGACGGGCGCCCCGGGACCGCGGCGGGGCGGGCGGACACGGTGCGCAGCCGGGCGCTGGAGCGGGAGCTGCGTGCGGCGAGCGAGCGGAGTGCGACCTGATGCGCGGGGGCGGTGCGTTGTGTGTCGGCCGCGGGTGCGTCGTGGCCGGCCGCGCGGTTCCCCGCGCCCCTCAGGGGCGCGTGCTGCGAGTTGCCTCGACCACGGGGGAGTGGCGTAGGGCCAGGGAGACGCGTACGAGGTCGCGGGGTGTCTCGGCGGCCTCGGCCGGCTGCGTGGGCTCGGTGAGCCTGCCCTCCGGGTCGGCGGTACGGGCCCGTACCGCCGCCGCGACCATCGCCGCGTCCGCCTCGGCGCGGGCCTGGGCCGGCTCGGAGCCCGTCGCGAGGGCCGCGGCGTGGGCGCGGGCCCGCAGCCCCGTGTCGAAGTAGGGGTGCAGGCTGAGCAGACCGTCGTGGATGTCCGACTCCCGCTGGGTGACCTGGAGTTCGGCGGGGGACCACCAGGACATCCGGGCCGTGCGGCCCGCGTACGGCGAGACCGGTGCCAGTTCCCGCCACAACGGCCCCAGACGGCGGTACGTGCACCAGGTCGACCAGGTGTCGCCGGCCCGCTGACAGGCCAGCGGAAGACAGAAGCCGACCGCGCTGATCTGCGCCCCCGCCGAGGCGAGCACCGGGGCCACGTCGGTGCTGAGGTGGTCCAGGTTCCCGCCGTTCCAGCGCGCCACCACCGCGGTGAACTTGGCGGTCAGATAAGCGATGTTGCACACATAGCCCGCCACGATGATCAGCAGCCCGGCCCGCAGCCGGCCCTGCACCTGGAGGGCCCAGCGACCGCACATCACGTTCATCGAGACACCCGCCACGGCCAGCGCGCCGAGATAGAGCACGATCATCTCGCGGACGAACGGCGCGTCGGCGTAGTACGTGTCGAAGTCCCGCAGCCGCTCGACCGGGGTGTCACCGAGGGCGAACAGCACGACCAGCGCCACGATCACGACGCCGTACCCGGTGATCCAGCGCCGCGACATCCGCCGGGTCAGTTCGGGCGGGCCGCCGCGCCAGTTGACGATCAGCACCAGACAGGCCGCGCTGAACGCGCTCAGCAGACAGTAGACGAGCGGCGCCGAGACGTTCGCGACGCCGAGGATGTCGTTGACCTCGGCGATGGTCGGCGGCGCCGCGAAGAAGAACACCAGACCCGTCAGCGCCAGCAGCCAGCACACCGACCGCAGCAGCGGATCGCGCCAGGAGCGGCGCAGCGAGGGGCCCTTGACGGCCAGGACGGCCGCCATGGCGACAGCGGGCAGGTAGTAACTGGACCCGTCCACGGCGTGCCGGCGCTCTCAGTCCTGCGGCCCGCGGTAGCCCAGGGACGCCTCGATGCGGCCCGCGAGACCCTCGCGCCGTACGGGCCCGCGCGAACCCGGACCGGCCAGCCACCCCCGGCACCTGCTCGCCAGCAGCAGCCCGAAGCTCTCGGCGTCCTTCTCGTCGGCCAGGTCGAACCGGGTACGTGCCGCCACCTTGCGGACGGTCGCCCGCAGGTCGGCGTCGTCCGACAGCAGACGGGCGGCGACGGACGCGCCCTCGACGTGATGGCCGCGGTGGCCCGCGCTCATGTGCCACAGCTCGTGGCCGAGAATCACCAGCTGGTGGTCGGGCGCGGTGCGCTCCTCGACGACCACGAGGTCCCAGTCCGCCATGTCGAGCCAGAGCCCGCTGGCGGTGCCCGGCGGGAAGGGGGCCGTACGGAAGCGGACCGGGCGGCCGCGCCGGCTGCTCATGGCCCCGCACAGCGCCGCGTACAGGTCCCCGGGTGCCGCGGGCGCCGGGAGGGACAACGCGTCGACCAGCGCGCCGCACAGACGGCGCATCTCCCTTCCGACACCCACGGCAGTCCCCCTGATCACGACTCGGGCCGCTTGACGCTCTCCAGGAGCATGTCCAGCCACTCGGCGACCTTGTCCCGGTGCTGATCGGTGGGCAGTTGCGCGGCCCGCCAGGCGATGCCACGGACCCCGTGGTCCTGCAGCAGCCGCTCCAGCGGGTCGTCCGCGGTCGCCGGGTCCGCCTGCCGTTCCCGGTCGGCGAGCCGCTGGAGCAGATCCTGCTCGGTGCGCTGCAGGGCGCCGGCGAGTGCCTCGGGGTCCTCGGCGGACAGGAAGCCGGCGTGGACGCGGAAGAAGCGCTGGATGGCGTCGCAGTGCTCCATGGTCGGGCGCCGGTCGCCGTTGATGAGCGCGCCCGCCTGCTGACGCGACATGCCCGCGCCGTCGGCGATCTCCTGCTGGGTGTACCGGCGGCCGTTGGGCTTGAGGCGGGTGCGGCGCAGCAGGTCGAGGCGCTGCAGGAACCGGGCCTGGAGGTCGGGTTCGCCCGCCGACCGGCCGTTCAGCAGGGACGCGACCACGACCTCGGGGACACCCGACGCGGCCGACAGCCGGCGGACGTCGAACACCTCGCCGTGCGGTGCGCCGAGCCGGTCCGCCAGACCGGCGACCCGGGCCACGACGGCCGGCAGCAGACCCGTCGCCGTGGCGCCCGGAACCTCGAAGCCATCCGTCACCGACAGTTCTCCTACGTCTCAATCGACCGACCGCTGTGGGGGAACCGGACCCCTCGGACGTGAAGTCCCTGTGGGGATCCGTGTTGTGCAGCGTGAACTGCCCGAAGACCGGAGAGTAGCCCTTTGGTCGAACTCGCATCCAGGTCTCGCCACAACTGTGGCGGGATTCAGCCGTCAACGGGCGCCAAATGCCACGATAGTTGACACCGCTCCGGCCGGGGTAGCAGGATCACGACGCCGCGTGAAGCCCGCATAGGCAAGAGGGGTGGACCTCCCGATGGCATACCAGGCAGGAGGGCCCCGGCCGCAGCCGCGGCCTGTCCCCGACAGTCTTGAGGCCCAGGCGTATCTCCAGGACTACAAAGCACTTCTGGACGCCGTCACCTTTCCGTCCGTCGTCGTCGACCACCGCTGGGACGTCGTCCTCGCCAACGACGCGTTCGAGACACTTTTCCGCGCGGTCGGCCCGCACCCCACCGCCATGCCCGGCGACAACTTCCTCCGCTTCGTCCTGTTCCACCCGGACGCGGCCACGGTCCTGGCCGAGCACGAGTCGAGCTGGTGCCTGCCGATGCTGGCGCACTTCGCCGCCGCCGTGGAGCGGCACGGCCACGACCACGGACTCCAGGCGATCCTGCGGGACATCGCCCAGGATCCGATCATGGACGCCGCCTACCGGCACGGCCTGCCGCACTGGATCCGCTCGGTCGGCCAGCACGCGGTCGAGCACGACGGCGCGGTACGGCCACTGCTGCACCCCGACCCGCGGTGGGGGAGTACGTGCCGGATCGTCGGCGAGACCCCCAAGACCCTGCACGACATGGGATACACACGGCTGACGCTGGTCCTGCGCGAGGCCCGCCGCCCGGCACCGGCGACGCGCCGGACGAGCAGGCCCGGCCGTGGGCGGCGCGCGGCGGGCCACCTCAGCGTGGTGCCCGCGACCGAGGCATGACGACCTTCGCCGGCCGCCGGTGACACGTGCGTGCGCCGCCCTACTGGGGCGGAGGCGCGTCCGAGGTGAGGTCCTTCACCAGCCGGTCGACGACCGGTGTGCCGCGTTTGGCCGCCTGGATCTGCTCGTACACATGCGTGCGCAGTTCGGCGAAGCGCGGGGCCACCCGGGTGTGCAACTGGTCGCGTTCGGCGGGGAGATCGACCTTCAGCTGCTCCTGGACGACCGTCGGGGAGGAGGACAGGACCAGCACCCGCTCGCCGAGATAGACGGCCTCGTCGATGTCGTGCGTCACGAACAGGATCGTGATGCCCCGCTGCCGCCACAGCCCGCGGACCAGATCCTCCAGATCGGCCCGGGTCTGGGCGTCCACCGCCGCGAACGGTTCGTCCATCAGCAGCACTTGGGGCTCGTACGCCAGCGCGCGGGCGATGGCCACCCGCTGCTGCATACCGCCCGACAGCTGCCACGGGTAGGCGCCCGCCGCGTCCGTGAGACCCACGGACGCCAGGGCGTCGGCGACCAGCTCACGTCGCCTGGAGCTGGTCAACTTCTTCTGTTTGAGCGGTAGTTCGACGTTCTCGCGCACCCTCATCCAGGGGAACAGACTGCGCCCGTACTCCTGGAAGACGACCGCCATGTCCGGCGGCGGTCCGGTCACCCGGCGGCCCCCGATCAGCACCTCGCCCGCCGTGGGGGTGAGCAGACCGCCCACGCACTTCAGGAGTGTCGTCTTGCCGCAGCCGGACGGCCCGACCAGGCAGACCAGTTCACCGGCGTCCACCGTGAAGGTGAGGTCGCGCACCGCCTCCACCCGCCGGCCCGATCCCTCGTAGACCTTCTTGAGGCCGCGTACGTCGAGCATGGACCGCCCTTTCGCGAGGTTCACGACGACCGCCGGGAAGCGTCGCGCGCACCGTGGTACCAGCCGAGCGCACGGCGCTCGACGAGCCGGAGGACAACCGACAGGACGAAGCCGAGCAGCCCGAGCAGCAGGATCCCGGTCCACATGTCGGGGATGGCGAAGCCGCGCTGGAACTGGACGATGGTGAAGCCGAGCCCGTTGCTGGCGGCGAACATCTCGCTGATGACCATCAGGATGATCCCGATGGACAGGGCCTGGCGCAGCCCCGCGAAGATCTGCGGGCTCGCCGAGCGCAGCACCAGGTGCCGCAGCCGCGCGACGCCCGTGATGCCGTAGGAGCGGGCCGTCTCGGACATCACCGGGTCGACCGCCCGTACGCCCTCGACGGTGTTGAGCAGGATGGGCCAGACACAGCCGCTGGCGATGACCGCGATCTTCATGGTGTCGCCGATGCCCGCGAACAGCATGATGACCGGGACGAGCACGGGCGGCGGCACCGCCCGCAGGAACTCCAGCACCGGTTCGCACACCGCCCGCACCCGGCGGTACGAGCCGATCACCGTGCCCAGCGCCACGCCCGCGACGGCCGCGCACGCGTAACCGGCGCTCAGCCGCAGCACACTGGGCAGGACGTCCCCGCGCAGCCGCTCGCCGGTCCACACGTCCGGGAACGTGGTGAGGATGGTGCGCAGCGGCGGCCAGTAGACGTCCGTGCTGCCGTCCGACGCGTACCACCACGCCACGAGGAGCAGCGCGGGCAGCGCCACGACGAGGAACAGCCGCAGCAGGACACGTTCCGGGCCGTTCACACCGCCACCTCCCCGCGCACGGACTGGTGCCAGGCCAGCGCCCGCCGTTCGACGGTCCGCGCGCCCACGTTGATGAGCAGCCCGAGCAGACCGGTGACCACCACCAGCGCGTACATCTCCGGCACCGCCTGCGAGGTCTGCGCGACGGCGATCCGTGCCCCCAACCCCGGTGCGCCGATGACGAGTTCGGCCGTCACGGCGAGGATCAGCGCCACCGCGGCGGCGAGCCGCACCCCCGTCATGACGTACGGGAGGGCGGTGGGCCACAGCACATGGCGGATCCGGGCCCAGGTGCCGAGTCCGTACGAGCGGGCGGTCTCCTCGGCGACCGGGTCCACGTCCTGGACGCCGTACATGACCTGTACGAGGACCTGCCAGAACGACGCGTAGACGACCAGCAGGAGCACCGAGCGCAGTTCGGTGCCGTACAGCAGCACGGCGAGCGGGATCAGGGCCACCGAGGGTATCGGGCGCAGGAACTCGATCGTCGAGGCGGTCGCCTCACGCAGGTACGGAGTGACCGAGATCAGCACGCCCGCGACGATGCCCGCGCTCACGGCGATCACGAGCCCGATCGCCCAGCCGGTGAGGGTGTCCCCGAGCGCGGTCCAGAACGCGTCGTCGGCCAGCTCGGTGGCGAGCGCGTCGGCGATGCGGCTGGTCGGCGGGAAGTAGTCCTCGTCGACCAGACCGAGCCGCGGCACCGCCTCGCCGAGGGCGAGGAAGGCCGCGAGCCCGCAGGCGCCCAGCAGGGCGTTGGCACCCCTCACGGCAGCAGCTTGTCCAGGTCCGGATCCTTCTCGAACAGGCCGTCCTGCTGCCCCAGTTCGGCCAGCCTCTCGATGGAACGGCGGTCCGGCTCGGCGGGCCAGCGCGGCAGCACCAGCGATTCCACCAGCGGCTTCGGGATCTTCGTGTACGTGGTGATGATCTCGCGGACCTCCTCCGGGTGGCTGTCCGCGTACTCCAGGGACTCGATGGTCGCCGCCTGGAACTTCTTCACCATCTCCGGGTTCTTCTGCACGTAACTCTGCGAGGAGAAGAACATGGCCACGGTGAGATCGGGCGACACGTCGACGAAGAGCGACGCGATGGAGGTGCCGCCCTGCGCCTTGATGCTCGCGAGCGCCGGCTCCACGACACAGGCCGCGTCCACCTGACCGCCTTCGAGCGCGGCCGGCATCTGGTCGAAGGGCATCTCCACGAACTTCACCTTGGACGGGTCGCCGCCGTCCTTGCGGACCGACTCCCTGGTCGAGGTGTCGCAGATGTTGTTGAGCGTGTTGGCGGCGACCTTCTTGCCCTCCACGTCCTTGGCGGACTTGAGAGGGCTGCCCTTCTTCACGGCGAGCGCCGCGAAGTCGGCGCCCTCCTTGCCGGTGGACGCGACACCGTTGACGACGGCCTTGACCGGCACGTTCTTGGACTGGGCGACCAGCAGGGACGTCATGTTGCTGAAACCGAAGTCGAACTGGCCGGAGACCACACCCGGCACGATCGCCGCCCCGCCCTGCGCGCTCGTCAGCGACAGCTCGATGCCCCGCTCGCTGAAGAAGCCCTTCTTCTGGCCCAGGTACAAGGGAGCGACGTCGACGATGGGGATGACGCCGACCTTGACCGTGGTGGTACCGCCGGAAGCCTTGTCCTTGTCGTCCGACCCGGAGGAGTCGGACGAACCGCAGGCCGTCGCGGCGACGAACGTGGCGCCGGTCACGAGGCCGATGAGCAGACGACGCATCACTCCCCCTATGGAAACTATTGGGACAGTTCTTCGACAGGCTGTGCGCAGACCGCACAGAAGTGCTCAGCGGGAACGTAGGACCTGGTACGGGAACAGGTCAATGCCCTTGACGCGCAAGGTCGTTGACAGTTGCCGAAGTGTGCTCCTAGCGTGCGCAGAGCGCACCCCCGTGCGTCCCGTGGAGGCGACGATGCCTGCTGGAGCCCGCGAACCGCATTTCGTCCGTTCCTTCGAGCGCGGCCTCGCGGTCATCCGCGCCTTCGACGCCGACCATCCGGAGCTGACGCTCAGCGAGGTGGCGCGGGTCACCGACCTGACCCGCGCGGCGGCCCGCCGCTTCCTGCTGACCCTCTTCGACCTGGGATACGTGCAGACGGACGGCCGGATGTTCCGGCTCACCCCGCGCGTCCTGGAACTCGGATACTCCTACCTGTCCAGCTTCACCCTGCCGGAGATCGCCGAGCCGCATCTGGAGCAACTCGTCGCACAGATAAGGGAGTCGTCGTCCCTGTGCGTCCTCGACGGGGACGACATCGTGTACGCCGCCCGCGTACCGACGCACCGCATCATGACCGCGACGATCACCGTCGGCAGCCGCTTTCCGGCCCATGTCACGTCGGTGGGACGGGTGTTGCTCGCGCAACTGCCCGACGAGGAGATCGACACCCGGCTGTCACGCGCGGACCTCAGCCCCCTGACGGCCCGCACGATCGCCTCGGCCGAACTGCTGCGCACCGAACTGCGCCGGGTGCGGCGTCAGGGGTACGCGATCGTCGACCAGGAACTGGAGGAGGGGCTGCGCTCGGTCGCCGTCCCGGTGCGCGACCGGGACGGGGAGGTGGTGGCGGCCGTCAACATCCCCGTGCACGCCAGCCGCAACTCGGTGGAGTCCGTACGCCGTGACCTGCTGCCCCATCTGCTGGCCACGGTCGCCCGGATCGAGGCGGACCTGCGGATCACAGGTCGAGCACGAGGCGCTTCCCGAGGCACCGGGACACGCAGATGAGCATGGTCTCGCCGGCTGCCCGCTCCTCGTCCGTGAGCACCGAGTCCCGGTGGTCGGGCGTGCCGTCGAGGACGTCCGTCTCGCAGGTCCCGCAGGTGCCCTCGGTGCAGGAGAAGAGCACCTCGACACCCGCGGCGCGTACGGTGTCGAGCACGGAGGCGTCGGCGGGCACGGCGAGGGTGCGCCCCGACCGCTCCAGTACGACCTCGAACTCGGCCTCAGCAGCCGCCTCCTGATGTCCCATCACGTGCCGGGGCCTGGGCTGAAAGCGCTCGACGTGCAGTGAGCCGCTCGGCCACCCCGCGCATCGCTTCTCCACGGCGTCCAGCAGCGGACCGGGACCGCAGCAGTAGACGAGCGTGTCCGGCCGCGGGGTGCCGAGTGCGGCGGCGAGGTCCAGCAGCCCGTCCTCGTCCTGCGGAACGACGCGCACCTTGTCCCCGTACCGCCTCAACTCCTCCACGAACGCCATGGAGTTACGCGTCCGGCCGCCGTACAGCAGCGTCCAGTCGGCGCCCGCCGTCTCGGCCGCGGCCAGCATCGGCAGGATCGGGGTGATGCCGATGCCGCCCGCGACGAAGAGGTAGCGAGGGGATGGCAGGAGAGCGAAGTGGTTGCGCGGACCGCGTACGCGGACCTTGGCGCCCGCCTCCAACTGCCCGTGCACATGGGCGGATCCACCGCGTCCCGCGG
This sequence comes from Streptomyces sp. NPDC017991, assembly GCF_044328075.1. Classification (NCBI taxonomy): domain Bacteria; kingdom Bacillati; phylum Actinomycetota; class Actinomycetes; order Kitasatosporales; family Streptomycetaceae; genus Streptomyces; species Streptomyces sp. NPDC017991. The sequence goes on along the minus strand of NZ_JBIRGP010000015.1, from coordinate 299,888 downwards.
GCTCCCGCAGCACCGCGACGCGCCACTCGCGCCGGTCGGCCGGATCACCGCACAGCGAGTACTGCCGCTCCAGGTCCGGCCCCAGGACCACGTCGATGTGGGCGCCCGGTTCCCAGCGGGGCAGCTCTTCGCCGAGCGGATGGCGAAGGGTGAGGGCGAGCACGCCGTCGGCGGCCAAGTCCATCCGCCCGACGACGAGTTCGGCTTCGTACGAGGTCATGAGCGGTGTCCCTGGGGCGTGTGTCCTTCGGGTGCGTGTCCTGCGGTCGTGTGCCCTTCGGGCGCGTGTCCGTCGGGGTGGCCGAGCATCCACTCCCACATCGCGACCGGGTCCTCGGCGGTGTGCTCGGCCCCGCAGTGACAGGTGCCGTGGAGCACGTCGGTGCCCGGCAGCCAGTCGATGCGGTAGACCTCACCGGTGGGGCTGCTCACAGGACCTTCTCCACGGGCTTGTCGCCCTCCTCGACCAGCCGGGCGAGGATACGGCGGGCGGCGAGACCGCCGGTGTCGATGTTGATGCTCAGCTCCTGGTAGCCGCTCCGCTCGGTGCCGAGCGTCCGCTGCAGCAGGTTGAGCGCGTCGACGTCCTGCATCACGACCGTGTGGTTGTTGGCCCGCAGGAACTCGGTGACCTCCGCGTCGTCGGTCGCCCAGTCGCGCGAGACCATCCAGAAGTCGTACACCGCGCCGTCGGCGGACGGGGTGATGGCGTACGTGATCTCCGTGTGGAAGCCGTTCGGGTCGGTGCCGTCCGGTTCGGGCACGACCCCGACCGGCGCGATCCGGCTGTGCAGCAGATACAGACACGGCGCGTGGTACTCGATGTCCTGCCAGCGGGTGATCCGCCCCTCGATACCGGTCGACCTGGCGTAGAAGGGAGGGCACTCGGCGTCGTCCATGTGCCGGCTCACCCGCACGATGCCCGCGCCCTCGTCCACCTCGGTGGTGATGGGCGTCTCGGCGACCTCGGGGGTGCCGATGTAACCGCCGTGCAGATACGTCTCGTGGGACAGGTCGAGGAGGTTGTCGACGAGGAGCCCGTAGTCGGCGTCGATCGGCTCCATCCCGCTGACGGTGACCCAGCCGGGGGAGTCGAGGTGCCTGGCCCGCGGTATGACCTCCGGGTCGGCGAGGGCCGGGTCACCGATCCACACCCAGATCAGGGCGTCCTGCTCGACCACCGGGTAGGAGGCGACGCGGGCGGTGCGGGGGACACGTTTCTGACCGGGCACGTACACGCACGCGCCCGTCGTGTCGTACGTGAAGCCGTGGTACCCGCAGACGATCCGGTCGCCGTCGAGACCGCTGGCGGACAGCGGGTAACGGCGGTGCACACACCGGTCGTGCAACGCGACGGGCCGGCCGTCGTCCTCGGTCCGATAGAAGACGAGCGGCTCACCGAGGACGGTCCGCCCGAACAACTCCCGCCCGACCTCATGGGCGTAGGCGGCTACGTACCACTGGTTCCTGGCAAAAGCGGTGATGTGCGGCATCGTGGCTAATTCCCGTCTCTGTGGCGTGGTGACATCGTTCACGGGGGCTTCGTGAGGCCGCAATACTGCTTCCGTCTCGCGGAAGCGAATTTCGAAGTCACCAGCTCAAACGAGCTGTTGGCGTGCAGGAGCCGGTTTTGAGCAACGGTGACGGTATCGCCCTCGATCAGTGTCGTTGATCGCGCCGTGCGTGACTCTGCACATGAAGTGTGTACCTATATGTTCGGGTAGTGAAGTTTTGCGCCTGTTTTCTTGCTCGTATTCGGCTGGTACAGCTGCGCTTCCTGCATCGTTGCAGTTCATAGATGGTCGGTCTCGGGATAGATGGGCCTCGGGTCGAATCCGGGTCGTTTGGGCCTGTTTTCCATCCGGAAGGGGTGTTGAAGCAGGTCAGCGCTGTAGTGAAGCCCGTCGGAGGTCGCCGTTCAGTGGCAGGGTGACGTTGCCCGATGATTCACTCACCGTTTTTGGACACTGCCTCTTGTCGATCTCGGGTGGTGTTCCCGTTCTCCTGCCTGGCCGTGTCAGCGGGGCAGTCTGACGAACGAACGCCGTTGTGAAGTGGCGCAGCGGATTCGTAATCCGCCGGCCGTGAGTTTGAGTCCCACCCGCCCCACCGGTTTTTCCCCGACGAAAACGTTCTGACCTGCGGAAACGTGGATCCCGCAGCGGTTTTCCGTGCGGTACCGACCCGCTGTCGTGGAGTGCCAGCGCACCTCAGATGCCTCTGACCTGGCCTTCTGTGCCGGCTTCCTGAGGGAGCGTCGTGCGCGGTCCCACGGCCGAGTCGACCGCGGCATCTGGCTCACAGGTCGGCGCCCTTGTGCGCCATCCGCCGTGGGGGGGGGGGGGGGGGGACCCCCCCCCCCCCCCCCGGGGTGGCGCCCCCCCCCCCCCCGGGGCCCCCGCCTCCGCTGGGGGGGGGGGGGGGGGGGGGGGGGGGGGGGGGCCCCCCCCCGCCCCCCCCCCCGCGCCCCCCCCCCCCCGGGCCGCCCCCCCCCCCCCCCCGGGGGGGGGGGGGGGCCCCCCCACCCCCCCCCCCCCCCACCACAGTGTTTGGAAGCATCGGCCGACGTGGGCCACCGAGGATCAGTCCGACGTGGCGACAGTGTTGTCGCTGTCGTAGGCCATCGCTGCTCGGCACCCTGGGGCCGACCTGTGTTGTCCATAGCGCCCTGGCCAGGCGGCAGGCGATGGCACGATAGGACTTCAGCTAATGACCCGGGGGCGTGCAGTGTACGAGTTCGTGTATGTATCAGAGGCAAAACTGAGTCAGTTCCGCCCCGAACCGAGCCGGTTCACGCGCAAGGGCACCGTGCGGTTCACCTCACCGGTGGGCAGCATCGACTTGGAGCCTCCTGCGAATGACGCCGAACGAGACCGTGACCTGCGGCTGAAGAAGGTCCACGAGCACTTGAAGGAAAGGGCGGAGTGGTTCGCCGATCCCGAGGTGCAGCCAGGGGACTGGGTGTGGTTCGAGGTGCCGTTACAGCACGTCACCCTTCCTGGAGCCTTCGAGCACATGGTGCTGTTCGCCGATCCCGCACCGGGCCAGCACGCGACGTATGAGCAGGAGACCAACTGCCGACTGCTTATGCACGGCTCGACGCGGCATCTCATCGGATACGCCCCGGCAACGGCCGACGGGGCGGCTCTGGAGGGGATCCACGGCGGCGGAGCCAGCTTCGGCATGAAGTTTCTGACCAGTGCCGGTCAGGCGGTGTCGGCGCTGTCGACCCAGCATGACCCGGTGGCGGAAGAAATCCCCGCGCCTCCCGTCCAGCTGACCGGATCCGCCGTGCACAACCTGATGGAGATCGTCGATCACACATACGGTCCCACGGGTGCGGCTGCTTGGATGAGCGGATTCGCACGGGTAACCATCTTACTCCCCGCTTCTGATACCACCGCCCGCTGCGTCGTCGCGAGCCCGCTGACCGTGGAGTACGCGCACCGTCAGGGATGAGCCTGCCGCAGGCATGAGGGACGGACGAAAGGACAAACCGCCGTGGCCGACACCGCACCACCGCTCCAAATGCGGCAGGTCCGAGAATATCTGCGGAACAGTTATCGCTCAATACTCGATATGAGTGACTTTGCGCATCGGTCTGCGCAGGAGCAGGACCTGGCGTTCTGCAGCCGTGCCCTGGCGGCTGAGGCGGCTCGCATCCTATCCGGCTGTGACGCCGAGGAGGCGGCCGCGGCCGTGGTGGACGGTCCCGGCGACCACGGCATCGACGCAGTGATCATCTCGCCGAGCGGTAGCGACATCTGGTTCGTTCAAGCGAAATGGAGCGACAGTGCTCGGGATCGGACCAGCGAGGGTGATGCACTCAAGATGCTGCGTGGCCTGAGTCGGCTTGCCGACCGCCAATATGACGGCTTCAACTCCCGCATCCGAGCCTTGCGCAAAGGCATCGACAGTGTTCTCAGTTCGCCGCAGTGCCAGGTGAACCTGGTATTGGCGCTGACGACAGGTGACGGGAGGCTGACACAGCAGGCGGAAGAGCGACTCGTCCGGGCCAAGGGGGCGTTCGGCTTCAAGGACCGCACATCGCTGACCGTGCGCGCCTTGGGGCTGGCCGACTTCTACTCTGCCGCACGAGCCGCTGCTGTGCCCGTCCCGGTCCGGCTGATCGCACACCTGACCCACGGCTGGTACGGCATCGACACCCCCTACCGCTCCTGGGTCGGCAGCATCTCGGCAGGTGAACTCGCCTCCTGGTACGAAAGCCATGGCCCCCAGTTGTTCGATCCCCACCTGCGCCGCGACCAACCCACCCAGCCCCGTCCGGATCTCGTGGAGCAACTGGTCACCCGACCCGAAGAGTTCTGGTATTTGAACAACGGCATCACTCTGCTGTGCGACCACGTCACAACGCACTACTTCTCCCGCAAAGTCTCCGGACATCCCGTGCGGCTGGATCTGGACAACGCCCGCATCATCAACGGCGCGCAGACGACTGCGGCTGTCACCAGGGCGGTACGCAAACACCCCGAAGCCGGTGACCTCGCCAGGGTGAACCTTCGGATCATCTGCCTGGACGATGCATCCCCTATGGACGCAGCGAAGATCAGCCGGGCAGCCGGCTCCGAGAGCCGCGTCATCACCCTGGGAGACATCGCAGCCGCCGACCCCCACCAAAGCGTCATCCGAAACGAAATGATGCACTTCCTCAACAAGCGGTACGCCTACCAGCACGGCGAACTCGTTCCTGCCCCCGCCACAGGCTGCACTGTCCAAGAAGCAGCCCTCGCCCTGGCCTGCGCCCACCCGGACTCCACCGTCGTCGCCGACGCAGCAGTCCCCGCCACCGGCAAGAACGACCCTCTCGCCGGCATCTACGACCGCCTATTCGGGCAAGAACTCGACGCATCGCAGATCTGGGAGAGCGTGCTGCTGCTGCGCGAGACGAGAACAGCCGTAGCAAGAGCAGCCGTGGGGGCGTCCGACGCAGTGCAGCAGGTCATTGAGCACGGTGAACTGTTCATCGCGCACATGCTCGTCCAACAAGCGAGCGCCGTTGTCGCTGAGACGCGCGGGATCCCGTCGTCGTTCCATTCCTGGCTCTCCCCACGCACCCGCCAGATCGTTGAGGTGCTGACCGAAACCCTTGAGCGCTTGTACGGGACCCACGTATTTTTGGCCGCTGTCTTCACCGACCCGATACGGTGCAAGGAGCTTGCAGTCGACGTCAAGAGGTCGCTAGCCGACCAGCCATTTTCCTCAAACGAAACCCGCTCGCGATCCCGCCGCCGCCCTAACTCGATCTCCGCCTTGGTCGCCCACCGGCGCCTGACCGACGGCACCCGAGTGATGTTCCAGCCCACGGCTATCGAAGAACGAGCGATTGGGGAGTGGCTCAGGGAAGACCCCAGCCGCTACCTCGCCACCTGGACCAACGACCTTCGCCATCCACTGACCTGGGCCGTCGACGGGCAAGCCTATTCGCCCGGCGGCCTGGTCCAGCGTATTTGGCAAGCCGCCAACTGGGACGAAGGGCCTGGGGTTGTACAAGGCGCGGCCCGCTGGGTGGTCCCAGGAGAGGGGAGCCTCTCCGAACTCGCGGCCGAACTCACCCCTGCCTGGCTGAACGACGACAGTGGCCTGTGATGCAGACCACCCTCCAGGACCGCTTCGAACTGCGTACTCTGCTCGGCCGAGGCAGCATGGGGCTCGTCTGGCAGGCATGGGACCTCCAGCTCAAGCGCGCCGTCGCCATCAAAATCATCAACCCGGAACGGCTCGTCGGCGGAGTCGACGACATGAAACCCCAGGACATCCAGGCCCGCTTTGTCCGCGAAGCCGAAGTCGGCGCACGCCTGCACCACGCCGGTATCCCCACGTTGTACGACGCACTCTTGAGCGGCAGTCCCAAAGACCTGTACATGGTGTGGGAACTGGTGCTGGGGGACACCCTCCAACACAGACTTGACCGGCATTCCGGACGGCTTCCGCTGGCCGAAGCACTGAATGTGACTGCTCAGCTCGCCGACATCCTCACCTGCGTACATGAAATCCCGATCGTCCATCGTGACCTCAAACCTTCCAACATCCTCATCACAGAGGACTGGCAGGTCAGGCTCCTCGACTTTGGAGTAGCAGCCCGCTTTGGTGCCGACCACCCCCGCCTGACCCGCGCGGGCGAACTCATGGGCACCGTCGCCTACATGGCGCCGGAACTGTTCCAGGAGCACGCGAATGCCGCCCCGCAAGGCGACCTGTACTCGCTGGGCTGCATGACCTACGAGATGCTCACCGGGCAGCTCCCCTTCACGGGAGACCCCGCCGCCATGATGTACGGCCACCGCAATGCCGAGCCCGCCGCGATCCACGACCTCCGCCCTGACCTGCCCTCACCGATCGCCAACCTCATCATGCGCATGCTGGCGAAGAAAATCGCCGACCGCCCCGAGTCAGCCCGCTCTATCGCTGACGAACTCTTCGCCTACCGTGCCGCACCCGCCCAGCCCATCGAGACCACCGCACCAGGCACACCGACAGCAGGCGCTGCCGCTCCATCCCAACCGCTGAACATACGCCTCGTACACGCACTCGTGCTTTTCGACGACGGCAACTATGGCCAAGCTCGCCCCCTCTATCTGCAGCTCGGTGCCGAACTTGAGCAGCCGGACGCGCAACAGCCTGATGAGGCGGCCGACTGCCGCGCCAAGGCCGCCTATTGCGCCATGCGCCTGGGAAACATCACGCAAGCCCTCACCGAGTACGGGGCCCTGGCCACAGACCTCCAACAGCGCGAAGCACCCGCTGGCGACCTGCTCCTCGAAGTGCGCCTAAACCTGGGCCTTCTCCAGGAACAAACCGACCAGCTCCAAGCCGCCGTCGAGACCCTGTCGGACATTTACAAAAGCCTCGGCGCCAGCAAAGGCTCCAACGCCCCGGAGACGGCAGAAGCCCGAGCAGCACTCAACCGCCTCCTTGTGAAAGCATCCCCCGCGGCGAAAAAGTCGACTTAGTGCGTTGTGGCAAAGGGAGTCGCTGTTCGATGAGCAGGGGCTTCTTCGTGTGTGGGGCATGACGGCGACGGTGTAGGGGCAGGCAGCGGGCGGCTTGTTGTGGATCGAGGAGGGTGCGATGCCGTCGGTGCTGGGGTTGATGGAACAGCGTGAGGCGCGGGCGAGGCAGGATCTGGAGTCCTGGACGGAGGCCCTGGAGCAGGCTCAGGCGGATGTGGATGCCGCGCGGGAGCGACTCGGGCGGGCCCGGGTGGGGCGTGAGGAGCTCGTGTCGGTGCTGGCCGGGGAGGGCCCGGTGAATACGCCGGTTCCGGTGCCGTCCGGTAGTGAGACGGCTGCTGCTGTGGGATCGGGCGGCCCTGGCGTGGGGCAGGGTGAGCGGCCACCGGTGTGGCGGTCGGGCATGGGCGAGGAAGTGCTCAGCGGCCTGTATCGGGAACTGTTCGCCGCGGTGGTGGCTGCTTCGGGGCCGGTGAACGGGGTGGAGTTGACGCGGGCGGTGGGCCGGGAAGCAGAGATCAAGAACGAGGTGGAGAAGATCCGTCACCGTGCCTATGTGCTGGAGAAGCGGGGCTGGCTGGTGCGGGCGAAGGACGGACGGTTCATGCCCGCGCCCGGGGCAGTCGGCCGGGGCGTTTCTCCGGCCAGGCGCCGGGACAGCCTGATCACGGCGGCCCACCACACCATCTGGGCGTGGTGGTCGGGGCGGCGTTCGTGGTCGCGGTTGAGGCGGCGTGAGCTGGCTCTCCCGCTCACGCCTGTCGGCGTACGCAGTTACTGACCTTTTCGGATTGCCTTCGGGTGGTGACGTTGAGTGATCCATGCGGTATGCCGGTGTTATGCGGTACGCGGATGGTGGGGGCCTGACGGCCGAGCGCCGGGCTGCGCGTGAGGGGATCCGGCTGGAGGCGGGGCAGAGATTCGCACAGGGTGACAGAACCTCGGACATCGCCAAAGACCTGCGGGTGAGCGAGTGTTCGGTGGAGCAGTGGCGCCGCAACTGGCGTGAAGGCGGCATGGAAGGTCTGAAGTCGAAGGGGCCCGCAAAGCTGGTGACGTTTCTCGTCATGGTCTACGCCCTGCTCGCCTTCCGGTACGGGCTTTCGGAGGCGACGCGGCTGACACGGAGCATCGGAGGATTCTTCTCAGCGAACCCACCGCTGTAGCCCACCGCTCGTACAACTCCCCGCCACCATGATCGGCGTCGCGTGGCTACTACGCCCGGTCGTCGCGCACCGCAGTCTGCGGCTCCGGCCCGTCGTATGGCGCTCACCCAACCGGCCACCCACCAGTGCTCTTTGGAACCATTTCCATTAAGGCGGGAGACGTACTATCCTGGTTCGTTGACGCCGTTGATGCAGCGGCCGGACGCCTGCGGACAGGACTGCGGTCCCCGTTCACACGACCCGTGTCTCCCCACCCCGATCTCCGGGGCGGGCAACCGGATTGCCGACGGTTTGCGCACCAACGCCGAGTACGCCCCGGTCGGACTGCGGTCCTCCGACGGCGACGAGGGTGCGTAGCTCCTCCGAATGGTGCTGCCTCGCGTAATTCCGCAGGCCGCGCCATCTTTGTGTGTGCGGCCGTACCCAGAAGGGCGGTCGCGTGAGCGACACCATCACGCCGGACTTCGAGCCGGTCGACAACAACGAGATCAACGTCATCCCCGTCACTGGCTTCCGCAACAACGACGGGGAGTTCGAACACAGGGTTCCGTCGCTGAGCGCGACGACGCGCGCCGAGGAGTACCTGAAGCGGCACTCCGACGTCGACCTCTCCGACGAGGGAATCCGCCGCCTCGTCCAGAGCGCCGTCGAACCCCAGCAGCTCGAAGGCACCCGCATCGAAGCGCACCGGGTGGAGACCGGGTGGCTCAAGGCCATCTCGCTCAGGATCTACTCGCCGATGGCCTCGCTTGCGATCGAGAACGACCGTCTGCTCGCCGAGGCCTCCTACGCGGCCGACCCGCATGCCACCGGTGGGCGCAAGGCCCTGGCCATGCCCGAGCCCCACAGCAAGCACGCCGTCCTGGTCCACCAGGACGACCACGACGACATCCTCGAGTCCGCCGACCGCTCGGCCCAGCGGGTACTGACCGACAACCCCCAGGAAGTAGGGGAGCGGCTCGTCGAGCGTCCCCTGACCCTGGTGCCCGCGACCTTCAGGTCCGCGAGTGGCGAGAGCGGCGACGACCTCACCACCGTGGACGGCAACTGCCGCCTCTCCTTCTGCTACCACCGCATGCCGGTGCCCCGCGGATGGGTGGACGACTCCCTGATCGGGGACGCGAGCAAGGAGATCGTGAAGCTCCTGCCCTCGCACCTGATGCCGATGCTCCTTCACCAGCGCCGGGAGCTGGTACGTAAGCTGATCAAGGCCGCGCACAAGCGCCTCAAGGAGCCGCGCACCGGCACCAGCACCGACATCAAGGAACGCAACCAGGCGGCGATGACGCTCAACGCCGTGACCATCCCGGTCACGGTTATCGTCGGCTACCGCGACGACGACGCTCAGCGCGGGATGCAGCGCTTCCCCACCGCCGTGCGGTCCCTGCTGCTGCGCATGAACACGGGCAGCAAGCCGTTCGACGAGGGCGCCCAGAACGCCGTGAAGGCGGAGGAGATCATCAACGGCCTGTACGACGAGGGGCTCCTGGGCCCCGAGGAGCAGGCCCTTCCCACGCGGGACGTCATGATCGGCCGTGGGGACGTCGTCTCCGCGATGGAGGACCTCGGCTTCACCCCCACCCGTCCCGACCTGCGGTTCGCCTACGTCATCCAGCAGCTCACCGTCAGGAACCCGACCTTCAACGCGCTGGTGCGCAGCAAGCTGCAGACCGAGGGCAACCTCACCCTGAAGCGTCGCAACGGCCCGATCGTCGAGCTCGGCCTGCGCTCCTACTCCGCGAGCATGAAGACGAACTCGCCGCGGACCGCCCTCGAAACCGGATGTCTGTGGCAGGACCTGGTCGACAACTCATGGGTCGTCGAGAACGTCGACACGGACGAGAAGGTCGATGCGCTGCTCGCCCGTGCGGACGCGAAGGAGGTCCAGGCCACCCTGCTGCTCGGCGCACTCGGCATGATCTCCCTGGTGATGAGCGGCCACCTCCTCGCGGCCGCAGGTTCGGCGGAAGCGATCACCGGTACCACCATCGCCCGTACGGCAGTCGGCCAGATCATCAAGGGGCTTCTTCAGCAGGAGGAGGGCCGGCAGGTCCTCGCCGACGCCATCAAGCGGGTACGGGCCGGCCAGGCCCCCCGCTGGTGGGACGCGGAGCAGGAGGAACTCGTCGACCAGCCGGTCGAGTGGCGAGGCTCCACCTACAACGCCCAGCTGCGTAGCGCCGTCCGGCACGGGTGGAAGGCCAAGGGCCCGGGCAAGGGGAAGACCGCGGCCGAGCAGGAGGCCGATGCGCTCACCGAGTTCCAGGAGAAGCTCGGAACGTCCCTCGACCGCCTGCGCGACCTGATCGACCTGCGCGAGGTGAACGGCACCACGGACAAGCTGGCGTGGGTGGAGGTCGAGGCGTCGTTCGTGCAGATCGAGAACCTCGCAGAGGACCTGCGTCTCATCTCCGAGCCGAAGCCGCGCAACCGGTGACGGCACCCGTGTGGTCCGGCGTCGTCCCCATGACGCCGGACCGGTACACAGTCCTCGCCCGCCTGGCCCACCCCTGGCTCGAGGAGTTCAGGTGTTGTCCCCTCGCCATCGGGGAAGACAGCGGCCGGGAGGAGCGGGCCGTCTACATCGTCGTCAACGCCGACGGAATGGCCTGCTACTGCGGGAGGACCCGACCGACCCGGCTCCTGCACCACGGAGCAGCCGTCACACGGCTTCGCCGGCACACCACCGACGCCCGCTCGAAGCGCGAGGAGTGGGCGAAGTACTGGGTAGTGCCCCTGCTCCCGTACACCCCCGACGAGTTCGTCGACCAGCTCGAGCGGACCGTTCAGGCCCGGCTCGGTCTGCCCCGGCGAAACCGCCGCTGGCGTAGGCGGCCGTAGGTCGCCGCTTGTTGTTGCCCGGCTCCAAGACGGAGTCGGCAACAACAAGCAGGTGATGTCGGACCCTCCTGTCATCATCCTGGCATGCTCATCAGCCCACAGCTCGCCCGGGACACCCTGGCGGATCTGGCCAAGGCCGGCGACCTGCCTCTTGATCCCAGTGAACTGATCCCCCGGAAAGGCGAGTTCCTCGACCACGGTCATGTCTTCCTCGGCGATATCGCCGTGCGCGGCTTCAAGAACAAGGGTCGATGGAAGTACGACGACCGGGACATCCGCAACGCCGCAGAATCCCTCGCCGCCGTGGCGATCGACACCACGGACGTGGTCGACGCAGAGGTGCCCAGTCGCCGCTACTTCGACGACCGGGAAACCTTCGACGACTGGCGTCGCGCCGACTGGCGCAGAACGCTGAACTACTGGATCTATGCGGCCGCGCGGCGCTCCCACCGAAGCGAAGTCCACACCTCCACCACCATCACCGCCTATGACCCCGCCGACGACTTCGACCTGTTCGATCCCGAGACCATCGACTTCGAGGCGAACACCGCCGACGGCTTCGAAGCCGACGTCTGGAGCGTCAGGTACGAGATCGGCTCCCACGGTCTTCCTGGCGAACTCACCCTTGAGGGCCTCGTCCTGCACTACGGCGAGCGCACGATTGCCGGCACCCGCCCGCTCGCGCTGCTGGCCTGGTCTGGAACACACTGGGTGCTCCCGCGTGCGTACGCGGACATGCTGGACCGCTGGCAGGAGCGAGAGCGGGGGCTCGCCGAGAGGGCGCGGATCTGTACGGGCTGCCGGACTCAGGGGAGCCCCTGGGCCTGGCGCACCGTCACCCCGAGCGGCTACGTCACCTTGTGCCCGGGCTGCTCCGGCGAGGCCTTCGAGACGTACCAGGGGCAGTTGGACGGCGTCGCCTACCGCTCGCTGCGCCGCGCGCACCGCGCCGATGAGTACCTGTGCTGCCTGTGCCGCGAGAGCCGGGCGGCCCTCTGGGACCACTGCCATGAACACGGCCATGTTCGGGGACCGGTGTGCCCGAGCTGCAACACCTTCGAGGGCAAGGGCGTGGCCTTCCTTCGTCGCAACGGCAGCGCCCAGCACCTGCTGAGGTGCCGCGGTTGCCGGGAAGGACGCACTCTTCCGAGCCGCTTCCACCTCGATGTTGTCCTCGACCACCTGGAGGAGGTCGAGCGCCACGGTCGTCGTTGCCAGCACCAGCCGTACGCTTACCGCACCGATTACATACACGGGGTGCACCGCATCACCCTGCACTGCGATGCCCACGCCTCGATGGCAACCTGGACGAGGGAGGTGACCGCAGCCGAGGCTGCCAGCATCGTGCGCGCCTACGTGGACGCCGCTCTGTCTGGAAACGGCCCCGGCTGAGGTCTGCCACATTGCCTGACTTGTGGCGGTCATGGACTCTGGAAGGCTTGCCACGGTGGCAGGCGTTTGGGGGATGTGATGGCCCGCCCGGCGGCACGCGATGGCAGTGATCCCAAGGCCATCCGCGACACTCGTGTGTTGGTCGACTGTCTGCAGGAGCTGGTGCGAGGTGCTTACCGGCCCGTCAGGAACTGTGCCAAGTACGCAGAGGTGGTGTGGTTCGCGGACGTTCCCGAAGGGGTCGTCCGCCGTTCCAAAGAGGCCGATTCCCGGATCTTGGTGGTCAAGCATCGTCCGCCTCTTGAAGCGCCACGGTTGCCTGCGATCCTGCACGGCCGCGTGTCGATCGAGGCAGCTGCCACTGCGGAACCGCCCGAGCTGATTGACGACACGTCGATCGATGGCAAGCAGGCGGAAGCCCCCGCTGACCAGGGCGAAATCCCAAAGGCGTTGGACATCGGTACAACGGAGGTGCGCAAGGCCTACGAGGACTGGGCTGGCCTATGGAGGCGGTGGGCGCAGGAGGAGTTGGCGGTCGAGCCACAGCGCCATCTTCATCGACAGCTGTACCGGATGGCCAAGAAAATCCAGCAGCACGGTGACACGTTCGAGGTCGTCCTGGCGGTAGGGCTCCTGCAGATGGGGGCCGAGCGCGCTTCAGCTCGGGTGCGCAGGCACCTGGTGACTGCGCCCGTCACCCTCACGGTTGACCCGAATTCGGTCAACATAACGGTGTCCCTGGTGGCGGGGCAGTCGGGCCGTCTGGAAGACACCGAGTTCCTCAGCGAGTCCGACGGCTACACCTCGGAGTTGCTGGGGGTCGTGCGTGCTGATGTCGATGACGTCGCCTTCCACCCGCTGTCGGACCGGGCGACAGAAGCCCTTCGCTCGTGGGCACAGCGGGCTTTCGGAGTCGAACGAACGCTTCCGTTCGACGCGGGCAGAGAGCATCCCGACCTCACCGCAGACCCGCGAACGCGTTCGGTGCATCGCGCGCCGGCGCTCGTCCTGCGCGAACACGGTCAGCGCTCGGTACTGGGCTTCTTCGAGGGCATCGCCCGAGCGTTGAAACGTCCAGGAACCCAAGCCCCTTTGGGGCTGGCGCAGCTGCTGTATGACCTCGAACCCGAGCAGCGCATGGCCTGGCGGAGCAGAAGCGGCTCCGTTCCTCCGGCACTGGGCCCGGAACCGTTGTTCCCGATGGTCACCAATGCGGCCCAGCTGGATGTTCTGGACAGGCTGCAGCGCGACACCAGTGTCGTGGTCCAGGGACCGCCGGGGACAGGAAAGACCCACACGATCAGCAACCTGATCGCAGCGCTCCTCGCGGACGGGAAGCGAGTCCTGGTCACCAGCGAAAAGGGCCAGGCGCTGAAGGTGCTGCGCGACCAACTGCCCGCCGGGCTGCGCAGCATGTGCGTCATCCAGCGCGATCATTGGCAGGGCGGCAGCTCTGATCTTCGCCAATCCCTCGGAGCACTGGCACACCTCAGCGCGACCACGAATCCCGAACGGCTTCAGCAGCGTATAGAGGCCCAGCAAGGCCAGCGGCACCAGCTCATGGCGGACCAGGCCAGGCTGCGAGAGGGCCTGCGGGCGGTGCGAGAAGTCGAATGGTACGAGCACCCCGAGATCGCTCCGGGATACCGCGGCCGGCTCGACGAGATCGTGCGGGCCGTTGAGCGCGGCACAGCCGACTACCAGTGGCTGCCGCCCCTGCCCGCGCAGTCGGAGCAACTGCCGCCTTTGACCACGGACGAGGCACAGCGACTGTGGTTGCTGGTCACCCTGCATGGCCCGGGAATCCTCGACGCGCACATCCAGCACTGCCCCGATCCCTCCACGCTGCCGAACCCCGCGGACGTCGCCAGCCGGATCAAGGACCTGGAAGCCGCCGAGCAAGCTCTTGGCCCAGAGCCCGTCATGCCACTTGCCCAGACGCTGAGCGACCACGGCGACGCGGAGCTCACGGTCCTGGAGACGCTGCTCGACCAAGCCCAACAAGCCCTGCAGAGGGTAGGACTGTCCGCGGATCCTGCGTCATGGCACAACGAGACCTGGTCCACCCGCGCACTACAGGACGGCATCGCACGCCGATGGCAGCAGATGTGGGACAGCATCCGAAACGCCTCACAGCGTGCCCAGCAGACACAGCAGGAGATAGCGGCCGCCTCCTTCCCCGAGGTGGAGATCCCGAAGCTTTCCGAAAGCGAGGAGAAAGAGCTACTGATCAGCGGCCGCAACGTGGAGCAGTACGCACGGCAGGGCGGGCAGCTGAACAAACGCTGGCCACGGCCAGCCGTTCTCAAACAAGCCCGTGTCCTACTGGAACAGTGCCGTGTCGAAGGCATGGCGCCCGCCGGCCGAGAGCAGATCGCCGCCGTGGTTCGCCATCTGGAGATGCGCGCCCACGCCCGTGTCCTGCGCGAACGATGGGCAGGTGTCGGATCGACCGTCGAGCAGGACACGGCCCAGTTGCTGGTGTCCGAACTCCTCGACAGAGCAGCAGACTTGCAGGCCGTCGACACGTGTGTCGAGGCCATCCGCCAAGTCCACGCAACCTTGCTGTCCCGCAGCATCCCGGCATCGGTCACCACCCCTGAACAATGGCAGGACATCCGCAACGCCACGGCACAAGCACGGCAGTTGCTGCAGGCCCGGACCGCAGGCCGACAGCTCGACGACCTCCTCACCGCTCTTCCCCAGCCACAACCACATGCCGTTGAGGAAATCCAGCACGCGGCTGATGCGGCAGCCGCCCGCGACGGACAGGCCTACACACGCGCGGTGGAAGCACTGGAAGCGGCCTACCAGCGAGAAGCGGACCGGCGCGAGACCGGCAAACTCTTCCAGCGGCTCAGCGAAGCCCACCCCGAGCTGGCACTGGCATTCGCTGCCGATCCCCTCACCGGGGACTGGCGTGCCCGGTTCACCGCCTTACCTCAGGCGTGGGCATGGCGCCAAGCACAGGACTTCCTCGACACGCATCTGCTTCCCGGACGTGAAGAGCAGCTGGACGGGGAACTGGCACAGGTCGAAGCCCGACTCAACGACCTGGTCGAACAACTCGTCTGCGACCGTGCGGCTCTCCACTGCGTAACCCGGATGACCACGAAGCACAAGCAAGCCCTGGCCGCCTACGCCAGCGCCATCGCCAACGCCGGTCAAGGCACGACTGAGTACGGAAAACGCCATCAACGCCACGCACGCTCAGCCATGCAGACAGCCCAGGGCGCGGTACCGGCGTGGATCATGCCGCTGAGGCAGGTAGCCGAAACGATCAGCCCGGAACCGGACTCCTTCGACGTCGTGATCGTCGACGAAGCAAGCCAAGTCGGGCTGAACGGCCTGCTGTTGCTCTGGCTCGCCCCACGGATCATCGTCGTCGGAGACGACCGCCAGTGCGCACCCTCCTACACCGGCAGCAAGCACGACCGGATCACCCAGATCTTCGACGAACGCCTGGCCGCACTCGAACCCTGGCAACGCGAAGGCTTCGATCCTAAATCCAACCTGTACGAACTGCTGTCATCCCGCTTCACCGAAGTGATCCGCCTCACCGAGCACTTCCGCTGCATGCCCGAGATCATCAAGTGGTCTTCACTGCAGTTCTACCCCGACAACCAACTCATTCTGCTGCGCCAGCACGGCTTGGACCGGCTCCCCCCGCTGAAAGTGATCCACCTTCCCGAGGGCCACTGCGAAGGACGCAGGGACAAGCTGACCAACCGGCCGGAAGCAGAAGCTGTCGTCGACCAACTCCACCGCCTCACCCAGGATCCCGCCTACGAAGGTCGCAGCATGGGCGTGATCATCCTGCGCCAGGGCGCCCAGACGCGGCTCGTACAGGACCTCGTCGACCAGCGCATCGACATGTCCGCCCGCGAACGCCACAACATCCAGGTCGGTACCCCTGAAGAGTTCCAGGGCGACCAACGCGACGTCATCCTGCTGTCGATGGTCGTCGACGGCCGCAACGTCATCGCCGCGACCGGCCGTCACCACGAACGACGCTTCAACGTCGCCGCCAGCCGAGCCCGCGACCAGATGTGGCTCTTTCACTCCATGACTGCCGACCAGCTCAGCAGCAAGGACCTGCGCCACTCCCTGCTCACCTATATGCAAAGCCCGCCCCCGCCGTACACCCACGCCCACCAGCCCACCAACGTCAGCCCGGACCAGCATTGCAAGCCGTTCGGTTCACTCTTCGAACAGCGCGTCTTCCTGCGCATCAAGGAACGCGGATACGACGTGGTGCCGCAATGGGAAGTCAACGGCAAATACATCGACCTCGTCGTCACCGGAGACCACGGGCGCCTCGCCGTCGAATGCGACGGAAGTCCCTACCACTCCAACAGCCAGCAGATCCACGACGACGCCGAGCGGGAACGGGAACTGCGCCGCGCCGGCTGGACCTTCTGGCGCGTACGCAGCAGCGCCTTCGCCCTCTCACCGGAAGAGGCCCTGGCCCCGCTGTGGAAACGCCTGACCGACCTGGGCATCCATCCGCGCACCACGCCGGCGACATCCATGGACGGCATACAACCTCATGCGTCATGGACGCCGGTCGGACTGGCCGAAGCCGAACCCGATGACGAAGAGACCGACCCCTACGACGGCGAGCTGGACGACGACAACGAGGCGGCCTGACATGGAGAACTTCGACGACAGCACACTCGACGAACTCGCCGCCATGGTCTGCGGCGATGAGCCCGGCATGAAACGACGGCATGGATGGGAGCTGGCACTCTTCCTCCGCCGGGCCAATTGGGAAGACGTCCCCGATCACGACGGAAGCCCACGGCAGCGCTGGATCCTGGACCTCCTGCGCGAACGGAAAGAGGACGACGCCGGCGACATCGAACGTGTCGTCCTGCGACTGGCCGACCGCCGCGAGTACCAGCAACAGCCCAGCGAATACGACCCCGTCATCGAGCGCCTTCAAGAAGTCCTGGCCCTGGAAGGCCGCCGCATCGACTACCGAAATGGCCAACCCGTCCTCGTCGACTACGACCCCGACGAACCACCACGCCTCCAGCGGGTGGAACTCAAAGTAGCCATCATCGACATCGTCGCCGACCCGGACCTGGCCCGCGCGGTGCAACTGCGCCTCGACGAGGCACACATCTGCCAAGAGCACGGCGCCTACACGTCCGCGGTCATCATGCTCGGCAGCCTCCTGGAAGGCGTCCTGGTCCACGCCGCTGAAGCCAGGCCCGCAAGCGTGGCTCTATCCAGGCCACTACGCGCCACCGGGTTGCAGGATCTGGTCCAGCACGCCCACGCCAACGGGTGGATCGACCAGGACGCGAAGATGGCCTCGGAGTTGCTGCGGACTTACCGCAACCTGGTCCACCCTCTCGCGGAGAAGCGAGCCAAACACAGCGCAGACTTCGACACGGCCGATCTGTGCTGGTCGACGGTCAACGCTGTTCTCAACGATCTGGCGGCGAGCAAACCCCAATAGATACGGAGCGTGAGCGGCACCTCGGCAGACGTACGCCCTGCTGTCGGCGTACGCAGTTAGATGGCTCTGGCAAGATTTTCGGATGCTGTTGGTGATCTTCGCTCGGTGGGGTGAAATTCGTCGTTGTTGTCCCTGTTGATCTCGTTGTGGTGGTCCGCTGAGGGGAGCGGGGCGGATCGAGCGGTCGGAGGGGTGACCGCGATGGCGATGGGTTTGGGCACGGGTCGGGGGATTCCGCCGTTGACGGTGCGGATAGCCAGGGCGAGCAACCCGCGGGGCACCACGGCGATGTGGATGCGGGACCGGCTGGACGAGTTGTTCACGGACGACGACTTCGCCGACTGGTATCCCGCGGACGGCCGGCGGGGCCTGTCGCCAGCCCGGCTGGCCATGGTGTCGGTCCTGCAGTATGGGGAGAACCTGACCGACCGCCAGGCCGCCGAAGCGGTGCGCTGCAGGCTGGACTGGAAGTACTGCCTGGGCCTTGCCCTGGATGATCCGGGCTTCAACCACTCCGTCCTGTGCGAGTTTCGCGACCGGATGGCCCAGGACGACCGCGCGGACCGGCTGCTCGCTTTGATGGTCGACCGCTTGGCCGCCGGCGGGCCTGCTCAAGCGGCATGGGCGGGTGCGTACCGACTCCACCCATGTGCTGGGAGCAATGCGGAAGCTGAACCGGGTGGAGCTGGTCACTGAGACGCTCCGCACTGCCCTGGAGGAGGTTGCCAGGACGAACGAGGAGTGGCTGGCACCGCTGGTCACGGTGGGGTGGGCGGAACGCTACGGGCGCCCGGTCCGCTACGACCGGCTGCCCCGGTCCAAAGAGAAACTGGCTGCCCACGTGCTGCAGGTCGGCGAGGACGGCATGAGCCTGCTCCGTGCGGTCCACCAGGAGGGTGCTCCGCGCCGGCTGCGGCTGCTGCCGCAGGTTCAGGTGTTGCGGCAGGTGTGGGTCCAGCAGTTTTGGTACGACGCGGCGGGGCAGTTGGGCTGGCGCGGTCCGAAGGACCGTCACGACCGGCTCAGCCGCCGTGATGCCCCGCGCCGCTCCGACGGCCCGGGCGAGGGCAGCCCAGGCATCGGCACCGCACGGGTGCCCTGGTCGCGGGAGGAGATCGTCACGCCACACGATGCCGAGGCCCGTTTCGCCCATCGGCCCGGCAAGGCGGCCTGGGTCGGCTACAAGGACCACCAGACGGAGACATGCGATGGCACCGGACCGAATGTCATCGTCCACGTAGTCACGCAGCCGGCCCCCGAACAGGACGTTTCCGTCCTGGAGTCGATCCATCACGCCCTGGGACGACGCGACCTGCTGCCCGCCGAACATCTCGTGGACTCCGGCTATGTCACCCCGGCGGCCATCCTGCGGGCCACCACCGCCTATGGCGTTACCGTGCTCGGCCCGGTCCGGCTGGTCTCTCCCCGACAGCACCGCCCCGGCTTCGACAAGAAGGACTTCCACATCGACTGGGACCGCCACACCGCGACCTGCCCACGCGGAGTGACCAGCCCGCCCTGGAAGACGACCCGCCTCGACGGTCAGACAAGCCACTCAGTGCTCTTCCCCCGCGCCGCATGCCGAGAATGCGCGGATCGACAGTCCTGCACCGGCAATGCCGACGGCCGGGGCCGCCACCACATCCTGATGCCCCGCCCGCTGCAGGAGATCCAGAACCACGCGCGCATCGAACAGGAAACCCATGCATGGCAGGCCCGCTACGCGATGCGCGCAGGCTGCGAGGCCACCGTATCCGAGACTGTCCACGCCCATGGCCTGCGCCAATGCCGCTACCGAGGGCTGGCGAAAGTGCACGTACAACACGTCCTCACCGCCGCCGGGGCCAACGTCGTCCGCCTCAGCGGATGCTTTCCCCCAGGAACTGCACCACCCAGGCCCGCACGGCCGCTCACCCCGTTTCAGCGGCTCTGCCGGAACAGCACCGCAAAACGTGCCAGTTGACCAATCTCACCAAAGGTCACCAACAGCATCCCGACTACGGGCCAGAGCCGAACGTTTTACAGCCCCAAGCACGGAGCCAAGACTTTTTGATTATCTCGGAATGAGGCGGATCCACGGTCACTCTTTCGAGTGATTCTTATGGGCGAGGCTGTAGTTGCGGTCAACGACCATCCGTGCCTGTACGTCACGAGAGTGGCCGCTCCGCTCGTGGGGATCCGTTGCGCGCCAACGGCGTTTAAGTGAAGCGGCGTTGGCGGCCACGCGACTCGAAATCTTGGCCTTGGCGTGATGCTGATGACGCCCTCAGTGTTGGTCAGTCGCGGAGGTGAAGTCACATGGACCTCTAGGATGTTGGTTCGGCTTGATCATCCTCTGGAGCACCATGCGCCTCGAACACATCAGGATCGACAACTTCCGTGGACTGGACCACGTGGACATGCCGTTCTCCCGATTCGGCTGCCTCATCGGTGAGAACAACGCGGGGAAGTCGTCAGTGTTTCAGGCGCTGAACATGTTCCTCCGCTCGGGCGCCGCGATCGCCACCGACTTTCTGAACCCGGCGCGCCCCATCCGCATCCAGCTCACCTTTGCAGGCATCGGCGCGACAGATCTGCAGCGCCTGGAGGAAGGCCACCGTTCACGCATCGAACCTGTGGTTGCGGACGGACGTCTGACCCTGGCGCGGACGTACAAGGGGGCGGGCAAGGGAGAGATGTGGATAGTTCGGAAGGTGCCGAGCGACCAGCGCTTCAGGAAGGGGGCCTTGGAGGGGGTTCTCAGGCCCAAGATCTCGACCGAGGAGCTTGAGGCGAACGTCCAGCACACCTATCCGGAGATCTTTGCCAAACTGTCGGGCAAGATCAACCGAGCTGCGGTGAAGCGAGAATGGGCCGACTGCGTCGCGGCTCTTGAACCCCATGAGTACACCACCGGCGACGACTCGCTGATGACCGGCTTGGACAAGTCGGTGGCCCCCCTGCTGCCGGAGCCGATCTACATTCCGGCCGTCAAGGAACTCAACGACGACCTCAAGACCAGCTCGACAGCGACGTTCGGACGTCTGCTCTCCATCCTGTTCGAGGACATTGAGCACCAACTGCCCGAGCTCGAAGCGTCATTCGACAAGCTTCGAAGCCAGTTGAACGTAGTGGCCAAGGAAGACGGAAGAGAGTCGGACGATAGGCTCCGGGAAGTGCGCGAGATCGAGTCGCTGATCCAGCGCAACCTTCAGGAGTCCTTCCCTCGGGCGAGCGTTCGCCTGGAGATTCCTCCGCCGCGACTACGCAGCCTGCTGGAAGAAGCGCATATCGCTGTCAACGACGGCATCAGCGGCCCGTTCAAGACCAAAGGCGACGGCCTGCGCCGGTCCGTGGCTTTCGCTCTCCTGCGAGCCTACGTAGATCTGAAGACCGCGAAGCCGACTCGACCAGACAGCACTCAACAGCCCTGCCTGTTGTTGTTCGAGGAGCCCGAGGTGTTTCTGCACCCACAGGCGCAACGCAAGCTCTTCGAGGCCCTGACCGTCTTCTCCGACTACAACGATGTGCTGGTCAGCACACACTCGTCGGCCTTTTGTGCGCCTGGAGCGACCGGTACCTTCGTGAAGGTGGTCAAGGACCACACCTTGGATCCGCCGGCCAGCCGGACCTGCGTGATCGACCTGTCCGACATGGATGCCCGGGATCAGTTCGAGATCATCACGCACGAGAACAACGAGGCGGCGTTCTTCGCCACCTCGGTACTTCTGGTGGAAGGACCAAGCGACCGCACCCTCATCCCTCACATTGCGCGCACCCTCAGCCCGCAGTGGGACTTCGACAAACAGGGGACGGCGATCGCCAAGGTCGAAGGCAAAGGAAGCATCGAGCGATACCGCCGCTTCTTCCAGCGCTTCGAGATGAGAGTCGCGGTCGTCGCGGACCTGGATGCCGTACTCGACGGGTTCGACAAACTCGGCGCGAGCGCCGGCTGTCGGCAGCTGCGCGACAAGGTCGTCTCGAAGGTCAACGAACTCGTAGAGGACGAGGACGCCAAGGTGTCCGCCGGCACGCTCAAGAGCCTGAGCAAGAGTGGTACTGCACGCGCTCTGTGGGAGCATGCACAGCTCAAGAGCGCGGAGCATACGGAAGGACTGTGCGTGTTCGAGGAGTTGGACGCAGCGGTGAAGGCTTTCTTCGCCCGCTCTGCCTCCGGCACCGCTCGGCGGATTCTCGAAGAAGCAGAGAACTCGGAGCTGGAGAAAATGAAGCTGGAGCTGCTAAGCATGCTTCGCCGTGAAGACATCTACGTCTGGGAGCGGGGGGCGATCGAGGCCTACTATCCGAAACTTCAGCCCAATGAGTCGAACAACAAGAACGACCGGGCTCGCATGTTCTGTGAGCACTACACCACGGCCGATGCCATCCGCGGGCTGCCAGTGTTCAAGGAATCGACCATCTGCGAGTTCGACCTCGTCTTTGAGGCATTCTTCGGGACCTCTCGGCCGCAGACAGAGGTAGTTCAGATTCCCCAGCAAACCACCGAAGGAAACCCGGCATCTGTGCTCAATGTCCTGACCCCAGGCGATGGCGTGTGCAAGCCACTTTAGCCTCAATGCCGTGACTCTGTTGGCGATCTTGCCGGGGGTGCTGACAGGTCGCCTGTTCGGCGGTTTGCTGGGATGAGGCGGGGTGGTTCCGGGGAGAGGGCCGGCGATGCTGATTCGGGACCGGCTGGATGTGGTGTTCAAGGACGGGGAGTTCGCGGACCTGTATCCGAAGGACGGGCGGCCGGGCTTGTCGCCGGGGCAGTTGGCACTGGTGTCGGTGCTGCAGTTCGCGGAGGACTTGTCCGACCGTGCGGCCGCGAACGCGGTCCGTACCAGGATCGACTGGAAATACGCGTTGGGCCTGGAGCTGGACGATCCCGGCTTCGACCATTCGGTACTGTGCGAATTCCGGGCCCGGTTGGCCGAAGCCGACGCCGCGGACCGGCTGCTGCAGTTGATGCTGCACCGGCTGACCGAGGCCGGACTGCTCAAATCCGGCGGACGGCAGCGCACCGACGCGACCCACGTGCTCGCGGCGGTACGCACGCTCAGTCGGCTGGAACTGGTCGGCGAGAGCCTGCGGGCCGCTCTGGAACAGCTCGCCCAGGCGGACCCGGACTGGCTAATGCCGCTGGTCGAGCCGGGGTGGGACAAGCGCTACGGGCGCAAGGTCGAGATCGGCAAGGTCCCCGGCGGGAAAGCCGGGGTCACCGCCCTGGCCGAGGCCTTCGGCCGCGACGGACAGAAGATCTTGGCCGCCGCCTGGGCGGCCGACGCCCCGCCCAGGCTCCGGCTGCTAGCGCAGGTGGAGGTCCTGCGGCAGGTCTGGGCGCACCACTACTACTGGGATCCTCGCGGGCGTCTGCGCTGGCGCGACGGCCACGCATTGCCGCCGGCGTCGCTGCGGTTCGACTCCCCGTACGACACTGATGCGCATTACTGCGTCAAACGCGACACCGCATGGTCCGGCTATCGCACCCATTTCACCGAAACGTGCACGTCAGAACTGCCGGAGGCGGTCGTGCACGTGGCCACTACGATCGCCCCGGTCCAGGACGGCAAGCTCACCGCCCAGATCCACGACGACCTCGCGGCGATCGACCTCACTCCGGCCGAGCACGCGGTCGACGCCGCCTATGTCAGCCCCGCGCAGATCGAACGCGCCCGGCGGGTGCATGGCATCACCCTGCTCGGCCCGGTCGCACCCGACCACAGCCACCAGGCCAAAAGCGGAGCCGGGTTCGACAAGGCCGCCTTCTCGATCGACTGAGAGCACCGCCGGGCCGCCTGCCCCCAGGGCAACCTCAGCCGCGAGTGGCGGCCTCTGCGCATCAGCGGACACGACTACATCCAGGTCAAGTTCGGCAAGGCCACCTGTCTGGCCTGCCCCGTGCGCCCGCAGTGCACCGACGCGGTCAGTGGTCCGCGCTCGCTCGCGCTGCTGTCCACCCGCGAACTGCATGAAATCCAGCAGCACAACCGTCTCGACCAGCGCACCGAGGACTGGCAGCGCCGGTACGCGATACGCGCCGGCATCGAAGCCACCCTCTCCCAGAACGTCCGCGCCTACGGCCTGCGCCGAACCCGCTACCGCGGCTTGCCGAAAACACACATCGGGCACGTCCTGACCGCACTGGCCTGCAATGTCACCCGCATCGCCGACTGGATCGCCGAACCGACCCGTCCCCGGCGGGCACCCAGCCACTTCCGCGCCCTCTGCACCGCCCCCAAGTGACCCCGGAAAGATCGCCAACAGAGTTACGGCATTGGGTCTAAGTCATGCTGAGACAGGGCCATCCTGCACCTCCCGCGTAGAACTGCCTGTTCATTACGAAGAGTTGCACGATGGCCCCACCTTGCGGGCAGGGAGCGAAAGCCCATCGCCATACGCCCCCGGCGCACTCCCTAACCTTGATCGGCTACACCACGTCAAGGGACGCCATCGCGCTGGGAGCACTGGCCAATGCTGCGGCCCCGCGAAGCGCCGCCTCGGAGCCCGTTGCGCTCTCTCAACCGTCGGTTGAGAGGGGACCGGGATGAACAGCCTTGGCGCGTATGCGTGGTGAAGCCCGCATCTTGTGCCGCGGCTGCGAAAAGCGGGCACTGTCAGTGCCCGCCAGTAGGGTCTTAGCTGGGCCGTATGCCACTCGTGGGCGGCCCGCGTACCGTGTTGGGAGAGCGCGTGGATCCGGTTTCACCCTCTGTACTGGCCAAGTGGGCGGGGCCTATGGCCAGCCGGTTCGCCATGAACGGAATTCAGAAACTCACCCGTAATCGGCGAGTGGCGCGCGCTGCCGCCAAGAGGGCGGCGGCGGCCGGAGTGCCGATCACTGCGAAGTCGCTGCGTGTGTGGCTGCCGCGGGCGGACACGGCCCAGCAGCTGCGCCAGTGCACCGAGCACTCTCTTGATGAGGCTGCTCGGCAGCTGACGTATGTGATCCCGGGCAGGGAGGCCGGACAGAGACAGGTGGGTGCGCTGCTGGTCCTTCAGATCGTGATGGAGGAGTACGTACGTTCGGCAGTTCCCTCGGAGGCGTCGCTTGTCACCGGTGACTGGGGGCGGCAGACCACGCGGGAGGACGGGGCCAAGACCCGGGAGCAGGTTCAGGAACTGCGGGAGAATGTCCTCGGCCGCATGGACGTCCGCACGGATTTCGGAGATGCTCTGCGCACGTTGAGCCCCTGGTCGGCGCAGGAAGCGAGGCGCCTTCGCCCGGCGTGGCCAGCCGTAGAGAGAGTTGTGGGGATTCTGGCCGGGGTGGAGGCAGCGCGCGGGTCCGTTATTCGGCAGTGGGTCGATCAGGAGCCGGCGTGGCTACAGGAGGCGCCTGCTGAGGCGTTGGGTTGGCTCGGTCAGCTTGCTGCCGACTATGACGCACAGGGTGCTTCCCGCCTGTTTTTCGAGCAGTGTGCCCGCGAGGGCGGATACCCCCGTGATTTCTTCGTGGCGCGTGCGGCGCTGCAGGCGGGCTCCCGCACGGATGAAGAGGTGCGGGACTACCTTGCGGCGCATCAGGACACTACGTCGTCGCTGCTGAACGCGCTGTGGGCATGTGTGGACGAGGACTGGGCCGAGGGAATCGAGCAGTTGGGCCGATGGGAGCCGCACAACGCGCTGGCACAGGCCATGAAGGTTCAGCTCGAAGCCGAGGCACTGATCAAGGCGGGCCGGTCGGCCGAAGCGCTGGCTCAGTTGCGGGCCGCGGACCGGGAGGTGCCTTTCACGGGCGTCGCTGTCAGCCTGGCCAGCGCACTTCTGCAGCACGCCGTTCACAGCCGCACCTCGAATCGACTGGCGGCTGGCCAAGAGGCTCTGGCGGTGGCGGTCCGCGCCAGGAAGAGCCGCCGCATCTGGTACGGCGACAGCGCTGAAGCGGCCCGGCTGGCCGTGCAGGCGGCCGTGCTGAGCGGAGATCTGTCTACTGCGTGGAAGCTGACCCAGCCGGAACCGGATGGTGAGGCCCAGCCGCAGGAGGCGAACGACAACAGAATGCAGGAGCAGACCGCCTTGGTGGCGGCTATGACCGGCCGACAGCAGGAAGCTGAGCAGTTGCTGGCCGGCATGACGAACGCCTTTGTACAGGCCCACGTCAGGGCGGTGATCGCAGAGTCATCTCTCGCAGACGACAACGACACCTCGGAGATGAAGGGGCTGTGGCTTCGAGTCTGGGAGGCAGCGGATACCGAAGGGGAGCAGCTGACCGCGGCTGCGGGCCTGGCCGCGGCGGGGGCAGATCTGCCAGATCTGAGTCACCTCAGGGCTGATTTCCCTGCCCCTGTCGCTGAGTTCGAGTTGCTCGCCCGGGCGCTACGGGGCAGCGAGGGAGACGAGTTGGCGGTGTTGCGCGCCAACGTCACCCAAAGCCCGATGATCGTGGTGAAGCTCGCAGAGCGTTACCACCGCGGTGGGAACGTCGTGTTGGCGGCTGAGACTCTCAAAGACGGGGCTGATCACTGGCGTGACGCCCGGCTGATGGCCATGGCCGTAGGGTTGTTCCAGGAGGGCAGGGAGTATGCCCGTGCTCGGGAGTGCGCCGACGCTGCGCTCAGGACGGCCGGGGCCGGCTGGGCAGGGCAGGGCCGCATGTACGCCCTGCTCGTCGAGGTCGAGTCGACGGACGGGCGGATGGACCGTGCCACGGACGCGGCCATCAGCCTGCTCGCTCTCGATCCCCTGAATCCCGAGGCCCGCTGGGCTCTGGTCAAGTGCTACGCCGCCCGAGCACTGGGTGAACAGGCCTGGCAGATCCTCACCGAGCAGGGCGAGCCGCTGGATCCCCGCAGCCGGGACGAAGCACTGCTGTGGGTCGGGTTGGGGGCAAGTTTCTCTGCGGACCCGCAGTTCACCGGTCGTGCCCTCGCCTTGATGCAGCGCTGGCCGGAAGACGAAGAACTCCTCGGTCGGCTTCTGGGCGCGCTCCATTGGCGTGCTGCGGAACCTGCGGAGCCTTTGTCCGAGGAGGAAGGAGAACAACTTCGCGAAGCTACAGCGAGCTATCTGGAGCGTTTCCCGGACAGCACTGTCTTTCGGGCCGTCTCGTTCGGAACGCCGGAGAACCCTCTCGAAAACCTCGCGGAGGAACTACGCCTCCACCACGAGAACAACAGGGAGATCCGGGAGAAGGTCACAAGCGGTGAGCTGCCTGTAGGGCTGCTCGCCCTGGCCGCGGGCCGAAGTTATGCCGAGGCTTGCATGCGCCGTACCGCGGAACGGCCGGTGGCGTACGCCGCTGATATCCCTCTTGACCCGGCCGAGACGCTGGCGGTGCAGACTGCGCGGAACGGACGGGTGATGTTGGACACCAGTGCGGCCGCTACGCTCGCTCTGCTGGAGGGCGGCGTCTCCGAGCAGCTGATTGGCCACTCGCAGGTGGTCATGACGACTGACCAGCTTCTGGCTGACGCGCTGCAGGCCAAAGAGTCCATTGCGCTGCGGTCCGATATGACACTGGCTTGGGATGAGAGCAGCGCGAATGCAGCCGTCCTGACATCGACGCCGGAACATCTGGCCGCGCTGCGGTCCACCGCAGCGCGGCTGGTGGAGATCATGCAGTCCGCTCCCCGGGTGTCACGGCCGGAGTTGCGCAGCCTTCCGCGACTGCCCAACAGCCGTCGTGGCACGGCATGGCTGACGGCCGTTGACTACGCCAAGGAACACGGCCACATTGTGTGGAGCGACGACCGAATCCTGCGCGCTGTCGCACGGTCGCAGGGCGTGGCCGCCTTCGGCACGCTCGCTCTCATCGACGCCTGCCTGAAGAGCAACCTGATGGTGTCCCAGGAGGGCTTAGTCATCAAGGCCGAGCTGCTCCGAAACTACTACGTCGACATCCCATTCTCCGCCGACCTCTACAGTGCTGCGGCGCAGGCCGACAGCTGGCAGGCAAAGGCGGTTGCCGTGGCTCTGTCACGGCCAAGCGCATGGTCCGACGCACAAGCCGCAGCGGCATTCGCCCTCCACGCTGCCTCCCAGATCATCGGATCCCTGCCGCACGAGGCCTCGGCATGGCTCAGCGCCGCCTACGCCGGCCTGTATCGGGCAACGCTGCCCTCGCACCGGGCGCGCAACCTCCAGGTCTTTACCTGGCAGGTCCTCGCCCAGCCATGGATCTCGGCCTCATCGCTTCCGTTCGTCCTGGCGGGCCTGCACGCCGGCAGGGAGGACGTAGCCGATACCGACACCCCGCTGCAGGCCGCGCTCACCCAGTACTACGGTGCCCTCATCGACCAGGTGGGCCACATCGCCGCCGCCAGCACACTCATGAGTCTGTTCGCCCTCACCGACGAGAAGGACAAAGCCACCGCGGCGCGCACCGTGTTGACCTACCGCGCCCGGTAGACAGCAGGAAGCAGCAGCGCCCGGCAAGCCTGCACTGTAGCCCGACGCCTACACCGACGCTGTGTAGGCGGAAGAGACGCCCAGGGCGAGGGCGTCAAAAGGTGCGGTGCCGGGCAACCACATCTGCTCCATGTCCCGGCGCCCCAAGACTCTGAAAACGACACCAACTCGACCGAGACAGTACCAAACGCTCAGTCAAAGAGCGTTTTGTCCTGGCGAGGTTGTTTGATGGCGCTTCTAGGGGTGGCTGGACCTGCGACTGCTGAGGTGAAAGTGGTTGATGCAGTCTGTGGGGCGGAAGACTCCATACCTTTGCCTGTTTGAGTCGAGTCGCTCCTGTCTGATCCCAGAGCGCCCTCGATTGACGCCGTTTGCGCCCTGGGGAGACCTCGTACGCGACGGTACTGCCGAAACATGACGCGACAGCGCCCGTATCCCAGCGACCTGTCCGACGCCCGCTGGGAGTTGATCGGCCCCACGCTCACCGCCTGGCGGGCCGAACGCGGAGGCAAGAGCCTGGACATCGGCCGCCGACCCGAGCACGACCTGCGCCGCATCATGGACGCCATCTTGTACGTCGACCGCACCGGGATCCCCTGGCGATACCTGCCACACGACTTCGCGCCGTGGGCAACGGTGTACGGCTACTTCGCCACCTGGCAGAGGGAGGGTGTCTTCTACCGGCTCAACGGCCTGCTGCGGCGCCTGGTACGCGAAGCCGAAGGCCGGGATGCCGAGCCGAGCGCCTGCGTGCTGGACGCACAGAGCATCAAGACTTCCGCCAACGTGCCGGCCACCGGCCAGGGCATCGACGCAGGTAAGAAAATCCCAGGTCGCAAGCGCCACATCGGCGTCGACACCCTCGGCCTGCTGCTAGCCGTCTGGGTGACCGCGGCGAGCGTCTCCGACAACATCGGCGGCATCCACCTGCTCTCCCAGATCTCCGCCGCCACCCCTCAAGTGACCAAAGCCTGGGCCGACACCGGCTACCGGACCAAGGTCATCGACCACGGCGCCCGTCTCGGCATCGACGTCGAAGTCATTCAACGCGACCCCGGCGTCAAAGAATTCAAGGTGATTCCCCGACGTTGGGTGGTCGAGCGGACCTTCGGCTGGCTGATGCACCACCGCCGTCTCGCCCGCGACTACGAGACCCACCCCCACCGCTCCGAAGCCATAATCCACGTCGCAATGATCGACCTTATGAGCCGACGACTCACCAGCGAATCCACTCCGAACTGGCGTGACACCTGAACCTGGAACCAAACAACCTCGCCAGGACAAAACGCTCTTTAAGGGCGTCGCGTACGGCAGGGACGTCGTCCTGTTGCCGCTCGTCTTCCATCAGGACGGTCTGTCCGAGCAGATCCCCGAGGGCCACCCGCAGGACGCGCGACAGCTCAGTGAGCATGTCGATCCGCGGCGGATTCCGGCGCCCTGTCTCGATCTTCGCAAGCCAGTCGGTGCTGCGACCGACCAGGCCAGCCAGCACTTCTTGCGTGTAGCCGCGACGCTTCCGGTAGAACGTGATGCGCTCACCGATGCTGAGGTGATCTCCAAGGCCACGCATTGAGGGCTGCCTCCTGTCTGGTTGATGGGGGCGCGATTTCACGTTACAGAGCCTGCTACGGGGCGTGCAGCCAGCCGTGACGAACGAGTGTGAACGGCCCCACACACGAGGACCCGGACAGAGTGTCCGGGTTTCCCGTAGGCAACCAGTGCGACTACATCCGGCCAACGATCCCAAACCGTAAGTGGAGCCAACCGCGACCATTCACCTCTTCACTCGATTTCGCACAGCAAGAACTCCCAAAATGAAGAGCGTTGGCACGAGAAGGCGAGCGAACATCTCAATATAGGACCCTAGATTCGTCAAGCCATTCTCCGGCCTACGGAAAACCACTGAACTGATCGTAGCTCGACTGGCTTTTTCAAACCGCTTGAGACTAGCTCTGTCACTCATCGCCAAATCCAGTGATGGAGTCGAAGTATTAACTTCAAGGGTGATTCGCCCATTCACTACTTTTCCCGTAGTCACGGGTGCAGGACTACTGGCTGGCACACCAAACATCATCAGAAGTACCGACGTCACACACAAGGCCACCAACAAAGCCATGAACGCGCGCGTGGCACGCAAACCATACCCGGATACCGCCCAATAGAGAGTGAGGAGCATACGCTCAGCTCTAGGCCGACTTCCGTCATGTCGACGCATCTCCATTTCACCGTAGTAGAAGTCCGCAGCATCTGGCTCATTCTTCGAATCTTCCAGAGATTTCCTCAGTTCCCTATACGTAGCAGCAAGATGCTTCGGATGATGAACGAAATCGCGTCCGCCGCGTGTACCCTGCTTCGGCCCTTGGGTCCACCCAAGGCTGGACCCGGTAATCGATCGCCAATACTGTTCTTCAGCCAGGGTTACTCGGCGAGTCGGACGAATCAACGGGATTCCAAAGAAACGACGCCAAGCCGTCGGCGCCTCAGGAAATCGATACGCGCCTTGGAGACGAATCTGATCCAAATGAATCGCGCCAGTGAACTCGCACTGCGACAAGTCCACATCGCGCAGCACCAGATATGCGACGTCGACTCCGCGGACTGAAGAAATAGATGCCTCTGGGCTGATGTCACGACTTGCAAGAGCCGACTCGTCCACTACTGCAGCGCCGGACTGGCCCGTAGTTGTGAAGGGTCTAGGGTGCGCAGAGAGGGAGACCGGTGCATCAAAAACGGCATCAGTGAAGTCGACTTCCGCATATCGAACCTTAATGATGGCAGAAGTATCAAATCGAGTACGCCGAAATCGCATACGCAGAGAGGATGCCTCAATTGTCACCGGCTAGGCGAACTCCGCGCCAGACCAGTGAAGGGTACCAGCGCACAAAAGAGGGCCGACATGAGTAGCAACCGGAAAGGTGGCTTGATCAAATCTAGCCGAGCTCCCAAAATAGGTATTATCAAAGCTTACAGTCTGATGAAATTCAGCCCCACTAAAAGAAGCTGCCCCGGCGAGCGATGCAGCGCGAAAATTGACAGATCTCCGGAACGACACTTTTTCGAACTGTGACTGCTTGAAGAATTTCGCACCATTGAACCGAGCGGCACCATCAAAAGATGCATGATTCAGATGAGCGGCTCCAGTAAACGTGCAGTTCTCGAACTGTGCGGCGCCGGAAAAATGACAGCCTTCCATCCGCAAAATATCGAGAAAAGTTGCGCCACCAAACGCAACAGATTTCTTGAACAAGGAGTTCCTGAACCATGCGCCACCACGGAAAGTGGCACCGGCGAAGTAGGACTCATCGGAAAATACTACGTTCGAGAGGTGAGCGGCACCGAGAGAAGCCTCGACGAAATAGGCCCCCCTGGCGAAAACGGAGCCCGTGAAGGATGCTCGAAGCCGAATTTCCACATTGTCAAATCGCGCATGCTGTTCAAATCGAACACGGTCAAAAATGCCTCCACCGCCAAATGAAGCACGCTCGAATCGCGAGGCTCGGGAAAATCGACATGCCCCAAACCTTGCCTTTCCCTTGAAGGTGGAGTCTCGGAAATCTGCATTTCTCTCAAAAAGTGCAGAATCGAAAACTGCTTCGTTCGTAAAGTGAGCTCCTTGAAAGACTGCGGCACCCTTAAAGTGGGAATTTCCTAGTTTCACGCCGTCCGGGAAAGAAGCCTCGTCGAAACGTGCAGCTCCAAAAATGGGTTTCTGGAACGTGCCATGAGTCAAGGCTGCGATGATCTGTTCCAAATGGGCAGCACTTACAACGGTGCCGCGGTGATCAATGTCGGCGCCAGGCTGCAGCGACGAAAAATAGGTCTGACGCTCAGCCTCTTCAAGGTGCTCTAGGCAGTTGCGGTAGGAAGCAGTGGGTTGCCCGGGACAAGTCGTAGTCCCGGTTTCCGAGACAACGGTCGAGCCGCAAGCCCGCCGGCCTGACATAGAAGACGAGGTCGCTGATGTACTCACTCAGCCAGAGATAGCAGCACGCGGCGGGGCTGTGGGCCAGTTCCGACGGTTCTGCCCCACACCGGACTCGTCTTCACAGCCGGTCATCCTCCCGGATTCAATGAGCTGCGTACGAGCAGCGAGACGACGCAGGTCCTGTTTCGACCCACCCAGCAGACCCGGAGATAGTCGACATCCACCCGCCACGGACCGGACGCGGACGTCTCCCTACATCGGCTGACGCTTGACCGCAGCCACCCGCTCCAGCACTCGCGACGTGCACGCAAGGATCTCCGGCTCTGCGCGCCGGATGAACGTTCCGATCAGACTGCCCGGCCCGTATCGCCCCGTGATCTCGTTGACTCGGTCGATCGGATTCGTGGGCGTGCCGTCCGGCGTCGTGTTCATGTCGCAGTAGCAGAGCGCGTCGTTCAGGTGGGCGTCCTCGCGCGGAAACTCGCTTTCCAGTTCCTCACGTAGGCCGCGCGCTTCCGCTTCCATCCACGCGCACGAGTGGTGGGCTACGAGGTTCACGACCCTCGGCGCTCGGCCTGGGCCGGCCACCTCGCCCAGCTGCCGGTCATCGAAGGCATCGTCATCCGTCTGCAGGTCGACCACCTGCGCGGCGACCGCAATCCCAAGCCGATCTGGCTGTGGTGGTCGGCCACCGGCGCCACCTCCGGGGACGTGGACCGGCTCTGGCAGGCATTCCTGCGCAGGTTCGACCTGGAACACACCTTCCGCATGCCCAAACAGACCCTGGGCTGGACCACACCCAAGCTTCGCGAGTCGGCCGCCGCGGATCGGTGGACCTGGCTCGTCATCGCCGCCCATACCCAACTCCGCCTGGCCCGGCCCCTGGTCGAAGACCTCCGCAGACCCTGGGAACGACCTGCCCCCCCAAGGACGACTCACTCCTGCTCGCGTCCGCCGCGGATTTCGCCGCCTCCACGGCACAACCCCACAGCCGACCAGTGCACCGAAACACACTGCAGCCGGCCCAGGCCGACCCATCGGCATGAAGAACAAGCACCGTGCACGCCAAAGAGCCGTCGGAAAACGGAACTCGTCAGCCCTCACAAGAAGCAAAACTGCATAAATTCCAAGCTTAGGTCGGTGATCCACTCCGAAGGCTGTCGGGACGACCAGCACGATGAGAGCAGCCGACTGTCGTCACAGGCCCGGATGCGGTTGACCACTAGCCCGACCACGGCCCGCCGCATCCGAACTACCAAGGTGACCATGCAGGTCACAGCGTTGCGCAACCGAGCGCGCAACCGAATGTGCAGTCCCTTGCGCAACCAGGAACCCGATTGTGCAGACCCCACCGCGCTGCACGGACAGTGCCGTGGTGAACCCTCAACCCCTGCCGATGAAAGCGAGGCCGGCCGCGCCGGGGCGGAGATCCATAGGTAGGGCCAAGTGGGCTTGGCGCAGGGCTTGAGACAGGGGTACGCCCCGGCGTAGATGCCGGTCATAGGTGTCGGCCAGCAGACGTCCGGCCAGTTCGTCGTCAACGGCCCATAGGCCGCCGACGATCTGCGAGGCTCCGGCCACCAGGCAGGACAAAGCGGCGGCCGTAGTGTCGGCGCGCTCGGTGGGCTTGGCTGACCAGCAGCAGCCCAGGACGACCACCGGGGGCAGCCCGAGTCGCAGCAAGGCGGCAGGCGAGGAGGGGCC
This sequence comes from Streptomyces sp. NPDC017991, assembly GCF_044328075.1. Lineage (NCBI taxonomy): Bacteria > Bacillati > Actinomycetota > Actinomycetes > Kitasatosporales > Streptomycetaceae > Streptomyces > Streptomyces sp. NPDC017991. The sequence goes on along the minus strand of NZ_JBIRGP010000015.1, from coordinate 266,093 downwards.
GTCCGGCAATAGCATGCGGTATTCGAAACCGTCGCTCTCCGTGCCGTGAACGCTGACAGTGAGGATGTCGTACGAGGCTGTCTCCAGCGCGTTCCGGAGTTCTGCAAGCGAGTGCACCCGGGTAAAGCGGATGTGCCCCTGGGCGTTAAGTTGTTCCAGAGCCTGGGCTTCGAGACGGGAGCCTTTGAGCTCGATCTCGTCGAAGATCCCAATCACTCGGGGTACGACGAACACCTGGGCAGGACGAGACCGCAGCACCGCACCCGCTGACATGCTGATCGTCAGGTCTGCGACGCCACATGGGGCGAGCTCATTCCAAGGCATCGCCCAGGTGACTGAATCGGGGACCACAAGGATGCGCGCATCTGCGGCATCGGGATTGACGTCGGCGAAAAACAGGTCGGAGACCCGCTGAACAGCCTCCACAGGGGCGTTCTCAGAGTCCTCATCTAGGCATTGGGCCAGCGCCTTGCCTTCGGTCTCAGAAACGTGGGTGCGCCGTACGAGCGGAAGGGGATGCGAGGGACGGAGGGTCACGACCGTGAGGTAATGCTCGCCGACCCCTGCACCGGTGTAGTTCACCCAGACAACGTGATGCCCAGGTATGCCTTGTGCGATCTCAACCAGCGTCACCGGCGTCGTAGTCTGCGCCAGGAAGTCCACAAGCGTCATGTCCGCGCGGGCATCGGTGTCGTACGCACCGCTGTCCTGGGGACGACCGACGGCGGTGCCGCCCCGGAACTCGCCTATGAAATCCGCAATTTCGGCAACGATTTCGGCGTCGTGACCCGCCTCATGAAGGTCAACGGCCCTCATCAGCAGACCCGTGAGGAGCAGCTCGACGTTTGTGACGGTACGGGCGGCGAATACGTTGTCGGCGCAAAGTCGAGACAGACACGCACGTAGGGCGGTCGGTGAGGGCAGCAGTTCGCCCTGTACCCGCGCGGCTTCGGCGTATAGGCGCATCGCCGACCTAAAAGGGCTGGGGGGCAGTTCTTCGGCGCTCTGCTCGTACCATCCTGACGCCTCGACGTAGTCGCCCCGGAGAGCGGCCTCGGAGGCGTGTGCCATGGCACTGTCATGCGGCGTGACGCTCGCTAGGGCGGAGGCCACCATCTGGTGGGCTCGGTCCCCCGGGTCGACCTTGGTCGCTACCCGCGAGAACTCCTGCTCCGCAGCCAGCCCTTCATCGATACGGCCGTCGGCGATCAACAGGCGGGACCGGTAGAAGGTGACGAGGGCCTGGTATCCGGGTGTGTTGGCGACCGGTGCCAGCGCCTCTACCGTGGCCCGGAGGCGTTCGATGTTGCTCGTCGAGTGCGCGGCGTAAGCGATGGCGCTCAGAATCCTCACGCGGCGGGTTCGCCGCCCACTGCGGTCGACCTCGTAGAGCAGTGCGCGTAGGACGGCATCGACCGTAAGGGATCCGAGGACGTACAACTGCTGCTCGCTGGAGATCGCTGACAACAGGTACAGGATCGACCGATCCGGCCCGTCCGGCGCCAATTCGGTGGCTATCCGGCGGCACTGCGCCGCCTCCTGCACCCGCCCTATTTCCTCGAAGTGCCCGCCGGTCTCGTCCAAAAGCGACGCCAGGAGGCGGCGTGTGAGTGGCTTAGGGGAGGCGCGGGCGTAGTGTTGATCAACAGCTTGAACGATGTGATCGAGTCCGGCCGAATACACCGGCCGCCGATCCAGCACCTGGTAGAGCCTAGTAACGGCGCGGACATCGATCGCGTCGACATCCTCCAGGTCGGTCAATAAATCCACTTTTAGGTGCCGCCGGACCGCAGTGACGACCAGCGATCGGAAACGGCTTCGCCAAGCACCCATGGCCAGGCCGATCAGACGGCGTCGGTGTCGCGGACGGCGGCCGGGTCGACCTGACCAGCACTCTGTGTGGGAAGGATCGTCCGTCGAAGCAGTCGCTCGATCTCCTCCACAGTCGCCTCCCCGTCGAAGCGGATCTGGCCGTTCGGGCCAATGGCCTCGACATACATCCTGACGCGGTCGTCGGTGCGGCTAGCCCGACGCCGGGACGCAAGCGAGCGGATAGCTCCCGCCAGATAAGCAACGGTCTGCGGGGCCTGCAGCAGGGCGATAACCGTCGCGGTCCCACCGATGAAGTCCCCATCAAGTCCCCACTGGGAGCTCCGCCGGCCGCGAGTCTGCGTCGCGTGTCCCTCAGCTACCAGGAGCTCCGCGAGCTCGCCCGGAACGCTCATCTTGATGGTGTCGCTCATGTATGCCCTCTCACCGATCAGGCCGCCACACTGCTCGCGATCCCGAGCCGATACCTCAACTGACGTACTTTCCGTGCAGTATGGCCCGGCAATCGCCACAGCATCTGGTATTTCATAATTCCCATTCCACCTCCCTTACACATGATGGAGCTGTCCAGAGCGTCGCCCGAGCCCCCTCCATGAACACGGGCTCTCACATCGGCCGGCACGGACGTAACGGCGCGCCGGCCGTGTCAGCCGCAGTCGTTGTTATTGATGCACAGGGAGCGGGTGGTGTCGTTGAGGTTGTAGCCGCGCAGGTCGTGGATGGAGCCGCCGCTCCTGGTGACGCACACCCAGCGCCCGCCGTCCTCGCGCCCATGCTCGGCCTGCACGTCATCACCGCCCAGCAGTGGCGACATCGCGCCGTCAACGACTGGACCGCCTATCTTGAGGCCCGACTGGCAGACAGCGACGGAGAACCGGGCCACAGCTGAGATGACGTTCCGGTTGAAGACCTGATAGTTCATGGGTTGTGCCAAGTTATGGGCGTTTGCCGGTTGTTCGTTTCGCGAGATTGGAGATCATCGCGAGGCGGATCATGCTCTCGGAGTGTGCCGGTTTGGTCTCGTAGTCGCGGGCGAGGCGGCGATGCATCATCAGCCAGCCGCTTGGCCCGCGCCTACGAGGCCCTTCCACACCGCTCCGAAGCCATGATTCAACTCGCCATGACCGACCTCATGGCCCGCCGTCTCACCGGCGAGAGCACCGTCTCCTGGCGAGACCCGACACCAGCACACCAAAGCTGCATCCAGGGATGAAACGACAGGATGAAACGACCTCTTAAGCGGCTTGAGACGGCCGCGGAGCGGAGCAGAGACGAACTACTGACCTTTGCGGATTGGCTTCGGGGGATCTGGGCTGAGGGTCAGTCCGGTGCCGGTGAGGCAGCCGTCGATGAGCTCGGGATGGCGCTGGATGTGGGCGAGTCCGCGGCGGAGGGCTCGGGTGAGGTGGTCGGGGTCAGTGAATGCGGTGTTGGCCATCCACCCGCGTCGTAGCAGGGACCAGATGCCCTCCACCGGGTTCAAGTCCGGACTGTAGGAGGGCAGCTGGATGACGGTGAGCCAGTCGTGGTCGGTCGCGTAGTTTCTCATCCCGGCGGCACGATGGGTGTTCAAGTTGTCCCAGACGACGACGATCGGAGCGCCGAGCTGAAGGTGTGCTCGGACCAGGAGGTCGCGGTAGTCCTGCCAGGCGAAACTCTTGCGTGCTCCTTTGAGGAGCGAGTGGAAGCGGGGCCGGTAGATCAGCCGGGACCTTTCGCCGGGCCGGTAGCAGCACAGTGCGGCGACCGAGATCCGCCGTCGGGACCGTCCTGGCACTCTGACCACGGGAGTCTGCCCGCGGCGGCCCCAGGTGCGGGCGTGTGGCGGCGTCATCGCGAACCCGGCCTCGTCCTCGAAGACGATGTAGGCCCCGAGCGCCGCCGCGGTACTTCCACCTGCGGCCACACGTCCTTCTTCCAGAGCTCGACCGCGTGTTCGTCGCGTTCCAGCGCGCGACGGGCCGGGCTCTGCCAGGACCAGCCGTGGCGGTGCAGCAGCCGCCACACTCCCGCGATGGAACAGCTGATCCGGAACTGGCGGCCGATCAGCGTCCGGACGCGTTCCAGTGTCCACCGCTGATCTTCCCAGCGATGCACGGCCGGTCCCTTGGCCAGCTCATCCTCCAGCCTGGCGAACCGCTCGTCCGACAGCTTCGGCAGCTTTGCGGGTCCCTTCGACTTCAGACCTTCCATGCCGCCTTCACGCCAGTTGCGGCGCCACTGCTCCACCGAACGCTCGCTCACCCGCAGGTCTTTGGCGATGTCCGAGGTTCTGTCACCCTGTGCGAATCTCTGCCCGGCCTCCAGCCGGATCCCCTCACGCGCAGCCCGGCGATCGGCCGTCAGGCCCCCACCATCCGCGTACCGCATAACACCGGCCTACCGCATGGATCACTCAACGTCACCACCCGAAGGCAATCCGAAAAGGTCAGTAACGGCCGTGGCTCTTTGATGTTTCCGGAGCATTGCGGCGGTGGAGAATTGTGATCGGGGGATGATGACCGTGCCGGAGACCAGAACACCTGGGGTACCAGGGCCTGCGCCGCGCTCGTGGCTGTCCAGGGTACGCGGCGCGATGCTCGTGCACGCCGTGCCAGCGGCCGGAGGCGGAGCTGCGGGACTCGGCGCTTACGCCGGGTTTGCGGCTCAGGCGACGGGCCCGCAGAGCGTGGTCAGCATCTGTCTGAGCGTTTTCAGCTCACTCGTGGCCGCGGGTGTGTGTACGGCGGCCTGCTGAGCCGACGCCGTGCTGTTTGGCTCGTCGGGCCATGTCCGCGCTTCGCTCGACTGGTCGTGCGTCACAGAACTGCGGCTCCGCGTCCAGCAAAGCTTCCACACCTCGGCTGATCGGCTCGGCCGGATGACCACTCTCTGGTACACCGGCCGCGACGGAAGACCCGTCGAGTACACGCATTCACGGGCAGCCCCCTTGACGGTACGTCAGGTCGCGGCGGCCGACATGCGCACGCCTCTGCAGCGACAGAACACCCTGAACACCTTGACCCAGCAGGCCCTGAGATGCCGGGAATCTGTACAACTCGTTCTCCCCGCCTACCGGTTACCCGACGGCGCCGACCTGATCTTGGACGGCACGCATCGGGCGGTGACAGCCCTGCGCGCCCGGGCGCACGTGACGGTCTTCCTGTACGTGCTGCTGGGGCCCACGGACCCCACGATCCTGCCCGACCTCGCGCACCACCTGGACCGATAAGCGGTCCAGCACCGGCCCGCTCCAGGATTGCCGTCTGGCGCTCAGGTGCAGATCTCCGGAAACCCTTGCTGGCGCGAGGTAGGCGATCTATATGAAGTCTGCTCACGACGGCTCCGGGTGAGACGTCAGACTGGGCGGGTAGCCCTTGGCTCGCAGGAATGCGTCGAGGGCAAGGGCGACGATATCACCGTGCGGGATACCGGAGTCGGCGTTGTAGCGGCGGATGCGTCGCTGGAGCTGCAGAGATTCGGGTACGGCGTAGTTGAGTTGTCCACGGTTGGTATGACGGCCTCCGAGGATCTCCTTCGTGTCCGGATGCGGGGCATGTGGGTCTTCAGGGTGGCTGATGTGGGCTTCGAGGAGATCGGCGAGGTCACGTAGTTGGCGGGCGTGGTGGGAGAGGTCGTCGGGCATAAGGTGCTCCGGTCGGATCCACTAGTCGAATAGTGGGCCGCCTATTGGCCTAGCGGACTAGTGGAATAGTCGGGCGACGGGTGGCCGTGAACGCGTGGTGCGTTCGCGGCCACCCGGGCGCCGCGTTCGGGTCAGAAACCGCGGGTGGTGAGCCACTCGTCCAGGGCGACGGAGACTATGTCGCCGATGGGCAGGTGGTCGAGTTCGTTGTCCAGGGCAAAGCGTTTGATCCGCTTCTTCAGCTTCAGTGCCGCGGGGACCGAGGAGTCCAGGCTTTCGCGGGCGATGATGCGCTGGTTGAGAACCACGGCGGCCTCGGGAATGTCCGCGGGCCGGCCGGGCCCGTGGGCCCAGGGTGTTCCCTCACTCGCTGTCGCCTGCGCCTGAATGTTCTGCTCCTGGCGCGATCCTTGAGCGCCGCTTTGTAGAGGGAACGCCGTACCAGCCGTAGTGGGAAGGGCCGCTGGGCGGACAGCGAGCTGGGTTGCTTGCACGGTACCCGCAACTGCCGCGGTGTTCTGGGGCACCGGATTCTGTGAACCGTGGTCGGTAGCCGGGGCAGGGGCCTGTGTCTGCAGCTGCCGTTCCGCGGGATGCAGTTCCGAGTCAAGTCGAGATTCGGAAGGAGCGGCAGCGACGTCCGCCGGTTTACCGAGTGCGGGTTCTTGGTGGGCGCTGCTCTGGTTGACGGCAGGCACCGGGGGCGACTGCTGCAGTGTGGGGGCAGTCTCAGTTCGGTCCACCAGCGGCTCTGTGCCAGTAGGTGCTGGGGCTGGCTGCTGAACTTGCGTGTCACCACTGTGTGCATTGTCTGCCGTCTGGGCGGCGACCTGTTCAGCCGCGTACCGTTCGGGGGTGAGCTCGGCGGCCGGGGGAGGAGGCGGAGCCGTTTTCTTGGTCCCGCCCAGGGTGCGACCGCTGGTTCGGCGGGTTGGCGGTTTGGGCCTTTCGTTCTTCTCGTTCATGCGGTGAGTTCCTTCATCAGGTTGGCGTACTCGCTTAGTTCGGTGGGGATCTCGCCGAAGGCCTCCATGTAGTGCACCCAGGAGTGGATGACGGTCTCGGCGAGCGGGAAGGCCTCGTCGCGATCGGGGCCGATGCCCTCGCCCTGGGCGGGCTCCAGGAGCTGGTCCTTCGCGCGGCTGGGCAGGCTGGTGCGGTCGTCGGCCTTGACCATGACGACGTGGGCGGTGACGCCGTGCTCGTTGCGGGCGGCGGCACGCTCGGCCTCGTCGAAGGTGGCGACGAGTTTGCGGCGTTCGATCTTGGTGGGGGCGACGGGGATGAGCAGTAGGTTCGCTTCGGCGACGGCTTCGTGGAAGATGCGGGCGCTGCCGCCGCCGGCGTCGACGATGATCGCGCCGAACTCGGTGCGCTTGGTGCGGATGTATTCGGCGATGTCGTCGAAGGGGTAGCGCTCGATGACCAGGTTGGCGGGGATCTCGAAGCCGGCGGCCTGGGCGACCTTGAACCAGTCGTAGGCGGACTGGCTGGTCGCATCCGCGTCCAGCAGCAGCGTCGGTAGTCCGAGTATGACGGCGTAGTAGAGGGCGATGAACCAGGCGGAGGTGGTCTTGCCGGTGCCGCCCTTGAGCATGCCGATGACGATGACGAAGGCGTCCCAGGCATCGGCTGTGGCGGTGGTCAGGGTCTTGTGACGGGTGTGTTCACTCACGTGCAGGTCTCCTGAAACTGGAAGGTGGAATGCATTGCGGGTGGTGGGTCGCCGACGTCGACCCACGGCGGCCTGCCCGTCACCGGGGGCGCTCGTGCCGTCTGCCCGCAGTCGGGTTGGTGCGTGTGCGTGCTGATGGTGCGTTCGGCGCGGGCGGCGACAGCGCGGAAGCTTGTATTGCTCATGAGCGCCGCCTGCGGCGGGGAGTAGGTCCGTGTTGGTGTGGGGGCCGCATGCGGGTTTTGGCCAGGTGTAGAAGGCGGTAGACCGTGGCGACGGAGTAGTGGCACTGCTTGGCCAGTTCCGGCACGGATGCCCCGGCCTCGTACTTCGCCCGCAAGGACGCTGCGAGCTTTTTGCGCGTTGGAGCATCCGCCGTCGAGCGCATCCGCAGTGTCTGCTGGGTGGTGCGTGGGGTGCCTCCGGCCTCGATGAGTAGGCGGCGTGCGGCACGCCTGGTTCCGGCCCCTGTTGCGGCCAGGTCGGTGAGGGTCGCGCCGTGTTTGTCGTAGAGGGTGCGTAGCCGGAGTGCCAGGCGGTGGCGGGCTTGTGCGTCTTCGCGTAGTCGGCGGGTCTGCCATGAGGTGCGCATGGTGGTTCCGGCTTCGCGTAGGCGGTTGAGGACGGTGCCGTAGGACATTCCGCTGGCGGTGACGAGGTCGGCGACTGTGGCCCCGGCTTCGTACTGCTCGCGCAGTGATTGAGTGGTCGCCAGGTCGTGCCGGGTTTCGTTCGGGGGAGGTTTTGGGTTCACGCGGCGGATTCCCATTCACTGAGGGCTTCGGTATGGGCTGCTGCCAACTCGTCATAGGTGCGCTGGTCGGCTGGGGTGATGAGGATGAGTCGGCCGTCGGTGGCCACACGCCAATCGGCGGCTGGGCGTCCGGTTGCCGGGTCGAGGACGGACCCGTCGGGGGAGTGCCATGGGGCCGGGATTTCGTCGGCGCGGGGTGCCGGGACCAGGATCGTGCGGCCGTTGCGCACGATCACCGCGGCTTTGCTGCGGTGCTGCGTGAGCCGTTCCAGTGCCTGGCGGTAGGCCGCGCGTTCGGTTGTGTGCAGGGTTTTGCGCCGGGCAGCAGTGCCCGCGGTGCCGTAGCTGTCGGCGAGGGCGTCCCAGCCGAGCGTGGGCTCTTCACCTGGCGTTGATTGCGATGCGTGGGTGGGCAGTCCGATGCCTTCCAGAGCCCGAGGTGTCAGAGCCCAGGTCTGGCCGGTCTGATGGACGAGGCCGTGCAGGGCGAGGCGTCGCAGGGCGCGGTAGGCAGTGGCACGGGAGAGAGAAGCTGAGCCGATCAGCTCTACGACGCTCTGTCCCGGGTGCAGGTGCAGAGCGCCGATGATCATCAGCGCGGAGCTGCCGAGACCCTGGTGGGTAAAGGCGTCGTGGCCCATCAGGCGGGCGATGATGGTGGAGTCGATGTCGGCTGACCGGGCTGTCTCAGGCGTGGGCCACTCCTCAAGTACCGGGTCGGGGGGGAACTGAGTGGTCCGGACACGAGACGGCGAAGCGGGGGAGACCCGGCTGGGAGTGCTGCCGCTATCGAGATACCAGGTAGAGCCTTCGCGGCCGTGGCCGACGCGCAGACGGCGTAGCCAGCCCCGTGGCTTGAGGACGGTCTGATAGACGGCTCGCAGCGTTGTGCGGGAGATTCCAGCTTCCTCCGCGGTCTGCCGCTCACTGGCATGGTGCAGAAGGCCGCCTGCGGTCTCGGCGAAGTTCAGGTGCGCCCGCAGCACCCGCAGCGCGGTCCGTCCCCGCTCTCCACGCCAGGGTGTGGTTTCGATGCGGTCGCGCAGCATGGCGAGGGTCTCGTACGCCTCATGCCGGGAGCCCAGCACCCTGGTGGTGCTGACCGCGGCCGCAGCGCTGTCCCACACCCGGCGGATGTAGTCCAGCGCGCGTGACTCGCCGGAGCGCAGCGCGATGCTCCGGGCATGCCGGCCACCTTCATGCTCCGGGTGCAGCAGGAACTGGGCCAGTTGGTCGGCGGTGCCGCCGGCTCGGGCCACGTGGCAGGCGATGGCTGCGGTGATCCGGTGCCCGTGCTCGGCCGCGCCCTGGCGGTCCGCGCGAAGGAGCACGGTCCGACTGTCGGAGCCGAGGCGGCTGTAGCTGCCGGTGGCATAACGGCCGGTGAGGTCTCCGAGCAGGACGAGATCGGCTGCCGTGGACGGCAGTTGGAAGAGTCCTACTGGTGTGAATTGGTTTGTATGAAGGGTGTGGTGTGGCACGCTGGGGTCGTCTCGCAAAGACGTGGACGCCACCCAGGCCCGCTAGAACCGCGGGTGGTGTCCGGGACCGACCTCCAATCGGTGCCAGCCGGTGCCTCCAGGATTGCCGTCCTGGAGGCACTCGTATGTCTGGCCCCGAGTGGAGGCAGGCGTCCCCATCGCCGCTCGACCGGGGACAAGCCGGAGACTCGTCAGAGGTATAACCCGTGATCCGTACCGGTCAACTCCGGTCACCTAGAGGCTGGTTGCGAGGGCTGATGCCTCTGACTGCCTCTGAGCGACCCGGGTCGAACCGGGGTCGAATCAGCGCGTTTTCCTCTGACTGCCTCCGCTCGCCTCTGCAACCCGTCCTAGCAGGTCACAGCCTCATCGCCCCCACACAAACGCAGGTCAGAAAGATGCGCTAGCTGTACCACTGGTTCCTGGCGAAGGCGGTGGTGTGCGGCATGGCTGCGGCTCCCGTCGTTGGGTGATGGCGACATCGTCCGGAAGGGCGCCACCGGGGCGCAACACCTCTTCCGTCCCACGGAAGGGGCAGGAGGAACTGCCTGTTCAGGGCGGGTGATCGTCTGCGGGAGTGAAATGAGCAGATTCTTCGTCTGCTGGGGTGGCCGGCTCGTCCTGGCCTGGCGTGCGAGGCCCGGGGTCCGAACTGTTCCGGTGCTCAGGCGGAGCAGTCCGGGGCTGTTTCGGATCGGGATTCCTTTGACGAGTGGCCAGTGGCCAGTGTCCATGCGTCGATGTCCTGATAGCGCCGCGGACCTGGGTGGCCGCTCACCGTGCTGCCGACCAGGTGGAGGCGCTCGGTCCGCCAAGGGCGTCCGGTGAAGCCGTCGAGGCAGGCGGCTGCCGCGGTCACGGACGTGTTGTCGTAGCGGCGGGCGCGGGCCAGTGTGAGGTGGGGACGCAGCGGACGTTCGGCGAAGGCGATGTCGCAGTCCCTGACCCGCGCCCGTACTGCTTCGGCCAGCTCGTGCAGTTGGTCGAGATCGCCCTCGATGCCGCTCCACAGCACTCGCTCGTCGAAGTGACCGCCACCGAGCAGCGTCAGTTCGAGGGAGGGGCGGGCAGCCGCCAGGTCGGCGAGGGGTGAACGAAGCCGCTGGACGGCCTGCACCGGCAGCTCGCCGAGGAAGGCCAGGGTGATGTGCCAGTCCTCGATGCGGTTCCAGCGCAGGCCGGGACAGGCGGCGTAGGCCGGGCTCAGCGCGTGCGCCAGCTCGTTCTTCGCGTCGTCGGGCGGCGCGAGGGCGATGAACGCGTACTGGGTGGCGCTCTGGGGCGGTTCGGTCACGCATGTCTTCCTACCTCATGCGTGGTTCAGGGCTGCACCTGGCAGCAGGAGAGTTGGACCGAGGGAGCGGTACGCCTGGAAGGGGACGTACCCGGCAGGTCCGGAGACTCAAGCTCCTCGAAAGCGCTTCGAAGTCAAGGCTTCTTGACACGCGATTCACAGGTCTGGTCAGTAACTTTCCTGGCGAGAGAGCGTGTGGCCGTCTCCTGTCGTGAGGCTGGAGGAGAGCAGCAGAGGAGCACTCCATGACTGAACCACGTACCGGGTATGAGGACCGTGAGGGCGCGGATATGCATGGACACCGTCGCCACGAGCCCGGTTCACCTGGGTTCGCGTCGCGTCGCCGGTTCATGCGGAACGCCTTCGCGGCGGCGGGTGTCGCCGCGTTCGGCACGATGGCCGCGGTGTCCCGGGCGGGCGCGGCGTCGGATGGGTCGTCGACCGCTTCGACGGCCTCTGCGTCGGCCACGGCGTCGGCTGTCCCCTCGGGTGTCCCGAGTGGTGGGACCGGAGGCCCGGGTGGCGGCGGTGGCATGGGGGTCAAGGACGCATTCGTGGGCGTGACCACGGACGGCACCGTGATCGAGGACCTCTACAGCATCCACCGGACCGGCGTGTCCACGAGGGAGAGCGTGGCCGCGGCCAAGGCATGGCTCGCCACCCTCACGGCCGCGCAGCGCGAGGCCGTCGCCTTCCCCGTCCAGGTCTCCGACTACACGCAGGACCAGTGGCGGCTGTGGACCAACGTGGACGGTGACCGCGACGCGGGTCTGAGCCTGCAGGACATGACGAAGGCCCAGCGTCTCAAGGCGCTGGCGATCCTGAAGGCGGGCATGAGCGCCCGCGGCCTCAAGAACGCCGACACGGTCCGTCATCTCAACCTCTACGGGGGCCAGTTGGTCGATCTCACCGACCAGTTCAACGACGAGTTGTACTGGCTCACGATCATGGGGACCCCGTCGGCCACGGAGCCGTGGGGCTGGCAGTTCGAGGGCCACCACCTGGTCGTCAACTACTTCGTCCTCGGCGACCAGGTCGTCATGACCCCGACCTTCATGGGGACCGAGCCGCGCGTCGCCAATTACGGCATCGACAGCGAGTACGAAGGCACGAAGAGCTTCGAGGACGAACTCGCCGCCGGCTACGCCCTCCTGCGCTCGCTGAGCGCGGACCAGCAGGCGGTCGCGGTCACCACGGGCGCCACCAGTGACCGGGACCTGACGGCCGGCGCGTACTCGGACAACGCGGTCATGCCGTACGAGGGCATCAAAGCCACCGAACTGACCCCCGCGCAACTGGCGAAGCTGTGGAAGCTCGTCGAGCTGTTCGTCGGGAACGTCGACGAGGGCCACGCCAGGGTCAAGATGGCCGAGATCAAGAAGCACAGGGACGACACCCACTTCTCCTGGCACGGTGCCACCACCGACGACACGCCGATGTACTACCGCGTCCACAGCCCCGTCGTAGTCATCGAACTCGACTCCCAGGACCTCGGGCCCATCGGTAAGGCGGCGGGCTGGGACGCCGGGATGACGCAGCGGCACATCCACGCGATCATCCGTACCCCCAACGGCAACGACTACGGCAAGGATCTGCTCGCCCTGCACCTGGCCCTCGACCACTGACGAGACGGACCGGTCGGTCCAGCTGGGCCTGTCCCGGCTTCCTCCACGCCGGCCCCATGGGGTTCCTGTCTGGCTTGCACCCCGAGATCCAGTGCCTGTGCCTGCCGCGGCCGTTTCCAGGCGGTGTGCCAGGTGCCCATGTGCGCGCTGGTGCCCGAGTCGGCCGCCACTGTGGTGCCGGCCCGGAAGGACACGCAGTCGACCACGGAATCGACGCGGTCGAGGGAGGCAACGCAACTCACATGCGCAGACCGCTACGGGGACATCCGCACCGCGAAACGGCTCCGCCTCGCAGGGAGGCGGAGCCGTTTCGCGGGTGCGTGCGGGTACGCGGGTCAGGCGTGGCGGCGGTTGCCGGTGACGGCCCGGTACACGGCGAGCAGGATGAGCGAGCCGACGATGGCGGCGATCCAGGTGGAGATCTCGAAGAAGCCGTCGATGGAGTCGACGCCGAAGATCACCTTGCCGAGCCAGCCGCCGAGGAGACCACCGGCGATGCCGATGAGCATCGTGATGATGATGCCGCCCGGGTCCTTGCCGGGCATGAGCGCCTTGGCGATGAGGCCCGCGAGCAGACCGATGAGTATCCAGGCGATGATGCCCATGATTGTGTCTCCTACCTGGTCGTATAAAGACTGTGTCAGAGCATCCGTGTGTTCCGTGCCGGGGTTTTCAAACACGGGTTCGCGGATTCACAGGCTTCCGTGGGTGAAGTTCCCGCCGGGGTGCGGGCCGCCCGTACCGACCGGCGGTCGCTTCGTCACGTGTGCGAGTCCGTGGGCCGGTCCGCCGCGCCCGACGGGGTTTCGGGTTCCGGTGTGGGCGGGCGGGACATCCGGTGGTCGAACCAGGCGGGGACGAGCGCGGCCGTCATGAGGGCGCCGGTCGCGGCGAAGGCCACGGAGTAGCCCGTTCCCGCGCTGAGGAGGCCGAAGAAGACGGCGCCGAGCCCCATCCCCGCGTCGTAGGCGAAGTTCCACAGGGCGCTGGCCACCCCGTAGCCCGACGGGGGAACGCGGGCGTACATCAGTGTCTGGGTGGCGTTCTGGGCGATGCCGAAGCCGGTGCCGAAGAGGGCCATGCCGACGAGGACGGCCGCGGCGCTGCCCGTCGGCGCGGTGGCCAGCATGCCGCCGGCGCACAGCAGCAGACCGGGGACGACCAGACCGGCCGGCCCGTGGCGGTCGCCGTACCGGCCCGCCACCCAGCGGGCCCCGATCGCGGTGGCGGCCTGCAGGAACAGCGCCGCCGAGACCAGGCCGGCCCGGTCCGGCGGTACGGCCAGCGGCAGGAAGGTGGCGATGATCCCCGCGCCCAGCGCGGTGGTCGCGAAGACCGCGGCCGGCAGGGCCAGCGCGGGGGTGCGGAAACCCTCGACCATGCCCAGCGGTTTCCGCGCGGCCCGTTCACGCCGAGGGAGGCCGGCCACCGCGGGGACGGTGGCGAGCGGGAGAACGGCCGCGATGACGAACACCGCGGTGTATCCGGCGTGTTGGGCCAGCCACACGCCCAGGGGAAGGGCCACCACCGACTGCGCCCCCGACACGACACCGACCAGGGCCAGACCCTCGCCGCGCCGTTCGGGGGGTATCAGCACCGCGGTCAGGGCGCCGCCACCGACCACGGTCAGCGCGAAGCCCGCACCGCGCGCGAGGCAGACGGCCACGACCCAGCCCATGCTCTGGGACATGGTCAGCAGCAGCGAGGGAGCGCCCAGCAGCACCAGCCCGGTCGCCAGGACGAGACGGTAGCCGTAGCGGGCCGTGAGGCGGGGCGCGGCCAGCTCGCCGCAGACGGTCGCCAGCATCAGCGCGCTCGTGGACAGCCCCGCCGCGCCGTCCCCGCCGCCGGACCCCTCGGCGTACAGGGGAACGACCGACAGCAGCAGGAAGAAGCTGGCCGAAGCTCCGACGATGGTGACCAGACGCAGGATCAGCGGCCAAGTCAGCAGCGACGGCCGGGAGTTGCGCGCCCCGGGACCGGACCTCTTCCGAATGGCCATACGGCGGAAGCTAGCCGACATCGCCGGCCACCGGGAAGCTCCCGCCCACGGACGCGACCGCACCGCCGAATCCGGCCGCCGCCCGCCGCCGTGTCCGGACCTCAGGCCGCACGTGTGTGGATCCTGATCTCCCGCAGGTTGCGCCGGCACGCCTCGATCGCGGCATCGGTGTCGGGGCCGAGAGCCGAGATGTGGCCCAGGCCGTCCCACTGGCCCTCCAGCGGGCGGACCAGGTCTCCGGGAACCACGCCGAGGCTCACCGCGAGGGTGTCCGGGTCGGCGCGTACCCGCTCGACACCCTCGACGCGTTCGACCCTGCCCTGCTCGGCCACCACCAGCCAGCTCGCGGCGGCGCCCCGGGCCACCGGGCGTCCGGGCAGCGGGTCCGCCAGACCCAGGGCCCAGGAGAGGGCCAGGGACTGCGCGTCGTGCCCGTACACGGCGTCGATCATGTCGGTGAGCAGGGCGCCGCCCACCCGGTTCTGCGATTCGCAGATGACCGGGCCCCGCGGGCTGAGGATGATCTCCGTGTGCGCGGGGCCGTCGCGGAATCCCATCGCCCGGAGGAAGCGTCGAGCGGTGTCGGCCATGCGCTCCTCGTCCTCGGCGGGCAGCCGGGCCGGCAGGGCGTGGCCCACATGGACGTGGGTCCGCGGGCGGGTGATGGCCTCGGTGACGGCGAGCACCACGTGCCGCCCGTCGAAGCTGAAGGTCTCCACGCTGTAAAGAGGCCCCGGGACGTACTCCTCCATCATGAAGTGCTCGATGTCGTACGCGCCGGTCAACGGGTGTTCCGTGGCCGTGTGCAACCGCCGGATCCGCTGCCGGACCGCTCCGAGCGCTTCGACGCCGTCCACCTTGACGACACCGAAGCTCGCCGTGCCGCTGGTGGGCTTCACGATGAAGGGGTAGCCGTGCGCGGATCCGAACCGGCCGAGGTCGTCGCCGTCGGTCAGCAGCGCGGCGGCCACCCGGCGGGCGCCGACCGGCGGTCCCACGGCGAGCCGACGGCGCATGAGCCACTTGTCGGTGAAGCGGTGGCTGACCTCGTAGGGCGTTCCGCCCAGCCCCAGCAGGTCGTTCACCCGGGCGGCCGGGTCGAGTCCGGGTTCGGTGAGCGACACGGCGGCCGAGAAGCCCCAGTTCTCGTACGCCGTCTCCACCAGCGGCCGCAGGGTCTGCCAGTCGGTGTAGTCGGCGAGGAGGACGGTCTCGGCGAGGGACCGCTGTTCGGGTGCGAACTCGTCCTCGAACTGGACGTACACCACCCCGAGTCCGAGATCCGCCGCCTTTCGCAGGTGCTTCGGGGTGCCCCCGATGAGCAGGACGCGCTTGGGGTTCCTCATACGGGCTCCTCGCGGGCTTCGGGCTCTTCGCGGGCTTCGGGCTCTTGGCGGGCCTCGGGTGCTACGCGGACTTCGGGTTCTACGCGGGTTTCGGGCTCCTCGCGGAACAGGCCGGGGAAGTAGTTGATGTCGGCGAGCAGGATCGCGGGCAGCGATGCCGCCGACGGCAGGGAGCCGCGGGGTCCCGCCAGCAGGTCGCGGTGGCGTCGCAGTGACTCCGCCGACAGGGGCAGGGCCCCCGCGCGCAGGTACCGGATCGCCCCCTCGGGGTCGCGGCGGGGGACGATCTGCGACCTCGCGAAACGGCTGGCGCTGAACGGGATGTCGAGCGTGCCGTCGGCGAAGGCGTCGACGATCGCCTCGGGGAGCGCCCCGGCCGTGGCCGTGCGCCCCTCCAGCACCGGACCGACGATCTCGGCGACCTCCGCCAGAATCCAGCGGCGCTCCTCGCGGACCCGGTCCTGGTCCACCGAGAGGAAGTCCAGGAGCGGGGAGTTGGCCCGGTCGGCCAGCCGCACCCCTTCGATGTTCGCCTGGACGTCCGGGATTCCGGCCGCCTCCTGATGGGTCTTGGTGATGATCTTCGAGGCCCTGCCCAGCCGGGCCACCAGCGCGCCGTAGAGGATCAGGTCCTCGGCGTGGCGGCGCGCGCGGGGGAAGACGCCCATGAACTCGTGCAGCACGGGGTGGACCGCGACGCCCGGCGGCAGATAGCGCTCGGCGAGCACGGGGACGGCGGTGAGCGCGGCGACGTCCTGTTCCAGATGGCCGCCCTGGGGGTACGCGACCGACAGGCAGCGCACTCCGGCCCGTGCGGCCAGTACCGCTTCGAGCACGCTGACCGCGAGGCTGATCGACGGCGGGACCAGGACGGCGGTGAGCGTGCCGAACAGTTCGCGGTCCACCACCAGGCCCAGCTCGGCCAGTTCGCCGCAGCGGCGGTCGACGCGGTCCCAGGCCGCCAGCGACACCGCCAGGGGCACCTGCTTGGAGTAGGGGAGGTTGTAGGAGATGCCACCGCCCTCGAACGAGGTGATCCCTCCGGCCACGGCCACGTCGAAGAGCCGCTGCGGCTCCGGTGAGCCGTGCCGCACCTCCAGGGGCGCGGCGACCGCCTCGTTCAGGTCCCGGGCCCGCCGCCAGCCATGGGCCACCAGCGGGTAGCCGTTGAGCTCCTGCGGGCGGGCGACCAGCAGCCGTTCTGCCTCCTCGAAGCGCCGCAGCCGGGTGTGCGAGTCGATGGTCAGGGTGAGCACGTCCGGTGCGGCCTCCGCCTCCAGGGAGCGCAACAGTGTCCGCATGCTGTCGTGCCGGGCCACCCCGCACCGGGGCTGGACCGCCACCCGGCCGCGGTCGCGGGCCGCCGCCAGGACCTGCGGAACACCGGGCTTGCCCAGAGCGGCGACATAGGCGACGGACTCCCGCAGGCTCGGGAGAGCCGTCCCGGATCCGGTGCCCCGGCCCGTCCCGGATCCGGTGCCCCGGCCCGTCCCGGATCCGGTGCCCCGGCC
>NZ_JBIRGP010000015.1:0-248852 GCF_044328075.1 Streptomyces sp. NPDC017991 | reverse complement strand
CCCGTCCCGGACCCCGCGTCCCGGCCCGTCCCGGACCCCGCGTCCCGGCCCGTCCCGGACCCCGCGTCCCGGCCCGTCCCGGACCCCGCGTCCCGGCCCGTCCCGGACCCCGCGTCCCGGTCCGCATCCGACCCCCTGCCCCGGCACGGACCCGCGACCCCGGAGTGCCCGGCCGGCGGCGGCCCGGTCATGAGACGCGGGCGTGTCCGGACCACGCGGCCCCCACGCCGACGGCCCCTGCGCCGCTGACCTCCACGCCGACGGCCTGCCCGCCGGCGGGTCGGCCGACGACGGCTCGGTCCACGACGGTCCGGTCGGCGACGGTCCGGTCGGCGACGGTCCGGTCGGCGACGGCGTGCCCGTCCGCGGTGCGCAGTTCGGCCAGCACCGCGGGGAGGGCGGCCGGGTCGTGGACGATCCGGTCCACCCCCAGGGCGTAGAGCCGCCGGTCCGACGCGAGGCTCTTGCCGCTTCCCACGGAGAGGTTCCCGCCGACCACCACCGGGCAGTGGACGCGCCCGGACCTCTTCGCCTCCCGCAGGCCCCGCAGATCCTCGTGGATGTGCCCGTTCAGGCTGCCCACCAGGAGCGCCTCCGCCTCCGGACGTCGTACGCAGGCCCGGGCGAACTCCTCGACGGGCGTGCAGGCTCCGAGGTTCTCCACCTCGAAGCCCTCGTCCCGCAGAAAGCGGGCGATGAGCTGGTTGGCCACGACATGGCAGTCGCTCGCGGCCACCCCGAGGATGACCAGCCTCCGTGGCGGCGGTGTCGTCCACGACATCGGCTACACCAGCTCCCCGGTGCACGCGTCGTCCAGGTACGCCTGTTTCGCGGCGGTGTCACGGGCCGAGCGCAGATAGCGCGACCAGCCGCGCCGCTCGTGCGAGGTGGCGTCCAGCTCAACCACGTTCTGGGTGGGGCGCAGCAGGCCCGGCTTGGGCGGGTACGGCACGAAGCCGCCGTCGTCCTGGTGGAACAGGCCCTGCCACATCTCGTCGCGGTCCCGCCACACACAGACGAGCAGGTAGTACTTGCCGCCGTCCAGGTGCAGCAGCACGAAGCCCAACTCCCCCCGGAACTCCACCTCCTTGGCCGCGGCCCGCTCGGTCAGGAACGCGCGTGCCCCGTCCGTGACGTGCGGGGCCGCCTCGTCGTCGGCGCGGCGGATGTCGTACCACTTCAGACAGGCTCCCGGCACGACCAGCGGCGGGCCGGGGAAGATCAGTTTGGCGGTGTGCGTCCAGTCCGCGGGGTACTCGGACAGACCGGAAACGGTCTCGTTCGCCTTGCTCATGGGTCTCCATACCTTTCACCGGGTGGGGTGGTGGCCCTTACCGCCGGGGCCGCTACAGGTCGCCGTACAGGTCGCCGCGTTCCAGCGCGCGCAGCCGCCGGTAGTCCGCCGCCACACGGGCGGGGTCGGCGGAGCCCAGGTACACGTAGCCGGGGGACGAGGCGAGGTCCGTCGTGCGCGGCAGCACGGTGCCCGCCGGGATGGTCAGCGCCATCTCGACGAACGTGCCCAGGGCCCGTACCGGCGCGAACCGCTCGGCCGACAGCGGGCCGCCGTCCCGGGGCGAGCGGAGGGTGACGTACCGCAGATGGGCGCGCGGCCGGTAGCGCGGCAACTGTCCCCGCGCGGCCTCCTCGGGGTGGGCGACGGCGCGCGCCAGACACGCCAGCTGGTCGGTGCCCAGGAACCGGGACACCACGGACGGCGTGTGCGAACCGCCGTGGCGGGCCGCGCACTCCACCAGTACGGGGCCACGCCCGGTCGTGATCACCTCGGTGTGGGCCGCGCCGTTGCGGATCTCCAGCGCGTCGAGCACCCGCAGCGTGTACGCCGTCAGCACACCCACCACCGGGTCGTCCGGGGGCACGGGCTCCTCGTGGTCGTACATCGGACGGTCGCCGACCGGCCGCTTGTGATACCGCCACACCTCGACCACATGGTGTACGCCACCGCTGCTGACGGTGTTGACGAAGTACTCCTCGCCCGCCAGATGCTCCTGGACGAGCACGGCGAGATTGCGGCCGCCGTACCGGTCGCGGCCGGCCCTGATGGTGGCCGTCCCGGCCCGCAGTTCCGCCTCCGAACGGCAGAACAGGACGTTGTCCGTACCGGCGCTGGCCAGTGGCTTGAGCACGACCGGCCACCGGCCGTGCCCGCGTGCCCACGCGGCCACCTCGTCGGCGCTGTCGGTCGCGAGACACGCTGCCGTGGCCAGCCCGGCCTCCCGCACCGCGCAGGCCATCTCGTACTTGTCCCGCCGGGCCGACGGCCGGCTCATCCCGTGTCCCGGTGTGCCGAGTCCGGCGGACAGCGCGTCGGCCAGCAGGACGCCCGACTCGGCGCCGGCGACGACGCGGTCCACCCCGTACCGGCGCAGCGCGTCGGCCGTGGCGGCCAGGTCACCGCGGTGCGTGACCTCCGGGGGCCGCTCCGCCCGCTCCGCCCGGTCCGGCCGGTTCGCGAGGTACGGGTTCGGGGCCTCCGACCGCACCCGGACGCTCTGCACGCCCTCGCGGGCCAGCGCGTCGGGCAGGAAGGCGCCCATACCGTCGGCGTCCACCACGGCGACCCGGGTGGCCGGGCCCGTGGCGCGGGCGGCGTACGCGGTGGACGACTGCGCGCTCATGCCCCGCCCGCCCCCGGGATGCCGGCGGCGGCCAGAGCCAGCCCGCGGCTGTCTGCCTCGCCGTCGGTCAGCTCGCCCGCGGCGTACTTCTGGTAGGCCGCCAGATCGAAGTGCCCGTGTCCGGAGAGGCCGAAGAGGATGGCCCGGGAGCGGCCCTCCTCGCGGCAGCGCAGCGCCTCGTCGATGGCGACCCGAAGGGCGTGGGTGGACTCCGGGGCCGGCAGGATGCCCTCGGTACGGGCGAACTGGACACCCGCTTCGAGGCAGGCGACCTGGCCCACGGCGGTCGCCTCGATCAGCCCGTCCTCGACGGCCCGGCTGACCGCCGGGCCGATGCCGTGGGCCCGCAGTCCTCCGGCGTGCACCGGCGGCGGTACGAAGCCGTGGCCGAGGGTGTGCATCCGGAACAGCGGACCGAGTCCGGCCGAGTCGGCGTAGTCGTAGGCGATCGTGCCCCTGGTCAGGGTGGGGCAGGCGGCCGGCTCCACGGCGATGATCCGCACGGGCCTGCCGCCCCGCAGCCGGGCGCCGAGGAACGGGAAGGCCAGACCGGCCAGGTTGCTGCCGCCGCCCGCACAGCCGATGACGACGTCCGGGTGGTCCTCGGCCAGTTCCATCTGCCGCACGGCCTCCTGGCCGATCACGGTCTGGTGCAGCAGCACATGGTTGGCGGCACTGCCGAGCACGTACCCCAGTGACCGGTCCCCGGCGGCCGTCTCCAGCGCCTCCGAGGTGGCGATGCCGAGGCTGCCGGGGTTGTCCGGGTCGTCGGCGAGGATCTTCCGGCCGACCGCCGTCCGCGTGCTGGGGCTCGCCACGCACTCGGAGCCGTACGTCTCCATCAGCGCCCGGCGGTAGGGCTTCTGCTGGTGACTCACCCTGACCATGAAGACCTTGGCGGTCATGCCGAAGAACGCCGCGCCCAGTGCCGCGGCGCTGCCCCACTGGCCGGCCCCGGTCTCGGTGACCAGCCCGGTCCGGCCCGCCAGCTTGTTGTAGTACGCCTGCGGAATACCGGTGTTGGGCTTGTGGCTGCCGGTCGGGGCGCCGCCCTCGTACTTGTAGTAGATACGGGCCGGGGTGTCCAGGGCGCGCTCCAGGCGGTGCGCCCGGAACAGGGGGGAGGGGCGCCACAAGGTGTAGACGCGGCGGACCTCCTCCGGTATCGCGATCTCCCGGGCGGTGCTGGTCTCCTGGTCGATCAGCGGCTCGGGCATGGTGGCCGCCATCTCCGCGCGGGTCAGCGGCTCCCGGGTCGCGGGGTTGAGCGCGGCGTGCAGCGGGCCTCCCGGGAGGTCCGCCGCGAGGTTGTACCAGTGCGTGGGCGTGTCTTCCTCACCCAGCAGGAACTTCGTCCTTCGCATGTCAGGGTCCCTCCACCGGGGTCGTGCCGGTCGCTTCGGAGACGAGCGAGCCCGCGGTCGTGGTGTGCGTGCCCGCGAACAGCAGGGGGTGCGCCTCCCGGATGCCGCCGACGACCTCCGCGTACGGGAAGTCGTCGAACTCGCCCCGCACGGCCAGGAACTCCATGTGGCGCCGGCCCTGCTCGTCGTAGGGGTGGTAGTAGCTGTCCGCCCGTCCGTCGAAGTCGAGCGGTTTGATGCCGTACAGCGTGCACAGCAGTGCGTTGAACACCGGAGTCGCCCTGACCCAGGCCTCGTTGAGCCGTACGGAGGTCAGACTGTGGAAGCGGAAGACGTCACCGCCCATCAGCGTGCGCAGCCGGGGCGAGGCGAGATGGTTGCGGACGTCCGCGTAGACGAGCCGGCTCTCGATGCCCACGACGCGTACCGCGGCGGCGTAGACGATGGACTTGTGGACGCAGAACCCGGCGCCGCGTTCGATGACGCTGCTGGCCCTGAGGCCGTCGGCGGACAGGTCGCAGTCGTACACGTCGTAGCGGATGCCGTCACGGACGGCGTAGTAGAGGGCCACCGCGGCGTCCACCGGGTTGCCGGGATCCGTCGTGCGCAGGGCTTCGCGGACGAACTCCCGTACCACCGGCGACTCGTGGTCCAGGAAGCGCGTGGGCCGCAGCCCCGTGCCGATCTCGGTCGTCATGCCGTCCGCTCCCTCACACCCGGGGCGGCGGCCCGGGACAGTCCGAGGAAGGCCGCCAGCCGCTCGCGCTGGATCTCGGAGGTGCCCGAGTAGATCGTTCCGGCGACCGCGTTGCGCAGGTCCCCTTCGAGGCCGTACTCCGCGGTGTAGCCGTGGCCCCCGAAGAGCTGTACGGCGGCCAGGGCGGAGGAGACGTTGGCCTCGCTCACCACCAGCTTGGTGATGGCCAGGTCGGTGGCGACGCTCTTGCCGGCGGTGAACCTGTCCGCCGTGTCGTAGAGCCACTTCCTGGAGGTCTCCAGGCCTATCTGCATGTCGACGATGCGGTGCGAGACCGCCTGGTTGGCACCGATGTGCCGGCCGAACTGAGTACGCCCGCGGGCGTGTTCGACACAGCGCTCAAGACGGTGCTGCATCTCGCCGAGGATCCCGGCGAAGCCGCAGAGGATCTCCCACTTCATGACCTCGTCGAGGACCAGGAACCCGGACCCCACGGTCCCCAGCACATGTGAGCGGGGTATCCGGACGTCCGTCAGGAAGAGTTCGGACAGCGGTGAGGTGCGCAGGCCCATCTTCGTCAGGGGACGGCCGCACGTCACCCCCGCGGTGTCCGTCGGGACCAGGAACGCCGTGATGCCGTCGAGGTGTCCGGCAGCCCCGGTACGGGCGTACACCACCACGAGGTCGGCTATCGGGCCGTTGGTCACGAAGGCCTTGCCGCCGTCGAGTACGAACTCCTCGCCCTCCTGCCTGGCGGTGGTGCGCATCGCCAGCACGTCCGAGCCGCCTTCCGGCTCGGTGATCGCGTGCGCTCCGATCACGTCGCCCGCGCACACCCCCGGCAGGTACCGCGCCTTCAGTTCCTTCGAACCGAACCGCTGGAGAGGAACGCCGGTGCTCACGATGTGCGTGCACGCCGAGAAGACCAGCCCGGCGTCGGGGCAGCGGTACCCCAGGCCTTCGAAGACGTACATCATGGTCGGCAGGGCGAGGCCCGAGCCGCCCCAGGCGCTGTCGAACGGTGTCCCGAAGAGCCCGATGTCGCGCAGGTGTCTCCAGCCGTCCCAGGCGAACTCGCCGTGGGCGTCCCGCTCCGTGTGTCCGGCGCGCACGTCCGCGCCGACGGCCTCCGCGGTGGTCCGCAGCGCCCTCTGCTCGTCTGTCCAGTGCCTCATGGTGCCCCCGTCAGTGGTCCGTCAGCAGCCCGCCGGCGGCCCGTAAGTAGCCCGTAGGTAGCCCGTCAGTAGTGCGAGAACTCGTCCTGGTCCAGGTTGTGCCGTTCGCCGCCCTGCAGGGGCGGGTTGAAGACGCTGATCAGCTCCAGGTCGGCGTCCGGCGCGGCGATCAGGAAGTGCGCGTCGTGCTGGTCCAGGGCGTAGAGGACGCCCGGGCGCAGCTCGTGGGTGGCGCTCCCGTCGGGCAGGGAGATCCATCCGCGCCCGGTGATGCAGTAGCAGGCCTCCAGGTGCCTGCGGTACTCAAGGCGGGACTTCGTGCCCGCCCGTACCACGGTGTGACAGAAGGAGAAGCCCATCCGGTCGGCCCGCAGCAGCAGGCGGTGGCTCAGGCCGTTGCCCCACTCGACGACCGGGGCCTCTTCCTTCGTGCGTATCAGCATGTCTTTCCCCTAGTGCGTCTTTCCGCCGGTGGTGCCGGTTGCGCCGGTGGGCGTGTTCGTTTCGACGAAGTCCTGGATGGCCGCCACCGACCGGAAGGACTGGAGCGACAGGTCCAGGTCCTCGACCGGGAGGCGGTAGCGCTCCCGCAGCCAGCCGATGAGCTCCAGCAGTTGGAGACTGTTCAGCACCCCCGTGTCGAACAGGTCCAGCGACGGCTCCAGGTCCGCGGCGGAGGTGTCGGGCAGGTAGGTGGCGACGATGTGCTGGGTGATCTCGTGCCGCAGGCTCATGCTGAGGACTCCGGTTGAGTGGGTCGGTACGGACGGGCGTGGTGCCTGGCGGCGAGTACGGACCGCACCTGGGCGCGGTCGACCTTGCCGGTGATGCCGGTGGGCAGTGGTTCGCGCGTGAGATGGACGGTGGGGACGGCCGCCTGGGGCAGCCAGGCGGAGCAGTGCGTGAGCAGTTGCAGGCCGGTGACCGCGCAGTCGGGGGCCACCCGCACCAGGGCGTGCAGGCGGGTGGCGGGGCCGGGCGCCGCGAGCGCTACCACCGCGGCCTCCATGACCTCGGGATGGCTCTGCGCCACCTGTTCCACCGCCTCCGGGCTGACCCGGACGCCGCCCACCTTGACCTGGAAGTCGTCGCGCCCGACCAGGGTCAGCTCGCCCTCGGTGTCGCGCCGGACCAGATCGCCGGTCCGGAACCAGACCGGCTCCGAGGTGCCCGGCGCGGGACGTACGAACCTGTCGTCGGGGTCTTCCGCGCCCAGGTACCCGTCCGCCTGGAACGGGGTGTGCACGAGCAGTTCGCCGGTGCCGGGCCCGTCCAGTTCACGGCCGTCGCAGACCAGCCGGACACGGGCGCCCGGCAGCGGGCCGCCCAGCGGCAGTGCTTCCAGGTCGGCCGCCTCCCGCGCGCCGCACGAGTACAGCAGGCTGTCGTTGGTCTCCGTGCAGCCGTACACGTTGTGGAACTCGGCCAGGGGAAAGAGCCGGGCCAGTCGGCCGCGCAGGGGACGTGGGGTGTGCTCGCCGGTGAGCAGCACATGGCGGACCGAGGTGAAGGGCCCGGTGTCCGTCCCGGCCTCGGACAGCAGCCGGAACAGCGTCGGCACCGCCTGGACGACCTCGGGCCCGGTCTCCCTGAGCAGCCGCACCAGGTGACGCGGGTCGGCGGCCCGGCCGGGGTCCACCGGGATCACACACCCGCCGTGCCGCAGGGTCGCCCAGACGTCGAACAGACTGAGGTCGAAGTTCAGCGGGGCGTAGCTGAGCACCCGGTGGCCCGTACCGAGCGGGAAGGCACTGCCGGCCCAGCGGGTGAACCGGTCCAGCGCGGTGTGGCTCAGGCAGACGGTCTTCGGCAGTTTCGTCGATCCCGAGGTGGTGAGCAGCAGGGCGGAGCCGGGTGGCGCCGCCCGGGCGGCCACTCGGACCGGTTCGAGTGCGGCCCCTCCGTGCGCGCCCGGCACGAGAAGCCCGCCGCAGCCCGCCCGTTCCGCCAGCCGGGCCGCGGCCTGCCGGCCCAGGTCGGGGGAGAGCAGCAGAACGGTCCGCCGGGCGAGCAGACAGGCCAGCACCAGGGCGAGCGACGCGGGGGACTTCACCGCGCGGACCGCCAGCGGGGCGTCCCCGTGGAGGTCCGGCTCGGCGAGCCGGTCGGCGGCCGTGCCCGCGAGGGCGGCCAGCTCGCCGTAGGTGAGCGTGGCGCCGTTCCACAGCAGCGCCGGAGAGTCCGGTGCGCGCCGGTCGTGCGCGAGGACGTCCCGCGCGAGGGAATCGAGCATGGTGTCCGTACCGCCCATTCCTGGATTCTTTCGGGGCAGCCGCATGCCGGTTCAGCGGCGGTTGCACGCCTGAAGGGATCTTGAAAAGCCTGAAGAGACCTGCGGAGAACAGATATGAGCGGGTGTCAGTGTCTTCCAGTATTCGACACCGAGTCAGGGCCGGATTGCCGGTGCCGTGAAATTTCTCTCCGGAACGGGGCCGCCATACAGTTCCGCGAGAAATGCATAGGCCGCCCCTTTCGTGAATCGACTGCATGGCCTGCACGATGTACGGATACTTCGCCTCTGTAATACGTGGGCGAAGAGCCTCAAACGGAATGGTCGTTCACAGGGCCGCCAGACTTTCGCGCAGCGTGTCCAGACCCATGGCGCCCAGACTCAGCGCGCGGCTGTGGAACGCCCTGGCGTCGAACGCCGGGCCATGGCGGCGGCGGGCCTCGTCGCGGGCGGCGCACCACACCCGCTCGCCGAGCTTGTACGAGGCGGCCTGTCCCGGCCAGCCCAGGTAGCGGTCGATCTCCTCGTCCACGCCGCCCGGATCGATGAGCGTGCGGGTCAGCAGGAAGTCCCGGCCCAGCTCGGGCGTCCAGCGTTCGCCCTCGTGGAAGCCGACGCCGGCCGGGACGGGCAGTTCGAGGTGCATACCGGTGTCGATGACCACCCGCGCCGCGCGGAACAGTTGCGCGTCCAGCATGCCCATGAGGGCGGCGTCGTCCTTCAGGTGGCCCAGTTCCCGCATCAGCCGCTCCGCGTACAGGGCCCAGCCCTCGCTGTGGGCCGACACGTGGCACACCAGCCGCTGGAAGCGGTTGAGGCGGCCGGCCTGCAGCACGGCGGTGCCGACCTGCAGGTGATGGCCGGGAACGCCCTCGTGGTACACGGTGGTGACCTTGCGCCAGGTGGGGTGGTGGGTCCGGCCCGCGGGCAGCGACCACCACACGCGGCCCGGCCGGGAGAGGTCGTCCGAGGGGCCGGTGTAGTACGTGCCACCGCCCGCCGGCGCGATCCGGCACTCCAGCGTGGCCAGTCGCGTGGGGATGTCGAAATGCGACCCGCGCAGCTCTGCCGTCGCCGCGTCGGAGAGGTCCTGTGCCCAGCGCCGGAAGGCCTCCGCTCCCTCCGCCAGACAGGCCGGATCGGCATTCAGCGCGGCGGCCGCCCCGCGCGGTCCGGCGCCTGGCGCGATCCGGTCGGCCACCTGCCGCAGTTCGGCCTCGATGGCGAGGAACTCCTGCCAGCCCCAGGCGTGGACCTCGACCGGGTCCAGCGCGGCACCGGTGAAGTAGCGGAGCCACAACCGGTAGGTGTCGGCGCCGACGGCGTCCCGGACCGGCGCCGACGGGGCCAGCTCGTCGCGCAGGAAGCGGGCCAGTCCGGAGTAGGCCGCGGAGGCCGCCCGCACGCCCGCGTCCAGGTCCGCGCGGAGCGCGGCCGGTACGTCGGCGTCGGCGGTCAGTGTGGCGAAGTACCCCGCCGCCCAGCTGTCGCACTGCGCGGCACACCCCGTGACCTGGCGCAGCGCCGCCACCGTGCCGCGGGAGGCGGCGTGCCGCAGGCCCTCCTGAAGGCGCGTCACGGCCTCGGGGACCCGGGCCAGCCGGGACGCGATCACCGCCCAGTCCGCCGGGGCGCGGGTCGGCATCAGGTCGAAGACCGAGCGCAGGAGCTGTACCGGACTCTCGATGACGTTGAGCGCGGCGCTGTCGAGCCCGGCGTCGTGGATCTCCACCTCCATCCCCACGCGTTCGGCGAAGACGGTCTGGGCGGTGGCCTCGGCGGTGTCCCGCGGCCGGGCGGCGGCCACGGCGCGCAGTGCCGCGGCGTTCAGGTCGGAGCGGGCGCGGTGGCCCTCGGGTGAGTAGTCGGTCAGCCGGCCCTCCTGGCCGGGGATGCCTCGAACGGTGGCGGCGACCGGGTCCAGGTCTGCGTGGCGGGTGACGTAGTCGTCGCATAAGGAGTGAACGGAGTCAGTAACCGCAGCGTGCATATGCCGACTGTAGGGACCGGCTGGCAGAATCAGCCACCACTTTGAGAGCCGTCACTTGATCATCTATGAAGATATATCGTAATTTTCTGGACAAAAAACGACAAACCTGATGTTGAGATTTCACCGAGGAGCCTGTGACTCCACGCCACAGGGGTTACCTCGTGGGAGTTTTGTCCGAGCTGAGGAAATCATTCCGGCAACGCTATCCGGCCATTGTTCGAAACGATTTTGAGGCGATCGCAAAATTGCTCTTTGCGATAATGGGATTGACACGGCTCGGCGACTCTGGGGTAGCCTCCAAAGCGATCTAGGCGATGCCTGGCATACGCGAGAATCGGCTCAGTCAAAATCCACGGGGGTGGAGTCGACGCATGAGTCTCCATGATCTGAAGCCAATACCGAAAGATCAATTGTTTTTCCGTTGGCCGCATTCGTACGAGGATGTGAAGGAAGAACGGAAGCATCGCCAGGAGAGCCTTCTGGTGGCATTCCGCCTCTTCGGCAGATTCGGATTCGAAGAGGGAACCGCAGGGCACATCACCGCCCGCGATCCCGAGCACACGGACTTCTTCTGGGCCAACCCCTACGGGGTCTCCTTCAGGCACATCCGGCGGGATGACCTGGTCCTCGTCGACGCCCAGGGCGCGGTGGTCGAGGGCCGCCACCATGTCAACGAGTCGGCGTTCGCCATCCACTCGCGGATCCACAGCGCCCGCCCCGAGGTGGTGTCCGCGGCGCACAGCCACTCCCTGCACGGCAGGGCGCTGTCGTCCATGGGCGCGAAGCTGGAGCCGCTGACCCAGGACGCCTGCGCGTTCTACGAGGCGCACGGTCTCTACGACGACTACAACGGCGTGGTGACCGACCTGGAGGAGGGCAAGCGCATCGCCGTCGCCCTCGGCGACCACAAGGCGGTGATCCTGCGCAACCACGGGCTGCTCACCGTCGGGCGCTCCGTCGAGGCCGCGGCCTGGTGGTTCATCACGATGGAGCGCTCCTGCCAGGCGCAGCTGCTGGCCAAGGCCGCCGGCCGGGTGGTCCCCATCGATCACGGGACCGCCTGCGCGGCGCGGGACCAGCTCGGCAACGACGACATGGGCTGGATCAACTTCCAGCCGCTGCGCGACCAGGTCCTCCGCGAGGAGCCCGACCTGTTCGACCGGTGACGGCCGAGCCGGCCCATCTCCAGGGCCGTTGAGGGGCCGGGATCAGTGACGACCAGGACCGATGACGACCAGGACCGATGACGGCCGGGAACAGTGGCGGCCGAGATCGATGACGACCAACGGGGGTCGCGAACAGTGGACGACGTCTACCTTTCCGGGATCGGCGGCTACGTGCCCGCCGACCGGACCACGGTGAGGGAAGCGGTCGCGGACGGCCGCTACGAACAGGTCTGGAACGGCAAGGACCGCCTGGAGTCAGTGGCTGTGGAGACTCTGCTCTCGCCGGCCGAGATGGCGGTCAGAGCGGGCCGGCAGGCACTGCTGCGCTCCGGGCACCGCCCGCAGGACGTCAGCCTCCTGCTGCACGCCACCGCGTACCGCCAGGGCCCGGAGGCATGGGCCGCGGCGTCGTACGTGGAGCGGTACACCGTCGCCGCCGGGGCCCCGGCACTGGAGATCCGGCAGGGCTGCAACGGCGGCATGTTCGCGCTCGACCTGGCCAGGAACCACCTGGGGCAGTACGCGGACACGGCTGTGCTGATCACCTGTGCGGACCGGTTCGACGGCGAGTTCGACCGATGGCGGACGAACAAGGGCATGGTCTTCGGTGACGGAGCGGCAGCCGTCGTGATGTCCCGCCGACGAGGTGTCGCCCGGGTCCTCGGCATCGCGACACGGGCCGACTCCGAGCTGGAACAGATGCACCGGGGCGAGGCGCCGCTGGCGTCGTCGACACTGCGGCGCGGGCCGCTGGACGCCGGACCGGGCAAGAAGGCCTTCCTGCGCACCACTTCCTCGTCCGAGGTGCAGCGCCGTTTCGAGGCCCAGGTCGTCGCCGCGGTGGACCGCGCGCTGTCCGAGGCGGGCACCAAGCTGGACGCCATCGCCCAGGTGCTGGTGTCGAACCTGGGGCACGAGATGCTCACCCGGGTGTTCCTGGAACCGCTGGGGCTGCCCGTGGAACGCACCGCCTGGCGGTGGGGCAGGCGCATCGGCCACCTCGCCAACAGCGACCAGTTCCTGGCACTCGAACACCAGTTGCGTACCGGTGTGTTGCACGAGGGCGACCTTGTGCTGCTGGTCGGCATGGGCGTCGGTTTCGTCTGGACCGCCACGGTGCTGGAGATCGCGGAACAGCCCGTCCGGACGCACTGACCGAGCGAGCCCGACCGGTCGGCTGTGGCCCGAACCGCGGCACCTGCTGCGGCCCCCTCCGCGCCGATCACATGAACACCGCGCACATGAAGACCGCGCACCGGAACACCGCGCACGCGAAACCTCGTACCCGCATCCCCCTTACACGCGCAGCGGCCTCGTGCCGCCGGGCGGCCGCGTACCGAGCGGTGCCGCCCAGTCCGTCTCGATTCCGGCGGCCGATCTTGTCCGGTCGCCATGGGAGTGTGTCCGTGCTGGAAGTGAAGGGCCCTGACAGGCCCGCGACCATCTCGCCCGACCTCGTCGTGGAGGGCGGCAGAACCGGCGATCAGGCGTCCACCGTCGACGTGCCGGGCGACAAGTCGGTCAGCCACCGCGCCCTGCTGGCCGCCCTGCTGCCCGGCGCGCCGCAGCGGCTCACGATCCGCAACGCCAACCTGGGCGGCGCGGTCCGCGCGTTGTTCCCGGCCCTGCGGGCGCTCGGCCTGGACACCCTCGTCGAGGGGAACGTCCTCACCGTGCGCCGCGCCGCCCCCGTCCCGCAGCCGGTGCGCCCCCACCACGGGATCCCGCACTGGCCGGACGGCCTCCCGCTGGGGCCGGACGGCCTCCCCTATCTGGAGACCGCGGGCTCCAGCGCGGCCGCCCGGCTTCTGATCGGGGTGCTCGCGGGCGCCGGCCGCGGTGCCGTCGTGGACGGGGACGAGGTGCTGCGGCACCGCCCCATGGACTGGATCGTCACTCCCCTCAACGAACTGGGCGCGGAAATCCATTACTTGGGTCACCCCGGCCGGCTGCCGGTGATCGTGGGCGGCCGGGTGCACCGCTCCCGGCGGGTGGAGCTGGCCGTCGGCAGCGCCCAGGCCCGTTCGGCCGTCCTGCTCGGCGCGGTCGCGGCCGGCGTACCGGCCGAACTGCGCCACCCCGTGCGCTCACGGGACCACACCGAGCGGATGCTCGCCGCCTTCGGTGTCCGGCTGACCGAGGGCCCCGGTGTGGTCGGTTACGACGGCGGCCCCTGCTCCGTGCCGCCGGTCATCGACGTTCCCGGCGACCCGTCGCTCGCGGCCTATCCCGTCGCCGCGCACCTGCTGCGGGGCACCGGAGAACTGCGGATCCCCGACGTCTGCCTGAATCCGACCAGGACCGGCTTCTTCGACGTCCTGCGTCGCGCCGGGGCGGCCATCGACTACCAGGACCTGCGCACCACCGCCGGCGGCGAACCTGTCGGTACGGTCGTCACCAGGGCCGGCCTGGACGGCGTCCGGGCGGTGACGGCCGACGACCCCGGGACACTGCACGCCCTGATCGACGAGGTGCCGCTGCTCGCCGTGGTCGCGGCCCGGCTGCCCGGCACGTCGACGATCCGCTGCGCCGGGGAACTGCGGTTCAAGGAAACGGACCGGCTCGTCACGACCGCGCGGATGGCCGCCGCCTTCGGCGCCCGCGTCCGCGTGGAACAGGACGGGCTGACGGTGAACGGGCCGCGGGCGGGCGGCACCGCCGTGCTGTCCGCCGGGACCGTACCCAGTTTCGAGGACCACCGCATCGCCATGGCCGCGGCCACCCTGGCCACGGCTCTGCCCGGGCGCACCACGATCACCGGTGGTGCCTGCCACTCCACGTCCTTCCCCGGCTTCACCGCCGTCCTGCGGGCGGTCGGCGCCGCGATCCATGAGGTCACCCTGTGATGAACAGCAACCGATTACGCACGGCCTACGAAGCCCGGTCGACCGGTACCACGGCGGGCCCCGCGTTCAGCTCCGGCCACGGACCCTGGCTCCGTACCGGCGACGGCACCGCCTGGTTCGACGGCACCTCCGGCAGCGGGGCGGCCACCCTGGGCCACCAGCATCCGGCGGTCGTCGAGGCCGCCGCCGCCCAGTTGACCCGGCTCGTCCACACCGGCTGCAAGCTGAACTCCGATCCGCGTATCCGGATGGTCCGCCGACTGGGCGCGCTGTCCCCCTACCGGGAGCCCGCGGTGCTGCCCACCGTGACCGGCGCGGAAGCCGTCGAGGCCGCCCTGAAGGTGGCCCGCGCGGCGACGGGACACCGGTCCGTCGTCAGCTTCCGCCACGCATACCACGGCAAGACCGCCGGGGCCCTGGCACTCACCTGGCGAGCCGAGTTCAAGCGGTTCAGCGCCGGGCCGCCCGGCCCGGTCTTCACCGCCACACTGCCCGATCCACGGCGTCCGTACGAGGACGGCTCGGGTGGGACGGCGGCCGTCCTGCCGGACCTGACCGCGGCACTGGACGAAGCCGAGCACCACGGGGGAGTGGCCGCCGTCGTCCTGGAGCCGATCCAGGTCACCGAGGGGATGCTGACCGTCGACCCGGCACTGCTGGACCGGATCGCCCGGGCCGCGCACGACCGGGGCGCCCTGCTGGTGCTGGACGAGATCTACACCGGACTCGGCCGTGCCGGGCGGATGTTCACGGCCGAACTCATGGCAGAGACCCCCGATCTGACCCTGGTTGGCAAGACGCTGGGCAACGGCTTCCCGATCAGCGCCGTACTGGGGGAACAGCGGGTCATGGACGCGCTGCCCCCCGGGGTGCAGACGTCGACCTACTCCGGCAGCCCGCTGTGCTGTGCCGCCGCCTCGGCGGTCCTCGACACCCTGGTCGACCAGGACGTGCCGGCCAGGGCCAGGGTCCTGGGGCAGCGGCTCGACGACCGGCTCGGCGAACTGGCCGCCGACCACCCGTGGATGGCCTCCGTGCGCACCGCCGGGGCCCTCGCGGCCTTCGACTGCGTGCGGAACGGCCGACCCGACCCGGCGCGCGCCGAGGCGGTCGTCGAGGCCGCGTCGCAGGCCAGGTTGCTGCTGTTCGGCGGGGGACCGGAAGGCGCCACCGTCAAGATCGTCCCACCGGCCCTGCTGACGGAGGACGAGCTCGGATTCCTCCTCCACGGCCTCGCCACCGCGGTCTCCGACGCCGACGCCACCGCGGTCTCCGATGCCGACGAAGCAGAAGCCGGTCAGTCGGGAGCCCGCCAGGCGGGAGGGGTCCTGCGATGACCTTCCAGGAACTCTCCGAAGCGGTGCTGCAGAAGGACCTGTGCACCGTGTGCGGGGCCTGCCAACTCGCCTGCCCGGCCGGGGTGGTGGGCTTCTCGGACCTTGATCCGGTGCTCACCGAACCCTCATGGACCGAGTCCGACTGCGGCGACTGCCGGGACTGCCTGGACGTCTGCCCCGGCGCCGACCCGGGCACCCCGGCCGCCGAGACGAGGCTGTTCGGCCGGAGCCGTACTCCGCGGGAGCGGTGGACCGGCATCTTCTCCGAGGTGCTCGCCGGCCACGCGCTCGACCCCGTCGTCTTCGAGGCGTCCGCGAGCGGCGGCAGCCTCACCGCACTCCTCCAGACCGCCCTCACGGTGCTCGGCACGGACGTCGTGCTGACGATGGGCCGGGACCCGGAGCAGCCCTGGCGGGCCGCCCCCGCCCTGGTCCGGGAGCCGCGACTGCTGGCGGAGACCGCGCAGTCCACGTACCAGCTCGCCCCCTACCTGGGCGCGCTCCGCGACGTGATGCTCACCGAACCCGACGCCGACGTGGCCGTGGTCGGCGTCGCCTGCCACATCCAGGCGCTGCGCAAGCTCCAGGCCATGGACACCGCCGCCGGGCGCTGGGCCCGCGACCACGTCGTGCTCGCGGTCGAACCCGCCTGCTCCTCCAGCACCCGCCCCGAGGGCACCCGGGCCGTCATCGAGGAACGCGCGCTGGTCCCGGTCGACTCCGTGGTCCGGCTCCGCTACCGCGAGGGCGACTACCCCGGTGAGATCGCGATCGGCACCCGGGACGGCGGCGACCACCGGGTGGCGTTCTGGCAGGCCGTGCGCGACTTCGCGAAGAACAAGACGTACCGCTGTCTGTCGTGCGGGGACTGGCTGTCGGGTCTGGCCGACGTCAGCGTCAGCGACGGCGATCCCAACATCTTCGCCGCCAGCGTGGACGGGGCGCGCGAACTCAAGCACGGCCGGGTGTTCGTCCGTACCGAGGCCGGTGCCGCCGCGGTCGCCGCCGCCCGGGACCACGGCTTCTTCACCGGCAGCCCCACGGACCTGTCCGGGCTCAATCTCGGCCTGGAGCGCAAACGCAACCGCCGTGCCTCGTACGAGAGGTCCGGCAGGCCCGTACCGGACGGCCCGATCCCCGGTCACCGGGAGGAGATGGAGATCGTCCCGGACGAGCGGTGGATCGCCGTACCCGGCCAGGACCCGCCGACGGACCGGCTGACCGCCGCCGACCGAGGGAGCAACCGATGACCTCCGCCGTCGACACCCGCACGGTCCTGTCGCGACGACTGCTGGCCGGCCGCGGCGCGCTGCCCGAGCCGGTCGAGGTGGGCGTCGGGCCGGTCGGCACCGGCGAGCTGCGCATCCGCGCGGCATACAGCCTGATCAGTCCCGGCACCGAACTGCACTACCTTGACCGGCTGATGGGCACCGGCGAGACCTTCCCGCTGGGCTACTGCTCGGCGGGCACGGTGGAAGCGGTCGGCCCCGGCGCGACCGGCTTCGCGGTGGGCGACCGGGTGACCGCCATGGGATGGGGCGAGGCCACCCACGGCGACGTGATCGTCGTGCCCTACCGGCTGTGCCGACCGGTGCCCGACACCGTGCACCTCGCCGACGCGGTCGTGGCCAACCTGGCCGCCACCGCCGTGCACGCCGTCGACCGCGCCGAACTGCGGCCCGGCGACGAAGTCGCGGTCGTCGGCGCGGGAATGGTCGGACTGCTGATCGCCCAGACCGTCGCCGCCGCCGGGCACCGGGTCAGCGTCACCGACCTGCGCCCCGGCCGTCTGCGCACGGCCGAGGCGCTGGGCGTGCCGGTGTGGGAGGCGCCCTTCCCGTCCGGCCCGCCGACCCCGGCCGGAGGTGCCCGCTGCGTCTTCCTCTGCGGTACGGGAGAGACGAGCGGCACGCTGGCCGAGGCAGCCCGATGGGCCGCCCGCGCCCCCGACCGGCCACGGGTGGTCGGCGTGGGACGGTTCGCCGCGCGGGTCGAGTTCAGCGTCGGGCTGGGCAACCTGGATCTGCGGTACGCGGCCCGTTGCGGAGCCGGTTACCGCGATTTCGCCTACGCCCGCGGATACACCGATGTCACCCCGCCCCGGGGCCAGGCGACCGTCACCGAGAACCTGCAGCGGGCCCTGGACCTGATCGCCGTCGGGGCCATTCGCCCCGACCGGATGGGGCTTCCGCGGCTGCCGCTGGAGCAGGCCGCCGACGCGTACGCCGAACTGCGAGGACGCCCGGCCCACCCGGCGGTGGTCTTCGCCTACGGACCGGCCGAGGAGAGCCGCACATGACCGACACCGCTCCGGTATCCGTCGTGGACACCGGCCACCGCCCGTTCCCGGACGCCGACCGGGCGGGCACCCTGATCCACCGCTTCCTGCGGACCGCCGACGCCTTCCCCCACCGGGAGGCCGTCGTCACTCCGGACGTCCGCCGGACCTACCGGCAGACCGCGGAACTGTCCGCGCGCGTGTGCGGCGCTCTGACCGGGGCGGGCCTGCGGCCTGGCGACCGGGTCGGACTGCTCTTCTCGCACGGAGCCGAGATGGTCGGCGCCCTCCTCGGTGCGCTGCGCGCCGGGCTGTCCTACGTCCCGCTGGACGCCGCCTATCCGCCACCGCGACTGGCCGGCATGGCCGCCGACTCCGGCATCCGTACGCTCGTCGCGGGCCCCGGGCACATGGGGACGGCCCGGCTGATCGCCGACGGACAGTCCTGCCCGGTGCTCCCGTACGCGGACCTGGCCGGGCACGAGCCCGCACTGGACGAGCCGGTACTGGACGAGCCCGTACCGGAAGCGCCCCTCCTAACCGACGACCCCCTGCCGGAAGAGAGCCCCGCGCGCCCGGAGTCGGAGGCGTACGTCCTGTTCACCTCGGGCTCCACCGGCCGCCCCAAGCCCGTCACGCAGACGCATCGCAACGTGCTGCACCACACCCGTGTCTGGACCGACGGGCTGAGGGTGGGCCCCCTCGACCGGCTCTCCCTGCAGTCCGCGTACAGCTGGGACTCGGCGGTCCAGGACACCTTCACCGCGCTGCTGAACGGGGCCGCGCTGTACCCGGTGGACCTCAGAACGCTCGGTGTCACCGGCCTGTTGGGGTGGCTGGCCGACGAGCGGGTCACCGTGTACCACTCCACGCTGCCGGTCTTCCGGGCCCTGACGCGTGCCATGGAGACCCGTGGGGTGCGGTTGCCCGCCATGCGCGTGCTCGCCCTCGGCGGCGACACCCTCCACCTCGCCGACCTCGACACCTGCCGGCGCCACTTCGAGCCGCACTGCCGGGTGGCCGGGGCCTACGGCTCCACCGAGTGCTCCTGCGCCCTGTTGCGGGTCGCCGACCTCGCCTACCGGCCGCCCACCGGGGTGTTCCCGCTGGGCCGGGCGGTGCCCGAGACGGAAGTCCGGCTGGTCGACGACGGCCGCACGGTGCACGGGCCCGGCGAGGGCGAGATCGTCGTGGTCAGCGAGTACCTCGCCCCGGGCGCGGCCCCGGACGGCAGGACGTACCGTACGGGCGATCTGGCCAGGCGGCTGGACGACGGGACGCTGCTGCTCGTCGGGCGCCGGGGGACGCAGGTCAAAATCTCCGGGATCCGGGTGGAGACCGGTGAGGTGGAGGCCGCCCTCAAACAGCTCGCGCAGGTGCGCGAGGCGGTGGTGGCGCCGTACACCGACGGTATGGGAGAACGTCAACTCGCCGCCCACGTCGTGTTCGAGGACGGCACCGCGCTCGAACCCGCCGCGCTCCGCGCGCAGTTGCGCCGCACGCTTCCCGATCACGCGGTGCCCACCGCCTATCTGCCCCTGCGTGAACTGCCGTTGACGGCCAACCACAAGATCGACCGCGCGGCCCTGCCCGATCCGCTCACCGCCACCGGGCCTTTTCGCGCCCGGCCCGCACCGGCGACGCGGGGGCCGGTGGAGGACGCCGTCACCGAGGCCTGGCGGGACGCACTCGGTGTCCGGGCGCCCGGCCCGGAGGAGAACTTCTTCGATCTGGGCGGCACCTCCCTGCGGATGGCCGCCGTCCACGAACGCCTCACCCGCTCCCTCGTTCCCGCCCTGCGCATGACCGATCTCTACCGGGCCCCGACCATCCGGGCCCTGTCCGCCCTGGTCACCCGGCTGACCGCGGAACGCAACGGGCCGCCGTCCGACGACGCCGCCCAGGGGGCCGCCCGCGGCCTGCGCCGCCGGACCGCCCGCACACCACGCCGCGCGGCGGTCCGTACCGCCGCCCCCTCCGAACCCGCCTCCCGACCCACCACCCACTCCGAACCCGTCCTCCGACCCACCACCCCCTCCGAACCCGTCCTCCGACCCACCACCCACTCCGAATCCACTCCCCGGCCCGTCACCCACCCCACTCCGCCCGTCGGCGATCAGCGCCGCACCGCCCCAGGAGGCACGCATGGCTGAGCTTCAGGACGCCCCCTCACCGGCCGGACGCATCGCCGTCGTCGGCATGGACTGCCGTCTGCCGGGCGCCAGGAACCATCAGGACTACTGGCAGAACCTGCTCGCGGGCACCGAGCACATCACCGACCTCGACGAGGAGCGGCTGACGGCCGCGGGGGTCTTTGGACAGGCCCTCGCCGACCCACGCCGGGTGCGCCGGGCCGCGGTCGTCGAGGACACCGACCGGTTCGACGCGTCCTTCTTCTTCCTCAGCTCCCGCGAGGCCGAGCGCATGGACCCGCAGCTGCGGCTGTTCCTGCAGACCGCCTGGGCGGCCATGGAGCACAGCGGCCACGACTCCGAGGTCTACCCGGGCCGCGTCGGCGTCTTCGCGGGTTCGCTGCACAGCACGTACCTGCTGAACAACGTGCTGACCGGCGAGCGCGGCTTCAACGGCTCGCTGGAGCGGATGCAGCAGGACATGGCGACCCTGATGGGCAACGACCCCGGCCACCTCACCACCCGCGCCTCCTACCACCTCAAACTGACCGGCCCGAGCTTCGGTGTGCAGACGGCCTGTTCGACCTCCCTGGTCGCCGTTCATCTGGCCGCCCAGAGCCTGCTGTCCCAGGAGTGCGACCTCGTGCTGGCCGGCGGTGTCGCCCTGCGCTTCCCGCAGGAGGCCGGTTACCTGCACGAGCCCGACGGCATCACCTCCGCCTCCGGCCGGGTACGGCCCTTCGACGCCGGTGCGGACGGCACGGTGTTCGGCAACGGCGCCGGAGTCGTCGTCCTCAAACGGCTGGAGGACGCGCTGGCCGACGGCGACACCGTGTGGGCCGTGCTGCTCGGCTCGGCCGTGGGCAACGACGGCAACGACCGCGCGGGATACACCGCTCCGGGCGTCTCCGGACAGGCCGCGGTACTCGCCGAGGCCCTCGGCGTCGCCGGGGTCGACCCCGCCACCGTCAGCTATCTGGAGGCACACGGCACCGGTACGAGGATGGGGGACCCGATCGAACTCGCGGCGGCCCGCCAGGCGTACGGCACCGACGGGCCGCTCACCCTGGGATCGGTGAAGGCCAACATCGGTCACCTGAGCACCGCGGCCGGGGTGGCCGGCCTGATCAAGTGCGTGCTGATGCTGCACCACCGCACGATCGTGCCGATGCCGCACTTCACCGCGTGGAACCCGGAGTGCGCCACCGACGGATCCCGCTTCCGGGTGGCCACCGCCGCCGAGCCGTGGCAGGCCGACGGTTCGGCCCTGCGCTGTGCCGTCACCTCCACCGGCATGGGCGGCACCACCGCCCACGTGGTCCTGGAGGAGGCACCACCCGCCGCCGCCGAGGCGCCGGGCGCCGCCCCCGCTCCGACCGTGGTGCTGCTGCCGGTCTCCGCCAAGTCCCCGGCCGCGCTGGAGAAGGCACGTCTCGCGCTCGCCGACCACCTGGAGGCCACCGCACCAGGAGAGGCCGCGCTGCGGAGCCCGCTCGGCGACACGCACCTGGACGACGCCGCGTACACCCAGGCCACCACCCGGCACACCTTCGACCACCGGGCCGTGGTCACGGCGCCGGACCGGCAGACCGCCGTCCGCGCGCTGCGCACCGGTGAACCCCGGCACGTCCACCAGGACTCCGGCCACCCCGCCCCGCGGCCGGTCACCTTCCTGCTCCCCGGCCAGGGCGCGCAGTACCCCGCCATGGGCCGGGGCTGGTACGAGCAACTGCCCGTCTACCGCCGGGTTCTCGACGAGTGCGCGGAACTGCTCGAACCCTCTCTCGGCTTCGACCTGCGCGACGCGCTGCACCCGGCTTCGCGCGACCAGCGCCACCAGCGCGACCAGCGGGACGAGCGGTACGACCTGAGGCGCACCCGTCTCACCCAGCCCGCGCTGTTCGCGGTGGAGTACGCGCTGGCCCGGCAGTACATGGCCTGGGGGATCAGTCCCGCCGCCCTCATCGGGCACAGCATCGGCGAGTACGTCGCCGCCACGCTGGCCGGGGTGTTCCACCTGCCGGACGCGCTGCAGGTGGTCGCCGAGCGGGGTCGGCTGATCGACGCCCTGCCCGAGGGAGCGATGGCTGCCGTGATGGCAGGCCCCGAGAAGCTGACCCCCTACCTGGGCGACGGGGTGGATCTCGCGGCCGTCAACGAGCCCACCGTGTGCACCGTGGCGGGCAGCCACGACGCCATGCGGGCGTTCACCGCCAAACTCACCGCCGACGGCATCACCCACCGCAAGGTCGCCACCTCGCACGCCTTCCACTCGGCGATGATGGAACCGGCGGTGGAACCCCTCACCCGGCTGCTGCGCGAGGTGGGGCCGCGCCGCCCGCGGATCCCCTTCCTGTCCAACCTGACCGGCACCTGGATCCGCGACGAGGAGGCCACCGACCCCGCCTACTGGGGCGCCCACCTGCGCGCGCCGGTCCGGTTCGCGGACGACGTGGCCACGGCGCTCACCAAGGGGGACCAGGTCTTCGTGGAAGTGGGACCCGGTCACACCCTGGCCACCTTCACCCGGCGCCACCCGGACCGGGAGACCGGCATACCGGTGCTCACCTCCACCGCCCGCGGCAAGGACCCCGCGGCCGACCTCCCCGCCCTCACCGCGGCGCTGGGCCGCCTGTGGGCGCTCGGCCTGACCCCGGACTGGCAGGGCTACTACGCCGGCCGGGGCCGCCGTAAGGTCCCGCTGCCCACCTATCCCTTCGAGGGCAACCGTTATTGGGTCGAGCCCGGCACCGGCAGCCTCTCCGGGACGGGCGGCGACAGTTCCACCACCGTGCCCAAGTTGCCGCTGGACGAGTGGTTCACCGTGCCGGTGTGGCACCAGGCCGTCGGCACACTCGACGCCGAGCCCGCTCCGCTCACCGAGCCGGTACTGCTCTTCACGGACACGGACACGGACACGGACACGGACACGGACACTGGCGCAGGCGCAGGCGCAGGCACGGGCACAGCCGTCGACATGGACGCTGACGCCGACGCGGGAGCCGGAACGGGCCGTGTCGCCGCCCGGCTGGCAGCACACGCCCTGACCGGTGAAGTGCTGACGGTCACCTCCGGCAGCGGCTACTCCCGCGACGGCACCGCCTTCACCGTGCGGCCCGACTCCGAGGAGGACCACCACCGGCTGGTCGCCGAACTCCTCGCCGAGAACCGGCTCCCCGGGCACGTGGTCCACGCCTGGTCCACCGCCCCGCTGTCGTCCGAACGGGGCGTGGCACGCTTCGAAAAGGCCCAGCGCCACGGGCTGTACAGCCTCATCGCCCTGGTGAAGGCGCTCAGCGCACACGGCGTCACCGATCCCGTCCAGCTCGACATCGTCAGCGCCGGGGCCTACGCCGTCGGCCCCGCCGATCCCGAACCCGTCGCCGAACTGGCGCCCCTGGCACTCGCCGCCCGGGTCATCGGCCAGGAGCACGGCAACATCGGCGCCCGCCACTTCGACCTGCCCGCCGACCCCGACGAACGGTCGCTGCGCACGCTGGCCGCGGAGATCGCCGGCACCCGGCCCCCCGAGCTGGCCGTGACACTGCGCGGCGGCAGGCGCTGGGTGGCGGACCTGCGGCCGGTGCGCGCGGACTGGTCCGCGGAGGCCACCTCACGGCTGCGGCCCGAGGGCGTCTACCTGATCACCGGCGGACTAGGCGAGATCGGCTCGCTCCTCGCGCACTGGCTGCACCGCGAGACCGGGGCCCGCCTCGCGCTGCTGACCCGCGACCCCCTGCCGGACCGCGCGGAATGGGACGCGTGGCTCGACAGCCACGGGGCCGACGACGAGACCGCCCTGCGGATCGGCCGCCTGCGCTCCCTCCAGGACGCCGGGGCCACCACCTTCCTGGTGCACGCCGACGTGGCCGACACACCGGCGCTGCGGGCGGCGGTGGAGGGCGTCGAGGAACGGTACGGCGCACTGCACGGGGTGATCCACGCCGCGGGTCTGCCCGGCGAGCGGTGGGACCGCCCGGTCACCGAGTCCGGCGTGGAACAGTGCCGGTGGCACTTCGTGCCCAAGGCCCACGGCCAGATCGCCCTGGAGGAGGTGCTGGCCGGACGGCGGGTCGACTTCTGCCTGCTGCTCTCCTCGCTGGCCGGTGTCCTCGGCGGACTGCGGCTGCTGGCCTACGGCGCCGCCAACCACTTCATGGACGCCGCTGCCGAACGGGCCAACCGGGACCTCGACCGCACCGTCTGGATCAGCGCCGCCTGGGACGTCTGGCAGCACCACCAGGACGAGAAGCGGGCCCTGTCCGCGATCGGCCGCAGCATGGACGACAAGGCGATCCAGCCCGAGGAGGGCCTGGAAGCCGTCCGCCGCCTGCTGACCCTGCGCGACGTCTCCCATGTGGCCGTGTCCACCTGGGACATCGGACACCGCCTCGACCAGTGGGTGCGGGACCCCCGGATCGGCCGGCCCGCCGACGGGTCCGCGGCACCCGGCCAGGACCTGCCGGACATCGGCCCGGACGCCGCCGATCTCACCTCGCAGGTGACCCGGCTGATCGCGGAAGCGCTCGGCAGCGAGGGCCTGTCGCCGCAGGCCGACATCTTCGAGCAGGGCGGCGACTCGCTCCTGATCGTCCGGCTGCTGTCCGACATCCGCCGGTACTTCTCCGTCGAGGTGCCGCTGGCCGACGTCCTGTCCGAGCCGACACCCGCGGCGCTGGCCGACGCGGTCCGGCAGCGCCTGGAGGCCCGTGCGGCAACCGGCCCGGCCGAGGCGGCCGACGACGCGACCGAGGCCCTGGCGGCCGAACTGGCCGAACTGGCCGCGCTGGCTCCGCAGGACGCCGAGCAACTCCTGTCCGACGCGCTGCACGAAGACCGGGCCAAGGAGGCCTGACACTTATGGAATTCAGCCTGATCTTCTTCTCCGGGGACGAGAAGAACAAGTACCGGTTCGTCTTCGACGCCGCCAGGTACGCCGACGAGAACGGCTTCACCGCCATCTGGACCCCCGAACGGCACTTCCACCGCTTCGGCGGCCTCTACCCCAACCCCTCGGTACTGGGAGCCGCGCTGGCCGGCGCCACCCGGCGCCTCGGTATCCGCGCGGGCAGCGTCGTCCTGCCCCTGCACAGCCCGATCCGGGTGGCCGAGGAGTGGGCGGTGGTCGACAACCTGTCCCACGGGCGGGCCGGCATCGCCCTGGCCACCGGGTTCAGCCCGGTGGACTTCGCCATCAACCCGGACGGCTGGCAGGACCGGCGACAGCGCACCTTCGACGCCGTGGACACCATCCGCGAACTCTGGGAAGGCGCACCGGTCTCGGCCCAGGACGCCCTCGGGAACCACGTCGAACTGGAACTGCACCCCCAGCCGGTCCAGCCCCAGCTGCCGATCTGGCTCACCTGCACCAAGAGCCCGGACACCTTCGAGACGGCCGGCCGCCTCGGCTGCAACGTACTGACCGCCCTGATCGACATGACCAACGAGGAGCTGGAGGACAAGCTCGCCCTCTACTACAAAACCCTCCAGGACTACGGGCACGACCCGGACGACGTCACCGTCACGCTGATGCTGCACACCTTCATCGGCACCGACCTGGAGGAGGTGCGGCAGACCGTCCGGCCGCCCTTCACGGACTATCTGCGCTCCTTCCTGACCGTCATCGACTCGCAGAAGAAGAACCTTGCTCCGGGAGCCGGCGTACGGGACATGTCCGAGGCCGACCAGGACCAGCTCATCGACTTCGCCTTCGACAAGTACTTCGAGAAGGGCGCGCTGCTGGGCACCCCCGACTCCTGCACCGCGGTGGTCGACCGCTTCAAAGGCATGGGCGTCAACGAGATCGCCTGTCTCATCGACTTCGGCGTCGACGAACAACTCGTCGTCGAGAGCCTGAGCCACCTCAACGAACTACGGAGGCGCTACGCATGACCGCCGGTGTCCCCGCGGGGCTGGCCGCACGGCTCGCCGCGCTCAGCCCTGAGCAACTGAACCTGCTCCGAGCCCGGTTACGTGAACAGAAACCCCGGGCTCAAGAACGGCTGACCCCGGGCCAGGAGCGGCTGTGGCGCGCACACCACCTGGCCGAGGGCCGGCCCGTGGACGTCGTCTGCCAGGCCGTGCGCCTGACCGGGGCCCCGGTCGACCTCGACCTGCTGGCCGAACGCGTCCAGGGTTTCGTCCGCGCCCACGAGGCGCTGCGCACCACCTTCCACGTCGAGGAGGACAGCGGCGCGGTGCGGCCGGAGGTGCACGAGGACCTGCCGCCCCGACTGGTCCGCACCCGCTGCCCCGAGGGGCCGGAGCAGGCGCACGCCCTGGCCCGTGAGCTGGCGCACGACCCGTTCGACCTGGCCGAAGGGCCGCTTCTGCGGGTGGCCCTGGCCGAGGGAGCCTCCGCCGAGGAGGCCTGGCTGCTCGTCGTCGTACACAATGTGGTGTTCGACGCCTGGTCCTTCGAGCTGCTGCTCGACGAACTCGCCCGTGACCACGCCGTTCCCGCTCCGGCGCCGTGTCCCTTCAGTCGTTTCGCCGTGGAGCAGGCCGAAACGACCGCCGGACCGCAGGGCCGGGCGGCGGCCCGCTTCTGGGCGGACGAACTGGCGGGCGCCCCGCCGCCGCTCGCCACCGACCGCCCCCGGGGACAGACTGCCCCAGGCACCGGAGCACGAGTGGACTTCGCCCTGCCCGGCGCCGTGGCCCAGGGCATCGCCGAAGCGGCCCGGGGCTCGGCCGCCACCGCCTACGCCGGCTGGGCGGCCGTCGCGTGGGCCACGCTCGCCGCGTCCGGCGGCCGACCCGACGTGCTGCTCGGCACCTTCACCGCCAACCGGGACGGACCCGACGCGCAGCGGACCGTCGGCTACCTGCTCAACGTACTGCCGCTTCGCCTGCGCGATCCCGGCGACGGCACCTGGGGGGCGCGGATCAGGGCCGCCCACACGGCGTCGAAAAGAGGGCTGCGGCACGCGTCCTACCCGGGGGAGCTGATCACGGCCGAACGCCGGCTCCCCGGCCCGCACCCGCTGTTCGACGTGGCGTTCGTGTTCGACAGCCCGGCCGGGCCCCGCGCGGCGCGGGGCGCCGTCGTCTCCACGTCCGACGTCGACAAGGGCGTGGCCCGCTACGCTCTGACGATCGCGATCCACCCCGCCCCCGAAGGCGCCTCCGGCTGGATCGAGTACGACACCGCCCTGTACGACAGGAACACCGTGGACCGTCTCGCCGACCGGTTCACGGCACTGGCCGCGCAGGCGTCCGGTGCGGCGGGGCGGGCGTCGCGAGAGGCCGGGCAGTGATCACGCCGCGGCTGTGCGCCGCCGCCTACGAACTGGGCGAGTACGAGGCTCCTGTGACGGAGTTGCCGGAACTGAGCGCCGCGCCGGACGTGGCGGCCGAACTGACCTCTCCGGCGGCCGGGTTCTCCCTCTACCGCTGGTCGCAGGCGCCACTGGTGGAGCTGATGGCCGTGGCCGCGCGGAAGTGCCTGGCCGGAGCCGGCGTCCCGGGCAAGGCCGTGGACACGGTACTGCTCGCCACGGACTCCCTCCCGCACGATCGCAGCGCCCACCGCGATGTCGCCGACCTGCTCCGGGAGACCGGCATGACCGGCGCCACGGTCGCCACGCTCGGTCTGATGGACTGTGCCACGGCGATGTTCGCGCTGGGCAACGCGGCCTCACTGGTCCGGGACGGCACCGCACGGCACGTCATGGTCATCAGCGGTGACCTGGCCGACTTCTCGACCGGCG
Source organism: Streptomyces sp. NPDC017991 (assembly GCF_044328075.1). NCBI lineage: Bacteria > Bacillati > Actinomycetota > Actinomycetes > Kitasatosporales > Streptomycetaceae > Streptomyces > Streptomyces sp. NPDC017991. The sequence goes on along the minus strand of NZ_JBIRGP010000015.1, from coordinate 221,286 downwards.
GGGAGCGCCTCGTGGCCGGCGGCGCAGCCGTCGCCAGTGACGGGGCCGCCGCCGCCCTGGTCTCCGCCGACGCACCGGGGCTGCCGATCCTGGCGATGGCCCACCACGGCACGGCCGAGGAACGCCGGGACGCACCGCCGCACCAGCGGCTGACCGCCCGCCTGGCCGCCTACCGGGAGCTGTTCACCGGCCTGTCGGACCGGCACCGCGTCCGGCCGGACAGGTCGCTCGTCCTGCCCAGCAACTTCGCGCGCAACGTGATGGGGATGTACCTCGCCGACGTCGGATTCGACAGCCGGCGCATCGCGATGGACAGCGTGGGCCGCATCGCCCACTGCCAGGGCAGCGACCCCCTGATCCACCTCGCCGACCGGCTCGGCGCCGCGGAGCCCGCCACCGGCCCGGGCACCCCGCAGGAGTACGTCCTGCTCGGCGCCGGCATGTCCCATCTGGCCGCGGTGCTGCTCGGCGCCGACGCGCTCCCGGCGGAGGGGGAATTCCGTTGACCATCCACGCCACGGCCGCGGAGCCGGTGACCGCCTCGCTCCTGCGCACCACGGCCCGCTGTCTTCCCACGGGGGTCACCGTGGTGACCAGCGGGCTGGGGCCCCACATACACGGTATGACGGTCAACTCCTTCACGACCCTGTCGCTCGAACCCCCGCTGGTGTCCTTCGGCGTGCGGCACGACGCCAGGATCAGAGGGCTGGTGGAGCGCACCGGCGGCTTCGTCGTCAACGTCCTCGCCGCCGAACAGGCCGAGCTGGCCCGGTGGTTCGCCAACCGGAACCGCCCGCTGGGCGCGGAGAGCTTCACCGAGGTACGTACCGAGGGCGAGACGGTGACCGGCGGTGTACGCATCGCCGGGACCGTCGGGTACTTCGCCTGCCGGGCCGTGCGGTTCATCGAGCTCGGTGACCACATGCTGGTGGTCGGCCTGGTGCTGGAGTGCGGTGCTCGCGAGAAGGTGCCCCAACTGCTGTTCGTGGACGGGCAGTTGAGCCCCGCTTCGGCACGGCCCGCCGAACCGCCCCGAACCGAGGAACAGTGACCCGGGAAGTGCCCCGGGACGTGACTGAGAAGTGACCCGAGAAGTGATCCGGGAAAGGAGCAGGACCCGAAGATGACCGCACCGCGCATCCGTGCACTCCGGGAGTCGGACTATCCCTCGCTGATCGCCCAGGTGGACGACTGGTGGGGCCGCCCGGTGGCCCACATGCTGCCCCGGCTGTTCCTGCGCCACTTCCACGCGACCAGCCTGGCGGCCGTGACCGGTCAGGGGGTGCTCGCCGGATTCCTGGTCGGTATCGTCTCGCCCTCCGAACCGGGGGAGGCGCACACCCACTTCATCGCGGTCGCCCCCGGCCACCGCGGGTCCGGCCTCGGCGGTGTGCTCTACAGACGGTTCTTCGAGCTGGCCGGAAAGCGGGGGTGCCGGACCGTCACCGCGGTCGTGTCGCCCGGCAACACCCGGTCCCAGCGCTTCCATCTCGCGACGGGGTTCGAGCCGGTTCCCCTGCCGTCGGCGGGCCCGCCGGACAGGGAGCGCCTGCCGGACGCGCGGAGCCCGGCGGACAGGGAAGCCCCGGCGGCTGCGGGGGCCCTGGCGGATACGGAGGGCCTGCCCGTCTGGAAGGACTGGGACGGCCCGGGGGAGGACCGTGTCCGGTTCTCGTACGCACTGTGACGAGGAGAGTCACCATGCTGAACATACTCACCACCGAGCGGGCCGTCCTCGACAAGGCGCTGCCCGGATTCGACGACCGGCTGGCCGAGCTCGGCACGGCGGCCGTGGAGGATCCCGACACCCATGTCATCGAGGAGTTCCGGGAAGCCGGCGGTGGCAACGTCCTCATCCCCGTCGCCCTGGGCGGAGGCGGCCTGAGCTGCCTGGAAGGGGCGCGTCTGCAGCGGGCGGTGGGCAGCCGGGCCCCCTCGCTGGCCGTGGCGTCCACCATGCACCACTACAAGGTGGCCTGGCTGGCGCACGTGCTGGGCGACGGGGCGGCCGACGTGCTCTCGGCGATCGTCGGCCGACGGCTGCTCGTCTCCTCCTGCGGTGCCGAAGGCGCGTCCGGCAGACAGCTCTTCGCACCCGGCATCGAGGTGGCCGCGGCGAAGGGCGGCGGTCTGCGGCTCACCGGCTCCAAACGGCCCTGTTCCCTGGTCGGATCGATGGGCCTGCTGACCCTGCTGGCACCCGGGCCGCCGGATTCGCCGTACGCGGGCGAGCTGCTGATCGTGATGGTGCCCGCCGAGGCGCCCGGACTGCGCCGGGAGCCCTTCTGGGGCAACCACGCCCTGCGGGCCGCGCAGACCGATGCCGTGGTGCTGGACGACGTGTTCGTCCCGGACCACATGGTCGTCCCGCTGGGCGACCCGGAGCAGGCGGCCGGCCGGCTGAACTCGCTCATGGCACGCTTCCTGATCCTGATCACCGCCGCGTACGTGGGCATCGCCACCGGCCAGGTGGAGCGGCTCTTCGCGGGCGGACGAGGACAGGCCGGCGACCGGGTGACGGCCTTCGGCCCGCTGGAGACGGTGTCGGCCGCTGTCGAGGCCGTCGCCCGTGAGCTGGACGACGGCCCACCCCAGGAGGCACTCATGGGCCGCATCCTGCTGGTCCGGTACACCGCCCAGCGGGCGATCGCGGAGGCCACGGACCGGGTCCTGGAGCTGATGGGCGGCATGTCCTTCGTGCGCGACGGCCACGGAGTGGACCTGCTGGCCGCCAGTCGTGCCCTGGCCTTCCACCCTCCGTCGGAGCACACCATGCGGGAGCCGCTGGACGAGTGGCTGGGCGGGGGCAAACTCTTGCTGCTGTGAACCGCCGGCCGCGAAAGGAGGGGGGACTCCGTTCTGTTGCCACCGATGTCACCGATGCCGCCGTGGTCACCGCGGGACGGGACCGGGAGCGAGGCCGGGACTGAGACCGACGCCGCAGCGTGTCCGCCCCTGATGTGGCCGGGAGAGGCCGGGGAGCTGCGCGGGAAACTGGCCGCCGCCGCTCGGGGCGAGGGCTTCCTGCTCCACGCGGGCAGCAGCACTCCGCCGGGGGCGGTTCCCCGCGTCGAGCACCTCACCCGGCAACTGACCGTGCTGGCACAGGGCATGGTCGTCCTGTCCTACGCGCTCGGCGTCCCGGTCGTGCCCGTCGCCGAGATCCACGCGCCCCCCGCCGCAGGACGCGCCGGGCCTGCCCGGACCCGGGACGTCCACCAGGCGTCGGCCGTGGCCCTCAACCTGGTGCGGGCGTTCGGCAGTGAGGTCCGCCCGGATGTGTCGTGGGCGCATGAACTGAACCGGGCGTTCGTCGCGAACTCCCCGGAGCGCGCCCGTTACGAGCCGCTGACCAGCAGGATCGGGTCCGCACTGAGTTTCCTGCACGCCTGCGCGGGCAGGCCCGCGGTGTTGCTGCGGCCCGCCGTCAGCCGTCCCGTCCTCGCGGGCGAATCCGCCCTGTACCTGGCCGACGTCCCCGGCGGGGACCGGTGGGACCCCGTGGCCCACATGGTCTGGCTGCACCACTCCTCGGCCGGGGCCGGCCATGTGCCGGTCGGTGCCGCCGCTCGGATCAGCAACCCGGTCGGTGTGGTGGTGGAAGCCGACACCACCCATGACGCCGTCCTCGGCCTGATCGACCGCCTGGACCCGGAGCGCTCCGCGGGACGGCTCACCTTCCTCACCCGGTTCGGGGCGGACCGGATCACCGACGTCCTGCCGGAACTGGTGCAGAAGGTCGCCTCCACCGAAGCCGAGGTCGTCTGGGCCTGCGATCCCTGGCACCACAACCGCCTGGAACCGGCGGGCGTCCTCGCCGAGGCCGGCGCCTTCATCGCACTGCACCGAACGCTGGGCACCCACGCCGGCGGCCTCCACCTGCCCCCGCACGACGGGGCCGCCGGTCGTCCCGGCGCACTGGACCTGGTCTTCGCGCTCGCCATGACGGCCTCCGGCCGAAGCGACTCGCCCATGACCGCGGCCCCTGTTGCCGAGTAGCTCGCCGCAAGAGACGTACGCCCAGGTCAGGAGGCAGGACCGTCGTCCGTCCGCCGCGCATGCGACGGCGGGACGGTCTGGTGGTGGTCGAAGTAGTCGACCAGCGCCGGGGCCGGCGCGGCTACGGCGACCGGGGTGCCGTTCGTGCGCAGTGAGGTCGTCGCCGCCGCCGCGCAGGCCACCGCCTCGCGGGCGGCCACCGGGGAGGTCGCGGTGGGACCTCCGGTGGCGGCGAAGCGCAGGAACTCGTCGACCAGCGCCCGGTCCGCGCCGCCGTGCAGACCGTCCTCCTGCGCGGGGACAAAGACGCTGAGGTCGGCGTCCTGACGGTAGCCGGACCGGCGCCGGTTCCAGACCTTGATGGTGGCGGGGTCGCCGTCGATACCGTCGCCGAAGTTCTCCAGGCGGCCCTCGTCGCCGATGACGGTGTAGTTGCGCCAGTAGTCGGGGGTGAAGTGGCACTGCTGATAGCTGGTGAGCACCCCGTTGTCGAGGCGGCCGAGCATCATGCTGAGGTCTTCGATGTCGATGACCGGGTTGAGATCGCGCAGGGCCGACGGCGGCCAGATGCCGGGGTCGTACCAGTCGGGCATCCGCTCGCCGTCGGGCACGGGTGTCCGCGCGGGGCGGCGCGGGTTGTCGCCGTAGACGGCGAGGGTGCCGTGGGCGACGACGTCCCGGGTGTAGCCGCCGGCCAGCCAGTGGATCACGTCGAGGTCGTGCGCGCCCTTCTGCAGCAACAGCCCGTTGGTGTGGGCCCGTTCGGCGTGCCAGTCCTTGAAGTAGAAGTCCCCGCCGTGACCCACGAAGTGGCGGCACCAGATGGAACGCACGGTGCCTATCCCACCCTTGTCGATCAGCTCCCGCATCCGGCGCAGCATCGGCAGATGGCGCAGGTTGTGGCCGACGTACAGGCGGGTGCGGGAGCGGAAGGCGGCGGCGAGCAGGGAGTCGCAGTCCTCGACGCTGATCGCGAGGGGTTTCTCCACGAACACCGCGGTCCCGGCGTCGAGGAAGAACAGCGCGGGCCCGGTGTGCAGATGGTCGGGGGTGAGGACGAACACCGCGTCCAGGCCGTCGTCGCGCATGTCCTCGTACCGCTCGTGCACCACGACGTCCGGCCCGAACAGACGCCTGGCGTCCTTCCGGCCGCGGGGGTCCGGGTCGGCACAGGACACCACCCGGGCGACGCCCGGCCGGTTCGCCAGCGTGGCCAGCGGGGCGCGCTGGCCGACCCCCACCACTCCGACGCGCAGAGGTCGCCCGCCAGGTCGCTTCGCCGCCATGTGGTGCTCCCTGAAAGGGGCGCTCCCTGAAGGGGGCGCGCGCCCGCCGCTGGATAGTGCTGGGCAGTTTACTGATCCGTGCCGACGCGTGGAGAACCGTCGGCACCCCCTCCGGGCGTCGGGCGAGGGGACAGCGCTGCTCCGTCCCGGGTCCGACGGCCGGGGCGGAGGCGACCTCGCGCTCCGGCCGGCACCTCACGTACCGCCGTCTTTCACACAGACGCCACGCGGGCCTTCCCTGACGTTTGTTGCTCTTGGAACACTCCGATAGCGCAGGTTCCGGCATGCGCAGGTCCGTCCGTCAGTCGCCCCCGTACCCGTCAGGACGAGAGGTCACCCAGTCATGACCGAAGTGAATCGGCGCCGTTTCCTGCAGCTCGCGGGCGGTACCGCGGCGTTCACCGCGTTGTCGGAGAGCATCGCCAAGGCCGCCTCGATCCCCGCGGGCTACCACCGCGGCACCATCGAGGATGTCGAGCACGTCGTCGTCCTCATGCAGGAGAACCGTTCCTTCGACCACTACTTCGGTGCGCTCAGAGGTGTCCGCGGTTTCGGCGACCCGCACCCGGTCGCGCTCGACAACGGCAAATCCGTGTGGCACCAGTCCGACGGCACCAAGGACCTCCTGCCCTTCCACCCGGAGGCCGACGACCTGGGCATGCAGTTCCTGGAGGGCCTGCCGCACAGCTGGCCCGACGGACACGCCGCCTACAACGGGGGCAAGTACGACAAGTGGGTCCCCGCGAAGGGCGCCACGACCATGGCGTACCTGACCCGTGAGGACATCCCGTTCCACTACGCGCTCGCCGACACCTTCACGGTCTGCGACGCGTACCACTGCTCGTTCATCGGTTCCACCGACCCGAACCGCTACTACATGTGGACGGGCTTCACCGGCAACGACGGCAAGGGCGGCGGCCCGGTCCTCGGCAACGACGAGCTGGGTTACGACTGGACGACCTACCCCGAGCGCCTGGAGGAGGCCGGAATCTCCTGGAAGGTCTACCAGGACATCGGCAACGGCCTGGACGCGGCCGGCTCCTGGGGCTGGATCTCGGATGCCTACCGCGGCAACTACGGCGACAACTCGCTCCTCTACTTCAACAAGTACCGCAACGCCAAGGCCGGCGACCCGCTGTACGACAAGGCCCGCACCGGCACCGACGCCCGCAAGGGCGAGGGCTACTTCGACCAGCTGCGTGCCGACGTCGTGGGCGGCAAGCTGCCGCAGGTCTCCTGGATAGCGGCCCCCGAGGCGTTCTCCGAGCACTCCAACTGGCCCTCCAACTACGGCGCCTGGTACATCTCGCAGGTCCTGGAGGCGCTCACCGCCGACCCGAAGGTATGGGCGAAGACGGCCCTGTTCATCACGTACGACGAGAACGACGGCTTCTTCGACCACCTCGTGCCGCCGCTGCCGCCGCGCTCCGCCGACCAGGGCAAGTCCACCGTCGACGTCGGCCCCGACCTCTTCGCGGGCAGCTCGAAGTACGTCGCCGGTCCCTACGGTCTCGGCCCGCGCGTGCCGATGCTCGTCGTCTCGCCCTGGAGCAAGGGCGGTTACGTCTGCTCCGAGACCCTCGACCACACTTCCGTCATCCGGTTCCTGGAGCGCCGCTTCGGTGTCGAGGAGCCCAACATCTCACCCTGGCGCCGGGCCGTCTGCGGTGACCTGACCGCCGCGTTCGACTTCTCCCGCAAGGACAGCGAGCCGGCCCGCCTCCCGGACACCGACGCGTACGAGCCGCAGGACAAGGACCGGCACCCGGATTACAGGCCGACCCCGCCCGCCGACCCGAAGCTGCCCCGGCAGGAGCGCGGTCTGCGGCTCGCCCGCCCGCTCCGGTACGCGCCCTGGATCGACGGCTCGGCGGACCCGAAGGCCGGGACGTTCACGCTGACGTTCGCCTCGGGCAAGAAGGCCGGCGCCTCCTTCCACGTGACCTCGGGAAACCGCACCGACGGCCCCTGGACGTACACCACCGAGGCGGGCAAGAGCGTCCCGGACACCTGGAACTCCGCGTACTCGCACGGCTCGTACGACCTGACCGTGCACGGGCCCAACGGTTTCGTACGCGTCTTCAAGGGGCCCGGAAAGGCCGCCGGACCCGAGGTCACCGCCCGGCACGACGGGGACGACATCGAGCTGACCCTCGCCAACAAGGGGGCCCGCACGGTGAATCTCAAGCTCACCGACGGCTACGGCGGCAGGCCCAGGTCGTTCAAGGTGCGGCCCGGCGCGACCGTGAAGCACACCGTGGACCTGCGGGCCGGCAGGCGCTGGTACGACCTCACCGTCGTCTCCGACGCGGACGCCTCGTTCCTGCGCCGGTTCGCCGGGCATGTCGAGAACGGCCGGGTGGGCGTCAGCGACCCGGCGATCGCGACGGCCTAGGAGGTACACCTATTGGTCATGTACCTGCAGTGTCGGGGTAGTCTGCCCCGGTGACCACGCATTCGAACACAGTTGCAGGCTGGTATCCGGATCCGCAGGGTGCGCCCCAGACCCTGCGGTACTGGGACGGAACCCAGTGGACCGAGCACACCAACCAGGACCAGCAGCAGGCGCAGCAGCCGCCGCAGGGTGCCGACCCGCGTGTGCAGCAGCAGGTGCAGCAGCGGGCCGGCGTCGCGCCGAACTCGGCCGGCGGCGGAACCCTGTTCACCGAGCCGGTCCTGGTGGTGAACCAGAAGGCCAAGCTGATCGAGCTGACCAACGAGTACAAGGTCATGGACCAGCAGGGCAACCAGCTCGGCTCGGTCGTCCAGGTCGGGCAGAGCGCGCTGAAGAAGGTGCTGCGCTTCGTCGCCAGCATCGACCAGTTCATGACGCACAAGCTGGAGATCCGGGACGCGTACGGTCAGCCGCAGCTGCTGCTGACCCGGCCGCGCAAGTTCCTGAAGTCCCGCGTGCTCGTGGCGCGTCCGGACGGTTCGCCGATCGGCGAGATAGCCCAGCAGAACATGTTCGGGAAGATCAACTTCGCGATCAAGGTCGACGGGCAGCAGGTCGGCGCGATCAAGGCGGAGAACTGGCGCGCGTGGAACTTCGCGATCGTCGACCACTCCGACACCGAGGTCGCCCGGATCACCAAGACCTGGGAGGGCCTCGCGAAGACGATGTTCACCACCGCGGACAACTACGTCCTGCAGATCCACTTCCAGCTGCCCGAGCCGCTGCTGAGCCTCGTGATCGCGACGGCACTGACCGTCGACACGGCGCTCAAGCAGGACTCACGCGGGTTCGGCTGACCGCCGGTCCGACCCTGTTCACAGTGGTTCGGCACGGGAAGGGCGGTTGCGGACATCCGTAGCCGCCCTTCCCGTATCCACGGTTCCACGGTGCGGGTGTCACAGCGAGGTGAGATGCCCCGGCTTCGGCTGCCGCGGCAGCATTGAGGGCTCGTACGCGGCCGAGTCGGGCTCCAGGGCGAGGACCGCCGCCACCGGATGCTGCTCCTCCTCCGCCGCAGCCGAAGGCACCGCCACAGCCGAAGGCACCGGCACCGGCGTGGAGCGCGACAGTGTCACCACACCCCAGGCGGCGACCGCGGCCCCGGCCCCCGCGAGGACCAGCCCCGCCACCCCGCCCTGCAACCGCTCACCGAGCAGGCTCAGGCCGATGACCACTGCGGCGATCGGATTGGCCAGCGTCACCACGGCCAGCGGCGCGCCGAGTCCGCCCTTGTAGGCGGTCTGCGACAGCAGCAGACCGCCCGCGGCGAAGGCCGCGACCAGCAGGGCCACCACGATCACCTGCCCGCTGAGCAGCGGACCCGTGCGGTCCGTCGCGGCGACCGTCACGGTCTGGGTGAGCGCCGACGCGACCCCCGAGGCGAAGCCGGACGCGGACGCGTGCCGGAGCCCGGGACGGGCGCCCGGCCGGGCCAGGACGCCGATGAGGGTCGCGGTGGCGCCCGTCACGGCCAGCGCCTGCGGGACGCTCAGCACGTCGTCGGGCGCGGGCCCGGACGCCGTCACGAGGACCGCGGAGAGCCCGATCAGTGTCAGCGCCGTACCGCGCCACTCGACCGTGGTGACCCGCCGGCCCGCCAGCCGCGCGCCCAGCGGCACCGCGGCGACCAGCGTCAGCGCGCCGAGCGGCTGGACGAGGGTGAGGGTCCCGTACTTCAGGGCGGCCACGTGCAGCAGCGCGGCGCCGGCGTTCAGACCCACCGACCACCACCAGGCGCCGCGGCCCAGCAGACGCAGTACTCCGGAGTCCGTGGTCCGGGAGGCCAGCCGCTCCTGTGCCACCGCGGCGCCCGCGTAGGCGACCGCGGAGAACAGCGACAGGACGACGGCGAGCAGGGTCGCGCTCATCGCCGCGCTCCCACGAGCTCCGGCGCTTCCGGTACGCCGCCGGGGGCGTCCTGCCCACCGGACGCGTGCGGTACGGGGCTGCCGGCGTTCCCTGTGTCCCGGGAGCCCTCGGCCTTCCGACCGTCCCCGGCGGCAGCCGGGGCCCCGCGGGGCGGGCGGACGACGGCGAGGACGATACCGAGGAGGGCACCCGCCACGATCGCGTCGAGCCAGTAGTGGTTCGCCGTCCCGACGATCACCAGCAGGGTCACCAGCGGGTGCAGCAGCCAGAGCCACCGCCACCGGGAGCGGGTCGCGACGATCAGGCCGATCGCGACCATCAGGGCCCAGCCGAAGTGCAGCGACGGCATCGCCGCGAACTGGTTCGTAAGGGTGTCGGTCGCGGGCGAGGCGCCGTACACCGTGGGTCCGTACACCTGACCCGTGTCCACGAGGCCCGTCGCGGCGAGCATCCGCGGCGGTGCGAGCGGGAATGTGAGATGCACCACCAGGGCGGCGGCGGTGACCGCGGCGAGCACCCGGCGGGCCCACACGTAGTGCCCGGGGCGGCGCAGGTACAGCCACACCAGGAAGGCCGCCGTGGCGGGGAAGTGCACTGTCGCGTAATAGGTGTTGACGAGGTGGACGAGGGTGTCGCCGTGCAGCACGGCGGACTGCACGGAGCCCTCGCCGGGCAGGTGGAGGAACCGTTCCAGGTCCCATACGCGGTGGGCGTTGCCGAAGGCCTCGGCGGTGTGGCCGGTGGCCAGCTGCCTGCCGAGTTTGTAGACGAGGAAGAGTCCCGCGACGAGCAGGACCTCACGGACAAGGGGTGGCCGCGGTATCGCGGCGGATCCCTTCTGTGCAGGCTCGGTTGGGAGTTCCATCCCCCGGCCCCTTTGCTTGACGGTCTCGACGATGCTGTTGCGTGGTGAGCCCAGGAGGGGATCCACTCGACACAGGGGTGGGTCCTGTCCAAGGCTCATCGATACGCCAGTGTACCGATACGAAGCCGTTCCGGTACACTGGCGTATCGATAGGGCGCCGGGACGAGCGAGGAGAAGAGCCATGACGTCGCAGGCAGCGGAGGGACCGGAGACGGTCGCCGCCTCGCGCCGCTCCAAGATCACGCCCCAGCGTGAGCAGGAGTTCTTCGACGCCGTGCTCGACCAGGTCCGCGAGTGCGGCTATGACGCGCTGACCATGGAGGGGGTGGCCGCCAGCACCCGGTGCAGCAAGTCCACGCTCTACCGCCAGTGGAAGACCAAACCGCAGTTCGTGGCCGCCGCGCTGCGCGCCAACCACTGCCCCAAGTTCATCGGGATCGACACCGGTTCCCTCGCCGGGGACCTGCGTGCCGTCGCCCGTACGGCGGGCGAGCGGTCCGACGAGGACACCCGGCTCATGCAGGCGCTCGGGCAGTCCGTGATGCAGGACGAGGAACTGAAGCGCGCGCTGCGCGACGCCCTCGTGGAACCCGAACTCGACGCGCTGCGGGCCATGATCGGACGCGCGGTCGAGCGGGGCGAGATCACCGCCGACCATCCGGTGCTGGAGTTCGTGCCGGCGCAACTGCTCGGCGTGCTCCGGGTCAGGCCCCTGCTCGAAGGGCGGCCCGCGGACGCGGAGTATCTGCTGCGCTATGTCGAAGTGGCCCTGCTGCCCGCCCTCGGGCTCTCCGGGCCCCCTTAGAACTCAGGCCGCCGTCCAAGGGATGACTGGACGGTGACCTGATCGCGCCGCACCGTGGGGACGGGGGCGGCGCGCACCCCCCGGCCGGGTGGGGTTCCTCTTGAGCGGAGAGGCGCCCCACCCGGCCGTCCGGTGTACCCACGGGGTGTGCCCGGGGTTACGTCCTAGACGTCCTGGCCGTTGCCGCCGCCCGCGGACTCCTTGATGCCCTTGGTGATGTCGTCGATCACGGACTGCTCGGGCGCGCCGGAGCCGACGTCGATGCCGAAGCGCACGACGACGAGCTGCTTGGCGTTGGCGGGCGCCGGGAAGACCAGCGACTCCACGTAGCCGTCGGCGCCCTTGCTCGTGACGACCTTCCAGCGGACCGCGTAGCCCTTCTGCCCCGCCACGGTGACGGCCTTCGAGAGGAGCTCGTCGTGCGAGGTGATCTTGCCGTAGCTCTTGCCGCCGTAGGACTCCTCAGCGTTCTTGGAGATGTCCTCCTTGGCCGCGGCCTCCACGGTGGTGGCCTTGAGCTCCAGGGCGAGCGCGGGGGCCGAGTAGGCGCCCCCGCGTGTGCAGGTCGCCGAGGTGTCGCCGGGGCACTTGTAGGAGTCCTTGGACGTCACCTGGGCGCCCACCTGGATGGTCGAGCCGCTCCAGTCGTCGGGCACGGGGAGGCTGATGCCGTTGACGGGGTCGGCCGCGAAGCCGTCCTCCGACTGCTGCGGCTGCGGGACCCCGCTCTCGCCGCCGTCCTGGCCGCCGGGACCACCCTGGCCACCGCCGTCCTGGCCCTGCGGGCCGCCCGGCAGCGACGGCGTCGGCCGGGCGCTGCTCTGCTCGGGGCTGTCCGTACTGTCATCGGAGGTCAGCGCGTACACACCGCCGCCGATGCCCGCGAGCACCGCGACGGCGGCGGCCACGGCTATCGCCGTACGCACTCCGCGCCGGGGCCCGCCCGGTTTCGCGCCGCCGTACGGGGTGCCCGGCGGGTACGCCGGAGGACCCCATGCGGCGGCCGACTCCGCGGGGCGGGTCTGGTCCGTCCATGTACTGCCGTCCCACCAGCGTTGCGTGGCGGGACCGTCACTTGTCTGCCCGGGGTCGGGATACCAGCCGGGGGGAGTCGCCTGCGTCATGGCCCCACCGTATGAGGTGTGGGTGAAAGCCGTATGAGAGGACCCCGTTTCAAGTCACTTCAGCACCAGGCGCACCGGCTGTTCCGCGCCTGCGCGGATCTGGGGGAAGCCGCTCCGCCCGGGGGTGAGCGAGCCGAGCACGCCGGCGTGCCGGGCGCCGGTGCTCCTCGGATCGGTGCCCGCCAGCCCGTGCACCGTCAGGAACCCGAGAACGGCGAAGGCGTACGCCTCCTTGGCCGCCGCGGGCAGGCCGAGACCGTCGGAGAGGCGGAGCGGCACTCCCCGCAGTTCCGCGCCCAGCATCGCCATGAGGACGGGATTGCGCGTCCCACCGCCCGAGACGATCACCTCGGTGGCGCGCGGGGACCCGGTGACGCGGGGGGACCCGGCGGCGGGAGGGGACCCGGCGGCGGGAGGGGACCCGGTGGCGCTCAGGGAACGGACGGCGTCCGCCACCGTCCGCGCGGTGAGCCGGGTGAGGGTCGCGACCACGTCCTCGTCGGCCGGTGTCACGTCCTCGTCGGCCGACGAGGCGAAGTCCGCGAGGGCCGCGAGCAGATAGCCCTCGTGGAACAGCTCCTTGCCGGTCGTCTTCGGCGCGGGCCGCGCGTAGTACGGCTCGTCGAGCAGGTGCCGCAGCAGTGGCTCGTGCACGGTGCCGCGAGCGGCCAGCGCCCCGTCGGCGTCGAAGTCCCGGCCGGTGAAACGGCGTACCGCCGCGTCGATCAGCGCGCCCGCGGGGCCCGTGTCGAACGCGGTGCCGTCGGGTGCGGTGAGGTTGGCGATGCCGCCGAGGTTCAGCGCGACCGGCGTGCCCGGCCTCCCGCGCAGCCACATGAGGTCGACCAGGCTCACCAGGGGCGCGCCCTGGCCGCCCGCGGCGATGTCGCGCGGCCGGAAGTCGGCGACCACGGGCAGTCCGGTCGCCTCCGCGATCCAGGCCGGCTGCCCGATCTGAAGGGTGCCCCGCACCTGCCCCTGGTCGGTCCAGTGGAAGACGGTCTGGCCGTGCGAGGCGATCAACTCGGCCCGCCCGTCGCACAGTTCACGCTGGGCGCGGACCGCCGCGGCGGCGAAGGCCTGCCCGATGAGGGTGTCCAGCCGGCACACCTCGGCGAGGGTGGTGGCCGCCGGGGGCAGCGCCGCCGCGAGGGCCTCGCGCAGACCGGGCTCGTAGGCCGCGGTCACCATCCCCAGCGGTGTCAGCACCAGGTCCGGCCCGTCCAGGCGCAGGTCGGCCGCCGCCGCGTCGATGGCGTCGTACGACGTGCCCGACATCAGACCGATCACCCGCACCCGCTCAACTTCCCTTCTCCGCCTGCTTCTTCCCAACCTGTACGTGGTCGTTCCCGACGCCCGTCCGCGTCTCACGGAGTGTCAGGAGGGCCAGTACGCTCACCGCGCAGGTGGCCGCCGCGTAGTACGCCGGGATGTCCACGCTGCCCGTCCGCTCGATCGTCTTCGTGATGATGAGCCCCGCGCACCCCGAGAACACGGCATTGGACAGGGCGTAGGCGAGTCCCAGGCCCGTGTACCGCACGCTCGTCGGGAACATCTCCGAGAGCATCGCGGGTCCTGGGCCCGCCATCAGACCCACGATCGCCCCCGCGACGAACACGGCGACGCCCTTGAGCGCGGTCGAAGTGCCCCCGTCCTGGAGGAGGTTGAGCAGAGGCACCGCCAGCACGGTGACCAGCAGCGCGCCCGTGAGCATCACCGGCCGTCGGCCGATCCGGTCGCTCAGCAGGCCCGCCGGGATGATCGTCGCCGCGAAGCCCAGGTTGGCGAGGACCGTGGCCACCAGTGCCTGCTGGAAGGTGGCGTTCAGCGAGCTCTGCAGATAGGAGGGGAGCACGACGAGGAAGGTGTAACCGGCGGCGGCCCAGCCCATGACACGCCCGGCGCCCAGCACGATGGCCTTCGCCACCTCACGCGCCGGGGGCCGCTCGGGCCGCTGGTTCTCCAGGCCGACGATGCCTGTCTCGTCTGTCTCGTCTGCCTCATCGGCCTCGTCGGCAGGCAGTGGCCGGCGCGACTGTAGTGCCTGTAGTGCCTGTAGTGCCTGTGGTGCCTGGAGTGCTTGCTGTGCTTGGAGCGCCTGAAAAGAAGGTGTCTCGTCGAGGCGCAGGCGCAGCCACAGCGCCCCGAGCCCCATCGGCAGGGTCAGCAGGAACGGCAGCCGCCAGCCCCAGGAATTCAGCTGTGCCCCGGTGAGCAGGGTGGCGAGGAGCGCCGCGGCCCCCGCCCCGCCCAGCAGCCCCAATGCCACCGTGAACGACTGCCACGACCCGTACAGCCCCCGCCTGCCCGGTGGCGCGAACTCAGTCATCACCGACACCGCCCCGCCGAACTCCCCACCCGCGGACAGCCCTTGGACCACCCGGAGGAGGGTGAGCAGCCAGGGAGCGAGAGCGCCCACCGTGGCGTACGTGGGCAAGACGCCGATCAGGGTCGTGGCGGCCGTCATGAGGACGACGACCAGGATCAGCACGGGCCGGCGGCCGACGCGGTCGCCGAGGCGGCCGAACAGCGCGGCGCCGACCGGCCGGAAGAAGAACGCGAGCGCGAACGACGCGTACGTCCTGACCAGTGCTTCGGCCTCCGAGCCGCCCTCCGGGGTGAAGAACCGGGCCGCGATGACCGTCGCGAAATAGCCGTAGACACCGAACTCGTACCACTCGATGAAGTTGCCGACCGACCCGGCGACCAGCGCCCTTCGGGACCGCTCCGGCCGGTCCGTCCGCGGGCCCGAGTCGTGCGCCGGGGCATCCATACAGTTCCTCCCGCACTGGGGCATGCCGACGATGCTGAAAGTCAGTTTCAGTTTGCGTTTGCTGACAGTCAATGACTTTCACCCCCGCGGGGCGGCGGGCAGGTCAGTGGACTCCCGTCCTCCGCGGTCACCCATGACGGCAACAGGTGTCCCGACCAGGCTCCGTCACGCCTTCCGGAGGACTAGGCTCGAAGTCTGTACGTCGTTGGGCCGACCTGGGGAGGTAGCGGGATGACGGAGGTACGGCCCGGTGCGGCCGCCTCGGCACCGCTCTGGGAGCGCGACGCGGAACTCGCCGCGGTCAGGGAGGCCGTCGACGCCCTGTGCGCCGGCTCCGCCGCAGGCAGCCTGCTGGTGTTCACGGGTGAGGCGGGCATCGGCAAGACCGCGTTGCTCGCCCAGGTCCGCGCCCTCGCGGAGAGCCGCTGCACGGTCTGGTCCGCCCGCGGCGGCGAGACCATCACGTCCGTTCCGTTCAACGTGGTCCGGCAGTTGCTCCAGCCCGCGCTCGTGGCACTGATGCCCGACGAGGCGCGTGAGTACTTCGGCGACTGGTACGACATCGCCGGACCCGCGCTGGGCATAGCCGAACCGGGCGCACGCCAGGCGGACCCCCAAGGTGTGTGCGACGGACTGGTCGCCGCCGTGCGCAGACTCGCCCGGCGCGAGTGGCCGCTGGTGCTGCTCGTCGACGACGCCCACTGGGCCGACCAGGAGACCCTGCACTGGCTGGCGGCCTTCGCCGAGCGCCTCGACGATCTGCCCGTCCTCGTCGTGGTGGCCCGCCGCCCCGGGGACGCCGGCGGTGAGAGCGCCCGCCACCTCGACACGCTCGGCGCGCTGTCCCGCCCGATGCCCAGCCTGCGCGCGCTGACCCCGGACGCCACGGCCGGACTCACCCGTGCCACGCTCGGCGCGCACGCCGACGCCCCGTTCTGCCGCGAGGTCTGGGCGGTCACCGGCGGCAACCCGTACGAGAGCGTGGAGCTCCTCGCCAAGGTCCAGGACAGCGAACTGGAACCCGTCGAGGACTCGGCCGCGGAACTGCGCGCGCTGAACCGCGCGGCGCGCGGGCGCGGACTGGTCGACCGGCTGGAGGGGCTCGGCGTCGACGCCACGAAGTTCGCCTGGGCGGCGGCCATCCTCGGCACCCAGATCTCCGTGGACCTCGCGGCCGAACTGGCCGGAATGCAGCGGGACGAGGCGGAGCGCTGCGCCGTGCGGCTGAGCGCGGCCCGCATCCTGACCGAGGCCGAGCGGACGCCCGGCCAAGTGGGCGAAGGCGAGCTGGAGTTCGTGCATCCGCTCATCGCCACCGCCGTCTACCGCTCGATCCCGGACGCGCTGCGCACCGCGATGCACGGTGTGGCCGCCGCGGTCGTCACCGCGTCGGGCCTCGGAGCCGCCGCGGCCTCCCGCCACCTCCTGGAGGTGCATCCGGACGACGACCCCGAACTCGTCGAGCAGATGCGCGAGGCCGCCGGCGAACACCTCGCGGTCGGCGCCCCGGACGCGGCCCGCCGGTGTCTGGAGCGCGCCCTGCTGGAACCGCCGCTCCCGGAGGTCCACGCGCGCGTGCTCTACGAACTGGGCTGCGCCACGCTCCTGACCTCGCCCGCGACCACCATCGGATATCTGCGTCAGGCGCTGACGGTGCACGGCCTGGAGGCGGAACTGCGGGTCGACGCGGTCTGCCGGCTGTCCTCGGCGCTCGTCCACAACGACCAGCTGGAGGAGGCCGTCGCGGTCGTCGACGCGGAGGCCGACCGGCTGGAGCCAGGTCCCGCGCGGATGCGGCTGCAGGCCGTGCACTACATGTGGGAGGGCATCCACGCCGGCGAGGAGGACGCGCCCGGCCGTTCCCGCCGGCTGGCCCAACTGGCCAAACCGCTCACCGGCCGCGACAACTCCGAGCGGGCCGTGCTCATCCTGCGGGCCTTCGACGCCATGACCCGCGGGGAGAACGCGGAGGAGGTCGCCGAGCTGTGCGACCGCTCACTCGTCAACAGCCGCCTCGCGCCCGGCCTCGGCTGGACCGACACCGAGTGGAGCTTCGAGCTCCTCATGATGCTCGGCATCTCCTACACGTACGCGGACCGGCTCGACCGTGCCGAGAGCCTCTTCACGGAGGCCCGGCGTTCGTACGAGTCCGCCGGCTGGAGCGGTGGCCATCTGGCCCTCTCGCACGCCTTCGGCGGATACGTGCTCCGCAGACGGGGCCGCCTCAAGGAAGCGGACGAGTCACTGCGCGAGGCGCTGCGGCTCGCCGACCGGGTGGGCCGCGGACTGCCCATGCACTGGTCCGCGGCGTGCATGCTCATCGACACGCTGCTCGCCCGCGGGCATGTCGGCGAGGCCGAGGAGATCGCCGAGCGGTACTCCTTCGAGCCGCCGCACCCGTCCACGATCGTCCTGCCGGACACCCACTCGATAAGGGGCCGCCTGCTCATCGCCACCGGTCGCGTCGAGGAGGGCGTGAACGAGCTGGAGACCGCGGAGAAGATGTCCGAGGACCGCGGCGGTCACAACACGGTGATGGCGCCCTGGGCGGGCGACCTCGCCCGGACCCTCGCGGTCGAGGACCCGCGCCGTGCCGCGGAGGTGGCCGCGGACGCCCGCGTCCAGGCCGAGCGCTTCGGCACCGACACGGCCATCGGCGAGGCCCTGCGCTGTGCCGCCGCGCTGGAGACCGGCCAGCGCTCGGTCGCGCTGTACTCCCAGGCGGTCACCTACCTGGAAGCGTCCCCCTGCGCCTACGAGCACGCCGCGGCCCGCGTCGAGTACGGCATAGCTTCCCGCTCCCGCACAGAGATCACCCGAGGCCTGACCCTGGCCCAATCCTGCGGAGCGGACGGCCTGGTAACCCGAGCCCGCGCAGCACTGGGCCCGGAGACCCAATAAGGGACGCGAGGAACGGCGCGCCCAACCCCCACACACCCGCACCCGGCGTACATGGTGCCCGCGGGCCCGGACCCCGTAGGGGGCGCGGGGAACGGCGCGGCCAACCCCCACACACCCGCACCCGGCGTACATGGTGCCCGCGGGGCCGAGCCCCATAAGGGGCGCGGGGAACGGCGCGCTCAACCCCCACGCCCCCGCACCCGGCATGCGGGGCCGAGCCCCATAAGGGGCGCGGGGAACGGCGCGGCCAACCCCCACGGACCCGCAGACCGCCTGCGTCCTGCGGGTCGCGCCCGGTCCGGCTTTCGACCGCGGACGCGTGGGGGCGGGCCGCGCCGTTCCCCGCGCCCCTGCCGGGACTGCCGCCACGCAGGCCCGGCCCTCATAAGGGGCGCGGGGAACTGCGCGCCCGACCCCCACGGACCCGCAGATCGTCTGTGGGGTGTCGGGGCAGGTCCCGTCGGGTTTTTGGCTGCGGACGCGTCGGGGTGGGCCGCGCAGTTCCCCGCGCCCCCTACGGGGCCCGAGCCAGCGCAGCGACCCCGGCGGCAACGGCAGGTCACCCCTCGGGGCGCGCCTCCTCGGAGAGGACCCGCTGGGCCACGGCGAACGCCGAGTTCGCCGCCGGGACCCCGCAGTACACTGCCGTCTGCAACAGCACCGCCCCGATCTCCTCCGGCGTGAGCCCGTTACGCCGAGCCGCACGCACATGCATCGCCAACTCGTCATAGTGCCCGTGCGCGACGAGCGCGGTCATAGTGATCATGCTGCGCTCACGCCGCGCCAGCGTCTCGTCCGTCCAGATCTCACCCCACGCGTACCGCGAGATGAAGTCCTGGAACCGCGCGGTGAACGCCGACTGCCGAGCCTGCGCCCGGTCCACGTGCTCGTCACCGAGCACCTGCCGGCGCACCGACATCCCACGCCCCGCGTCACCTCCGAAGTGCGCCCGCAGCGCGGTGAGCACGGCCTCCGGCCGCTGCGCGGGCGCCAGATGCGACGCGCCCGGGATCTCCACGAGCGCCGCCCCCCGCACCGCGTCCGCGATCTCCCGCAGATGCGCGGGCGGCGTCGCCGGATCCTCGCGCCCGGCGACGAGCAGCGTGGGCGCGCCGATGCGAGGCAACTGCTCACGGATGTCGAACGCCGCCAGCGCGTCACAGCACGCCGCGTACCCGTCCGGGTCGGCCGTCCGATGGTCCTCGACCAGCTCGGGAACGGTGAACCCGGACGTGAACCAGCGCGAGTCGGCGCCCTCGGCCAACCCGGCCAGCCCCTCGGCCCGGACGAGCGCGGCCCGCTCCTCCCACGGCTTCGCGCCGTTGAAGTGCGCCGAGGAGCAGATCACGGCGAGCTTCTCCACCCGCTCCGGGTGGTGGACCGCGAGATACAGCCCCACCGCCCCGCCGAGCGAGACACCGGCGTACGAGAACCGGTCGACGCCCAGCGAGTCCGCGAGCGCCAGCACCAGCGCGGCCAGGTCGGCGACGGTCGCCCCCGGACCGATCAGTGAGGCGGACGAGCCGCCGTGCCCCGGCAGATCCCAGCGCACCACCCGGTGGGTGACGGAGAGCTCCGGCGCGACCTTGTCCCACAGGGCCGACGACGTGCCGAGGGAAGGGCCGAGGAGCAGCGGGGGAGCGGAGGCGGCACCCTCGGCGCGATGGTGCAGCAACGCGCCCTCCACCGAGGCGGTTTGGTCGGTCCGACTGGTCAACGTCGCTCCAGAGCGCGATCGGTGAGGGCTCCCGCGGAACCCGTGTACTGGATGGGGTCGGTGAGGGCCACCAGGTCGAGGTCCTTCAACTCGGTTTCCTCCGACAGGAGTTCCACGAGCGGCCGGTCTTCCTCGGTGGCCCGTCGCGCGGCAAGGGTGAGCACTTCCTTGGCGCGGGCCCGCCCGAGCACCGGCGCGAGTTCGCCCGACAGCCGCTCGGAGACGATCAGACCGTGCGTGAGGTCCAGATGGGCCCGCATCACGTCCGAGTGGACCCGAAGACCCTCGGCCAGCTCCGCCGCGTCCCGCGCCGCCCCGCCCACCAGGCGGAGCAGGTCGCGCAGCGGCTCCCACTCGGCGTGCCAGGCACCGGCCGGCCGCTCGTCCTCGGCCACCATGGCCCCGTACAGCGTCGCCGCGAGCTGCGGAGCCCGGCGGGCCGCCGCCGCGATCAGGGTGGCACGCACCGGGTTCGCCTTGTGCGGCATGGCGGAGGACCCGCCCCCCGTGCCCTCGCTCAGCTCACGGATCTCCGTGCGGGAGAGGGTCAGGACATCCGCGGCCGTCTTGCCGAGGGCGCCCGCGGTGAAGGCAAGGGCGCCCACCAGATCGGCGACCGGTGTCCGGAGGGTGTGCCAGGGCAACACCGGCGAGGCGAGACCCAGCACACGGGCGTACGCGTCCACGAGCGCCCCTGTGTCCGAGGCTCCGTACACGGCGAAGGCCGCCAACGTGCCGGCCGCGCCGCCGAGTTGCGCCGGCAGCCCGTCCCGCACGAGCCGCACGCGGTCCCGGGCGTCCAGCACCAGCGACCGCCACCCCGCCGCCTTCAGGCCGAAGGTGGTGGGGACGGCGTGCTGGGTGAGTGTGCGCCCCGGCATGACCGTGTCCCGGTGCTCGCGCGCGAGACGGGCCAGCGCGCGCTCCGTACGGGCGAGGTCGCCGAGGACCACGTCCAGCGTCCGTACCGCGACCAGCATCACGGCCGTGTCCATGATGTCCTGGCTGGTCGCGCCCCGGTGGACGTACGGGGAGTGCTCCTCGCCGACCGCCGCGCCCAGGTCGGCGACCAGCGGGATCACCGGGTTGCCGCCGGCCCGTGCGCGCAGCGCGAGCGCGTGGACGTCGAAGCGCGCCACGTCGGCAGCGGCCGTGACGGCGTCGGCCGCGGCGGCCGGGGCGAGGCCGAGCGAGGCCTGAGCCCGGGTGAGGGCGGCTTCCGCGTCGAGCAGCGCCCGCAGAAAGGCGCTATCGCCCGTCGCGGCCTCGGCGGCCGAGCCCGCCCGCCCGGGCGCGAGAAGCCCCGCGTCGAGGCAGGCGGTACCGGCGGGTTCCGTGGGCTGCTCAGGTTCGTCGGGTTCGACCGCTGTCACTGAAACTCCAGGAAGACCGTTTCGCCTTCGCCCTGAAGGCGGATGTCGAAACGGTACGTCCCCGTCGTCCCGTTCGCCCCCTCGGTCGCCACCAGCGTGGCGCGTCGCCCGGCCGGCAGTGAGTCGAGCAGCGGGTCCGGGCCGTCGGCGAGGTAGGCGCGCGTGAAGAGGTGGTGCGTCAGTCCGCGCGCGAACACGCACACGCTGATGTACGGCAGCCCGGAGTTGCCCGGCGGCAGGGTGTGGAGCGCGTAGTGCCCGTCGGCGTCCGTGGGCACCCGCCCGTACCCGGTGAAGTCGACGCCGTTGCGGCCGAGGAATCCGCCGGTCGACGGATCGCGCCGCATGGATCCAGGGGCGCCCGTCAGTGAGCCGTCCGGCGCGGCCTGCCAGAAGTCGAGCAGCGCGTCGGGGATCGGCCTGCCCGCGCCGTCGTACACGTACCCGTGCAGGCTGATCGCGTCCGGGTGGCCCTGGGGGGCGATCCGGTCGCCGTCGGGGAAGGGGAGCGCGTGCCCGTAGAACGGGCCGACGGTGTGGGACGGGGTGGGGAGCAGTCGCTCGGCCATGGTCAACGGCCCTCCTCGATCCAGGTGGCGGACGGACCGTCGAGAACGATGTCCCAGGCGTAGCCCATCGAGAACTCGGGTTTCGACAGGTCGTGGTCGTAGGTGGCGACCAGCCGCTCGCGGGCCGCCGTGTCCGTCACCGACTGGAGAATCGGGTCGTACCGGAACAGCGGGTCGCTAGGGAAGTACATCTGGGTCACGAGCCGTTGGGTGAACGCCGACCCGAAGACGGAGAAGTGGATGTGCGCGGGCCGCCACGCGTTGGTGTGGTTGCCCCACGGATAGGGACCCGGCTTGACGGTGGTGAAGGAGTACCGGCCCTGATCGTCCGTCAGGGTCCGTCCCACACCGGTGAAGTTGGGGTCGAGCGGCGCCGGGTGCTGCTCACGCAGATGGGCGTACCGGCCGGCGGCGTTGGCCTGCCATATCTCGACGAGCTGGCCGCGCACGGGGCGGCCGTCGCGGTCGAGCAGCCGTCCCGAGACGGTCATCCGCTCACCGATGGGCTCACCCCGGTGATGGATGGTCAGATCGCTGTCGTGCTCGGTGATGTCGGTGACACCGAACACCGGCCCCGACAGCTCGACGGTCTCCGGATCGCCGCCGCTCACGGCGACCAGCGGCTGTTTCGGATGGCGCAACAGGGAGCTGCGGTACGGGGCGTAGTCGCGCCGCGGGTGGTGCAGGACCGGGGCGCCACCGGCGACCGCCTTGTCGTACGCGTCCCGCTGGTCCGTTATCTCTATGTCGATGTCCGACTGGGTGAGAGCCATGAGAGGTGGGTTCCTAACGCTCCAGTACGAGGGCGAGGCCCTGGCCGACGCCGATGCAGAGGGTGGCGACGCCGACTCCCGAGCCTTTGCGGGCCAGTTGGTGGGCGACGGTCCCGGCGAGGCGGGCGCCGGAGGCGCCGAGGGGGTGGCCCAGGGCGATGGCCCCGCCCTGCGGGTTGAGGACGGCCGGGTCGAACTCGGGCCACTCGGCGACACAGCCCAGGACCTGTGCGGCGAAGGCCTCGTTGAGTTCAAGAGTTGACAGGTCGTCAAATGTCTTGCCCGCCTTGGCGAGCGCGCGATTCACGGCCTCCACCGGTGCGAGACCGAAGTAGTCGGGGTCGAGCGCGGAGACACCGGACGCGGACACCCGGGCGAGGGGTTCGCGGCCGGTGGCGGCGAGGCCCTCCTCGTCGACCAGGAGCAGGGCCGCCGCTCCGTCGTTGAGGGGCGAGGCGTTGCCCGCGGTGACCGTGCCGGCCTCGGGGCGGAACGACGGCTTGAGGCGGGCCATCGCGGCGAGGGAGGCGTCGACGCGTACGCATTCGTCGGCGGCGAAGGACAGCGGGTCGCCCTTGCGCTGCGGGAGGGAGACCGGCACGATCTCGCCGTCGAACAGGCCCGCGGCCTGGGCGGCGGCGGCCTTGCCGTGGCTGGCGAGGGCGAACTCGTCCTGCTGCTCACGGCTGATCTTGTGCTTGTCGGCGATGAGTTCGGCGGACTCGCCGAGCGGGATGGTCCACTGCGGGTCCATCCTCGGGTTGACCATGCGCCAGCCGAGAGTCGTGGAGTACAGCTCGGTGTGCCCGGCGGGGAAGGGCCGGTCGCTCTTCGGCAGGACATAGGGGGCGCGGGTCATCGACTCGACACCGCCGGCGAGGGCGATCGAGGCGTCGCCGAGCGCGATGGCGCGGGCGGCCTGGATGACGGCCTCAAGACCGGAGGCGCACAGCCGGTTGACGCTCACACCCGGGACGGAGGTGGGCAGACCCGCGAGCAGGCCGGCCATGCGGGCGACGTTGCGGTTCTCCTCGCCGGCGCCGTTCGCGTTGCCGAAGTACACGTCGTCGATCCGGGCAGGGTCCAAGTCCGGTGTACGGGCCAGGAGTTCACGCAGGGCATGGGCGGCCAGGTCGTCCGGGCGGACGGCGGCGAGGCTTCCGTTGTACTTGCCGAACGGGGTACGGACGGCGTCGACGATGTAGACGTCCTTCACGGCTGCTTCTCCTCGGTGAGCTTTTCGACCAGCTCTTCGGCGATACGGACCTTGGCGGCAGTCTTCGCCACGACCTCATCGACCGTGACACCGGGCGCCGTCTCGACCAGTACCAGGGCCTCGGCCGTGACGTCCAGGACACCCAGGTCGGTGATCACGCGGTTGACACAGGCTTTACCGGTCAGCGGCAGCGTGCACGCGTCGAGGACCTTCGGGGAGCCGTCCTTGGCGGTGTGGGTCATCACGACGATCACCGTCCGGGCGCCGTGCACCAGGTCCATGGCCCCGCCGATCCCGGTGATCATCTTGCCGGGCACGGCCCAGTTCGCCAGGTCGCCGCCCGCGGAGACCTGCATCGCGCCGAGGACCGCGACGTCGATGTGCCCGCCGCGGATCATCCCGAACGACAGTGACGAGTCGAAGTAGGAGGCGCCGGGCAGGACCGTGACGGTCTCCTTGCCCGCGTTGATCAGATCCGGGTCGACCTGCTCCTCGGTCGGGTACGGGCCGGTGCCCAGGATGCCGTTCTCCGACTCCAGGATCACCTCCACGCCCGGCGGGAGGTAGTTGGGGATCAGCGTCGGCAGCCCGATGCCGAGATTCACGTACTGGCCGTCGTCGAGTTCGTGCGCGGCCCGCGCGGCCATCTGCTCACGTGTCCAGGCCATCAGATGCTCACCGTCCGCTGCTCGATCTTCTTGTCCGCCGCCTGCGCCGGGGTGAGCGCGACGACCCGCTGCACGAAGATGCCCGGCAGGTGCACCGCGTCCGGATCGATCTCGCCTGGCTCCACCAGCTCCTCCACCTCGGCGATGGTTACCCGTCCGGCCATCGCGGCGAGGGGGTTGAAATTGCGGGAGGACTTGTTGAAGACGAGGTTCCCGTGCCGGTCGCCCATGGCGGCCCGCACCAGCGCGAAGTCGGTACGGATACCGCGCTCCAGCACGTACGGGGTGCCGTCGAAGTCCCGTACCTCCTTCGGCGGGGAGGCCAGCGCGACGCCGCCCTCGCCGTCGTAGCGCCAGGGCAGTCCGCCGTCGGCGACCTGCGTGCCCACACCGGCCGGCGTGTAGAAGGCGGGAATCCCGGCGCCGCCGGCCCGCAGCCGCTCGGCCAGCGTGCCCTGGGGGATCATCTCGACCTCCAGCTCCCCGCCCAGGTACTGCCGCGCGAACTCCTTGTTCGCCCCGATGTACGAGCCGGTGACGCGGGCGATGCGACCCGCCGCCAGGAGGACCGCCAGGCCGGACTCCATCGCCCCGCAGTTGTTGGACACCACGCCCAGGCCGGTGACACCACGCTCGTACAGCGCCTGGATCGTCACGTTCGGCACACCGCTGAGACCGAAACCGCCGACGGCGAGTGTCGCGCCGTCCGGTACGTCGGCCACAGCCCCGGCGGCTGTGGAGACCACCTTGTCCATCTGCGAAGCCTCATCTCTCCCGAGCGTCCCGCGGCCCCGTTTAGTCAGGGCACTGAGTATTTCTTCGAGGTTTCGAACACGCTGCCATCGCGGCCGTCAACCGTCAAGACCCCCCATGAAACGCAAGCTGAGAGTCTGCTCATGGGAAAGAGACAGTGAGTCGTCGGACCGCTATTGTTCAGTGCACCGACGAATGCCGACTCTCGTGCCCGAAGGAGCGCTCATGGCCGCGGTGGACCTCTCCACCCACCCCGGGCACCTGGCCCGGCGGCTGCAGCAGGCGCACTACCTGCTGTGGAACACGATGGTCTCCGAGGAGATCACCTCGCCCCAGTTCGCGGTCCTGAACGCGCTCGTCGCGGAGCCGGGTCTCGACCAGCGCACCGTGGGGGAGCGGGTGGGTCTCGACCGGTCCACCATCGCCGAGGTCATCAGCCGCCTCGGTCGGCGCGGCCTGCTGGACAAGGTCCGTGACCCCCAGGACGGCCGCCGCTCCCTGCTGCGCCTCACGGATGACGGCGTACGTGTCCATCGCAAGCTGACCGTGCGGACGGCTCGGATGAACCAGGTCTTCCTCGGCCCGCTCTCCGGCGAGGAGCAGGCTCTCTTCTTCGATCTGATCCAGCGGGTCTCGGACGCGGCGGAGGGGTTGCGCAATCCGGTCGCCCCGGGCGCGCCCCTTTAGGGGCGCGGGGAACTGCGCGACAAGCCCCCACCGCACCCGCACCCGGCGACCAGCCCGCTTTTTAGGGGCGCGGGGAACTGCGCGGCCGGCCACGACGTGCCCGCAGGTGAAGCCGATGCGCCAGGCAGCCGCGGAGTGGTGGGTGGGTCACGCTCGGGCGAACACCACCCACACCTGGCCCGGGGCGAAGTTCATCGGCGTGCCGTCCGTCGTCGTGAACTCGGTGCCACCCGTGGCGAGAGGCCGCTTCCACGCAACGTCGAAGGCCTTGCCGTCGCGCAGCACCTTCGCCGTGCCCGAGCCGACCGTCTCCGTGTAGGGCGTGATGTTGCCGAGGTAGTCGTGGTACCTGGACTTGCGGATGTTCACGTACTGCACGACGACCGTGGAGGCGGCCACCCGCTTCCCGCCGGTCGTCACCGTCGGCGTGCCGTCCGTCGACACCAGCCAGCGCTGTTGGTCGCGGGACCAGTCGAAGGTGAAGCGGGCCTGCGGGAAGCGGACCGTACGCGTGCTCTCGGCCGTGCCTCCCGCGGGCGCGGCGCCGTACCGGAAGCCCGTCGTCAGCGCGTCGGCCCCCGGCGTCGCCGTCAGCAGCCGGTGGGGGCGCAGATAGAGGTTGTGCGGCTGGGGCTTGTCCGTGCCCCGGTAGTACGCGTTCGTCTTCTCCTCCGGCAGGGCGGTCCGCAGCGGCGCGCCGTCGATCAGCGGCAGCAGCCTCTTCTGAGCACCCGAGAAGGCGAGCGTCGGCTCGTGGAACTGGCGCAGCAGCTCCAGGTCCGACTCGCGCGCACTGCGAACCGGGCCGACGGCCTTCGGCAGGCGGGTCGCGTACACCGCCATCAGCCGGCTGAGACCGCCCTCGACCTGCTCGGCGTAGACGACGTCAGCGGCGTCCAGACCCGTCTGCGGGCGGGCGCCGGGCACGTTGTCGATCTTCACGACGAGCGGGGACGCGGCCCGGGGCGCCGGACTCGCCGGGGCGCTGGGGCCGTCCGTGCCGTCGGTGCGGGGTGGCATGTCTCCGCGTCGCTTGTCGTCCAGCGGCTCGCTGCTCGTGCAGGCCGTCGCCGCGGCACCCACCAGCAGGGTGGCCAGCAGTGTCGTCGTCATGGCTGAGCGCCTCGAACGCCCCGTCCGTCTCCCGCGTACCGTGGCCACCGTGCCCCGTTTCGTCGTTTTTCGGGTTATAGGTTCAACGAGTACGTACCCAATGAGCCAAGATCGAAGGCGTGCGCTGGTCCGAGCGGGTCACGGGCGCGGGCGGGAGGGTACGGCGGTCCGGCCGGTGGTGCCGTGCCGCGTGGCGCGGGCCGTATGCGGGAGACCTACCCAACAGGGCTGCCGCGCACAGGCGTTGGGTGGCGCGAATGTGTCCGGGTCCGTTCAGTCCCGCGGTCCCAGGATGTCCGAGAGGTCGTAGCCGACCGGCTCCTCCAGCTGGGCGTACGTACAGCTCTCCGGCGTACGGTCCGGGCGCCAGCGGCGGAAGCGCGCCATGTGCCGGAAGCGCTCGCCGTTCTCCATGTGCTCGTACGCCACCTCGCACACCAGTTCCGGCCGCAGCGGAATCCAGGAGAGGTCCTTCTTGCCCGTCCAGCGGCTGGGCGCGCCCGGCAGCCGCGCCGACTCGTGCGCCGACTCCTCGGCCCAGGCCGCCCACGGGTGCCCGGCGGCCGACTCCATGAGCAGCGGTGCCAGCTCGGTGATCAGCTCCTCGCGCCGCTTCATCGTGAAGGCCGCGCACACCCCCACGTGCTGCAACGTGCCCTCGGCGTCATGCAGGCCGAGCAGCAGCGAGCCGACGACGGGCCCGCTCTTGTGGAGCCGGTAGCCCGCGACCACCACGTCCGCCGTGCGCTCGTGCTTGATCTTGAACATCAGGCGTTCGTCCGGCCCGTAGCGCAGGGTGAGCGACTTGGCGACCACACCGTCGAGCCCGGCGCCCTCGTACTGCTCGAACCACCGCCGCGCCACCTCGATGTCCGTCGTCGCCGGCGCCAGGTGCACGGGGGCCGCGCTGTCGGACAGCGCCGTCTCCAGCAGGGCCCGCCGGTCGGACAGGGGCACGTCCAGCAGCGACTCGTCGGCCAGCGCGAGCAGGTCGAACGCCACGAACGACGCGGGATGGCGCTCCGAGAGGGTCTTCACCCGGGAGGCCGCCGGATGGATGCGCTCGGAGAGGGCGTCGAAGTCGAGCCGTCCGCCCCGCGCGACCACGATCTCGCCGTCCACCACACAGCGCTCGGGCAACCGCTCCCGCAGCGCCTCCACCAGCTCGGGAAAGTACCTGACCAGCGACTTCGTGTTACGGCTGCCGATCTCGACCTCGTCCCCGTCACGAAAGACGATCGCCCGGAACCCGTCCCACTTCGCCTCGTAGTGCATGCCCGGCGGAATCCGCGCCGCGGACTTGGCGAGCATGGGCTTCACGGGCGGCATCACCGGCAGATCCATACACCGATTCTGCGGGGATACGCGAAGAACCGCCCGGTGTGCACCGTCGGCATGGATATGCGAGGTGTACGCGGTACGCCTACCGTGGCTCGCATGGCGGATGCGGTGGAACTGGAGGCGGCGGGCAGGACGGTACGGCTGTCCAGCCCGGACAGGGTCTTCTTCCCGGAGCGCGGCTTCACGAAGCTGGACCTCGCCCGGTACTACCTCGCGGTCGGCCCCGGGATCCTGCGCGCGCTGCGGAACCGGCCCACGACCCTGGAGCGCTACCCCGAGGGGGTCGGCGGCGAGTCCTTCTTCCAGAAGCGGGCGCCGAAGAACATGCCCGACTGGATCCCCACCGCGCACATCGCCTTCCCCAGTGGCCGCAGCGCCGACGAGATGTGCCCCACCGAGGTCGCCGCCGTCCTGTGGGCCGCCCAGTTCGGCACGCTGACCTTCCACCCCTGGCCGGTACGCCGGGACGACGTCGACCGGCCGGACGAGCTGCGCATCGACCTGGACCCGCAGCCGGGCACCGACTACGCCGACGCGGTACGCGCCGCCCACGAGCTGCGCGAGGTGCTCCACGAGTACGGGGATCTGCGCGGTTTTCCCAAGACCTCCGGCGGCCGTGGCCTGCACGTCTTCGTGCCGATCGAGCCGCGCTGGACGTTCACCCAGGTCCGCCGGGCCGCGATCGCCGTCGGACGTGAGCTGGAGCGCCGTATGCCGGATCAGGTGACCACGGCCTGGTGGAAGGAGGAGCGGGGCGAGAAGATCTTCGTCGACTACAACCAGACGGCCCGCGACCGCACGATCGCCTCCGCCTATTCCGTACGCCCCCGGCCCCACGCGCCGGTGTCGGCGCCCCTCACCTGGGACGAGGTCGGCGAGGCAGTGCCCCGGGACTTCGATCTCGCGACCATGCCCGCGCGCTTCGCCGAACTCGGCGATGTGCACGCGGACATGGACGACCACGCCTACTCCCTCGAAGCCCTGCTCGAACTCGCCACCCGTGACGAACACGATCACGGACTCGGCGATCTGCCGTACCCGCCCGAGTACCCGAAGATGCCGGGCGAGCCGAAGCGGGTACAGCCGAGCAGGGCCAAGAAGGAGAGCTGACCCCTGCCTAGTGGGGCGTCACAGCTCCTTGATCCTGACGTCGCGGTACGACACCACGTCCGTCGTGCCGTGCACCTGGAGCCCGATGTAGCCGGAGGAGAACCGCCGCCCGTCCGTGCCCGGGTCGTCCGAGCGCGGCGGGGTGAAGTCCTGACCGCCGGTGTTGTCGAACTCGTTGATCAGCGTGCCGTTGCGGTAGATCGAGTAGTGCTGGTCCACCACGCGGATCTCGTAGTCGTTCCAGGTGCCCTTCTGGGTGACACCGGCACCGGCCAGGCCCACCCGGTCGAAGCCGTAGACCGAACCGGTCTTGTACATGTCGCCGGTGGGACTGTCGAACTCCTGTATCTCGTGCCCGTACTTGATGGCGACCCACTCCGGCCGGGACTCCTCCGGGTGGTTGTGGACCTGCGGGAACCGCACGAACACACCGGAGTTGGCGTTGCCCGTGCCCGGCGCGTCGTCACGCCACTGGAGCTTCAGCGAGAAGTCCCCGTACTTGCGCTCGGGGAACCACAGCATCCCGAGCCCGTCCCTCGACGTGCCCGACGTGATGGAGCCGTCGCCGTTCAGGCCGAACGAACCGCCGCCCACGTGCTGCCACTTGTCGAAGGTGTCCTGCGTACCGTCCATGATCGTGCGGTAGCCCTCGGTCTGGCCGGGGTCGCCGATGCCCGACTCGTCGGCCGCCGCGTCGATCAGGTCGTACTCACGCTGGACGATCACACCGTCCTTCAGGAGGGTCTTGAGGACCGCCGTCACGTGCTTGAGGAACAGCGCGTGGGACGTCCACTCCTTCTCATCCTCGATCAACTCGTTGATGCGGCACCGGCTGTTGGTGATCCGGTTCGGCACGCCCGTGTCGACCGTGCCGACGATGACCGTCAACCGCTCGTCGTACTCGGCGCAGTTGGGTGCCGGCACGCCGCCGCCGGGGGCGATCGTGAAGCTCACCGTCCGGGCGGCCGAGGTGTTGCCCGCCTTGTCGCTCGCCCGGTAGGCCACCGAGTGCGCGCCCACGCGGTCGACCACCACGGGAGCGGTGTACGCGAGGTAGGGGCCGCCGTCGAGCGAGTACTCGATCTTGTCGACCCCAGAGCCGCCGTGCGCGTCCGTCGCGGTCACCGTCACCTTGGCGTTGTTGATGTACGCCCCGGCCGAGTTCTTCGTGCCCTCGACGCTCACGCCGGTCACCGGCGGAGTGGTGTCCTCGATGGGCGGCGCGACGACGGTGAACGACACGGACTTCTCGGCGGACGCGTTGCCCGCCTTGTCCGTCGCCCGGAACCGCACCTTGTGCGCGCCCACCTCGTGGACCATCACCGGGGCGGTGTACGCCTGCCAGGCACCGGCGTCACCGAGCGCGTACTCGATGGTGTTGACGCCGGAACCGGTGTCGGAGGCCGTCACCGTGACGGTCGCCATGGAGACGTACTCGCCCTGCGCGTTCTTCTCGCCGGTCACCGTGGCCGAGGTGTCCGGCGCGGTCGTGTCGTCCGTCGGCGGGGCCACCACCGTGAACTGCTCCGCCTTCTCCGCGGAGGTGTTCCCGGCCTTGTCGATCGCCCGGTAGCGGACCTTCTGGGCGCCGACCTGGTCGACCACCACGGGCGTGGTGTACGGCTGCCAGGCACCCGCGTCACCGAGGGCGTACTCGACGCGCTCGACGCCCGAACCGCCGGCGTCCGTCGCGCTGATCGCCACGGTCGCCGAACCGACGTACGCGCCGTCCGCGTTCTTCGTGCCGGTCACCTGTGCCGCGGTCTCCGGCGCGGTGGTGTCCTCGCCGGTGCCCTCGGTCACCACCAGGATGCCCTGCATCTGGCCGTGGCCGGGGATGGTGCAGAAGTAGCGGTACCGGCCGGGTGAGAGCGTCACCTCGGCCGTGTGCCTGCCACCCTGGTCGTCGTTCGGGTTGGCCAGGACGTTCAGCGGGACGTCGTTCTGGTACTCCGGGTCCGACACGTCGAACGTCAACGTGTGCGGCATGCCCATGGTGTTGCCGGTCGCCTCGCTGTTCTCGAAGACGATCGTCGTCGGGCCCGCGACCGCCGTGGTGGGCGCGGACGTGTACTTGGTGATGTCGTCACCGGCCGTCCAGGTGAGCGTCTGCGCCGCGGCGCCCGCCCCGGACGGGGTGTTGTCGGTCTGGCCGGACGCCGAGGTGGACGCGAGGCCCAGCACCATCAGCAGCGAGGCGACAAGTGCCGTCCACAGCCGTCCAGTTCTTCGCCTGCGGATGCCTCGGATGTTCGTCACGCTCGTCACTGCGCCTCCCTGGCGAGCTGGTCGGCGGCGGGAGTGGGGCCGCCGCCCTTGTACGTCACCTGCCACAGCGCGGACTTGGAGTCCGAGGTGAAGAAGCCACGGCCGTAGTCGAGGACGTACAGCGTGCCGTCCGGGCCGAACTTCCAGTCCATGAGGTTCTTGATGCCGTCGTTGCCGATGGGGATGATCTTCTTCAGGGACTCGGCGTGCACCGGGATGCCGCCCTGTCCGGCCGTCTTCGGGTCGAGGAGCACGGCGTGGCGCGGCTGGTCGGCGTCGTAGAAGTCGCCCACGAACCACTTGCCGTCCCAGTACGAGGGCCACTTGGCGGCGTTCGCCAGCGTGCCGTCGTACCGGTAGACGGGCCCGTCCATGGCCGCCTGACCGCCGCCCTTCAGCCACGGCAGCAGGAACTTCTGCTCCGTCGTCTTGTACGACGGGATGCCGTTGGCGTCCCGCGGGAAGTCCGGTCCGCCGCCCTGGGGCGAGTACCAGATGGTGTTCGACGTGACCGGCGGCAGGTTCACGAGACCGTCGTTGTTCGGCGACTCGTTCTTCGGCGCGTCGCAGTTGTACCAGCCCAGCGGCTTCGACGGATCGGGCAGGTTGCGGTCCCGGTAGGGCTGCTTGTTGCCCATGCAGTACGGCCAGCCGTGGTTGCCCGGCTTGGTGATCGCGGCGAACGTGTCGTACTTCGCCGGCCCCCAGGTGGTCGAGGGCGACCCGGCGTCCGGGCCGACCCAGCCCGCGTACAGGGTGTCGGTCTTCTTGTCGATGGAGATGCGCGCCGGGTTGCGGACGCCCATCACATAGATCTCGCCACGTGTCTTGCCGCCGCCCTCGGCGGTCTCCTTGCCCGTGAAGAGGTTCCCCTCGGGCAGGGTGTACGTGCCGTCCTGCTCCGGGTGGATGCGCAGGATCTTGCCGTTGAGGTTGTTGGTGTTGCCCGCCGTGCGGCGCGCGTCGGCGAAGGAGACGCCCTTGTAGTTCGGCTGCGGGTTGTTGCCCGAGTAACCGTCGCTGAAGCCACTGGAGTTGTTGTCACCGGTGGCGATGTACAGGTTGCTCTTGGAGTCCCAGGCGAGGCCGCCGCCCGCGTGGCAGCAGCTGTGGATCTGGACCGGCCACTTCAGCAGGACCTTCTCGCTGTTCAGATCCAGCCTGCTGGTCGCCGAGTTGTAGGTGAAGCGGGAGACGTACCGCTCGGCCATCCGCTTGTCACGGTCGATCCGGGAGTGCGGCGTGTAGTGCAGGTACACCCACCCGTTGTCCGCGAACCGGGGGTCCAGCTCGATACCGAGCAGGCCCTCCTCGACCTTGATCAGCTCGTCGCCGCCGCCCTTGTTGCCGAAGACGTTGAGCGTGCCGGCCAGCGTGACCTTCTTGGTCTTCGGGTCGTAGACGTGGATCTCGCCCTTGCCCTTGCCGACGTCCGGGTTGTTCCAGTCCGTGACGACCGGCTGCGACGAGTCGGCGCCGCCGCGGCCGATGTAGAACACGCGGCCGTCGGGCGCGGTCACCAGGCCGTGCGGCTCGCCGATCTGGTCGTTCTGGCCCGGCTGGTTGGGCTGGGTCAGCCGCTCCGCCTTGTAGTTGGCGTTGATCGTCGCCTTGCAGTCGGCCTGCGAGATCCGGGTCGTCCACGCGAGCGCGCCGCGCAGATGCGAGCGGAACTCCGTCTCGTCGAACGAGGAGGCCGTACCGCCCATGCCGGTGTAGAAGGACCGGCCGCCGTCGTAGTCACGGCACCAGGAGACCGGGTGGTCGGCGCCGTTCGCGGCCGTTCCCGGCTGGTACGTCGACTCACGGACGCGCGCCACGGTGTGCACGTCGCCGGACGGGTTCTTGACCCAGTTCAGCCACTGGTCGGGACGCTTCCACTGGAGCGGGAGGTCCCTGGTGGCCGGATGCTGTCGGTCGCCGACCTCAACGGTGGCCCGCTGTACGGCGGTTGGGCTGTTCGCCGCCGGACGGGCCCCGACGAGTCCGGTGAACCAGTCCGAGTACGGCTCGGCGCGGGCCGCGTCATGGATGCCGAGGAAGCCGCCGCCGGCCTCCATGTACGACTCCAGACCGGCTTCCTCCTCCGGTTCGAGGACGTCACCGCCGCCGGTCAGGAAGACCACGGCGTTGTAGAGGCCGAGTTCCGTCTCGTCGGTGAAGACCGAGGCGTCGTCCGTGGCCGTCACCTTGAAGCGCCCGGCCGCCGCGCCCGTCTGTCCGATGTCCTCGATCGCCTCGATACCGGCGTTGACGACGGGCGACTCCTCGCCGCCGGCCGCGGACCCGTGGTAGATCAGCACGCGTACATCGGAGCCGCCGGGGGGCGACTTGATCGACATCGTTGTCAGTGGGTCGGGTGCCGGGCGCGCGCTCGCGGCGGGCCCCGAGAGGACACCCGCCGTGACGACTCCCGCGGCCAGCGCGGCCGCCCAGCCTCTCCGTCTGGACCTGCCCAACTTCCGTACCGTCAGTGGCGTTTGATGCGGTGTGGGCCGCATGTGGTCACCCCATCCTCCTCGGTCACAGCAACAGCGCCATGGAAGCTAGACCTTTTCGCGGAACTCGCCAATAGCTATGACCGGGATCGCACAAACTTTGTCCTGAGTGTGGATAAACGAAGCCGATGCCACTAGCGTCTCCCCAGTTCGTCTCTGTCACCCGGTTCGGTCGGATCCACCGCCGGATCCGCGACCGGACCCACCAGTCCCGTCAATTCCGTTGACCGCGTTGCAGGTTGGGAGAGTTCGGCATGGGCACCACGGACGACATGGCCACCACGGACGCGATGGACAGGCGTGGGTTCAGCCGTCGGATGATGATGGGCGGGGCCGCCGTCGCCACTGTCGCGACATCGTTGTCGCTCGTCGCCGCGAAGGACGCGACGTCCGCCGACAGCGCGGCGAGCGCGGGCACGGCGCTCCGTACCGCCCCCGCGGGCGGCGAGGTCAGGCGCATCAAGCTGTACATCGAGAAGCTCGCCGACGGGCAGCTGGGCTACGGGTTCGAGAAGGGCGCGGCCTCGATCCCCGGGCCGCTGATCGAGCTCAACGAGGGCGACACCGCGTACATCGAGGTCGAGAACACGCTCGACGTGGCGGCGAGCCTGCATGTCCACGGTCTGGACTACGAGGTCTCCAGCGACGGCACGAAGCTGAGCAGGTCGCATGTCGAGCCGGGTGACACCCGGACGTACACCTGGCGCACCCATGCCCCCGGCCGCCGCAAGGACGGCACCTGGCGGGCGGGCAGCGCGGGCTACTGGCATTACCACGACCATGTCGTCGGCACCGAGCACGGCACGGGCGGCATCCGCAAGGGCCTCTACGGGCCGGTGATCGTCCGCCGGCAGGGCGACATCCTGCCCGACAGGACCCACACCATCGTCTTCAACGACATGACGATCAACAACAGACCGGGACACGACAGCCCAAACTTCGAGGCCACGGTGGGGGATCGGGTCGAGTTCGTCTCGATCACGCACGGCGAGTACTACCACACGTTCCACGTGCACGGTCATCGCTGGGCGGACAACCGCACCGGCCTGCTGACCGGCCCGGACGACCCCAGCCGGGTGGTCGACAACCTGATCGTGGGTCCCGCGGACTCGTTCGGTTTCCAGGTCATCGCGGGGGAGGGCGTCGGCGCGGGTGCGTGGATGTACCACTGCCACGTCCAGAGCCACTCCGACATGGGAATGGCAGGCCTGTTCCTGGTGAAGAAGACGGACGGCACGATCCCGGGCTACGAGCCCCACGCCCACTGACCCCGACACTCGGCGCCGCCCGGGGGCGCGGGGAACGGCGCGCTGAGCCACGACGTGCCGGCACGTGACGACGGTCCTGTCTTTGGGGGCGCGGGGAACGGCGCGCTCAGCCACGATGCACTCGCACCCAACGACGGTCCTGTCTTTTGGGGGCGCGGGGAACGGCGCGCTCAGCCACGATGCACTCGCACCCAACGACGGTCCTGTCTTTTGGGGGCGCGGGGAACGGCGCGACAAGCCACGACGTGCCCGCACCCAACGACCGGCCTGCTTTCAGGGGCGCGGGGAACGGCGCGACAAGCCACGGCGTGCCCGCACCCAACGACGGTCCTGTCTTTTGGGGGCGCGGGGAACGGCGCGACAAGCCACCACGCACCCGCACCAAACGACCCACCCGCCAAGAAGGGAGCGCTCTCAGCAAGGGGGCGAACCACGGCTATCCTGATCGGCAACCGCCGCCCTGAGGAGCCCCGAGGTGACCGAGCAGTCGACACAGCCACGCCCCACACTGGAGGCCGTGGCCGCCCGGGCGGGAGTCTCCCGAGCCACCGTGTCCCGTGTCGTCAACGGAGGCGAAGGCGTCCGCGAACCCCTCGTAGAGCGAGTCAGGCGCGCCGTCGACGAACTCGGTTACGTCCCCAACCAGGCCGCCCGCAGCCTCGTCACCCGACGCCACGACGCCGTCGCCGTGGTGATCGCCGAACCGGAGACCCGCGTCTTCGCGGACCCCTTCTTCGCGCTCCAGCTCCGAGGCATCAGCAAGGAGCTGACGGCCCACGACTCCCAACTCGTACTGCTGCTCACGGAGGGCCGCGACGACCACGCCCGCGTGGCGCGCTATCTCGCAGGCGGCCACGTCGACGGCGCGCTCGTCTTCTCGCTGCACCTCGACGACCCGCTGCCCAGCCTGATCCACGGAGTACCGACCGTGTACGGAGGGCGCCCCGGCTGGAGCGACGGATCGCCCGGCGTGGTCTACGTCGACTGCGACAACAGGGGCGGCGCCCGTGAGGCCGTCCGTCACCTCGTCGGGCTCGGACGCAAACGTATCGGCCACATCACCGGCGCCCTCGACCAGACCTCGGCGGTCGACCGGCTCGACGGGTTCCGTGACGTCATGGTGGACGCCGATCCGAGGCTGATCGTGGAGAGTGACTTCACCCCGGGCGGCGGTGAGGACGCCATGCGGGAACTTCTCGAACGTTGCCCCGATGTGGACGCGGTGTTCGCCGCGAACGACCTCACGGCGGTCGGTGCGATGCGGGTTCTGCGGGAGCAGGGGCGGCGGGTGCCCGAGGATGTCGCCGTGATCGGGTTCGACGACATGCTGCCGTTCACCGAGCAGGCCGATCCACCGCTTACGACTGTCCGGCAGGACATCGAGGAGATGGGGCGGTTGATGGCGCGGTTGTTGTTGCGGGGGTTGGACCGGAGCGGGGGCGCTGCCGCGGGGGAGCCGGGCAGTGTCGTGCTGCCTACGACTCTGGTTCGGCGGGTCTCCGCGTAGCCGCTCCGCGGGGTGCGTGTGTTGGGTGCGGGTCCGTTGTGGCTTGTCGCGCAGTTCCCCGCGCCCCTGGCAGAGCAGGCCTCGTCGTCGAGTGCGGGTGTGCCCGTGGCTGGGCGCGCAGTTCCCCGCGCCCCTTGGGGCCCTGGCGGGCGCCCCGTCCGGGGCGCCCGCCAGGGGCTTGTGTTACGCGCCTACCGAGACCGTGAAGCGGTGCGGGTTGCCGTCGTGGGCCGCGCCCGATACGTCGGGCTGGCCGTCGGGGCGTACGTCGTCGTACGGGAAGGCGTAGCCGATGGGGGAGTTGGCGTGTACGACGCGGGCCCAGTGGTTGGTGACCGCGTCCGTGTAGTAGTCGGACGTGGTCGTGCCGTTGGGCTGGGTCGGGTGGGTGAGCATGATCGAGCGGTTGAAGCCGGCGGCGAGACGGGCGAGGAGGGCCTTCTTGTCGTCGGAGTCGCCGGGGTTGTTGGCGAACGGGCCGTGGTTGCAGGTGAAGATGTCCTTCGACGTGGGCTTGCTGAAGGTGTGGCCACCGGCGAAGGTCAGCGTGTCACCGCTGACCCGACCCGTGAGCACGCCCCGGCCGCCCTGGAGGTCGATCCCCAGGTCGGTGGAGCGGTACTTGTCCCAGACCTGGTCGATATAGCCGGTCCAGAGGTCGCGGAACGGCATCTCCGCCGGCCGGTCGAAGTACGGAGCCATCAGGTTCTGCGGCGAGACCACCCGCAGCACGGAGCCGTCGCCGCCCCGGGTCACCAGCTTGTCCCAGGGCTGGCCGTCCTTGGCGGCCTGTGCCGTGAGGTCCGCGGCGATCCGGTCGACGGCGCCGTCGGGCAGCGGGGCCACCGTGTGCGTGGCGTCGCCCTCCAGGGTCAGACCGATCGGCAGTGCGGTGACCAGGTCGACATAGCTGATGTTGGCGTACAGCTGATCGCTGTTGAACGTGAATTCGCAGAACGACCACGTCTTGCCGTAGTTCGGGTCGGCGGCCGTGGCGAACGCGGGCTCGACCAGGGAGGGGCCCGGGTTGAGGTAGAAGTCGAGCGTGCTGTCCCGTACGAAGTAGACGCGGGCGCCGTACATCTGAGGCAGGGTCAGCACCTTGGCGGCCGAGCCGGCGGCGCCGAGGGGGATGGCGCAGTCGACGGGCAGCGGGGTCTGCGGCGCCGACGGGGAGGTGGGCCGGTAGACACTGCCGTCCGCGCGCAGCAGGACCCAGTTGCCTGTCGACTGCTCGTGACCGGTGACGTACGCCCGGACCGTGCCGGGCAACGAGTTGTTCTTGAGGGCCAGTTCACAGGTCGCGGGAGCCGCCTCGGCCGTCGGGCTGAGAGCGCTCCCCCAGACGGGGTAGCCGGCGGCAGCGGTGACGGCCGCGGTTCCGGTCAGAAACTTCCTGCGTGAGATCAAGGGGGTCTCCTGGGACGTGGGGGGAGGCAGGAGTGGCCGATGTATGGGGCATCGGTCCTGCGGGGCACCACTGTTCCCAGACGGGAGTTGAAGCGTCAAGGGTTATGACTGAGAGCGCTCTCGAAAAGTTCGTTCCTTCAGAAGTTGACGGCAGGTGGGAGAGGGCGGGCGGGGTCGGGTCGGCGGGGGCCGGCCGGAGAGAGCGGGCCGGAGGGGCTCGACCGCCTCCGGCCCGCTCTCTCCGGCCGACCATGCGGCCCTCGGCGTATCGGCGGACGTCAACCCATGACCGGCTCGGTCCTGATCACCGCGAAGCGCGCCCCGTACGGGTCGGCGAGCTTGGCGATCCGGCCGACACCCTCCACGGACGTGGCGGGCATACGGACCGTGCCGCCCAGCTCTCGGGCCTTCGCGACCACGTCGTCCGTGTCCGTGACCGCGATATAGGGCAACCAGTACGCTCCCGCCTCCTGTTCCGTCGGGTCGTCGGCCAGGGGGACGACACCGCCGAACATGCCGTCCTCGCCGCCCTCCGCGGGATTGATACAGGTGTAGACGCCGCCGGGGAACGGCATGGCCGAGGTCTCCATGCCCAGTACGGAGTGGTAGAAGGCGGCTGCGGCAGCGATGTCCGGTGTGTACAGCTCGACCCAGCACAGGGAGCCGGGTTCACCGGCCACGTCGAGGCCGCGGAGTGCGGCGGGCTGCCAGATGCCGAAGGAGACGCCCGCCCTGTCGGCGAGGATCGCCATGCGGCCCTTGTCCATGATGTCGCCGGGCGGCATCAGCACACCGCCCCCGGCCTGCTCGGCCGCCTTGGCCGTGGCGTCGGCGTCCGGGCTCCGGAAATAGACGGTCCATGACGGCGGGCCCTGCTCGGGGGTGGTCTGCATACCGCCCGCCGCGGTCTTCCCGTCCGCCTGGAAGAAGCCGTAACCGCCGGAATCGGATCCTGCCGACTGGAAGTCCCAGCCGAAGACGCCTCTGTAGAAGGAAGTGGCGCCGTCGATGTCGGGGGTGCCGAGATCGATCCAGTTCGGGGCGCCGGTGACGAAACGGGTGGTGAGCATATTGCCCTCCTTCGAGGGGTCCCGTTGCCTGCACTGCCGAGTCTTGCACCGCCCACTGACAACCGCTGCCGGAGCGGGCGCCGAACTCCCGCCCCACCCGGCGCCGGCCCCGGCCTCGGGCACCGCTCCGCGCGCGACCCCCGTGTTCCGCCGGTGCCGCCCCCGGCGGGCGCGGTGGTCGGGGTGCCGGTAAGAACGCTGTCACCAGCCGCAAACGGCGGTGATCTTGGGAAGGCGTCACCCGTGTGGGTGAGTCCTGGGCCGTACGGCTGCGGTGGGTGAAGCTCTGCGGGGACGAGCGGCGATCGTGGCCCGTACTCCGTTGGACCTGGATGAACTCGTCGAGCATTGGACGTTGCTGAAGGGCGAGCAGGGGCTCGTGTCCGGCAAGCGCGGTGCGACGCGATTGGGCTTCGCCGTGCTGCTGAAGTTCTCTACGCAGTACGGCCGGTTTCCCCGGAACCGGGCAGAATTGCCCGGTGAGGCCGTGGAGTTCATGGCCCGGTAGGTGCAGGTTCCTGCTTCGGAGCTGGGTTTCTACGACTGGACGGGCCGCACGGTCGAGTACCACCGTGCGCAGGTCCGGGAGCATCTCGGATTCCGTGAGTGCAGCGTCGCGGATGCGGAGAGGCTGACGGCGTATCTGGCCGAGCACGTCGCGCACAAGGAACGCCGGCCCGAGCAGGTCCGGGTGGAACTGCTGTTCCGCTGCCGCGCGGAGAGCATCGAGCCTCCGACGTCGGGTCGGTGCGACCGGATCGTGGGGGCGGCCCTGCGGGCGGCCGAGGAGTCGCTGACGGCCCTGATCTCCTCGCGGCTGACCATGGAGAGTATCGAGCGGATCGTGGCTCTGGTGGCCGGAGCCGACCAGGACGACGCCGGACCCGCGGACGGCGGCACGGAGGGCGAGGACGCGCCGCCGGTCCTGGGAAAGGTCAAGGAAGCGCCGGGCAACGTGAGCCTGGAGACGATGCTCACCGAGATCGACAAGCTCCTGGCGGTGCGGGCGATCGGTCTGCCACGGGATCTGTTCATCGACGTCGCGCCGAAGGTCGTGGCCGGCTGGCCGGCGCGGGCCGCGGTGGAGTCGCCTTCCCATCTGCGGACGCACCCGGTGGCGCTGCGGGTGACGCTGCTGGCCGCGCTGCTGCACGAGCGGGAGCGGGAGAGCACGGACACGCTGGTGGAGCTGCTGATCTCCACGGTGCACCGGATCGGGGCGCGGGCGGAGAAGAAGGTCACCGAGCAGCTGATCAACGCGTTCAAGGAGGTGTCGGGCAAGGAGAACATCCTCTTCAAGCTCGCCGAGGCGTCGCTCGGCGCCCCGGAGGGCACGGTCCGCCAGGTCGTGTTCCCGGCGGTGTCCGGGGGTGAGGCAACGCTGCGGGAGCTGGTGCACGAGTTCAGGACCCGCGGGCCGGTCTACCGGCGCACGGTGCAGACCACGTTGAAGGCGTCGTACACCGACCACTACCGGCGCGGGCTGATCAAACTGCTGGACGTGCTGGAGTTCCGCTCCTCCAACCACGCCCACCGGCCCGTGATCGAGGCGTTGGCGCTGGTGGCACGGTACGCGAACGCCGGGAACACGACGTACTGCCCGCTGGGCGAGACGGTGCCGGTCCACAAGGCGATGGGCGGGGACTGGGCGGAGGTCGTGCACCGCACCGACAAGCGGGGCCGGCGCCGGGTGGTGCGCATGGTCTACGAGGTCGTCGCCTTCCAGGCCCTGCGCGATCAGCTCAAGTGCAAGGAGATCTGGGTGGTCGGCGCCGACAAGTGGCGCAACCCGGACGAGGACCTGCCGCAGGACTTCGAGGCGAGGCGGGCGGAGAACTACCAGGAGCTGCGCAAGCCGCTGGACGCCGCGGTGTTCGTCAACGAACTGCGCGAGCAGATGACGGCCGAACTGACCCTGCTCAACGACCAGCTGGGCATCCTGCGCCGCTTCACCCGCAACGCCTCCCATCCCACCTACGCGGCGATGCGGGAGGTCGTCCGCGCCCGGAAGACCATCTGCGTGGCCCGCTACCTGCGGCTGCGGGGTCCTCAGCGGGAGATCGAGGAGGGCCTGAACGTGATGGAGTCCTCCAACGGCGCCAACAGCGTGATCGCGTACGGCAAGGGCGGGGAGATCGCCTCCAACCGGCGCGACGAGCAGGAGATGTTCGTTCTGTGCCTGCGGATTCTGCGATCGGCCCTGGTCTACGTGAACACTCTGATGCTTCAGGACATCCTCGGCGAACCGGAGTGGGCCGGGCTTCTCACGTCCGCCGACCGGCGCGGCCTGACCCCGCTCTTCTGGTCCCACGTCCGGCCCTACGGTGAGGTAAACCTCGACAGGGCCGCCCGCCTCAACCTCACCGCGGTCACTGTGCCCAGCCCTCGTACAGCGGGCGATGCGGAGCCGGCCGAGGAAGGTGCGGACGCGTACCCGTCACCGACGCGGTGCCGGTGACACGGGCCACCAGCTCGGCGTCCACGAACTGGCGCCGTTTGCACTCACTGTTCGACCAGCTCAGCCAGGTGCTCGCGCGAACGTGCGGTCAGCCACGGCTTCCCGTCGAACTGCGGATCAGACGCGTGGACGACCGACTAATCCGGCACCAGCGCATCATCGCGGAGTCATCGGCGACCACCGTTCCTCACAGGTCACCCAGCTCGGGCAGATCCCTGGCACCACCCCGCCCGCCCCCCGTTCTGCCTCCCAGCCCCAGAGGCTTGGCGTTTCTCGCCGATCAGCAAGAAATGCCGGGGCGGTCAACGACTCAGGATCGAAATCAAGTTCTCAGATCTGGTTCTGCCCGCCGTCGACGTAGATGTTCGCGCCGACGATGTAGCTGCTCTGTCCGGAAGCTAGGAACGCCACCACTGCGGCGACCTCCTCAGGACGTCCTATGCGGCCCTTGGCCACGGTCGCGGCGACATTCTCCTTCACAGCGGACAGTGTCTCCTCGCCGCCGAGAATGTTGGTGAGTCCGGGAGTTTCCACCCCGCCCGGCGACACTGCGTTGACCCTGATGCCCCGGCCTTTGAGTTCGTTGGACCATGTCCGCGCGAATGACCGGACGGCGGCCTTGGACGCCGCGTACGCACCGAACGCCTCCATGCCGTTGTCGGCAGCTGTGGAGGAGATCAGGATGACCGAGGCGCCTTCATTGAGCAGCGGGAGCGCCTTCTGCACGGTGAACAGAGTGCCCCGGACGTTGACTCCGAAGGTCTGGTCGAAGTGGTCTTCGGTGGTCTGCTCCAGCGTGACGAACGCACCGACCGCCGCGTTCGCGACGAGCACGTCCAGTCCCTGTCCCCGAGCGCGGACCGCGTCGTAGAGCCGGTCCAGGTCGGCTGCCTCGGAGATGTCGCCGGCCACCGCGGTGGCCCTGGATGTTCCGATGGTCTCGATGGCGGCGTCCAACTCGGTCTTGCGCCGGCCTGTGATGAACACGTGCGCGCCCTCGTCTGCCAGGCGTGCGGCGGTGGCCAGACCGATTCCGGTGCTGCCGCCGGTGACCACAGCCGTCCTGCCCTCAAGCTGTCCCATGCGAGTGCCTCCATACCCCTCTGTACTGACCTGCTTCGATAGCCATACTTCAGGAACACCCCGGTACGGTGCATCACGTATAGTCCTTATTTCTTTACGTATCGTCCAGTAAGGAGGAGGACGTGCTCGGCTCCAGCGATCCGATCACCGACGCCATCGGTCTTCTGCACCCTCGCACCGTGATCGACCCCGGTCTCCATGCGGCAGGACCGTGGGCCCTGCGCTTCGACCAGCCCTCGCATGTCAAGCTTGGCGTCGTCGCGCGCGGCACGTGCTGGCTGACCCTTGACGGGCACAAGCCCGTACTACTGGAAGAGGGCGACTTCTACCTGCTGGGCAACCCCCCGCCCTACATCCTGGGCAGCACACTCACCGCACCATCGCGCCCCGCGAAGCCGGTGTGGGGAAGCGCCAAGGACGGTGTCGTACGCATCGGCCCGGAGGCCGAGGAAGACACATACCTCTGCGGCGGGCACTTCTCGTTCGAGGACACGAAGACCCCAGTCCTGGCCCAGGTCCTACCGCTGCTCGTGCTTGTCCGTGCCGCAGATCCCCGCGGCAAGCACCTGGCACACCTCAGCGAGCTCCTGGTCTCCGAGACCAGGACCGCCGCCGCCGGCAGCTCTCTCGTCCTGAACCACCTCGCACAGGTCCTGTTCGTCCACATGCTGCGCGCCCACGCCGAACAGGCCGATCAGCCCACCGGCTGGCTGGGAGCGCTCAACGACGACGGCATCGGTGCCGCACTTCGCGCTATGCACACCGACGCGGCACACCCCTGGACACTCAAAGAGCTTGCCGGTATCAGCCACATGTCACGTTCCGCGTTCGCCTCATCCTTCAAGGCCCGGGTCG
Source organism: Streptomyces sp. NPDC017991 (assembly GCF_044328075.1). Taxonomy (NCBI): domain Bacteria; kingdom Bacillati; phylum Actinomycetota; class Actinomycetes; order Kitasatosporales; family Streptomycetaceae; genus Streptomyces; species Streptomyces sp. NPDC017991. Next base: position 177,472 of record NZ_JBIRGP010000015.1, on the reverse strand, counting down.
GAACCACCCCGCTGGACTATCTGATCCAGTGGAGAATGAGCCTCGCCCGCGACGCCCTGAGCCATGGCACGCGAACGATCTCCGAACTCGCGTTCACGATCGGCTACAAATCCGAAAGCGCGTTCAGCACCGCATTCCGCCGGGTGGTCGGTTCCTCACCCAAACGATTCCGCGAAACATCGACCCGCGCGGTCAACGGCCGTCCGGATCAGGGCCACTGACCTGTACCGCGACAAGTCCCCGTACTCGAAGCCCATAGTTTGGGATCGAAATCAGGTTCTCAGGCCCGCTACCCTGACTGTTGGGCGGCGCCGTGCTGCTGGCAGGAGCTCTCCTGTGGATTCACCGCAGCGGGACCACCGGCAACGCCTTAGCCACACACCGTGTCGTCCTCCCTGATTGCCGATGGCTCCGACCACCATCGGCAGCATGCCGATCAGCAGCGCCGGGACCAACGACCCGAAGGTCGCACAAGTACACGGGTGACCAGACAGTTGCTCGACCGGCAGATCCACGCACTCAACACAGCGGGCTGCATCCGGATCTTCTTTGACAAGAAGTCCGGCAAGAACGCCGAACGCGAGGAACTGTGGAAGGCCCTCGACTACCTGCGCGAGGGCGACACCCGCGTCGTCCCGTCGCTGGACCGGCTCGGCCGTTCCATCCAGGACCTCGTCGCGATCGCGTCCGGCCTGCGCAAGCGCGGCGTCGGCTTCACCTCTCTGCACGAGGCGCTCGACACGACTACGCCCGGCGGGCGCCTGGTCTTCCATGTGTTCGCGGCCCTGGCGGAGTTCATCCGCGAACTCATCGTGCAGGGCACCAATGAGGGCCTGGACGCCGCCCGCGCCCGCGGCGCCCGGCTCGGCCGCCCGCCGGCGATGACCGAGGAGCCGGTACGTCACGTCCGTGACCTGCTCGCCCGCCCGGAGAACACCGTCACCTCGATCGCGAAGCTCCTCGGCGTCTCCAGGAACACGATCTACAACTACGTGCCCGAGCTGAAGGGCGGTCGCCTCGCACTCGCTGAGGCGACGAGCACACCGGAACTGCCCCAACCCACCAGGTCGGAGGACTGATCACCGCCGTTTGCGGCTGGTGACAGCATTCTTACCGGCACCCCTGGTCGCAGCAGGCGTCGTCAAGCCGTTGCGGCTCCCGCCGCGCGCCGCTGTGCACCTGCCTCCTGCGAGGAGCATCATCGGGTTCTGTCGCGTTCCCGGGCCTCGCGTTCCGTGTCGAAGCCACCCCCGCGGCGGCGTCCGGCGGACGCCCGTTGATCCCGCGTTGATCGAACGTTTTTCGACGCACGACACGATCCCGGCATGCACACCGACACCGCCGCCGCCGCGCCCGACCTCTCCTGGCAGGAACAGGCACTGTGCGCCCAGACCGGCTCCGACTTCTTCTTTCCCGAGCCGGGCAGCTCGGTGCGTGAGGCGAAGCAGATCTGCGGAATGTGCGAGATGCGTTCCGCGTGCCTCGAATACGCGCTCAACCACGACGAACGCTTCGGCGTCTGGGGAGGCCTCTCCGAGAAGGAACGCCTCAGCCTCCGACGCGCCCAGATGTAGCGAACCACTGGCGAAACACTGGCCCGGCACCAGCGGCGCATCGGGAATTCCGAGTGCGTCACGGCTTCCGGCAGGCACAAGCCACCGCATGGTCCACACCCCTCGGCAGCAGGCCGAGAGTCTGCTGAACGCCCTCGATCCGCTGCCGTATCCCCTGCCTATGCGCGAACTCGCCGCAAGGGTGCGGGAGTGGGCGCAGGCGCGACCGCTGTTGGACGAGCTGGAGGTGCGCGGCTCCCACGGGCGAGGGTTCGCCGTCGTCGCGGCGGCCGTCTGCCGGGACGCCGCCGCGATCACAGTGGCCCATCTCGATCTGGACGCGGAGGCGGTGCACGTGGACGCGGCCCTGTCCCGGTGGGCCGCGCCGACGGAGGGCCGGCCGGCGCTCGCGGCCCGGACCGCCGCCGAACTCGCCGAACGGCTGGACCCGGGACGCACGAGGGCAGCGCCGAGATCCTTCTCGGCACCGCCCGGCGGCTCACCGCGCACGGCGGTCACAGCGAGGGGCTGCTCGCCGCGGCGCTCACGGTCGCACTCGGCACCCGCACGGACTGGCGGCAGCCGTGGCGAGACCGGCTCGGAGCACTGCGCCGCCACCCGGTGGCCGGCGCCCGCGACGCGGTGCCGGCCCGGACGACGGCGTACGAGTGAGAGATGCCCCCGCCCCGGCACACACGCCGGGACAGGGGCATCGGGTCGGCCGCCGCGAAGCGGATCACCCAGCCACGGCGCGGATCACACCGCGGCGGCGCGGGCCGCCATGCGGGCCTTGCGGGCCGCGAGCTTCTCGTCGAACTTGGCGGCCTCGGAGTCCAGGCCGCCCATGTACAGGCCGAGCTCTTCCTGCGCCTTGAGGCCCTCGGGGCCCAGGCCGTCGATCTCCAGGACCTTGAGGTGACGCAGGATCGGCATCAGGACGTCGTCGTGGTGGATCCGCATGTTGTAGACCTCGCCGATGGCCATCTGCGCGGCGGCGCGCTCGAAGCCGGGCATGCCGTGTCCGGGCATCCGGAACTGGACGATGACGTCCCGCACGGCCTGCATGGTGAGGTCGGGGGCCAGCTCGAACGCGGCCTTGAGGAGGTTGCGGTAGAAGACCATGTGCAGGTTCTCGTCGGTCGCGATGCGCGCCAGCATGCGGTCGCAGACGGGGTCGCCCGACTGGTGTCCGGTGTTGCGGTGCGAGACGCGGGTCGCGAGCTCCTGGAAGGCGACGTACGCGACGGAGTGCAGCATCGAGTGCCGGTTGTCCGACTCGAAGCCCTCACTCATGTGCTGCATACGGAACGCTTCGAGCTGGTCGGGGTCCACGGCGCGCGACGCGAGCAGGTAGTCGCGCATCACGATGCCGTGGCGGCCCTCCTCGGCGGTCCAGCGGTGCACCCAGGTGCCCCAGGCGCCGTCGCGGCCGAAGAGGGAAGCGATCTCGTGGTGGTAGCTGGGCAGGTTGTCCTCGGTCAGGAGGTTCACGACGAGCGCGATACGGCCGAGCTCGGTGACCTTGGACTGCTCCTTGCCCCAGGCCTCGCCGTCCTCGAAGATTCCGGGGAAGTTGCGGGCGTCGGACCAGGGCACGTACTCGTGCGGCATCCAGTCCTTCGCGACCTTCAGGTGCCGGTTGAGTTCGGTCTCCACCACTTCTTCCAGCGCGAACAGCAGGCGCGCGTCGGTCCAGTCGGAGGACGGGCTGCCGAGATGGGGAGAAGTGATCGTCACGGGGGCTCCAGGGGGACGTGATTGCTGAGCGGTACAACAAACCTACGGCATCGTAGGCTACGTATCCGTAGGTTACGGTGCCGTAGGTTAAGCGCGCTGTAAAGAGCCCTGATCAGCAACGATCTCCGGGAAGATCGATTCTGCGGGCATCCGGAGGCCCCCCGTCCGGCGGACGCGCAGGTCCCGGGGCCGTACGCGCGGCCCTCGCGGGTCTCAGCCGTACAGCTCCCGCAGCCGCACCGAGAGACACGTCACACAGCCTTCGAGTTTCTCGAATTCGCTGATGTCGACGAGGACGGGCTCGTGACCGAGTGCGGCGAGCAGATCGGCGGTCTTCGGCGCGCTCGCCGCCATCAGCAGCTTTCCGCCGCCCAGCAGCACGACGTGCGAGCCGGCCTCCTCCGGCACCGCCAGGAAGCGCGGGAACAGCGAGGGGGTGTCCACCAGCGGCTCGTACCCGATGATCGTGCCGTCCGGCAGCGCGGTGACGGCCGACTTCAGGTGCAGCACCCTGCTGACCGGTACGGCGACGACCCGCGCGCCGAGCGGCTCGAACGTGGCCCGCAGCTGCTGGATGCCGGCACCGTTGGTACGCCCGCCCTGGCCCACGTAGATCGTCTCGCCGACCTTCAGGACGTCCCCGCCGTCGAGGGTGCCCGGCTCCCACACCCAGTTCACCGAGCAGCCGAGCCGGGCCACCGCCTCCTCGACGCCGGCGGTCTCGTCGCGCCGGGACTCCGCGCCCGGGCGGCCGATCAGCGCCACGTTGCGGAAGACGACCACCGCGTCCTCCACGAACACGGAGTCCGGGCAGTCGTCGGCGGGCTCCGCCTCGACGGTCTCCCAGCCGTGCGTACGCAGTGCGCTCGCATACGCCTCCCACTGTTCGAGCGCCAGGCCGAGGTCGACCGGCGTGCGCTCCAGGTGGGTGACGAGACCTTCGGCCAGGCGGGGGCTGGGACGGCGGATGAGGGCCTTCTGGCTGGGCACGTACGGGTCTCCGTCTCGGCAGGGTGTGTCCCGCACATCATGCAGCCCCTCACCCACGTCACAACAGCCCCGGCCCCGTAAGGGGCGCGGGGAACTGCGCGGCCGACCCCCACACGCCCGCAGGCGACGACGCCCCCATCAGGGGCGCGGGGAACTGCGCGGCCCACCCCCACGCACCAGCACGCGACGAACAACCGGCGCCCCCCGGAAGCGGCACCGCACCGGTCGTGAGTGCCGTGCGGCCCCGGTGGGGGCGGGCCGCGCAGTTCCCCGCGCCCCTCGAAAGCGGGGCTGCGCCCCTGCCTTCGCCCTGGGCGCGGACCCGGGCATCCCGGGCTACCCCGGCTGCCCCACCGCCTCGGACGTGGTCTCCGTCAACTCGCCGTCCAGCAACAACCACCGCGTGATCCCGATCGACTCCAGGAACGGCACATCATGGCTGGCCACGATCAGCGCCCCCTCGTACGACTCCAGCGCCGTGGTGAGCTGCCGCACGCTCGCCATGTCGAGATTGTTCGTCGGCTCGTCGAGCATCAGGAGCTGCGGTGCGGGCTCGGCGAGCATCAGCGCGGCCAGGGCCGCTCGGAACCGCTCGCCGCCGGAGAGCGTCGCCGCCCGCTGATCCGCCCGCGCGCCCCGGAACAGGAAGCGGGCCAGCCGCGCCCGGACCCGGTTGTTGGTGGCGCCCGGCGAGAACCGGGCCACGTTCTCGGCGACCGTCAGCTCGTCGTCGAGCACGTCGAGACGTTGCGGGAGAAACCGCAGCGGCACATGGGTCAGCGCCTCCCCGGACACAGGCGTCAGCTCCCCGGCGATCGTCCGCAGCAGCGTCGTCTTACCGGCCCCGTTGCGCCCGATCAGCGCGACCCGCTCGGGCCCGCGCAGATCGAAGGAGCCCGCACTCGCCCCGTACGCCAGCTCCAGGTCCAGGAGCGTGAGCACGTTACGGCCCGGCGGTACGGCCGTGTACGGCAGGTCGACGCGGATCTCGTCGTCGTCCCGCACGGCGTCCACGGCGTCGTCGAGCCGCTCCTTGGCCTCGGCGAGCTTCTCCTCGTGCATGATGCGGTGCTTTCCCGCGGACTCCTGAGCCGCGCGTTTACGCGCCCCCATCACGATCTTCGGCTCGCGCTTCTGCTCGAACATCTTCTGGCCGTACCGCTTGCGACGAGCCAACTTGACCTGTGCGTCCGCCAGTTCGCGCTTCTGCTTCTTCAGGTCGGACTCGGCGACGCGCACCATCCGCTCGGCCGCCTCCTGTTCGGTGGCGAGGGCCTCCTCGTACGCCGAGTAGTTGCCGCCGTACCAGGTGACCTCGCCGGAGCGCAGATCGGCGATCTGGTCGACCAGGTCGAGGAGTTCGCGGTCGTGGCTGACCACGACCATGACCCCGGAATAGGCCTCGACGGCCGCGTACAGCCGTCGGCGCGCGTACAGGTCGAGGTTGTTGGTGGGCTCGTCGAGGAGGAGTACGTCGGGCCGGCGCAGCAGCAGTGCGGCCAGTCGCAGCAGGACCGACTCGCCGCCCGAGACCTCGCCGATGGTGCGGTCGAGCCCGATGTGGCCGAGGCCGAGTTCGCCGAGCGTCGCCAAGGCACGCTCCTCGACGTCCCAGTCGTCGCCCACGACCTCGAAGTGCCGCTCGGACACGTCGCCCGACTCGATGGCGTGCAGCGCGGCACGCTTGGCCGCGATGTCCAGCACCTCGTCGACCCGCAGCCCGGTGTCGAGGGTGACGTTCTGGGGAAGGCGGCCGACCTCGCCCGCGACACGGACGGTGCCCTCGGCCGGGACGAGTTCTCCCGCGATCAGTTTCAGCAGGGTCGACTTGCCCGATCCGTTGACGCCGACGAGCCCGGTCCTGCCGGGACCGAAGGCCACCTGGAGGTCCTCGAAGACCGGGGTGCCGTCGGGCCAGGCGAAGGAGAGGGAGGTGCAGGTGATGGAAGTGGGGGTACTGGACATACAGGCCTCGCAGTGCTGGATGCGGTCAGGGCGACACGTATCGAGACACCGGGAGGCGGCGACGGCCGGAAGGACGGCGTCCTCCGGGGCGATCACGGAGCACGGGAAGAGCCCTGTTCCGCGGGACGGCTCGGAGCCGAGGTCGCACGCTGCGCACACACGGATACGTGTGTGACGCGGTGTCTCAAGACCTCAGACGAGCAACGTCCTTCTCCATTCGGCGACAACAGGACCGCTTTACACCGTAGGAGGGGGGTCGGCGGCTGTCAACGAATTAACGTGCCCCCGACCCCGACCCCGACCCCGACGTGCCCGCGAACTGTCCCTGGCCTCTCCCTGATCCGTCCATGATTCTCACGCCCTCGCCCCCATTCCCCCGTCCCCCATTCCCTCGCCCCCGATTCCTCCGCCCCCGACCGCTCGAAGGAGACCCCGTGCCCATCGGCCCGCTCTCGCTGCCCGCCCGTCTCTGCCTGCTGGCCTGGGACACCTCGAAGCTCAAGGTCACCAGCGCTTCCCAGCTCCCGCACCTGGTCCGGGCCGGCGCTCTCACCGAGCTGGCGCAGCGCGGACTGCTGGCCGACGCGGACGGTGTCGCCACGCCCACCGACCCGGACGGCAGGACCGGGGACGCGGCCCTCGACGGGCTCCTGGAACTCATCGAGGAGTCCCGGCCGCACAAGTGGAAGACCTGGGTCAGTCTGCGGGCGCGCATCACGCTGGACGCCGTACAGGCGCAGCTCGCCGCGGACGGATATCTGCGTGCCGAGAAGACACGGGTGCTCGGCGTCTTCCCGTCCGTGGAGTACGAGATCGGTCGCGTGGCCGTCGTGGAGGGACTGCGCGCGGAGGCCCGGCAGGTACTGGAGGGGCCGCTGCCCGTCCATGAGGTGTCCGAGCGGGACGCGGCGCTGGTCGCCCTCGCCGCCGCGGCCGAACTGCGCACGCTGGTGTCGGGCAGGGAGCGGCGGCAGTACGACGAGCGGATCGCGGCCCTGACCGAGCGCAGCGGGACGACGACCCCGGTTCTGCGGCAGGCGGTCCAGGAGGTGCGGTCGGCGGTGTCCGTGGCGATGGCGGCACCTGGGGTGCCGGGGAACTGAAACCACCGGGGAACTGAGGACGCCGGGGATCTGCGCGGGCAGCGCCCATACCCGTCCGCCGTGCCGCGCGGGAGCTGCTGGACACGGGGACGTACGACACGTGGGCCGGCGGTCCCGGTCAGGGCGAACACCTGCCCCGGGTATGCCTGCCGGACCGTCAGGACGCGCTGCCTGACCCAGTGGACGCGCTACTGACTCAGGAGAAGTAGCTGTTCAGGAGGAGCGGCTGTGCAGTGGGAGCGGCTGCTCAGCAGGAGTCGCGCAGCAGTTCGGCGAGATCGTGGTCGAGGTCCTGGTGCAGGTGCTCCAGGCCGACGGGCACCAGCTCCGTCGAACTCGCCAGGAAATGCCGTAGCTCGCCGGCGCGCACGTGGATCACGGCGGTGCCCTCCGGAGCGTGGAACTCCAGGACGATGCGGTCGTATCCGTACGGCCGCACGCGCACGTCGCCGTGGCCGACCTCCTCCTCCAGGCCGGAGGCGAGCAGCTCGCGGGCGAAGGTCCAGCACACCTCCACGCCTTCGAGCGTGGACGGGGCGGGGAAGGACATGCGGACGGCGAAGGGATCGTGCGGGTCGTAGCTGAGCGTCGCGGGAATGCTCGGCATCCGCGGCGCGGCGGCGACGAGGCGGGCCTCTACGGGCTGCTCGATAACGGTGGACAACGCCTTGCTCCCTTGTGACGTGCGGACGAACTGCGGACGGATGAGCCGGGCACTTGTAAGGACGTCGGAATCGGCCAATCCGTGCCTGCAAAAACGCATGAAGTCCTAGTGACCTCCGTCACCGCCTTCAATCACGGGAGTGATCGTTGATTTCCTGAGTGACCGCTGATGCCTCCCGGGGCATCTGGACGTGATCGGGGGAGTGGGCTAGCTTCGCCCGCCATGAGGGGCTTGGGCAAGACGCGACGCACGAGTAACAAGGGATTCACGAGGCGCCTGTTGGCCGTGGGGGTGTGCGGAGCGGCGTTCGCGGCCGCGCTCACCGGGTCGGCGCAGGCGGACGGAACCGCTGATCAGGGACTGACTAGCGCAAAACCGACGCACGGGGAGCCGTACAGGGAGCCGCACTGGGAGCTGAAGGGCAGCGGCACGGACGCGCGGTTCCGCGGCCTGGCCGCCGTCAGCCGGAACACGGCTTGGCTGGCGGGTTCCCAGGGCACCGTGCTGCGGACCACCGACGGCGGCGCGAGCTGGCGGAACGTATCGCCACCCGGGGCCGCCGAGTTGGAGTTCCGTGACGTCGAGGCGTTCGACAGCAGGCGTGCCGTGGTGCTGGCCATCGGGGAGGGCGAGGCGTCCAGGATCCTGCGGACCGAGGACGGCGGCGCGACCTGGACCGAGTCCTTCCGCAACACCGACGCCAAGGCCTTCTACGACTGTGTGACCTTCTTCGACGGGCGCCACGGCCTGGCGATGAGCGACCCCGTCGACGGGAAGTTCCGCATCCTGTCGACCGGCGACGGCGGCCGCTCCTGGAAGGTGCTGCCCGCCGACGGCATGCCCGCGGCCCAGGAGGGCGAGGCGGGCTTCGCGGCGAGTGGGCAGTGCCTGGTCAGCTCGGGCCCGCGGGACGTCTGGCTCGCCACGGGCGGGGCGGCACGCGCGCGTGTGCTGCACTCCTCCGACCGCGGTCGCACCTGGACCGCCACCGACACCCCGATCCCGGCGGGCGACCCGGCCCGCGGAGTCTTCGGCCTCGCCTTCCGCGACCGGACGCACGGCATCGCGGTCGGCGGCGACTACCGCGCCGACCAGGCCTCGCCGAAGGCGGCGGCCGTCAGCGGGAACGGGGGCCGCTCCTGGACGACGGCCGGCACGCCGCCGCCGGCCTACCGCTCGGGCGTCGCCTGGCTCCCGCACAGCCGCACCTCCGCCCTCGCGGTCGGTCCCACCGGCACCGACCTCACCACGAACGGCGGCCGCACCTGGCGCACGCTGGACACCGGCTCGTACGACACCGTGGACTGCACCCCGGACCTGGCCTGCTGGGCCTCCGGAGAGAAGGGCCGGGTGGCCCGCCTGGAACGCTGACGTTCCGGTGCCCCGGGGGCTGCCATAGGCTCGACGGCACCATGACGACGACCGTACGCATCCCGGCGGGCTGGCCCGCCACCGAAGAGCGGGCCTTGGCCGTGCAGGACGAGTTGCGGGCGCGGGTGGTCCTCGACGAACCCGGCCCGCCGCCGGGAACCGGCCGGGTGACCGGCGTCGACGTGGCCTACGACGACGCGCGCGATGTCGTCGTGGCCGCGGCCGTGGTGCTCGACGCGGCGACCCTCGCCGTGGTCGCCGAGTCCACGGCGGTCGGCCAGGTGCCCTTCCCGTACGTCCCCGGGCTGCTCGCCTTCCGGGAGGTCCCGGCCGTCATGGCGGCCCTCGAAGCGCTGCCGTGCGCGCCGGGCCTGGTGGTCTGCGACGGCTACGGGCTCGCCCATCCCCGCCGCTTCGGCCTGGCGAGCCATCTCGGTGTCCTCACCGGCCTTCCGACGATCGGGGTCGCCAAGAACCCGTTCACGTTCGCCCATGAGGAGCCGGGCGCCCCACGCGGTTCCTCCTCCCCGCTGCTCGCGGGCGAGGAGGAGGTCGGCCGGGCGCTGCGCACCCAGGCGGGGATCAAGCCGGTGTTCGTCTCGGTCGGCCACCGCGTGACGCTGGAGACCGCCTGCGCCCACACCCTCCACCTCGCACCGCGATTCCGCCTCCCGGAGACGACCCGCCGAGCGGACGCGCTGTGCCGCCGGGCCCTGAAGGCGACGACGGCCTGAGTACGCCTTCTGAGCATGCCTTCTGAGTACGTGTCATGAGTACGCGTTCTAAGTACGCGTACGGATGCCGCGGCCCGCCATGATCGACAGTCTTGGCCACATGACGACACACCGTGCTCCCGAGCCCGCCCCAGTCCCCGCCACCCAGCCCGCCGAGCGCACTGTGCTGGCAGGCCTGGCCCTCGCGGTCGTGGCCGGGGTCGCCTGGACGGCCGGCATGATCTACACGCTCCTGGACTGGCCCTTCTGACCAACTCCGAGCCCCCGCGACGGCCCGCCCCCAGGAAGGCACCCCAAAGGGGCGCGGGGAACTGCGCGCCCAGCCACGGTCGACCCGCACGGTCATCCGGCAGCAGCCATCCGCCTCCGCCCTCTGCCGTGACGGCCCGCCCCAGGAAGGCACCCCAAAGGGGCGCGGGGAACTGCGCGCCCAGCCACGGCGGACCCGCACGGTCATCCGGCAGCAGCCGCCCGCCCGCAGCCAGCAGCCCGCAGCCATACGGCTTGCCGCGCAGCACACGGCCCTCGCTGCGCAGCGCTACCGCGTGGCGGCGACGCGGAACGTGATCCCAGCCCCCCGCAGCCGCTCGATCAGCGAGTCCCCCATGGCGACAGCCGTCGTCACCTGCCCCGAGGTGGCAGGGAGCTCGTCGAAGACGAGACACAGCGCGGACTCGGCCAGCATCTTCGCGGTGTCCCCGTAGCCGGGATCCCCACCGGCCACCTCGGTGAAGACCCGCTTCCCGCCGCCCTCACCGACGAACCGCACCGAGAACCAGCTGGCGGCCCGCTTCTCCTCGCTCGGCCCCTCACCCGGCTTGAACCGCCCCGACAGCCAGCGCCGCACGGGCGGCACCTGCGCCGCCGCGAAGACCGCCCCGGCCCCGGCCACCCCGCGCACGGCCGACGGCAGCGTCTCGACCGCCGCGTAATGCCGGTAGCGGAAGTCGGGCCCGTACCGTTCCAGCGCCCGCGCGGACCGCTGCACGATCTGTGCGTCGATGGTGGGCAGCGGCAGTGCCCACGCGCCGAGTTCCTTCGCGTAGCGCGGGGGGCTCAGGGGCGCGTACGCCCGGCGTCCGACCAGGCGCGGCTCGTGCCGTTTGCGGTCGCGCGCGGCGGCGAGCACGTGCCGCCCGCGGGAGAACTGATTGAGGGCTGACGCGAAGGTGCCGCCCGAGAACATCGCCCCGACCCGCACGAAGCCGTCCACGGTCAACGGCACCCCTTCGGGGAGCTGCCGCACGGTGAAGTAGGCACCCAGGTCGTGGGGGACGGAGTCGAATCCGGCGGCGTGCACCAGCCGGGCCCCGGTCTCACGCGCGCGTGCGTCGTGCCGCACGTACATGAGGTCCACGAACTCGGGCTCTCCGCAGAGGTCCAGATAGTCGGTGCCGGCGTCCGCGCAGGCGGCGACCAGGTCCTCGCCGTACTCCACATAGGGGCCGACGGTCGTGGCCACCACGCGCGCGTGCTTCGCGAGTTCCCGCAGGGAGACCGGATCCGTGACATCGGCCCGCAGCACGGGCAGCTCCGCGCACACCGGGTCGATCGCCGCCAGGCGGTCCCGCAGCCGTTCCAGTTTCGCGGTGTCGCGGGCCGCGATCGCCCAGCGCAGCCCCTCGGGGGCGTGCGCGGCGAGGTACTCCGCGGTCAGCCTTCCGACGAACCCCGTTGCTCCGAAGAGCACGATGTCGTACGCGCGCTCGGTCCTGTCCTGCCTGCTCATGGCACCTCTCAGCCGTTCAGCCCGCGCCGTTGTCGGTGGCCGAGGCTAGCGTGAGGTACGAGGAGCCGAACCAGGACCCCGCCGCAGGGGCCGAGCAGGACCCGCACTCGCCGCCGCCCCCTCGTCCCATGGCTCCCGGCCGACTCCCGGAATTGACTGAGCGCTTGCTCGCCAGGGGCTTGTGCGAAGGGGAACGCGTTCTTAACATCACTGATGTTACATCAGTTGTGTCACAGTGTTGGGGGCTCGATGACAGCGGCGGATTCGGTGGAATCGGCGGAAAAGGCCGGAACGGCGGGGCACGGCCCGCTGACCGGGGTGCGCGTGGTCGAGCTGGCGGGCATCGGGCCCGGCCCGTTCGCCGCCATGCTCCTGGCCGATCTGGGCGCGGACGTCGTCCGTGTGGACCGGCCGGGCGGCGGGTCCCTCGCGATCGACCCCGCCTACGACGTCACCAACCGCAACAAGCGCTCGGTGATCGTCGGCCTCAAGGCAGCCGACGGCGCCGAGCGGGTCCTCGCCCTGGTCGAGCGCGCCGACATCCTCGTCGAGGGCTTCCGGCCGGGTGTCGCCGAACGCCTCGGTATCGGACCCGAGGCCTGCCACGCCCGCAATCCGGGACTCGTCTACGGGCGCATGACCGGCTGGGGCCAGGAGGGACCGCTCGCCCCGCGCGCCGGGCACGACATCGCGTACATCGCGCTGACCGGCACCCTCGGCATGATCGGCGCTCCCGACCAGCCGCCGGCCGTCCCCGCGAACCTCGTCGGGGACTACGCGGGCGGCTCCCTGTACCTCGTCGTGGGCGTCCTGGCCGCACTCCACCACGCACGCGCGACCGGCGCGGGACAGGTGGTGGACGCGGCGATCGTGGACGGCACGGCCCATCTCTCCTCGATGATCCACGGCATGCTGGCGGCCGGTGGCTGGCAGGACCGGCGCGGCGCCAACCTCCTCGACGGCGGCTGCCCGTACTACGGCACGTACGAGACGGCCGACGGCCGGTACATGGCGGTCGGTGCGCTGGAAGGGCAGTTCTACGACGAGTTCACCGAACTGCTGGGCCTCGGGGAGTACGCCTCCGCGCGCAAGGACCTGTCCCGCTGGGGCGAGCTGCGCGAGGCGGTCGCGGCCCGCTTCAGGACCCGTACGCGCGACGAGTGGACGGCGGTCTTCGAGGGCTCCGACGCGTGCGTGGCGCCCGTGCTGTCGCTGCGCGAGGCGCCGCACCACCCGCATCTCGCGGCCCGCGGCACCTTCACCGACCACGGCGGCATCACCCAGCCCGCCCCCGCACCCCGTTTCTCCGCCACCCCCACCGCCGTCCGCGGCGGGCCCGCCCTGCCCGGCTCCGGCACCGCCGACGTGGCCCGCGACTGGGACGTACCGGGCCTCCTGAAAGGCATTCCCGCACCGCAGGGCACCCCGCAACCGACGGGCGCTCCCGAACCGAAGGGCACCCCCGAATGAAGCGGCAGATCTTCACGCCCGAGCACGAGGCGTTCCGCGAGACCGTCCGCACCTTCCTCGCGAAGGAGGTGCTCCCGCACTACGAGCAGTGGGAGAAGGACGGCATCGTCTCGCGCGAGGCCTGGCTCGCGGCCGGCCGGCAGGGACTGCTCGGTCTCGCCGTCCCCGAGGAGTACGGGGGCGGCGGCAACGCCGACTTCCGTTACAGCGCGGTGCTCGCCGAGGAGTTCACCCGCGCGGGAGCCGCCGGGCTGGCTCTCGGACTGCACAACGACATCATCGGGCCCTATCTGACGGGGCTCGGCACCGAGGAGCAGAAGCGGCGCTGGCTGCCCGGGTTCTGCGACGGCTCGCTGATCACGGCCATCGCGATGACCGAGCCCGGCGCCGGCTCCGACCTCCAGGGCATCAGGGCGCACGCCGAGGACCGGGGCGACCACTGGCTGCTCAACGGCTCCAAGACCTTCATCTCGAACGGCATCCTGGCCGACCTCGTGATCGTCGTCGCGAGGACGACCCCCGAGGGAGGCGCCAAGGGCCTCTCCCTGCTCGTCGTCGAACGCGGCACGGAGGGCTTCGAGCGGGGCCGCAACCTCGACAAGATCGGCCAGAAGGCCCAGGACACCGCCGAGCTGTTCTTCAACGACGTACGCGTCCCGAAGGAGAACCTGCTCGGTGAGCTGAACGGCGCCTTCGTGCACCTGATGACGAACCTCGCGCAGGAGCGGATGGGGATCGCCGTCGCCGGGATCGCCGCCGCCGAGTACCTGCTGGAGATCACCACCGATTACGTCAAGGAGCGCGAGGCCTTCGGGCGCCCGCTGGCAAGGCTCCAGCACATCCGCTTCGAGATAGCGGAGATGGCCACCGAGTGCGCCGTCACCCGGACGTTCATCGACCGCTGCATCGTCGACCACACGGCGGGCGAACTCGACGCGGTGCACGCCTCGATGGCCAAGTGGTGGGCCACCGAACTGCAGAAACGCGTCGCGGACCGCTGCCTCCAGCTGCACGGCGGCTACGGCTACATGACGGAGTACCGCGTCGCGAAGGCCTTCACCGACGGCCGCATCCAGACCATCTACGGCGGGACGACCGAGATCATGAAGGAGATCATCGGCCGTTCCCTGCTCGGCTGACCCGCCCAGTGCCCCCGGGCTCCTCCTGAAAGGCTCACGAGTGACCACCGAAGCGTACGTGTACGACGCGATCCGCACCCCGCGTGGCCGCGGCAAGGCGAACGGCGCCCTGCACGGCACCAAGCCCGTCGACCTGGTCGTCGGGCTCATCCACGAGATCCAGGCCCGTTTCCCCGGACTCGACCCGGCCGCGATCGACGACATCGTGCTCGGTGTCGTCGGACCGGTCGGCGACCAGGGCTCCGACATCGCCCGTATCTCGGCCATCGCCGCGGGGCTGCCGGACACCGTGGCCGGTGTCCAGGAGAACCGCTTCTGCGCGTCGGGGCTTGAGGCCGTCAACCTGGCCGCGATGAAGATCCGTTCGGGCTGGGAGGACCTCGTCCTCGCTGGCGGCGTCGAGTCGATGTCCCGGGTGCCGATGGCGTCCGACGGCGGTGCCTGGTTCGCCGACCCCATGACCAACATCGCCACCGACTTCGTACCCCAGGGCATCGGCGCCGACCTCATCGCCACGATCGAGGGCTTCTCCCGCCGGGACGTCGACGAGTACGCGGCGCTGTCCCAGGAGCGCGCCGCCGAGGCCGCGAAGGACGGCCGCTTCGGCAGGTCCGTCGTCCCCGTGAAGGACCGCAACGGACTCGTCGTCCTCGACCACGACGAGCACCCGCGCCCGGGCACCACCGCCGACTCGCTGGGCAGGCTGAAGCCGTCGTTCGCGGACATCGGCGACCTCGGCGGCTTCGACGCCGTGGCGCTGCAGAAGTACCACTGGGTGGAGAAGATCGACCACGTCCACCACGCCGGCAACTCCTCCGGGATCGTGGACGGCGCCTCGCTGGTCGCCGTCGGCTCCAAGGAGGTCGGCGAGCGGTTCGGGATCACCCCGCGCGCGCGGATCGTCTCCGCGGCCGTCTCCGGCTCCGAGCCGACCATCATGCTGACCGGGCCCGCGCCCGCCACGCGCAAGGCGCTCGCCAAGGCCGGGCTGACCATCGACGACATCGACCTCGTCGAGATCAACGAGGCCTTCGCGGCGGTCGTCCTGCGGTTCGCCCGGGACATGGGCCTGTCCCTGGACAAGGTCAACGTCAACGGCGGCGCGATCGCCCTGGGCCATCCGCTCGGCGCGACCGGCGCGATGATCCTCGGCACGCTCGTCGACGAACTGGAGCGCCAGGACAAGCGGTTCGGCCTCGCCACGCTGTGCGTGGGCGGCGGCATGGGCATCGCGACGATCGTCGAGCGCCTGTAGGCACGTGAGCCCCTCCTCATCTTCGCCGGACGCAGGCCGGTTCGGCACTGCCCGACCGCACTGCCCGACCGCACCGCCGGACCGCACCCTCGGGCTCTCGCCCTCGCGGCGGACAAGACTTTGACAGCTACGGAGATCCCCAGATGACCGAGAGCACCACCATCCGCTGGGAGCAGGACGACACCGGTGTCGTCACCCTGGTCCTCGACGATCCCAGCCAGTCCGCGAACACCATGAACCAGGCGTTCCGGCAGTCGCTCACCGCGATCGCCGACCGCCTGGAAGCCGAGGTGCGGGCCGACCCCGCGGCCATCCGCGGCATCGTCCTCACCTCCGCCAAGAAGACCTTCTTCGCCGGCGGCGACCTGCGGGACCTCATCCGGGTCACGCCCGAGACCGCCCAGCAGCTCCTCGACGGCGGCCTCGCCATCAAGCGCGACCTGCGCCGCATCGAGACACTCGGCAAGCCCGTCGTCGCCGCCATGAACGGCGCGGCCCTGGGCGGCGGCTACGAGATCGCGCTGGCCTGCCACCACCGGGTCGCCCTCGACGCGCCCGGCTCCAAGATCGGCTGCCCCGAGGTCACGCTCGGCCTGTTGCCCGGCGGCGGCGGTGTCGTCAGGACCGTACGCCTCCTCGGCATCGCCGACGCCCTCCTCAAGGTGCTCCTCCAGGGCACCCAGTACAGCCCGCAGCGCGCCCTGGAGAACGGCCTCGTCCACGAAGTGGCGGCCACGCCGGAGGACATGCTGGCCAAGGCCCGCGCCTTCATCGACGCCAACCCCGAGTCGAGCCAGCCCTGGGACAAGCCCGGCTACCGCATCCCGGGTGGCACCCCGGCCAGCCCGAAGTTCGCGGCGAACCTGCCCGCGTTCCCGGCCAACCTGCGCAAGCAGACGGCCGGCGCGCCCTACCCGGCGCCGCGCAACATCCTCGCGGCGGCCGTCGAGGGCTCCCAGGTCGACTTCGAGACCGCCCAGGTCATCGAGGCGCGCTACTTCGTGGAACTGGCCGCGGGCCAGACCTCCAAGAACATGATCCAGGCCTTCTTCTTCGACCTCCAGGCCGTCAACTCGGGCGCCAACCGCCCCAAGGGCGTCGAGCCCCGCCAGGTCCGCCGGGTCGCCGTCCTCGGCGCCGGGATGATGGGCGCCGGGATCGCGTACTCGTGCGCCCGCGCCGGTATCGACGTCGTCCTCAAGGACGTCTCCGCCGAGGCCGCCGCCAAGGGCAAGGCCTACTCCGAGAAGCTCTGCTCCAAGGCCGTCTCCCGGGGGCGTACGAGCCAGGAGAAGGCCGACGCGCTGCTCGCCCGCATCACGCCGACCGCCGACCCCCAGGACGTGGCGGGCTGCGACGCCGTCATCGAGGCGGTCTTCGAGGACCCGGCGCTCAAGCACAAGGTGTTCCAGGAGATCCAGCACATCGTCGAACCGGACGCCCTGCTGTGCTCCAACACCTCGACCCTGCCGATCACCGCGCTCGCCGAGGGCGTCGAGCGGCAGGCCGACTTCGTCGGACTGCACTTCTTCTCGCCCGTCGACAAGATGCCCCTCGTCGAGATCATCAAGGGCGGGCGGACGGGCGACGAGGCCCTGGCGCGCGCCTTCGACCTCGTACGACAGATCAGGAAGACACCGATCGTCGTCAACGACTCGCGCGGCTTCTTCACCTCCCGGGTCATCGGGCACTTCATCAACGAGGGCGTGGCGATGGTCGGCGAGGGCATCGAGCCCGCCTCCGTCGAGCAGGCCGCCGCCCAGGCCGGCTACCCGGCGAAGGTGCTCTCCCTGATGGACGAGCTGACGCTCACCCTGCCCCGCAGGATCCGCGCCGAGTCGAAGCGGGCCGTCGAGGAGGCGGGCGGCACGTGGACGGCGCACCCCTCCGACGCGGTCGTCGACCGCATGGTCGACGAGTTCGGCCGCACCGGCCGCAGCGGCGGCGCGGGCTTCTACGAGTACGGGGAGGACGGCAAGCGCGCGGCGCTGTGGCCCGGACTGCGGGAGCACTTCACCCGACCGGGTGCGGAGATCCCCTTCCAGGACATGCAGGAGCGCATGCTCTTCTCGGAAGCGCTGGACACCGTCCGCCTCCTGGAGGAGGGCGTCCTGACCTCGGTCGCCGACGCCAACATCGGGTCCCTCTTCGGGATCGGCTTCCCCGGCTGGACGGGCGGCGTCCTGCAGTACATCAACGGCTACGAGGGCCGGGGCGGGTCCGGCACCGGGCCCGCCGCGTTCGTGGCCCGCGCGCGGGAGCTCGCCGAGCGCTACGGGGAGCGGTTCGCGCCGCCGGCGCTGCTGGTGGAGAAGGCGTCGAAGGGGGAGCGGTTCACCGACCGGTGACGGGGCCCTCCGGGGGGTGCGTGTTCGTCTGCGGGTCCGTCGTGGCTGGTCGCGCAGTTCCCCGCGCCCCTAAGAACGGGACTGCGCCACAGGTTTTCGCCCTTGAGGGGCGCGGGGAACTGCGCGCTCGGCCACGATGGCGCCGCAGACGAACACGCCCGACCACCCGGTATCGCTGAGTGGTACGCACCCCTTGCCCCCGTGGGGCGGAGCCCGGACGCTGACGGGCGACCGGTCCCCGTCCCCACGAGGAGCCAACGATGGGTCGCCGCCCCGCCCCCGCCCTGCTCGACATCCTGCGCGGCGAGGGCGTGGACCGCGTCTTCGGCAACCCCGGCACCACCGAACTGCCGTTCCTGGCAGCCCTCGCGGACACCGAACGGCCACCCGAGTACGTTCTCGGTGTCCACGAGGGCGCGGTCGTCTCCATGGCCGACGGATACGCCCGCGCCACCGGCAGGCCCGCCTTCGTGACCCTGCACATCGCGGCCGGCCTCGCCAACGGACTCGTCGGCCTGCTCAACGCCCGCCGCTCGCGCACCCCGCTCGTGGTGATGGCCGGCCAGCAGGACCGCCGCCACCTCCAGCAGGACCCCATGCTCAGCGCCGACCTCGTCACGCTCGCCGCACCCGCCGTGAAAGCCGCGTACGACATCCAGCACGCCCGCGACCTGCCGCTCGCGCTGCGCCGCGCCTTCGCGCTGGCCACCCGGCCGCCCGCCGGGCCGGTGCTCGTCTCCGTCCCCATGGACCTGCTGGCGGAGGACACCGAGGTCGAGGTCCCCGCCCGTACGCCGACACCCAGGCCCGCGCCGGCCGGCGGACTCGACCGGGCCGCCGTCCTGCTCGGCCGCGGTGCACGGCCCGTGATCGTCGCGGGGGACGGTGTGGGCCGCGAGGACGCGACGGCCGCGCTCGTCCGCACCGCCGAGGCCTGCGGGGCACCCGTGCACCACCAGCCGATGGCGGACCACCTGAACTTCCCGACCACCCACCCCCTGTACGCGGGGATGCTGCCACCTCGCCACGACGCGATCCGGGCCGCGCTGGACCCGTACGACACCGTGCTCGTCGTGGGAGCGCACGCCTTCACGCCGCACCACTACACCCCGGGCCCCGCGCTGCCGCCCGGCATCACCGTCGTCCAGCTCGACTCGGACCCGGACGAGATCGGCCGCAACTTCCCCGCCGACCACGGCCTCGTGGGCGCACTGGGCCCCTCCCTGGACCGGCTCGCCGAACTGCTGCCCGAGCGGATCACCGCGCACACCGCGAAGACCAGGGTGTTGCGCGCCGGCGACCGGCACACGGCCGAACGCGGCCGTACGGAATCCGCCGCGCGCGCCGCGTACTCCCCGGCGCCCCTGGCTCCCTGGGCCGCCGCCCACGCCGTGGCGCGCGGACTGCCGCCCGGCACGGCCGTCGTCGAAGAGGCCATCACCGTGGGCCTGTTGCTCCGCAGACTCGTCCACCTCGACCGGCCCGGCAGCTATACGCACACCGTCGGCGGCGGCCTCGGCTGGGGGATCGGGGCCGCGGTGGGCCGGGCCCTGGCCGAACCGGGCCGGCCCGTGGTCGCCGTCCTGGGCGACGGCTGCGCCCTCTTCGGACTGCAGGGCCTGTGGAGCGCGGCACGGTACGCGGCTCCCGTGCTGTTCGTGGTGATGAGCAACGGCGCCTACCGGACCCTCCAGGACACCTACGAGGCGAGAGGCGGCACCGGGATCTGCCCCGGCACCGAGCTGGGGCGGCTCGACTTCACCCAGGCGGCCCGGTTCTTCGGGGTCGACGCCGTGCGGGTGGGCAGCGCGGACCAGCTGCGCGAAATCGTCGCGGGGGCAGGCGAGTTGACCCGGCCGATGCTCGTCGACGTGCCCCTGCGGTAGAGGGACCGGGCGAGTCGCCGACGACTCACGACGACTCACGACGACTCACAGGGACCCGCACCTTGCCACCGGCCTCCCGGGGCCCGACCATCGGTCCATGACGGACGGTCAGGTGCCGAAGTCGGTGCTCGCGCGCGGTGCGGCGCTGCTGCGCGCCTGCGGCGAGTCGGAGGGCTCGCAGAGCCTGGCCGAGCTGTCGCTGTGCACGGGTCTGCCCAAACCGACCGTGCACCGCCTGCTGGCCGAGCTGGTCCGGCTGGGGCTCATGGAACGGGCCCCGGACGGCCGTTACCGCATCGGACTCGCGCTTTTCGTCCTCGGCCAGTCGGCGCCCTCCGCACGCGAACTGCGGGACGTGGCACTGCCGTTCCTCGGCGACCTGTACGAGGCGACGGGCGAGAACGTGCACCTGGCCGTCCCCGACGGACCCGACACGCTATTCCTGGAAAAACTCACCGGCCGCCGTGCCACGCCGATCGTCTCGCGCACCGGCGGGCGGCTGCCCGCCCACTGCACCGCCACGGGGAAGGTCTTCCTGGCCCACGACCCCCGGCCGCCCGGCCCGTCCCTGGCACGCCTCACGCCCCGCTCCCTCGTCCTGCCGGGACAGCTCGCCCGCGATCTCGCACGCACCCGTGCCCGTGGCTTCGGCGTCAACCTGGAGGAGGCCGAGGTCGGCGTCTCGGCCGTGGCGGCCCCGGTCTACGCCCAGGACCCCCGCCCCGTGGCGGCCCTCTCCGTGACCGGTGGCACCCGCCGCCTCGACGTGGACCGCGTCGGCGCACGGGTGTGCGCGGCGGCCCGCGCCCTGACACGAGAACTGTCCGCGTGAAGGGCGAGCCGGGCGGGCGGCACTGTCAACTCCGCTGACGCCCGTGCCCGTCGGCGCGCACGTCCGCCCCCGCCTGTATCGCCGCCGCCAGTTCGTGCTCCGTGAGGCGTCCGCCGCTCACCTCGCCGGTGATGCGCCCCCGCACGAAGACCAGGACGCGGTCGCAGACCTCCGTCAGTTCGGCCAGGTCGGTCGACGCGACCAGAACCGCCGCGCCGCCCGCCGCCAACTCCCCGACGATCGCGTGCATTTCGGCCCGCACGCCCACGTCGACCCCGCGCGTGGGGTCGTCGAGAACGACGATACGAGGGTCCGTGGCCAGCCATTTGGCGAAGACGACCTTCTGCTGGTTGCCGCCCGAGAGCCGGGCCACCACGTCGTGCGGGCCGCCCCGCAGGCGTAATCGCCCGGTCAAGTCGGCCGTCCGGCGGACGAGTTCGGCGCGGGACGGCATGACACCGCCCCGGCCGAGCGCCAGCCAGCTCACCGCCGTGGTGTTCTCCCACACCGTGCGGTCCGTCATCAGCCCGAACCGTTTCCGGTCGCTCGGCACGAACGCCACCCCCGCCCGGATCGCGTCGCGCAAGGAGCGCGGGAGCCCCCGGTCGCCGACGCCGACCCGGCCCGCCGAGATGGCCGAACGCCCGCACACCACAGCCAACGCGTCGAGATGGCCCGCCCCTTGCAGCCCGGCCACGCCCACCACCTCGCCCGCGCGCACGGTGAACGTCACGTCCGTCAGCCGCCCCGGGACGCACACCTCGGAGAGCACGACCGGCGGCGGCCCGTCGGCGGGGGCGCGCTCGCGGCGTACCGGAAGCGGTGGCGCGGCGCCCAGCATCGCCTTGACCAGGTCCGGTACGCCGATCTCCTCGTCCCGCACACCGGCCAGGGTGACCCGGCCGTCCCGCAGAACCGTCACGCGGTGGGCGAAGCGCATCACCTCCTCCAGGAAGTGGGTGACGTTCAGGACCGCGATGCCCCGTTCCGTGAGGGTGCGCAGGACGTGTTCGAGGCGGTCCACGGCGGCGGCGGGGAGCGCGGAGGTGGGCTCGTCGAGGACCAGGACGCGCGGCCGGCGCAGCAGAGCCCGCGCGATCTCCGTCAACTGCTGGTCGGCGAGCGGCAGTTCGCCCAGCAGCGCGCCGGGGTCGACGTCGAGCCCCAACTCGGCCAGGACCGGCCGGGACGCGCGGTCCATCGCGCCCCGGTCGAGCAGTCCGAAGCGGCGCGGCGGACGGTGGGGGAAGAGGTTCTCCCGGACCGTCAGATCGGCGAAGAGGCTCAACTCCTGGGATACGACGGCGATTCCGCCCTGCCGCGCCCGGTCGGCGAGCCGCACCGATCCCTCGTCCGGCGCCAGGGTTCCCGACAGGATCCGCACGAGTGTCGACTTGCCCGCCCCGTTCTCCCCGACCAGCGCGTGCACCTCGCCGCCCCGCAGCCGGATGTCCGCCCCGTCCAGGGCCTTCACCCCGCCGTACGACTTGACGAGTGACCGTCCGTCCAGCATGTCCCCGTGATGCATCTCAGCGCGCGTCCTTCAACGGCTTGAGCTGTGCCTCCTGGTCGCCGAGCAGCTTGTCGATCACGGGCTCGTACCAGTCGTACGCGGCCCGAGGGGACTTCTGCCGCGCCGCGACCTCGTCGATGTTGGAGGAGTCCACGACACCGCCGGGGGACAGGAACCAGCCGTCGGGCAGCTTCCCGCCGTTCTCGCGCACCGACTCGATCAGTATCGCCGTGGAGAGATAGCCCTTGAGGAAGTGCTGCGGGTCGATGGTCACGAAGTTCGAGCCGTCCTCGACCGCGTCCAGGGTCTTGGGGTCGACGTCGAAGCCGGCCGTCAGCCACTTCCCGCTCTTCTCCTTCTTGATCTTCGCGAGGTTGTAGCTGTCGGCGTCCCCGACCCCGAGGAACGCGAGCGCCTCGGGATGGGCGGCGACCTGCGAAGCCCAGGAACTGTGGTTCTGACCAGGATCGCTGTACGTCTGGAAGGGGCCGAGCACCTTCACGCCCGGCGCCTCCTTCTCGAAGGTGTCAGTGATGCCCTCGGCGCGGTTGTCGAGCACCGGCGTCCCAGGATTGGGCACCCCGACGACGATTTCCCCCTTCGGGTCGTCGCCCAGCCGCTTCAGCGCCTCCCGGGCCATCAGCTCGCCGAGCGCGTAGTTGTCGTTGCCCACGTAGAAGGTGACCTTGCTGCCGTCGGTGGGGGAGGTGTCCAGAGCGACGATCGGAATGCCCCGGTCGACGGCGCGGGCGGCGGGCCGGGTGAAGATCGGTGGGTCGAGGTTCTCCAGGACGATGCCGTCCTTGGCGACGGCGGTCAGGTTCTGGAAGAGCTGGACCTCGGCCGGACCGTCCGTGTTGGGCGGCCCGACGGCCTTGAAGTCCACCTTCCCCGCGTGGTCGGCGGCGCTCTCGGCGCCGAGCACCATCTCGTGCGCGAAGTTGAGACTGATGTTGGCCACCGCGATGCCCATGTCGAGCTGCCCGCCGCCCCCGCCTCCGGAGTCGTCGTCGCCGCATCCGGTGGCACAGAGGAGCACCAGCGCGCCGAGGGCGCCGGAGAGGGTACGGAACCGGGGGTGCATCGGGGCCTCCAGGTGCGGTGACGATCAGTGTCTGCGGCTGTCTCGGCGGCGCCCTCTGCGGCGCAGGGCGCTGTCCGCCGCGACCGCGACGAGGATCACCGCGCCGGTCGCGAACGACGTCCAGTTGATGGGTACTTCGAAGAACACGAGGCCGGACGCGACGACGGACAGGATCAGCGCGCCGGCCACCGCCCCGACGACCGAGCCGCGACCGCCCGCCAGCGGGGTGCCGCCGATGATGCACGCGGCGATCGCCTGCAGCTCGTACCCCTGGCCCAGCGTCGGGTCCCCGGCGCCGTAGTACGCGAGCGCCAGCACCGACGCGCAGGCCGTGGTGAGTCCGGACAGCGCGAGGGCCTGGATCCGTGTACGGACAACGGGGATTCCGCTGAACGAGGCCGCGTCGGGATTGGACCCGATGGCCCGCACCCGGGACCCGAAACGGGTACGGGCCAGCACCACCGTCAGGACGGCCGTCACCGCGAGCAGCACCCACAGCGCGAACGGCACGCCGCCCGCGTCGCCTCCCGCGAGGGTGAAGAACGAGTCGTCCAGCGGCAGATCGGTGATCTGCTTGCCGTCGGCGAGCGCGAGCCCGATGCCCCGGAACAGCATCAGGGTGCCGAGCGTGACGATGAACGAGGGCAGCGCCAGCAGGGTGGTGACCAGCGCGTTGAAGACGCCCAGCGCGGTCCCGGTGAGCAGTACCACCGGGACCGCCAGCCAGGGTGGCACACCTTCCCGTACCAGCAGGGCGCCGACGACCAGGCACATCGCGTAGCTGCCGCCGACCGACAGGTCGACCTCGCGCATGGCCAGCGCGAAGACCATGCCGCACGCCATCAGCGAGATGTAGACGGAGTTGTGCGCGGTGGTGAGCAGGTTGTCGCTGTCGAGGAAGCCGGGGTACGGGATGCCGATGCCGGCGACGAGAAGGGCGAGGACCACCAGGACGCCGAGTTCGTCGGGGAGCCACCGTGGCGAGAGGCGCGCCGCCCACGATCCGGCCGACGGCGGCCCGGACCGCCGCCCTCCTCTTCCGCCCTGTTCGCGGGCGCGCTCGGCGTCGTCCACGGCACGGTCGGTCTCGGTCATCGGCCACGGCTCCGGAACGCTGGCGGCTGGGTCCGCCCGCAGCGTCGGCCCGCGGGGCGTACGCGGCAACAAGGACGTTCCGGCGAATGGAACAGCGGCTGGCCCGAGACCCGGTCGGCGACCGTTCCGCAGGGCGTTCCGTAGACCGGAAACGCCCCCTTGCAGGCTGCCTGACGGGTCATCACACTCGGCGCATGGAGACGCGTACCGCCCTGGTGACCGGCGCGGCACAGGGCCTCGGGCAGGAGTTCGCCGTCGCCCTCGCGGGACGCGGCTACCGCGTCGCGGGGCTCGACCTGGTTCCGCAGCGGGAGACGGCCGACCGCGTTCTGGACTACGTGGAGCTGGTCGCCGACGTCACGGACGAGACCCAGATCGGTGTGGCCCTGGCCCAGTTGCTGGAACAGTTCGGCACCCTGCACGTCCTGGTCAACAACGCGGGGGTCTACCCCGAGTCGGACTTCGAGGACATCACGCCCGAGGAGTGGCGGCGGGTGATGCGCGTCAACCTGGAGGCGCCGTTCCTGATGACCCGCGCGGTACTGCCGCATCTGAAGGCGGCGGGCTGGGGCCGCATCGTGAACATCGCCTCGGCCGCCGTGCTCACCGCCCCGCCCACGATGGTGGCGTACACCGCCTCGAAGGCCGGACTGATCGGCTTCACCCGCGCGCTCGCCTCGGCGCTCGGGCCGTACGACATCACCGTCAACGCGATCGCGCCGAGCATGGTCCGCACGGAGACCGCCGAGCGCACGGTCGGCGCGGACGGCGGGTTCGAGCACGTCCGCGCCCAGCAGGCCGTCCCCAGGACCCAGGAGCCGTGCGACCTCGTCTCCACCCTGCTGTACGTGGTCGACGAGGGCAGCGGCTTCCTGACCGGCCAGACCCTCAACGTGGCAGGCGGCTCGGCCTACCTGTGAGACGCGGGCCCGGCAGGTTCAGGAGTTCCTGAGCCACTCCCGCAGTTCCTCGTTGAGCGAGCGCTGAAACGTCGTCAGCAGGGCCTGCACCACCAGGGGTTGCATGTGCGCCGAGAGGTCCCTCACGGCCTCGACGGACTCGTGCTCGGACACCTCGTCCCGGAACAGCACGGAGAGTTCGCGGGCCGCGGCACGCGTGTGCTTCACCATGACATTGCGCGCGGCGAGGATCGTCTCGTGCGCCATCGGTACGTCGAGCAGCTGGACGCCGAGCCGCAGCAGCCCGAGGTCCACGCGGTACGAGTCCGGGGCCGCCGCCTCCCTGAGGACACCCATCGCGGCGAGCCGGTCCAGGTCCTCCCGGCCGAGCGATCGCCCCGCCCGGCGCTCCAGCTCCGCCCGGCTCACCTCCTCCGCCGCGTCGGGCGCCCAGGAGGCCACCACGGCCCGGTGGATGGCCAGGTCCTGGGCGCTGAGCCCGTCCGGCAGCTGCTGCAGATAGCGCTCGATCCCGGCCAGCGTCATCCCCTGCTGTTGCAGCTCCTCGATGAGCGCGAGCCGCGCCAGGTGCTCCTGGCTGTAGTGCCCCACGCGACGCGGCCCGATCACGGGCGGCGGCAACAGCCCCTTGGTGCTGTAGAAGCGCACCGTCCGCACCGTCACACCCGCCCGCGCGGCCAGCTCGTCGACGGTGAGCGTCGGCTCCCCGGTGTCCGTCGCCATGCCTGCTCCTCCACGTACGGCGCCCACCACCGGACGCGGTGAAACAGTATTGCTGTCTCACCTACGTTGTGAAAGATTCCGCGGTCGGGCCGGGCGTGTCCGCGCACATCCCGCGCATCGGATGGGCATCGGCCGCGCATCGGCCGCGGACTCGCGGGCGGGAGCCGAACGCGCGAAGGCGGAGCGGAGTTCGCCAAACGGTGAGTTCCGGTCAACAGTGGCGCAGATATGCGTTGCCGCACGCACATGATCGGGTAAGTCACGACCATGGTCCCCGTGGCGTTGCCGCTGTTCGTCGTCGCCGTTCTGTTCTACCGCCGGGTACTGCCCCGAATACGGCAGGCGGGCGACGCGGGCGTCGAGATACGCGACGAGGCAGGTGACGAGGCAGGTCACGAGGCCGTGGCCGGCCCGCAGGCCCCGGAGGAGGACGCCGCGGCGCTCGCGGCCACCCGTGCCGAGGGTCACCGCGCACGCGACTCCATCCTGGCCGAGGGCCGGGCCCGCCGGGCGGCCCACTGCGCCGCCGCCGAGACCCAGCTCCGCATCGCCGTCTCGGAACTGGCCTCGAACCTGGCAGCGGACGGCCCCAGCCCCGTGAGGGACGCGGGGAACGGCCCGCCCGGCCACCTGTAGCCCGCACGGTCCCACCGGGCACAGGCCGCCACCCTCTGGCCCGCCCCGGTGGAGCCGCGCCCGTGAGGGGCGCGGGGAACGGCGCGCCCAGCCACCCTCCCGGCCGCACCCTCAGTGATCGTGCACAGAATTCGTAGCGGCGATCTTCTTCCAGGACTTCGGCCGCGCCACAGCCCCTACGGCCCCGTCCCCCTCCGCCCCCGGCGCGATCGAAGCGGCCCGCGCGGCGGGCACCCCCGGCTTGGCCGCCTGGTGGAGCCAGGTGTCGAACAACCCCGCGAGCGGCTGCCCCGACACCGACTCGGCGTACCGCACGAAGTCGCCGACGGTCGCGTTGCCGTACGCGTACCGCTTCGGCCAGCCCTTCACCAGGGCGAAGAACGTCTCGTCCCCGACCTCGTTCCGCAGTGCCTGCAAGGTCAGCGCCCCGCGGTCGTACACCGCGAGGTGGAACTGGTTCTCCGGCCCCGGGTCCCCGGGCCTGACGGTCCAGAACGGATCCTCCGCGGGCCGTGACGCGTACACGTAGTCCGCGATCTCCTGCGCCGTGCCCTCGCCCTCGTGCTCCGACCACAGCCACTGCGCGTACCGCGCGAAGCCCTCGTTGATCCAGATGTCCTTCCACCCGGCGACCGACACGGAGTCGCCGTACCACTGGTGGGCCAGCTCATGGACGACCACGGACACGTTGGTCCCGCTCGCGAACTGCCGCGGGCTGTAGAAGGGCCGGGTCTGCGTCTCCAGCGCGTACCCGGTGTTCGTGTTGGGGACGTATCCGCCCAAAGAGTTGAACGGATACGGCCCGAAGTACTCGGCCAGCCAGTCGGCGACCTCCCCGGTCCGCTCGATGCTCGCCCGTGCGGCCCCGTAGTTGTCGCCCAGGTCCTTGCTGTACGCGTTGACGATCGGGATGCCGCTCTCCGACGTCCCGGTCGTGACGTCGAACTTCCCGACGGCCAGCGTGGCGAGATAGGTGGCCTGCGGCTTGTCGGACCGCCAGTTGTAGCGTGTCCAGCCGGCCCGCGAACTCGTCGACTGCAGCGTGCCGTTGGAGATGGCCTGGGTACCGTCCGGCACGGCGACCGACACGTCGTAGGTGGCCTTGTCCAGCGGATGGTCGTTGCTGGGGAACCACCACCAGGCCGCCTCGGGCTCGTTCGCGCCTACCCCGCCGTCCGGGGTGCGGTGCCAGCTGGTGAACCCGTACGCCGTCTTCGTGGACGGCACCCCGCTGTAGCGCACCACGACCGTGACGGCCGTACCGGCGGGCAGCGGGTTCTTCGGCGTGATCTCCAGTTCGTGCTCACCGGATGTCGTGAACGACGCCTTGGCGCCGTTGACCCGCACCTCGCTCACATCGAGCAGGAAGTCCAGATTCAAGCGCGAGAGATCCTGGGTGGTCCTCGCCAGCAGGGTCGCCGTGCCCTCCAGCCGATCCGTCGCCGGCTGGTACGTGAGCCGCAGATCGTAGTGGGAGACGTCGTATCCACCGTTGCCGTACGCCGGGTAGTAAGGGTCGCCGATGCCCGGCGCCCCGGGGGAATGGCTCGCGGCGGATGCCGGGATCGCCAGCAGCAGGGAGGCCGCGAGCGCGCCCGGGGCGATGAGTCTGCGATGCACGTCGAGCTCCAAGTCGTGGGGGGCAGGAAGTCTGTCCGGAGCCTATGCACGCGCTGTGGGCCCACCCCTGTCCACGGCCGCTCCCTTCACACGATCGCCATTCGGCGGACACGTGTGATGCCGACACCCCCAATCGGCCCCCTTTTGCACAGGAGTTGACCGGAGTACCTTCCGCGCATGCGGACACCTGCGCGCCACATGCGCCTCATCACCTGGAGATCGCTCGCGACGGCGGCCACCGCCGCCCTGATGGCCACGCTGCTCACCCCGGCCGCCGCCCAGAGCGCTCCACGGGAGAGCACTCCCGTCTACTCGTACGACAACGCCGTCCGTGAGTCCGTCTGGGTGGACACCGGACTCGACGGCGACAGCGACGGGAGGACCGACCGGGTCGCCGTCGACATCGTCCGCCCGAGCGAGCCCGCCCAGCAGGGCCGCAAGGTACCCGTGATCATGGACGCCAGCCCGTACTACTCCTGCTGCGGCCGGGGCAACGAGAGCCAGCGCAAGACGTACGACGCGGACGGCGATGTCGTCCAGATGCCGCTGTACTACGACAACTACTTCGTACCGCGCGGCTACGCCTTCGTCGCCGTCGACCTCGCCGGCACCAACCGCTCCGACGGCTGCGTGGACGTCGGAGGCCGCTCCGACGTCCAGTCCGCCAAGGCCGTCGTCGACTGGCTGAACGGCCGCGGCAAGGGCTACACCTCCCGTACGGGGACCACGAAGGCCGAGGCCGGCTGGACCAACGGCAGGACCGGCATGATCGGCAAGAGCTACGACGGCACCATCGCCAACGGCGTCGCCGCCACCGGGGTCGAGGGCCTGGAGACGATCGTCCCGATCGCCGCCATCTCCTCCTGGTACGACTACTACTTCGCCAAGGGCGCCCCCCTGTACGACTCCGGCCCCGAATGGCTGTCGGACTACGTCGAGAGCCCCGACGCCCGCGCCAGGTGCGCCGCCGTCCAGCAGAAGATCGTCGACGGAGCCCCGCGCACCGGCGACCGGACGAAGTTCTGGACCGAGCGCGACTACGTGAAGGACGTCCGCAAGGTGGACGCGAGCGTCTTCGTCATCCACGGCATGCAGGACCTCAACGTCCGCACCAAGCACTTCGGCCAGTGGTGGGACGGCCTCGCGAAGAACGGCGTCGACCGCAAGATCTGGCTGTCCCAGACAGGCCACGTCGACCCCTTCGACTTCCGTCGCGCCGCATGGGCCGACACCCTGCACCGCTGGTTCGACCACGAACTCCTCGGCTACGACAACGGCGTCGACGACGAGCCGATGGCCGACATCGAGCGCGGCCCCGACCAGTGGGCCACCTCGGCCGTCTGGCCGCCGCGCAGCACCGACACCGTGAAGCTGCGTCCGGGCAGGGGCGAGCAGGCGGGCGTCGGCACCCTCGGACTGCGTACCGGATCGGGCACCGAGACCTTCACCGACGACCCGGGCCAGGACGAGACCGCCTGGGCCGCCGAGATCGACCGGTCCACGCCGGCCAAGGCCGGCTTCACCACGAAGCCGCTCACCCGTGACGTCCGTGTCTCCGGGTCCTCCAAGGTGACCGTCACCGCCACGCCGACCACGACGAGCGCCCACCTGTCCGCGGTCCTCGTCGACCTCGGCCCCGACACCATCCGTGACTACGCCGCCGCGGGCGAGGGCATCACCACGCTCACCGACCGCACCTGCTGGGGGCCGAGCACCACCGGTGACAGCTCCTGCTTCAAGGAGACCGCGGCCAGGACCACCGACGTCGAGTACACGGTGTTCAGTCGCGGCTGGGCCGACCTCGGCAACCACTCCTCCGCCACGAAGGGCGAGCCGCTCACCCCGGGCAGGGCCTACACCATCACCCTCGACCTGCACGCGAGCGACCACGTCGTGCCCGAGGGCCACCGGCTCGCGCTGATCGTCGCGGGCACCGACCAGGGCCTCATCGACCCGCCGTCGACCACCCCGACGCTCACGCTCGACCTGTCCCGTACGTCTGCCTCCGTGCCGCTCGTCGGAGGGACCGGCGCCTTCGCCCGCGCCACCTCGGGATCCTCGTACATCACGCCCGACGCGATCCTCGACGGAGTCGGCGAACCCCGCGCCACCCACCGCGTCCCCGGAGGCACCGACCGATGACACGGCGACGACCGACAACACCCCGCCGGACCGCAGCCCTCGCGCTGACGGTGGCGGCGCTCACCGCCCCCCTCCTCACCGCACCCCTCCTGACGGCGCCGGCCCACGCGGCCGAGCGCCCGCCGCGCACCGGATTCGAGCGGACCGACGGAGCACGCTGGACCACCCAGGCCGAGGAACAGACCTTCCTCACGGCTGTGGACCGGGCGAGCGAGCGGGTCTCGCTCAGCCGCATCGGCACCACGAAACAGAACCGGCCCGTCCAGCTCGTACGCGTCGGAAACCCGCACGCCGCCACCACCGTGCTGCTCGTCTGCAGCCAGCACGGTGACGAACCATCGGGCCGCGAGGCCTGCCTCACCACCGTCCGCGATCTCGCGTACGCGAAGGACGCGAGCACCCGCAGGTTCCTCGACCGCACCGCGCTGCTCGTCGTGCCCACCGCCAACCCGGACGGCCGAGCCGCCGACACCCGCGGCAACAGCGACGGCGTCGACATCAACCGCGACCACCTCGCGCTCCGGACGGCCGAGGCGCGCGCGATGGCGGCCGTCGTCCGTGACCGGCAGCCCGACGTGATCTACGACCTGCACGAGTACGGAGCCACACCCCCCTACTACGACAAGGACCTCTTCGACCTCTGGCCGCGCAACCTCAACACCGGCACAGCCGTGCATGACGAGGCACAGACCCTCTCGCAGACGTACGTACGGCCCGCCGCGCAGGCCGCCGGCTACTCGACCGGGACGTACGGCATCTGGACCGACCCGGTGACCGGCGACCCGATCCAGCAGGTGGCCGGTGACGGGCAGGAGCGGATCCTGCGGAACATGTCCGGCGTCAAGCACGGCGTGGGACTGCTCATCGAAAGCCGGGTCGATCCCCTCACGGAGGCCGAGAAGGCCGACGAGGCGCTCAACAACCGGCGCCGCGTCCACTCCCAACTCGCCGCACTGGGAGGCCTGTTCGACTTCACCGACGAACGGCGCGGCCGGCTCGGGGCGGCCACGTCGGCGGCCCGGCTGGCCGGCTACCGGGACACCGGACCGGTCTACACGGGAGGCGCCGACAACGACCCGGCCGAACCGTCCGAGATCATCGCGGACCCGCCCTGCGCCTACCGGCTGACGGCGGACCAGTACGCGGACGTCAAGGACGAACTGGCCCTGCACGGCGTCACGGCGCGACAGGACTCCGACGGTGCCGGGGCCCGCGTACCCCTGCGCCAGTCCCTGCGTGCCCTCGTCCCGCTGCTGCTCGACGAGCGTGCGCCGTACCACCTGACAGTCGCGGAGCCCGACACCCGCTGCTGAGGCGGTTGCGAACGGCGGCACCTGTGGTAGGTCGTAGGCACACGATCAGGAATGTGTGTCCGAAAGCTTTCCAGGGAAGGTGCCGCCGATGACCGAAGATCTGAAGGACAGGGGAGGCCGGGACGATCCGTCGGGCGTCCCCGGCGGCCCGGACGCCCAAGGCCGGGGACCCCGACCCCGCACGGACTGGGTGGTGTTCGGCGTCACGGCCGCACTCACCGTGGCGTTCGTGATCTGGGGAGCGGTGGCCACCGACTCCCTGGAGAGCGCCTCCACAACCATGCTCAACGGCCTGATCCACAACGGCGGCTGGGCGTTCATGCTCGCGGCCTCGTGTTTCGTGGTCTTCGCGCTGTGGCTCGCCATCAGTCGCTACGGAAGAATCCACCTGGGTGCCGAGGGTGAGGAGCCCGAGTTCCGCACCGTCTCCTGGGTGGCGATGATGTTCAGCGCCGGTATGGGCATCGGCCTGATGTTCTACGGCGTGAGCGAGCCGCTCTCGCACTACATGACACCTCCGCCGGGCACCACGCCCGCCGACTCCGCGGAACGCATGGAGACGGCGATGGCCACCACCCTCTTCCACTGGACCCTGCACCCGTGGGCGATCTACGCGGTGGTCGGCCTCGCCATCGCCTACAGCACCTACCGCAAACGCCGGCGCCAGACCATCAGCGCCGTCTTCACCCCGCTCATCGGCGAGAAGCACGCGAACGGCTCGGTCGGCCGGGCCATCGACATCCTCGCCATCATCGCCACCGTCTTCGGATCGGCGGCCTCGCTGGGCCTCGGCGCCCTGCAGATCGGCTCCGGCTTCACCGAGCTGGACTGGCTGGACAAGGTGAGCAACGGACTGCTCGTCTCGATCATCGCCGTACTGACCGTGGCGTTCGTCGCCTCGGCCGTCTCCGGTGTGGAGAAGGGCATCCAGTGGCTGTCCAACATCAACATGGTGCTGGCCCTGGTGCTCGCGGTCTTCGTGTTCATCGCGGGCCCCACGATCATCGTGCTCGACCTGCTGCCCACCTCGATCTTCTCCTACCTCGGTGACCTGCCCCAGCTCGCCGGCCGCACCGAGGCCAGCGGCGGCAAGGGCGTGGCCGACTGGCTCGGCAGCTGGACCGTCTTCTACTGGGCGTGGTGGATCTCCTGGACGCCCTTCGTCGGCATGTTCATCGCCCGCATCAGCCGTGGCCGCACCATCCGGCAGTTCGTCGGGGGCGTCATCCTCGTGCCCAGCACGGTCAGCCTGGTCTGGTTCGCGATCTTCGGCGGTACGGCGATGAAGCTGAAGGAGGGCGGCGCGCTCGCCGGCAAGACGACCCCCGAGGGCCAGCTCTTCGGCGTCCTGCAGGAGTTCCCCATCGCGACGGCCACCAGCCTGCTCGTGATGATCCTGGTCGGCATCTTCTTCGTCTCGGGCGCCGACGCGGCGTCCATCGTCATGGGCACGCTCTCCCAGAAGGGCGCCCTCGAACCCGGCCGTTTCGTCGTGATCTTCTGGGGCGTGGTGACCGGCGCGGTGGCCGCGATCATGCTGCTCGTCGGCAGCGGCAACGGGGACGCGCTCACCGGCCTCCAGAACCTCACGATCCTGGCCGCCGCGCCCTTCGTCCTCGTGATGATCGGTATGTGCATCGCCCTCATGCGCGATCTGCGCCGGGACCCGGTCATCGTCCGCAACGAGATGGGCTCCGAGGCGGTGGAAATGGCCGTGATCGAAGGCCACAAGAAGTACGACGGCGACTTCGAGATCCGGGTCGGCCCGGGTGCGGGCACGGAAACGGAGGGCGACCCGCTGGGCCACGACCACACGTAACCGCGCGCCCCGCGAGGGTTGTCGTATGTCGGCCGCGGCCACATCGCGGCTGAGGCTGCGCAGTTCCCCGCGCCCCCAGGTACCTGGGGGCGCGGGGAACTGCGCGACCTCGGCTACAGCCGACCCGCGCCTACGACACAAGCCCCAGGACAACCTCCGCGCACCCCCACGCCACGGTCACCCCACCCCCGCCATGCCCATAGTTGTGCACCAACACCCCACTCCCAGCCGCGCCGCCGGAGGCGTCCCGTTCGAGCCGCACAGCGGACCGCACAGGCCGCACCCCCACCCGATGCCCCAGCACCCGCGCTCCCGCCACCTCCGGCCGGAGCACCGCACAGCGCGCGACGATCCCCGCGGCCACCGCGGGATCAGGCTCCAGGGACCACTCCCCGTCGTCCGTGGTCCCGCCGAGAACCAACCGCCCCGGCTGCGGAAAGAGATACGTGGTCGTCCCGGCGACCGCGTCCGTCGACACCAGCCACGTCCGGATCCCCGGGTTCTCCACGATCACCAACTGCCCCCGCACGGGCCGGACCGCCGTATCCCCCAGGAGCTCCCGCGCACCGAGCCCCGTGCAGTTGACGACGACCCCCGCCCGCGCCCGGGCCTCGGCGAGGTCCGTCACAACCCGTGACTCGATCGTCCCGCCCGCCCGCAGGAACCGCGCGCGCAGCCACCCCAGATGCACCGGCATGTCGATCAGCGGCAGCCTCGCCCACAGCCCCGCGCCCGCGTACTCCTCGGCCGTGGACGCCCGTAGTCCCGGCAGCCGGGCCGCGGCCCACGGCCCCTGCTCGTCAAGCCGCGCCTCGCCCATGACACCTTCGACCATGCGTACGCCCGTCTCCCCGGGCCGCGCCGCCAACTCCTCGTACACGGACAGTGATCGCAGTGCCCACGCCCGCGCGAGGTCCCGCGGCTCGATGGCGTACGGCCACCACAGCGCGCCCGCAACCGCCGAGGTGGTCCGCTCGGCGGGCTCCCGCGTCCAGATCCGTACGCGTCTGCCGCTCTCGGCAAGAAGGAGGGCCGTAGTGAGTCCTATGACCCCGCTGCCGACCACGATCACGTCACCGCTTCGCTCTTCCGCCACGCGGGGACGTTAGCGGAATATGTCATGCCGTGCTCGGAGTCGGCCCAGTCCGGGAATACTCACAGCATGTCTGCCGAGTACGCGACCTTCGGCCTGGCACCGGCGATGCGTGCCGGTGGAGTACTGGCCAACGGTGACTACCGAGCGCACCGGGACTTCGTCGACTTCATCGTCGACGGACGCCCGCTGCTGTACGAGCTGTCCGACCTCGACGCCGTGTCCCCCCTCGCCTCCGACGTACCACCCGCGATCTTCATGGCCCAGGTGCAGAGCCTGCTGCTGGAAGCCGACCCTCCGCTGGAGGGCGGCCGGTACGTCATATACGGCTGCCCGGAGTGCGAGGACCTCGCCTGCGGTGCCGTGACCGCCGTGATCGACCGCCACGGCGACGACTTCGTCTGGCGCGACTTCGCCTGGCAGACCGACGAACACCCGGACCTGGAACGGAACGGCTATCACGGCATCGGCCCCTTCCGTTTCCACGGCGACGAATACCGTGCCGCCCTGGGCTCCCTGCTCGCCGGGGCCGGGGGCGAGCGCCGCCGGGTCCTGCTCATCGGCGCCCGGGCCGCCGTCCTGGCCAAACTCGCCGCCGCCCTGCGCATCATCGGCATCGGCGCCGACATCACCCGGGACGCCGCCGGCGTGCCCGTCGACGAACTGCGCACCTACGGCGCCGTCGCCTTCGGCCGGGCCGTCACCGAACAGGAACGTGCCGACGTCCGGCACTCCTTCGAACAGGCCGGCGTCGACGTCGCGTACGTCGACGGGCTGGCCCCGATCGTCCCGCTCCTGGTCGCCCAGATAGAGAACGCCCTGGACCGCAGCCCCCGGGAACAGCGCCGGCTGACGCGGCTGGTCGCCGCCGACGGCGAGGCGGGCATCGAGGTCACCTCCCCCTGCCGGGTCCAGCTGACCGCGTACCGGCTGGACCGCCTCTACCGCACCCATATGCACGAGGTGTTCGACGGCGTCCTGGAAGCGGGCCGCCACCGGCTTCCGCTGGACACGAGGGCGACCAGAGGGGAGTCCTTCATCGTGGCGCGGACGTCCGGGAGCGTACTGGTGGAGGCGATGGCCCGCTGACAGCCCGGCCCGGACGCCCGCGCGCGTGACGAGGCCGGACGCGGGCGGACGCCGGCGGACGCGGGCGGCGCTGAACCCGGGCGCGGGCGCGCGGCCCCGGCGATTAGGATCGGCCTCCTGATGACTGCCACTCTCGTCGCCAAGAACCTCGCCGCCGGCCACGGCGACCGCACCCTCTTCGCCGAACTCGACCTCGTCGTCGCGCCCGGTGACGTGATTGGTCTCGTCGGTGCCAACGGCGCGGGCAAGTCCACCCTGCTGCGGATGCTCGCCGGCCTCGACAAGCCCGACGAGGGCGAGCTGCGGCTCTCCCCGCCCGCCGCGGCCGTCGGCCATCTGCCGCAGGAGCCGGAGCGCCGGCCCGGCGAGTCCGTGCGGGAGTTCCTGGCGCGCCGCACCGGCGTGGCCGAGGCCCAGCGGGTGATGGACGAGGCCACGCAGGCACTCGTCGACGGGTCACCGGGCGCGGACGACGCGTACGCGGACAGCCTGGAGCGGTGGCTCGCGCTGGGCGGCGCCGACCTCGACGAGCGGGCCGAGGACGTCGCCGACTCGCTCGGCCTCGCCGTCGGCCTGGACCAGCCGATGACCTCGCTCTCCGGCGGCCAGGCGGCCCGCGCCGGACTCGCCTCGCTCCTTCTGTCCCGCTACGACGTGTTCCTGCTCGACGAGCCGACCAACGACCTCGACCTGGACGGCCTGGAGCGCCTCGAACGCTTCGTCTCCGGGCTGCGCGCGGGCACGGTCGTCGTCAGCCACGACCGCGAGTTCCTCACCCGCACGGTCACCAAGGTCCTCGAACTCGACCTGGCCCAGCAGCAGATCACCCTGTACGGCGGCGGCTACGAGGCCTATCTGGAAGAGCGGGACGTGGCCCGCAGGCACGCCCGCGAGGGCTTCGAGGAGTACGCCGACAAACGGTCGGCGCTGGAGGGCCGCGCCCAGATGCAGCGCTCCTGGATGGACAAGGGCGTCAAGAACGCCCGGCGCAAGGCGAACAACGACAACGACAAGATCGGCCGCAAGTTCCGCAGCGAGGCCAGCGAGAAGCAGGCCGCGAAGGCCCGGCAGACCCAGCGCATGATCGAGCGGCTCGACGTGGTGGAGGAGCCGCGCAAGGAGTGGGAGCTGCGGATGGAGATCGCGGCGGCCCCGCGGTCGGGATCCGTCGTCGCCACCCTGCGCGACGCCGAGGTCCGGCGGGGCGACTTCACCTTCGGCCCGGCCACGCTCCAGATCGACTGGGCGGACCGGGTGGCCGTCACGGGCGTGAACGGCGCGGGCAAGTCCACGCTGCTCGGCGCCCTGCTCGGCCGGGTGCCCCTGGACTCGGGCCACGCCACGCTCGGCTCGGGCGTGATCGTCGGCGAGGTCGACCAGGCACGCAAGCTCTTCCACGGCACGGAGGCCCTGCTCGACGCGTTCTGCGCCGCCGTCCCCGACACCGAGCCGGCCGAGGTCCGCACGCTGCTGGCCAAGTTCGGCCTCAAGGCGGAACACGTCCTGCGCCCGGCCGCCAGTCTCTCCCCGGGAGAACGCACCCGCTCGGCCCTGGCCCTGCTCCAGGGCCGAGGAGTGAACCTCCTGGTCCTCGACGAGCCGACCAACCACCTGGACCTGCCGGCGATCGAACAACTGGAGTCGGCCCTCGACTCCTACGAGGGCACCCTGCTCCTGGTGACCCACGACCGCCGCATGCTGGACGCGGTCCACACGACCCGCCGCCTGGAGGTGGCGGCGGGCAAGGTACTGGAACGCTAGGCGCTCGCTGGAAGTCCGGTGCGCTGTCCGCGGGTGCTTCGTGGCTGGTCGTGCAGTTCCTCACACCCCTTCCGGGCGCTGCCTGGACGCGGACCCATGTCGCCCTCGCGGCTGCCGCGAGGGCGCGCCCTTCAGGGGCGCGGGGAACTGCGCGACCAGCCCCCACCGGACCCGCACGTCACGACGGCGCGGGTCCGGCCGCCGCAAACTCAGCCCCGCCCCTTACGCCCCTTCGGGTCAGCGAGCCCCGCCCGCCGCAAGGCGTCAGCCATCGCACTGTTCCCGGGCGCGGGCGCGGCAGCCTGACGCGACCCCCCGCCCCCGCCCCCGCCGGTACGCCCACGCTGCTGAGGCGGGCGCGCGCCACCGCGCTGAGGGCGCCCGGAGCCACCCTCCTGCCCTGCCGGCGCCGCCTCGTCGTCCAACCGCAAGGTCAAAGAGATCCGCTTGCGCGGGATATCGACCTCAAGCACCTTCACCTTGACGATGTCCCCGGATTTCACCACGTCCCGCGGGTCCTTGACGAACGTCTTGGACATCGCGGAGACATGGACGAGACCGTCCTGGTGCACGCCCACGTCCACGAACGCCCCGAAGGCGGCCACGTTCGTGACGACCCCTTCAAGCACCATCCCCGGCTCCAGGTCGGCGATCTTCTCGACGCCGTCCTTGAAGGTCGCCGTCTTGAAGGCGGGCCGCGGGTCGCGCCCCGGCTTCTCCAGCTCCCGCAGGATGTCCGTCACCGTCGGCAGGCCGAACTTCTCGTCCACGAAGTCGGTCGGCTTCAGCGAGCGCAGCGCCCCCGTGTTGCCGATCAGCGAGCCGACCCCGCTTCCCGCCGTCTTCACCATCCGGCGGACCACGGGGTACGCCTCGGGGTGCACGCTCGACGCGTCCAGCGGGTCGTCGCCGCCGCGGATCCGCAGGAAGCCCGCACACTGCTCGTACGCCTTGGGGCCGAGCCTGGCCACCTTCTTCAGCGCGGTGCGTGACGTGAACGGGCCGTTCGCGTCGCGGTGCGCCACGATGTTCTCGGCGAGCCCGGAGGTGATGCCGGAGACCCGGGTGAGCAGGGGAGTGGACGCCGTGTTCACGTCCACGCCGACGCCGTTCACACAGTCCTCGACGACCGCGTCGAGGGAGCGCGAGAGCTTCACCTCGGACAGGTCGTGCTGGTACTGGCCGACACCGATCGACTTCGGGTCGATCTTCACCAGCTCGGCGAGCGGGTCCTGCAGCCGCCGCGCGATGGAGACGGCGCCGCGCAGCGACACGTCCATGCCGGGCAGCTCCTGCGTGGCGAACGCCGACGCCGAGTACACGGACGCCCCCGCCTCGGACACCATCACCTTGGTGAGGTTCAGCTCCGGGTGCTTGGCGATCAGCTCACCGGCGAGCTTGTCCGTCTCGCGGGACGCCGTGCCGTTGCCGATGGCGATCAGCTCGACCGCGTGCTCCTTGGCGAGGCGGGCGAGCTTGGCGATGGCCTCGTCCCACCGGTTCGCCGGGACGTGCGGGTGGATGACGTCCGTGGCGACGGCCTTACCGGTCGCGTCGACCACGGCCACCTTCACCCCCGTACGGAAGCCCGGGTCGAGCCCCAGCGTCGAGCGCGTGCCCGCGGGAGCCGCCAGCAGCAGGTCGCGCAGGTTCGTCGCGAAGACGTCGACCGCCTCGTCCTCGGCGGCCGTGCGCAGCCGCAGCCGCAGGTCGATGCCGAGATGGACGAGCAGCCGGGTGCGCCAGGCCCAGCGGACCGTGTCGTTGAGCCACTTGTCGCCCGGCCGGCCGCGCTCGGCGATCCCGAAGCGCTGCGCGACGATCCCCTCGTACGAGGACGGGCCGGGCCGCTCCGACGGCTCCTCGGGCTCCAGGACGAGGTCCAGGACATCCTCCTTCTCACCGCGCAGCATGGCGAGAACGCGGTGCGAGGGCAGCGCCTTGAAGGGCTCGCTGAAGTCGAAGTAGTCGGCGAACTTGGCGCCCGCCTCCTCCTTGCCGTCCTTGACCTTGGCGGCCAGCCGGCCGCGCACCCACATGCGCTCGCGCAGCTCGCCGATCAGGTCGGCGTCCTCGGAGAAGCGCTCGGTGAGGATCGAACGGGCGCCGTCCAGGGCGGCCTGCGGGTCGGCGACGCCCTTGTCGGCGTCGACGAAGGCCGTGGCCGCGGCGACCGGATCGACGGACGGGTCCCCCAGAAGTCCCTCGGCGAGCGGCTCAAGGCCCGCCTCACGGGCGATCTGCGCCTTCGTGCGCCGCTTCGGCTTGAACGGCAGGTAGATGTCCTCCAGCCGCGCCTTGGTCTCCGCGCCCTGGATCCGGGCCGCCAGCTCCTCGGTGAGCTTGCCCTGCTCGCGCACCGAGTCGAGGATCGCCGAGCGCCGCTCCTCCAGCTCCCGGAGATAGCGCAGCCGCTCTTCGAGCGTGCGCAGCTGCTCGTCGTCGAGCATCTCGGTCGCTTCCTTGCGGTAGCGGGCGATGAAGGGCACCGTCGAGCCGCCGTCGAGCAAGTCGACGGCCGCCTTGACCTGCCGCTCCCGTACGCCGAGTTCCTCGGCGATCCTGCCTTCGATGGACCCTACGAGGGGTGTCGTCACGATCCCGTACCGCCTTCTTGACTGAGGTTGCGCGGCAATTGTGGCAGGTGGCACCGACAACGGGGGATCAAGGGCGCACCGGACGTGCCAGGGCGTACGAGCCGGACGTGCCCGGACACGCGAGGAGCCGGACACGCCCTTGGCGTGTCCGGCTCCCGAAGCGGTCTTTCGGTCAGGCCCTGCGAGTCCGTCCGCCGCGGCGCGTGGAACTGGAAGCGCCGCCGAACAGCCGGGCCACTGCCCGGAACGGAAGCGTCACCACGGTGGCGACGGCCCCGCCGATCTGCCGGAACACGTCTGCGATGGCACGGAACACGAGCTACCCCTTTCGTCTCCCGATCGGTACGGCCGGGAGACTCACGGGTACCTCGGATCCGGGTTCCGAACCCCGCCGACTTCGAGAAGCCTTTGCGCGAGGGGGAGTTCAGCCCTTGCCGAACGCGCTCTCGGGGAAGGCGCCGGCGGCCAGCGCCTTCGTCGTCAGCCCCGTACCCAGCTCCGTGAGGCGCTCGACACCGGCGGCGCCCAGATGCTCGTAGGGAGCCGTGTCCAGGCGGTCCGTACTCGCCTCGATCTCCTTGCGCAGGGCGACACCGT
This sequence comes from Streptomyces sp. NPDC017991, assembly GCF_044328075.1. NCBI lineage: Bacteria > Bacillati > Actinomycetota > Actinomycetes > Kitasatosporales > Streptomycetaceae > Streptomyces > Streptomyces sp. NPDC017991. The sequence continues at coordinate 136,694 of NZ_JBIRGP010000015.1, read as the reverse complement.
CCTCGCTCAACTCGTTCTCGGCGGTGAGCAGTCCGCGCTCCCGGAGCCGGTCGCAGGCCGCGTCCCAGTCCTCACGGCGCCAGCCGCGGGTGGACATGACCCACTTCGGCGCCATGCCCTTGCCGGTGGCGGTGTGGCTCACCAGCGCCTCCATGGGGTCGAGTTCCGCGCCGAGCAGCACCGCGAGGTGCCCGTCGCCCCGGTGCTCGCGCAGCAGCGTGGCCGCGTGCCAGAGCGCGAGGTGCGGTTCGTCGGGCACCGGCAGGTCGGCGTGGGCGGCGTACAGGGGGCGGGCGGTCCTGGTGCACGCCTCCGTGGCGCGCAGGGCGAGCGCCGCCGCCTCGGCGACCTCCTCGGAGGCGATCACCTCGTCCCCGAGCAGCCGTCGCAGCATGCCGTCGGCGGCCCGCAGACGTGCCGCGAGCACCACCTGCGGAGAGGCGGTCCGCCACACCTCGGGCACATGCCGTGCCACCAGTTCGTGGCGGAAGTTGTAGAAGGTCGCGGTGACCGTGCCCGCGCCCACCGCCCCCATGGCCGCGGCGCGCACCGCGAAGTAGGCGGCGCTGCGGTCCGTCACCCCGACCGCGGCCAGCTCCGTGCCGAGCTCGGGCGAGAAGTACTGGCACGAGTGCAGCGGGTTGAGGACGTTGTGGCATCGGCGTCCGGCACGCTCCGGCAGGGCTGTCGTCATGCCTCGCACGTTACCGACTGGTTGGTACGTAGGGAATGGCGGGGCGCCCATCCGGCCCTGCTCGCACCCGCAAGGCACCCGTAAGGCACCCACAAGGCCCCCGCAGGGCACCCGCATGGCAGAAAAGGTGGGGTACTCGTCATTGCGGCCATCGGGGCAGCCGCGAAGAATCAGGCACATGGCGCACCGAACCGTCCTCCTCGTCCTCTTCGACGGCGTCCAGAGCCTCGACGTCACGGGCCCCGTGGAGGTCTTCGCGGGCGCGGACCTCCAGGCCGGCGCACCCGGGGAGACGTACCGCGTCCACACCGCCTCCCTGGACGGCCGGCCGGTGCGCACCTCCAGCGGGCTGACCCTGGTACCGGACCACGCGCTCGCCGACGCCCCGGCGCCGCACACTCTGCTGGTCCCGGGTGGGCGGGGCTCACGTGGCCCCGATCCGCGGGTGCTCGACTGGCTGCGCGAGCACGGCCCGCGCGCCGACCGGCTGGTCTCCGTCTGCACCGGGGCGATCCTGCTCGCCGAGGCGGGCCTCCTTGACGGCCACCGGGTGACGACCCACTGGGCGTACTGCGAGCGGCTCGCGCGCGACCACCCGGCCGTCGAGGTGGACCCCGACCCGATCTACGTACGTGACGGCAGGGTCGCCACCTCGGCCGGGGTCACCGCCGGGATCGACCTGGCCCTCGCGCTCGTCGAGGAGGACGTCGGACGGGAGGCGGCGCTCGCCGTGGCCCGCCATCTCGTGGTCTTCCTCAGGCGCCCGGGCAACCAGGCCCAGTTCAGCGCCCAGCTCTCCGCCCAGACGGCCCGGCGCGCGCCCCTGAGGGACGTCCAGCAGTGGATCACCGAGCACCCCGGCGACGACCTGTGCGTGGAGAAGCTCGCGGCCCGCGCCCGGCTGTCGCCCCGCCACTTCGCCCGCGCCTTCCAGGCCGAGACGGGCACGACTCCCGGGCGCTACGTCGACTCGGTCCGCCTCGAACACGCCCGCCGCCTCCTGGAGGACACCACCGACGGCGTCGAGGAGATCGCGAGGGCCGGCGGCTACGGCACCCCCGAGGCGATGCGCCGAGCCTTCGTGAAGACCCTTGGCACGTCCCCGGCGGAGTACCGCCGCCGCTTCCACCCGGTACCTGTCCGGTGAGCGGGCCCCGTGGCCGCGCTCGGGGCGCCCTTCAGGGGCGCGGGGAACTGCGCGACAAGCCCCCACCGAACCCGCACCCGACCCCACACCTCCGCACCCCGGACCTCCACACCCCGCCACAAAAGAAGGCGCACCCATGCAGATCGCCATCGTCATCTTCGACCGCTTCACGGCCCTGGACGCAGTCGGCCCCTACGAAACCCTGGGCCGCCTCCCCGACGCGGAAACCGTCTTCGTCGCCGGGCAGCGCGGCCCCGTCCGCACCGACACCGGAAACCTCGCCCTCACGGCGGACAAGGCCCTCGCCGAGGTCCCGCACCCGGACATCGTGGTGGTCGCGGGAGGCCCCGGACAGACCCCGCAGATGGAGAACGAGACGCTCCTCGACTGGCTGCGCACGGCCGACGCCACCAGCACCTGGACGACGTCCGTGTGCACGGGCTCGCTCCTGCTGGCCGCGGCCGGACTGCTCCGGGGCCGCCGCGCGACCTCCCACTGGCTGGCCCTCGACCACCTGGAACGCTTCGGCGCCGAGCCGACGGGGGAGCGGGTCGTGACCGACGGCAAGTACGTGACGGCCGCCGGCGTCTCGGCCGGCATCGACATGGGCCTCACCCTGCTCGGCAGGATCGCGGGCGACGAGCACGCCCAGGCCGTACAGCTGGCGGTGGAGTACGACCCCCGGCCGCCCTACGACGCGGGCTCCCCGCGGAAGGCACCCGCCCACCTCGTCGAACAGCTCCGCTCCCGCAGCCGCTTCATCCTCTCCTAGGTCCGAGGAGAGAATCCGGCGGCCAACTAAAGGGCTGACGCAAGGGCCGGCTCAAGGGCCGACCCGGCGGTCGGCCCGGCGGCTGATCTCGCCGGGCGCGGAAGCGGTCCAGGTGAACTCCGGCGCGCGGCGCTCCAGGAAAGCGGCGACCCCCTCCGCGGTGTCGTCCCCCTCACGCGCCTGCCTCGCCCAGTACCCGTCACGGTCGGTACGACCGTCGGCGAACTCCTTCGCCGCCGCCTGCGTCAGCTGTGAGCGGGACACGAGGATCCGGGCGAACTCCGCCACGCGCCCGTCCAGTTCGCCGTCGGCCAGCACCTCGTCCACCAGGCCGGTACGCAGCGCCCGCCCCGCGTCGATCAACTCGCCGGAGAACAGCAAGTACTTGGCGGTCGCGGGCCCCACGAGGGACACCAACCGCCGCGTGGAGGAGGCCGCGTAGACGATCCCCAGCTTCGCCGGAGTGATCCCGAACAAGGCCCGCTCGTCAGTGAACCGCAGATCGCAGGCCGCGGCGAGCTGACACCCGCCGCCCACGCAGTAGCCGCGTACGGCGGCGATCGTCGGCTTGGGGAAGGCGGCCAGCGCGTCCTCCGCGCGCACGGCGAGGCCCTGCGCCTCGCCGGCCGACCCCCGCAGCGAGGAGATGTCGGCCCCCGCGCAGAACGTCCCGCCCTCCCCGGTGAGCACGAGCACGCGTACGGCCGGGTCGTCGGCCAGGATGCCGAGCAGGGGCGGCAGCGCGCGCCACATGTCCGCCGTCATGGCGTTGCGCTTGGCGGGGTGGTGGACGACGACGGTGGCGACCCCGTCGGCGACGCTGTGCAACAGCTGCGGCTCCATGGCCGGATGCTACGTGGTCGGCCTCGTGCCGGGCCAAACCCGTACAACCCGAAGAGTTCCGGATTCGGCACAGGACGGACAAGATCGGTCACGCGACTGACGGTTGCGTGCGTCGGCGATCAGAAAGCATCGATAATCGCTGACTTCTGTTCAGTCATCCGGTACGGACCAGCGCGTTATCAACACTCGACGTGTGGTGACAATCGAGCGCAAGGGCGGCGACCGGACGATGGACGACCAGGGGTGGGGGACCGGCCCACGTCCTGAAGGCGGAGGGGAGGCGCCCCCCGAGGAGAGACCGCCCGGCCCACTGCCGTACGAGGGGGTCTGGCGGTTCACCGCTCCCGCCGTCGACTCCTCCGTACCGCAGGCACGGCACGCGGTCCGCGACCTGCTGGCCCGCCAGGGCGTACCGGTCTCGGACGACATCGTCCAGGGGCTCCTGCTGATCGTCTCCGAGCTGGTGACCAACGCGGTGCGGCACGCGGCCCTGCTCTCCCCGATGCTCGGCGTCGAGGTCGCCGTCGGAGCCGAGTGGGTGCGGGTCTCCGTCGAGGACAACCACCCCTACCGTCCCACGGCCCTGGAGGCCGACCACGGCCAGACCGGCGGCCGTGGCCTCCTCCTCGTACGCGAGATCACCCGCGAGGCGGGCGGGGTGTGCGACGTGGAGCACACGGCGACGGGGGGCAAGGTGATCTGGTCGGCACTGCCCCTCACCGCCGCCCGAGCGCTCTGAGGGCCACCGGCCCGCAGAGCGCCCCGAGAGTCACCAGCCCGCTGAGTCGCCCGTCAGTTCCCGGATCGCCGGCCGGGCCGAATCCAGCACGGTCATGAACCACGCCGAGAACGGGTCCTCCGCATGCCGCTCGGCCAGCTCGCCCGCACTCACGAAGACCGTCGACCCGACCTCCTCGGGGTCGGGCCGCAGAGCCGACTGCACCATCCCGACGAACAGGTGGTTGAACTCCTGCTCCACCAGTCCGGAGTCCGGGTCGGGGTGGTTGTAGCGGACCGTGCCCGCCTCGGCGAGGAGCGACGGCGAGACCCCCAGCTCCTCGAACGTCCGCCGAGCGGCCGCCGCGAAGGGCGCCTCGCCTGGGTACGGGTGGCCGCAGCACGTGTTGGACCAGACGCCGGGGGAGTGGTACTTGCCCAGCGCCCGCTGCTGCAGCAGCAGCCGGCCCCGCTCGTCGAAGAGGAAGACGGAGAACGCCCGGTGCAACTGCCCGGGTGGCTGATGGGCCGTGAGCTTCTCCGCCGTGCCGATCGTGGTGCCGTCCTCGTCGACCAGTTCGAGCAAGATGGCTTCAGCGTTGCCGTTCGACGAACTGTGCGTCGCGGTGGCAGGAGTGATCGGCATACCCGTCCTTCGCATCGGTCTTCAAGCCCCAAGTCTGCCGTACCGAACCGGCACTCCCGGCACCACGCGGGGTCCCGCACGTCCGGTTCCGCCGCGCGGCCGAACCGGACATCGCGGCCGGTACCAGCCGGACGCCGAAAGGGGCCGGACACCTCATCGTTCCCCCCTCTACCGGTACGGAACCGTCCAGAACGGGAGTCTTCGCCCTTTCACCCTCGGCGGAAACCGGGCCGTACGCCGTAGCCCGGAGTCGGTGTGCCGCGCCCGCCGACCGGCCCTCGCCCGTGCGTGGCGCCTCCACCACCGGGCGTACGCCGGCCCACCCACGTCGACCCCGCACGCCACCCTGCCCGATGCCGGAGCCACCGGGCAGGGGGACCGGCCGGCTCGTCACGCGTGATGCAGCTGCCAGCCGCGCCACGCCGACTCGACCATCTCGCGCACCCCGCGCCGCGCGCTCCAGCCCAGTTCCTCGGCGGCCAGCGCGGCCGAGGCGACCGCGCGCGGCGCGTCACCCGGGCGGCGCGGCTCGACGAGCACCTCACGCGTGTCGCCGGTGACCTCGCCGATGAGCGTCAGCAGTTCACGCACCGAGACACCCTCGCCGCGGCCGATGTTCACCGTCAGATCGCCCGCGCCGGACGCACCGCCCCCACCGCCGGCGCCTCCCCGGAGGTCCGGGGAGGCCAGCCGCCGGGCCGCCGCGAGATGCGCCTCGGCGAGATCGGCGACATGGATGTAGTCGCGTACGCAGGTGCCGTCCGGCGTCGGATAGTCGTCGCCGAAGATCCGGGGAGCCTCGTCGCGGGTGAGCCGGTCGAAGACCATCGGGACCACGTTGAAGACACCGGTGTCCGCCAGCTCGGGGGCGGCGGCGCCCGCCACGTTGAAGTAGCGCAGGCACACGGTGTCGATGCCGTGCGCGCGGCCGGCGGCCCGCACCAGCCACTCACCCGCGAGCTTCGTCTCGCCGTAGGGGCTCATCGGGGCACACGGGGTGTCCTCCGTGATGAGGTCCACATCCGGGTTGCCGTACACGGCCGCGGAGGAGGAGAAGAGGAACCGCCGCACACCCGCCCCGGCCACCGCGTCCAGAAGTGTGGCGAGCCCTCCCAGGTTCTCCTGGTAGTAGCGCGTGGGCTGGGCCACGGACTCACCGACCTGCTTGCGCGCGGCCAGGTGCACCACACCCGTCACCGCGTGCTCGGCGAGGACCCGCTTGAGCAACTCCCCGTCCAGCGACGAACCCTGCACCAGCGGAATGCCGTCGGGCAGCCGCGCCGGAACCCCGGCCGAGAGGTCGTCGAGCGCGAGCACGCGCTCCCCGGCCTCGGCCATGGCACGCGCCACGTGCGCCCCGATGTATCCAGCCCCACCTGTGATCAGCCATGTCATGGACGCCCACCCTATGCCGGTCCGCTCCGGTCGGAGCGCACATGTGCCTCGACCACAGGGAGCGGAAGCCGTGCCCTGAATTGCGCCGGAATAGGCCGTGGTTTGTGGGCGGGGGCCCGAATCCACGATGATGATCGCCGAGGACGTACCGATCAGAACGTGTTGATCGGCCCGTGAACGGGCGGTGAACGGCCGCTTCCATTCATCCGATAGCCTCTGCCGACATGCCGCCCGGCCGTCCCAGGGCGCACCCCCACCACGCACCTGCCCGGCGTCGTGCACGCCGGAACCCAGAGGAGTGAGTTCGTCTGTCGACCGCCATCCTCACCGGTCAGCCGGTCCCCGGGTCGTCGCTCGAAGGCGATCTGCGGTCCCTCGGCTTCGACGTGCGGGCCGCCACCGACGCGGCCGACGCCGAGACGCTCCTCGCCGCCGTCCCCGCTGACCAGCGGGTGGCCGTCGTCGACGCCCGCTTCGTGGGCCACGTCCACGCACTGCGGCTCGGCCTGACCGACCCCCGCTTCGAGGCCGCCGCGATCCCTGGCGCCGTCACCGCCAGGTCCGCGGCGCGTCCGGCGCTGGCCCGCGCGCTGCGCATCGCCTCCTCGGACGCGTCGAACGGCTCCGTGGTGGTCGGCATCGTCGCCGACCGGGTCGCGGAAACCCTCGACACCGATCTGCACCGCCCGGAGCTGGGCGAACTCGTCGCCGAGGTCCCCAGGGACCCGCAGGCCCGCAACGAGGCGCGGCAGTCCGTCGCCTCCGTGGACGACGAGGCGATCCGGCTGCGTACGGCCGTGAAGTCCCGCGACGGCTTCTTCACCACGTACTGCGTCAGCCCGTACTCCCGCTACCTCGCCCGCTGGTGCGCCCGCCGCGGTCTGACCCCGAACCAGGTGACCACGGCATCGCTGGTCACCGCGCTGATCGCGGCAGGCTGCGCGGCGACCGGCACCCGGCCCGGTTTCGTCGCCGCGGGCCTGCTGCTCCTCTTCTCCTTCGTACTCGACTGCACGGACGGCCAACTGGCCCGCTACTCCCTGCAGTACTCCACGCTCGGCGCCTGGCTCGACGCGACCTTCGACCGCGCCAAGGAGTACGCCTACTACGCGGGCCTCGCCCTCGGCGCGGCCCGCGGCGGCGACGACGTATGGGCGCTGGCCCTCGCCGCGATGGTCCTGCAGACCTGCCGGCACGTCGTCGACTTCTCCTTCAACGAGGCGAACGTCGACAGCACGGCGGCCAACACCAGCCCCACCGCGGCCCTTTCGGGCAAGCTCGACAGCGTCGGCTGGACGGTCTGGCTGCGCCGGATGATCGTCCTGCCCATCGGCGAGCGCTGGGCGATGATCGCAGTACTTACTGCGCTCACGACGCCCCGTATCACCTTCTACGTGCTGCTGATCGGCTGCGCGTTCGCGGCGTGCTACACCACAGCGGGCCGGGTGCTGCGTTCGCTGACCCGCAGGGCACAGCGCTCCGACAGGGCCCTGCAGGCGCTGGCGGACCTCACCGACAGCGGCCCATTGGCCGAGCTGCTGGCACGCCTCCCCGTCCGCACCCAGCCTGCCGTGACGCGGCTCTTCGCCCTGGCGTGCCTCGTACTGCTCTTGTACACGGGCTGGGCCGACGGACCGGGCTGGTCGGTCGTCGTGATCGCCGTCGTGTACGTCCTGGTGGCCGCGGACGTCATCAAGCATCCCCTCGACGGCGCCCTCGACTGGCTGCTCCCCCCGCTCTTCCGCGCCGCCGAATACGGCACCGTACTGATCCTGGCCGCCGAAGCCGATGTGAACGGCGCCCTTCCGGCAGCTTTCGGGCTGGTGGCGGCCGTCGCCTACCATCATTACGACACGGTGTACCGCATCCGCGGCAACGCCGGCGCGCCCCCGCACTGGCTGGTGCGGGCGATCGGCGGGCACGAAGGCAGGACGCTGCTGGTCACCGTCCTGGCCGCGCTGCTCACCGCAGAAGATTTCAAGGTCGCGCTCACGGTTCTCGCCGTGGCCGTGGCTCTGGTGGTGCTCTTCGAGAGCATCCGCTACTGGGTGACCGCCCACAGGCGCGGCGCACCCGCCGTACACGATGAAGGAGAACCCGCATGATCGGCCTCGTGCTGGCTGCCGGCGCCGGACGGCGTCTGCGCCCCTACACCGACACCCTGCCCAAGGCTCTGGTGCCGGTGGGACCCGAAGGCGACGAGGACAGCATCACCGTGCTCGACCTCACCCTCGGCAACTTCGCCGAGATCGGCCTGACCGAGGTCGCGGTCATCGTCGGTTACCGCAAGGAAGCCGTCTACGAGCGCCGCGAGGCGCTGGAGCAGAAGTACGGCGTCAAGATCACCCTGATCGACAACGACAAGGCCGAGGAGTGGAACAACGCCTACTCCCTGTGGTGCGGCCGTGACGCGATCAAGCACTCGGTGATCCTCGCCAACGGTGACACCGTGCACCCGGTCTCCGTCGAGAAGACCCTGCTCGCCGCCCGCGGCGACGGCAAGAAGATCATCCTCGCCCTCGACACGGTGAAGTCCCTCGCCGACGAGGAGATGAAGGTCGTCGTCGGCCCCGAGGGCTCCATGACGAAGATCACCAAGCTGATGGACCCCGCCGAGGCGACCGGTGAGTACATCGGCGTGACCCTCATCGAGGGCGACGCCGCGGACGAGCTGGCCGACGCGCTGAAGACGGTCTTCGAGACGGACCCGCAGCAGTTCTACGAGCACGGCTACCAGGAGCTCGTGAACCGCGGCTTCCGGATCGACGTGGCCCCCATCGGCGACGTCAAGTGGGTCGAGATCGACAACCACGAGGACCTCGCCAAGGGACGCGTGATCGCGTGCCAGTACTGACGAGGCTCATCCCCTCGCCGGTCGTCGTCGACATCCGTCCGGGCGCGCTGGACGACCTGGCGGCGGTCCTCGCCGACCAGCGGATCTCGCACTCCGGCAAGCTGGCCGTCGCGATCAGCGGCGGCTCGGGCGCCAAGCTGCGCGACCGGCTGGCCCCGGCGCTGCCGGGCGCCGACTGGTTCGAGGTCGGCGGCGGCACCCTGGACGACGCGATCAAGCTCGGCGACGCCATGAAGAAGGGGCGCTACGACGCGGTCGTGGGCCTCGGCGGCGGCAAGATCATCGACTGCGCGAAGTTCGCCGCGGCCCGGATCGGCCTCCCGCTGGTCGCCGTCGCGACGAACCTCTCGCACGACGGTCTGTGCTCCCCGGTCGCGACCCTCGACAACGACGCGGGCCGCGGCTCGTACGGTGTGCCGAACCCGATCGCCGTGGTCATCGACCTCGACGTGATCCGTGAGGCCCCGGTCCGCTTCGTGCGCTCCGGTATCGGCGACGCCCTGTCCAACATCTCCGCGGTCGCGGACTGGGAGCTGGCCAACCGGGAGAAGGGCGAGCAGATCGACGGGCTCGCCGCCGCGATGGCCCGCCAGGCCGGCGAGGCCGTGCTGCGGCACCCGGGCGGTGTCGGCGACGACGCCTTCCTCCAGGTGCTCGCCGAGGGCCTGGTCCTCACCGGCATCTCCATGTCGGTCGCGGGCGACTCCCGGCCGGCGTCCGGCGCCTGCCACGAGATCAACCACGGCTTCGACCTGCTCTTCCCCAAGCGCGCCGCCAGCCACGGCGAGCAGTGCGGTCTGGGCGCGGCCTTCGCGATGCACCTGCGCGGCGCCCGCGAGGAGTCGGCGTACATGGCCGAGGTCCTGCGGCGCCACGGGCTGCCCGTGCTGCCGGAGGAGATCGGCTTCACCCCGGAGGAGTTCGTCCAGGTCGTGGAGTTCGCTCCGTCGACCAGGCCGGGCCGCTACACCATCCTCGAACACCTCGACCTCTCCACCGACCAGATCAGGGACGCATACGCCGACTATGCAAAAGCCATCGGTAGCTGAGCTCCGCCCGGTCGTGCACCCCCCGGGTGTCAAGGACCGGCGGAGCGGCGAGCACTGGGGAGGCCGGCTCTACATGCGCGAGATCTCGCTGCGCATCGACCGGCACCTGGTGAACACCAAGGTCACGCCCAACCAGCTGACCTACGTGATGACCGTCTTCGGCGTGCTCGCCGCCCCGGCCCTGCTGGTACCGGGCATCCCGGGCGCGCTGCTCGGCGTACTGATGGTCCAGCTGTACCTGCTGTTCGACTGCGTCGACGGCGAGATCGCCCGCTGGCGCAAGCAGTACTCGATGACCGGGGTGTACGTCGACCGCGTCGCCGCCTACCTGTGCGACGCCGCGGTCCTCGTCGGCTTCGGCCTGCGCGCGGCGGACCTGTGGGGCACCGGGCGGATCGACTGGCTGTGGGCCTTCCTCGGCACGCTCGCCGCCCTCGGCGCCGTACTGATCAAGTCCGAGACCGACCTCGTCGGTGTCGCCCGCCACCAGACCGGCAAGGCACCGGTCCAGGAGTCGGCGTCCGAACCGCGCTCCTCCGGCATGGCGCTGGCCCGCCGGGCCGCGGGCGCGCTCAAGTTCCACCGGCTCGTCCTCGGTATAGAGGCCTCCCTGCTGATCCTGGTCCTCGCGGTCCTGGACACGGTCCGGGACGACCTGTTCTTCTCGCGGCTCGGCGTCGCGGTGCTGGCCGGCATCGCGCTGCTGCAGACCGTGCTGCACCTGGTGTCCATCCTCGCTTCGAGCAGGCTGAAGTGAGCACGGCCACGAAGGTCGGCGCGGTGATCATCACCATGGGCAACCGCCCCGACGAACTCCGCGCCCTCCTCGACTCGGTCGCCAAGCAGGACGGCGACCCGGTCGAGGTGGTCGTGGTCGGCAACGGCTCGCCCGTCCCGGACGTCACGGGCTCCCTACCCGGTGTCCGCACGGTCGAGCTGCCGGAGAACCTCGGCATCCCCGGCGGCCGCAACGTCGGCATCGAGGCGTTCGGCCCCGGCGGCACCGACGTCGACGTCCTGCTCTTCCTGGACGACGACGGCCTCCTGGCCCGCCACGACACCGCCGAGCTGTGCCGGCAGGCCTTCGCGGCCGACCCGGAGCTGGGCATCGTCAGCTTCCGTATCGCCGACCCCGAGACCGGCATCACCCAGCGTCGCCATGTGCCCCGGCTGCGCGCCTCCGACCCGATGCGCGACTCCCGCGTCACCACCTTCCTCGGCGGCGCCAACGCCGTCCGTACGAAGGTGCTCGCCGAGGTCGGCGGACTCCCCGAGGAGTTCTTCTACGCCCACGAGGAGACCGACCTCGCCTGGCGGGCCCTCGACGCGGGCTGGATGATCGACTACCGCTCGGACATGGTGCTCAACCACCCCACGACCGCACCCTCGCGGCACGCGGTCTACCACCGGATGGTCGCCCGCAACCGCGTCTGGCTCGCCCGCCGCAACCTGCCCGCGCCACTGGTCCCCGTGTACCTCGGCGTGTGGATGCTGCTCACGCTCGCCCGTCGGCCCTCGCGCCCGGCCCTCAAGGCCTGGTTCGGCGGTTTCAAGGAGGGCTGGACCAGCCCGTGCGGCCCCCGGCGCCCCATGAAGTGGCGTACGGTATGGCGCCTGACCCGACTGGGCCGACCACCCGTCATCTGACACGCTCGATATCTGAGAGCATTCGGGCCGTACCCCGGTCCCTGTCTTTGGCCTACGCCCTACCAGGCCGCGCACCTTGAGGACGAAAGTTTCCCTGTGAGTGAGACAACGCATGACGGCGGCGTCGCGGTGAGCGCCCCCCCGTCCCCCGATGAAGGGCTCAGCGCGGCGGACCTCGCCGCCAAGTACGGGCTGTCCGTCAGCGGCGCCCGGCCCGGACTCGTCGAGTACGTCCGCCAGCTCGTGGGACGGCGTCACTTCATCCTCGCCTTCTCGCAGGCGAAGCTCACCGCCCAGTACAGCCAGGCCAAACTCGGCCAGCTGTGGCAGGTGGCCACACCGCTGCTGAACGCGGCCGTGTACTTCCTGATCTTCGGCCTGATCCTGAAGGCCGACCGCGGCATGGACCGGGAGGTCTACATCCCGTTCCTGGTGACAGGCGTCTTCGTCTTCACCTTCACGCAGAGCTCGGTGATGGCGGGCGTGCGCGCGATCTCCGGAAACCTCGGACTCGTCCGGGCGCTGCACTTCCCGCGCGCCGCGCTGCCGATCTCGTTCTCGCTGCAGCAGCTCCAGCAGCTGCTCTTCTCGATGATCGTGCTGTTCGTCGTGGCGGTCGGCTTCGGCAGCTACCCCCGGCTGTCCTGGCTGCTGATCCTGCCGGTACTGGTGCTGCAGTTCCTCTTCAACACCGGCCTCGCGATGATCATGGCCAGGATGGGCGCGAAGACCCCGGACCTGGCCCAGCTCATGCCGTTCGTGATGCGTACGTGGATGTACGCGTCCGGTGTCATGTTCTCGATCCCCGTGATGCTCGAAGAGCACCCCGAGTGGATCGCCGACATCCTCCAGTGGAACCCGGCCGCCATCTACATGGACCTGATGCGCTTCGCGCTCATCGACGGGTACGGCTCCGAGAACCTGCCGCCGCACGTGTGGGCGGTCGCGGGCGGCTGGGCCGTCCTCGTCGCCGTCGGCGGATTCGTGTACTTCTGGAAGGCTGAGGAGCGTTACGGCCGTGGCTGAGCAGAACGACAGGGACCCCCTGATCCCGACCGTCATCGCGGACGAGCTGCACATCGTCTACCGCGTCAACGGCGCCAAGACCGGAAAGGGCAGCGCCACCTCCGCCCTCAGCCGCATACTCCGGCGCGGCGAGGAGCGAGGCGTCCGCAAGGTGCACGCCGTCCGCGGTGTCTCCTTCAAGTCCTACCGCGGTGAGGCCATCGGCCTCATCGGTTCCAACGGCTCCGGCAAGTCCACCCTGCTGCGGGCCATCGCCGGACTGCTCCCCGCGGAGAAGGGCCACGTCTACACCGACGGCCAGCCCTCGCTCCTCGGCGTCAACGCGGCCCTGATGAACGACCTCACGGGCGAGCGGAACGTCATCCTCGGCGGACTGGCCATGGGCATGACGCGCGAGCAGATCAGGGCGCGCTACGACGACATCGTCGACTTCTCGGGCATCAACGAGAAGGGCGACTTCATCACCCTGCCCATGCGTACCTACTCCTCCGGCATGGCCGCCCGGCTGCGCTTCTCCATCGCGGCCGCCAAGGACCACGACGTCCTCATGATCGACGAGGCCCTCGCGACCGGCGACCGCAAGTTCCAGAAGCGCTCCGAGGCCCGGATCCGGGAGCTCCGCAAATCGGCCGGCACGGTCTTCCTCGTCAGCCACAACAACAAGTCCATCCGTGACACGTGCGACCGCGTCCTGTGGCTGGAGCGCGGCGAGCTGCGGCTGGACGGCCCGACCGACGAGGTCCTCAAGGAGTACGAGAAGTTCACGGGCAAGTAGCCCCAGTCGTAGAAGAAGCACGCAGGGCCCCGCCGGAACGGTTCGGCGGGGCCCTGCGTCTGCAAAGGAAACGCCAACTCCGGTCGCCCGTAGGAATCTTGACGTCAATCGGTGTGTTCTTGTGATGTGCGGGACACCCCGGCGGAGCACGGCGGGTTGTACAACGTAAGCTGTACCGGTGCTGATTCGCGGCAAGTGGGGCGATACTGCGCGACACCAGGCATAGGGTCTGTCGCGCGGACGGCCGGGCGGCGTGTCCGAAATAGTCACCATTGGGTCAGCAGTGTAGAACGGGAGATGTGACGGCAATGGCTACGGAAACTCTCCAGCTCCGCTGCGCGTGTGCCGTCCTCGCGTGTGCCGTCCCCGGCCCGGGCGGCGGGCGATGACGCCGGCCAGAACGGCACGCGCCGGTGACCCGGAGCGCGGCACCCTCGACAAGGCCGCGGACGAGAACTTTCCCGTGGCGCCGTTCTTCCTGCCCAGGGCGTGGCGGGCCGACCTCATGGCCGTCTACGGCTTCGCCCGCCTCGTCGACGACATCGGCGACGGAGACCTGGCCCCCGGCGGCGCGGACGCCCGCCTCCTGGGCCTGTCCCCCGAAGAGGCGAAGGACCGGCTCGTCCTGCTCGACGCCTTCGAGGCGGACCTGCGCAAGGTCTTCGACTCGACTCCGGGCCACCCGATCCTGCGCCGCCTGCAGCCGACGGTCCGCCGCACCGGCCTGACCCCCGGGCCCTTCCTCGGCCTGATCGCCGCGAACCGCCAGGACCAGCTCGTCAAGCGGTACGAGACCTACGACGACCTCCTCGCCTACTGCGAACTGTCCGCCAACCCGGTCGGCCGACTCGTCCTGTCCGTCACCGGCACCTCGACCCCCGAGCGGGTCCGCCTCTCCGACGCGATCTGCACGGCCCTGCAGATCGTCGAGCACCTCCAGGACGTCGCCGAGGACCTCGGCCGCGACCGCATCTACCTTCCCGCCGAGGACATGAAGCGCTTTCACGTCCAGGAGGCGGATCTCGCCACGCCCACGGCAGGCGCATCGGCGCGCGCACTGGTTGCATACGAAGCAGAACGCGCCCGGAACCTCCTGAATGAAGGCACCCCCCTCGTGGGTAGCGTCCACGGCAGACTGAAGCTGCTGCTCGCGGGGTTCGTGGCAGGAGGAAGGGCGGCGATCCAGGCGATCGCCGCCGCCGAATACGACGTACTTCCCGGCCCGCCGAAGCCCGGCAAGATCCAGTTGCTGCGCGAGGTGGGAGTGACTCTGCGAGGAGAGGGGTGATCCGGACCGTGGAGTCGGAACCACACATGTCCGCACCGGTACTCGCCGCTTACGGCTACTGCGAGGCGGTCACCGGGCAGCAGGCCCGGAATTTCGCGTACGGCATCCGGCTGCTGCCGACGCCCAAGCGCCGGGCCATGTCGGCGCTGTACGCGTTCTCCCGGCGCGTCGACGACATCGGTGACGGAGCGCTGGCCCCCGAGGTCAAGGCGAAGCGGCTGGAGGAGACCCGGGCGCTGCTCGGCCGGATCCGCGACCGCTCGGTCGACGAGGACGACACCGATCCGGTCGCCGTCGCCCTGCGGCACACGGCGGACCACTTCCCGGTCCCGCTCGACGGCCTCGACGAACTCATCGACGGCGTGCTCATGGACGTCCGCGGCGAGACGTACGAGACCTGGGACGACCTGAAGGTCTACTGCCGCTGTGTCGCCGGAGCCATCGGCCGCCTCTCGCTCGGCGTCTTCGGTACGGAACCGGGGGCGCGCGGCGCGGAGCGGGCGCCGGAGTACGCGGACACCCTCGGGCTCGCGCTGCAACTCACCAACATCCTCAGAGACGTTCGCGAGGACGCCGGGAACGGGCGGACGTATCTGCCCGCGGACGACCTCGCGAAGTTCGGCTGCTCGGCCGGGTTCAAGGGGCCGCGCCCACCGGAGGGCTCCGATTTCGCGGGCCTCGTGCACTTCGAGGTGCGCCGGGCCCGCGCGCTCTTCGCGGAGGGCTACCGGCTGCTGCCCATGCTGGACCGCCGCAGCGGCGCCTGTGTCGCCGCGATGGCCGGCATCTACCGCCGCCTCCTGGACCGCATCGAGCGCGAACCGGAGGCCGTCCTGCGCGGCCGGGTCTCGCTCCCCGGACGCGAGAAGGCGTACGTCGCCGTGCGCGGCCTCTCCGGCCTCGACGCCCGGCATGTCTCCCGCCGAACCGTCAGGAGGCGCGCTTGATGGACACTCCGGCCCAAGATGACGCAAGTACCTGGAAACGGCGCGCAACCCTTCGGCCGGGGACTGCGTCCCTGACTGCATCGGCCGCCCGCGCCCCGCTCCACCGGCTCGGCGAGGCCGCGGGGGAAGGTGCACGATGAACGACACCACGCAGGACGAGGGGTCCGATGCCGGCTCGTCGGGCAGCCCCGCGTCGGCCGTAGTGGTCGGCGGGGGGCTCGCGGGGACGACCGCGGCGCTCGCGCTGGCCGACGCGGGAGTCCGTGTGACGCTGCTCGAAGGCAGGCCCCGCCTGGGCGGACTCGCCTTCTCCTTCCAGCGCGACGGACTCACCGTGGACAACGGCCAGCATGTGTACCTGCGCTGCTGCACGGCGTACCGCTGGTTCCTCGACCGCGTCGAAGGAGCGGACCTCGCGCCGCTGCAGGACCGCCTCGACGTGCCCGTCCTCGACGCCGGGGCCCCGGCCGGACGACGGCTCGGCAGAATCGGCCGAACGGCGCTGCCCGTCCCGCTGCATCTGGCGCGCAGCCTCGCGACCTACCCGCATCTGTCGCTCGCCGAGCGCGCCAGGGTCGGACGTGCCGCTCTGGCGCTCAAGGGGCTCGACCTCGCCGATCCGGCGCTCGACGCGCAGAGCTTCGGCACCTGGCTGACCGCGCACGGTCAGTCCGATCGGGCCATCGAGGCACTGTGGGACCTGGTGGGGGTCGCCACCCTCAACGCGGTGGCCGGCGACGCCTCGCTCGGGCTCGCCGCGATGGTGTTCAAGACCGGTCTGCTGTCCGACCCGGGCGCCGCCGACATCGGCTGGGCGCGCGTCCCGCTGGGTGAACTGCACGACCGGCTGGCCCGCAAGGCGCTCGACTCCGCGGGAGTCCGTACCGAGGTCCGTACACGAGTCACCTCCATCTCCCGACACGAGAACGGACGTTGGAGCGTTCAGGTTCCCGGCGAGACGCTCGACGCCGACACGGTCGTCCTCGCCGTGCCGCAGCGCGAGGCCCACGATCTGCTGCCCGAAGGCGCCCTCGACGCCCCCGAGCGGCTGCTGGAGATCGGTACGGCACCCATCCTCAACATCCACGTCGTGTACGACCGCCAGGTGCTCAGCCGGCCGTTCTTCGCCGCGCTCGGCTCCCCGGTGCAGTGGGTCTTCGACCGGACCGAGGCGTCCGGGCTCAAGGAGGGCCAGTACCTCGCGCTGTCCCAGTCGGCCGCGCAGGACGAGATCGACGCACCGGTCGCCGCGCTGCGCGAGCGATACCTGCCGGAACTGGAGCGGCTGCTGCCGCACACCAGGGACGCGGAGGTCCGGGACTTCTTCGTGACCAGGGAGCGTACGGCGACGTTCGCCCCGACCCCCGGCGTCGGACGGCTGCGGCCCGGCGCCCGCACCAAGGCACCCGGCCTGTACCTGGCCGGCGCGTGGACCGCCACAGGGTGGCCCGCGACCATGGAGAGTGCGGTCCGCAGCGGCGTGAGCGCGGCGGACGCCGTACTCGCTGCCCTGGGCCGGCCGCGCGACCATCTCTTCGAGCTCTTCGAGGAGGCGGCGTGACGCTCGATCAGAGCGACGGGGCCACCGTCGCCCGCTCCGGCACCGGCCCCCGCACCCCCCGTATCGCGAATAGAGGAGAGACTGTGCCCACTGTGCCCCCGGCATCGAAGGCTGCCGACGCGGTGGACGTGACCGCGCTCCTGGAGCGCGGCCGGACCCTGGCCTCACCTGTACTGCGGGCGGCCATCGACCGCCTCGCACCTCCCATGGACACCGTCGCCGCCTACCACTTCGGCTGGATCGACGCCGAGGGCAACCCCGCCGAGGGCGACGGCGGCAAGGCCGTGCGCCCCGCACTCGCCGTGCTGTCCGCGGAGGCCGCGGGCGCCGCCCCCGAGGTGGGCGTGCCGGGCGCGGTCGCCGTCGAACTGGTGCACAACTTCTCCCTCCTGCACGACGACCTGATGGACGGCGACGAGCAGCGCCGCCACCGTGACACCGTCTGGAAGGTGCACGGCCCCGCCCAGGCGATCCTCGTCGGCGACGCCCTGTTCGCGCTGGCCAACGAACTGCTCCTGGAACTGGGCACGGTCGAGGCGGGCCGCGCCACGCGCCGGCTGACCACCGCCACCCGCGCGCTGATCGACGGCCAGGCCCAGGACATCTCCTACGAGCACCGCGACCGCGTCAGCGTCGAGGAGTGCCTGGAGATGGAGGGCAACAAGACGGGCGCCCTGCTCGCCTGCGCCTGCTCCATCGGCGCGGTCCTCGGCGGCGCTGACGACCGCACGGCCGACACGCTGGAGAAGTACGGCTACCACCTCGGCCTCGCCTTCCAGGCCGTCGACGACCTGCTCGGCATCTGGGGCGACCCGGTGGCCACCGGCAAGCAGACCTGGAGCGACCTGCGCCAGCGCAAGAAGTCCCTGCCCGTCGTGGCCGCGCTCGCGGCCGGCGGCCCGGCCTCGGAGCGCCTGGGCGAACTGCTCGCCGCGGACGCCAGGAGCAGCGACTTCGAGAACTTCTCCGAGGAGGAGTTCGCCGTGCGCGCCGCGCTCATCGAGGAGGCGGGCGGCCGCGAGTGGACCGCCCAGGAGGCGCGCCGCCAGCACACCGTCGCCATCGACGCCCTCGACACGATCGACATGCCGGACCGGGTGCGGGCACAGTTCGTGGAGCTCGCCGACTTCGTCGTCGTACGAAAGAGATGATCACTATCGGTCGAATAGCCCTCGCGTAGTCGCCGGCCGGTGCTGCGGACGAACGAGCACCGGCCGACGGCGGACCCAGCAGAGCCATGCCACTGCACGAAGGGGAAGCCATGACAGCGACGACCGACGGAAGCACCGGGGCCCTCCCGCCCCGCGCAGCCTCGGCCAGCGACATCCGGACGGAATCGACTCCCGCGGCGGCCGGGACAGCCGATATCCGAGAGACCGCCACGCACGCGATACAGCGTGCCACCGACTTCCTGCTGACCACGCAGGACGCCGAGGGCTGGTGGAAGGGCGACCTGGAGACCAACGTCACCATGGACGCCGAAGACCTGCTGCTCCGTCAGTTCCTGGGCATCGACGACGAGAAGACCACACAGGCTGCCGCGCTGTTCATCCGCGGCGAGCAGCGCGAGGACGGCACCTGGGCCTCCTTCTACGGCGGACCGGGCGAACTCTCCACCACCGTCGAGGCGTACGTGGCCCTGCGGCTGGCCGGTGACGCGCCGGACGATCCGCACATGGCGCGGGCCTCCGCGTGGATCCGGGAGCGGGGCGGTATCGCCGCGGCCCGGGTCTTCACCCGGATCTGGCTCGCCCTGTTCGGCTGGTGGAAGTGGGACGACCTTCCCGAACTGCCCCCGGAACTCATCTGGTTCCCGAAGTGGATGCCGCTCAACATCTACGACTTCGGTTGCTGGGCCCGGCAGACCATCGTGCCGCTCACCGTCGTCTCCGCGAAGCGCCCGGTCCGCCCGGCGCCCTTCACGCTGGACGAGCTGCACACCGACCCCGGTAACCCCAACCCGGTCAAACCCCTGGCGCCGGTGGCGAGTTGGGACGGGGCGTTCCAGCGGCTGGACCGGGCCCTGCACGCCTACCGCAAGGTCGCGCCGCGCAGGCTCCGCCGGGCCGCGATGAACACCGCGGCCCGCTGGATCATCGAGCGCCAGGAGAACGACGGGTGCTGGGGCGGCATCCAGCCGCCCGCCGTCTACTCGGTCATCTCCCTGTACCTGCTCGGCTACGACCTCGAACACCCCGTGATGCGCGAGGGACTGGCCTCCCTGGACCGCTTCGCCGTGTGGCGCGAGGACGGCGCCCGGATGATCGAGGCCTGCCAGTCACCGGTGTGGGACACCTGTCTGGCGACCATCGCGCTCGCCGACGCGGGCGTGCCCGCCGACCACCCGCAGCTGGTGCGGGCGGCCGACTGGATGCTCGGAGAGGAGATCGTCCGCCCCGGCGACTGGGCGGTCAAACGGCCCGGACTCCCGCCCGGCGGCTGGGCGTTCGAGTTCCACAACGACAACTACCCCGACATCGACGACACCGCCGAAGTGGTCCTCGCGCTGCGCCGCGTGCGGCACCACGACCCGGAGCGCGTGGAGAAGGCCATCGGACGGGGGGTGCGCTGGAACCTCGGCATGCAGTCGAAGAACGGCGCGTGGGGCGCCTTCGACGTCGACAACACCAGTCCCTTCCCCAACCGGCTGCCGTTCTGCGACTTCGGCGAGGTCATCGACCCGCCGTCCGCCGACGTCACCGCGCACGTCGTGGAGATGCTCGCGGTCGAGGGCCTGGCCCAGGACCCGCGCACCCGCCGGGGCGTCGAGTGGCTGCTCGCCGAACAGGAGGCCAACGGCTCCTGGTTCGGCCGCTGGGGCGTCAACTACGTATACGGGACCGGGTCGGTGGTGCCCGCGCTGGTCGCCACCGGACTGCCCGGCTCGCATCCCGCGATCCGGCGGGCCGTGGCCTGGCTGGAGACCGTGCAGAACGACGACGGGGGCTGGGGCGAGGACCTGCG
The DNA here is from genome assembly GCF_044328075.1 of Streptomyces sp. NPDC017991. Lineage (NCBI taxonomy): Bacteria > Bacillati > Actinomycetota > Actinomycetes > Kitasatosporales > Streptomycetaceae > Streptomyces > Streptomyces sp. NPDC017991. The sequence goes on along the minus strand of NZ_JBIRGP010000015.1, from coordinate 116,369 downwards.
CTCCTACCACGACGTCGCCGAGTGGAGCGGGCGCGGCGAATCGACCGCCTCCCAGACCGCGTGGGCGCTGCTGGCGCTGCTCGCGGCCGGGGAGCGGGAGTCCAAGGCCGTCGAGCGCGGCATCGCCTGGCTCGCGGGGACCCAGCTGGCGGACGGCTCCTGGGACGAGCCGTACTTCACCGGCACCGGATTCCCGTGGGACTTCTCCATCAACTACCACCTCTACCGGCAGGTGTTCCCTCTCACCGCACTCGGCCGGTACGTCAACGGCGAACCGTTCGCCGACCTGCAGAGCGGCTCCCAGAGCGCCTTCGGCAGGGCGAGCTGATGAGCGCGACATCGGGCGCCGCCCCGCTGCTGATCGCCTGTGCGCTGGGCATCGAGCGGTTCGCCCTGCGCACGGGCGGCGACCGGGGCGGCGCCCACGGACCGGTCACCGTGCTGCGTACGGGCATGGGTCCCGCGGCAGCCGAGCGGGCGGTCGGCAAGGTGCTGGCCGGTCCCGCGATGCGCGGGGCGGCCGTCCTGGCCACGGGCTTCTGTGCCGGGCTGGCCCCCGGTATGCATCCCGGGGACCTGATCGTCGCCGAGGAGACCCGGGATGCGCGCGGCAGCACGCCCTGCGTGGGCACCGGCCTGCTCGTCGGGGAACTGCGGCGCGCCGTGCCCGGGCGCGCCGTCCACACGGGGCCGCTCGCCGGTTCCGATCACGTGGTCCGCGGTCCCGAACGGTCGCATCTGTTCGCGACCGGGGCGATCGCGGTCGACATGGAGTCGGCGGCGACGCTCCGCAGCGCGGTCCGCGCGGGCGAGCGCCCGGTTGCCGCCGTACGGGTGGTCGTGGACGCTCCAGAACATGAACTCGTCCGGATCGGCACGGTACGCGGTGGAATATCAGCCTTCCGTGTTCTTCGTGCTGTTCTTCCTGTTTTCTATGAATGGCACCGTTCTTCGCTGCTCCCCTGGAGGTGAGCCAGATGGCCATGCCGCTTCGCCAGACCATCAAGGTCGCGACGTATCTCATGGAACAGAAACTCCGTAAGCGGGACAAGTTCCCGTTGATCGTCGAACTGGAACCGCTCTACGCCTGCAATCTCGCGTGCGAGGGCTGCGGCAAGATCCAGCACCCGGCCGGGGTGCTCAAGCAGCGCATGCCGGTGGCGCAGGCCGTCGGGGCGGTGCTCGAATCGGGTGCGCCGATGGTGTCCATCGCCGGCGGCGAACCCCTGATGCACCCTCATATCGACGAGATCGTCCGGCAGTTGGTGGCCAAGAAGAAGTACATTTTCCTGTGCACCAACGCCATGCTGCTGCGCAAGAAGATGGACAAGTTCACGCCCTCGCCGTACTTCGCGTTCGCCGTGCACATCGACGGTCTGCGCGAGCGGCACGACGAGTCCGTCGCCAAGGAGGGGGTGTTCGACGAGGCGGTCGCGGCCATCAAGGAGGCCAAGCGGCGCGGCTTCCGGGTGACCACCAACTCGACCTTCTTCAACACCGACACCCCACAGACGATCATCGAGGTGCTCAACTTCCTCAATGACGACCTGAAGGTGGACGAGATGATGATCTCGCCCGCCTACGCCTACGAGAAGGCGCCCGACCAGGAGCACTTCCTGGGCGTGGAGCAGACCCGCGAACTGTTCAAGAAGGCATTCGCCGGCGGCAACCGGCTCCGCTGGCGGCTCAACCACTCCCCGCTCTTCCTGGACTTCCTGGAGGGCAAGGTCGACTTCCCCTGCACGGCGTGGGCGATCCCCAACTACTCGCTGTTCGGCTGGCAGAAGCCCTGCTACCTGATGAGCGACGGGTACGTCACGACGTACAAGGACCTGATCGAGAAGACCGACTGGGACGCCTACGGCCGCGGCAAGGACCCGCGGTGCGCCAACTGCATGGCGCACTGCGGCTACGAGCCGACGGCGGTCATGGCCACCATGGGCTCCCTCAAGGAGTCCCTGCGGGCCGCGCGCGAGACCGTCTCGGGAAACCGCGGGTGACGTGATGACCGCCATCTCCTTGGGCCTCCCCGAGGTGCCGGTCCGGCCGATCGCGGAGCGCCGTGTCTCACGGCGGATCCAGGTCGGACCGGTGGCGGTCGGGGGCGGGGCGCCCGTGTCGGTGCAGTCGATGACGACCACGCGTACGTCGGACATCGGCGCCACCCTGCAGCAGATCGCCGAACTCACCGCGTCCGGCTGCCAGATCGTCCGCGTCGCCTGCCCCACGCAGGACGACGCGGACGCGCTGGCCACCATCGCGCGCAAGTCGCAGATCCCGGTGATCGCGGACATCCACTTCCAGCCGAAGTACGTGTTCGCCGCGATCGAGGCGGGCTGCGCGGCGGTACGGGTCAACCCCGGCAACATCAAGCAGTTCGACGACAAGGTGAAGGAGATCGCGCGGGCCGCGAAGGACCACGGCACGCCGATCCGCATCGGCGTCAACGCCGGCTCGCTGGACCGGCGCCTCCTTCAGAAATACGGGAAGGCGACACCGGAGGCGCTCGTCGAGTCGGCGCTGTGGGAGGCGTCGCTCTTCGAGGAGCACGGCTTGAGGGACATCAAGATCTCGGTCAAGCACAACGACCCGGTCGTGATGGTCAACGCCTACCGGCAGCTGGCGGCGCAGTGCGACTACCCGCTGCACCTCGGCGTGACCGAGGCGGGGCCCGCCTTCCAGGGGACCATCAAGTCCGCGGTGGCCTTCGGGGCGCTGCTCGGCGAGGGCATCGGAGACACCATCCGGGTGTCACTGAGCGCCCCGCCCGCCGAGGAGTGCAAGGTCGGCATCCAGATCCTGGAATCGCTGGGGCTCCGGCAGCGGCGCCTTGAGATCGTGTCCTGCCCGTCCTGCGGACGGGCCCAGGTCGACGTCTACAAGCTCGCCGACGAGGTCACGGCCGGCCTGGAGGGCATGGAAGTGCCCCTGCGCGTCGCAGTCATGGGCTGCGTCGTCAACGGGCCGGGAGAAGCGCGGGAGGCGGACCTGGGGGTCGCCTCCGGCAACGGCAAGGGACAGATCTTCGTCAGGGGCGAGGTCATCAGGACCGTCCCCGAGTCGAAGATCGTGGAGACCCTCATCGACGAGGCGATGAAGATCGCGGAGCAGATGGAGGCGGACGGCGTCGCATCGGGCGAGCCGGAGGTCACGGTGCCGGGGCAACCCACCGGCACCGCGCGTTAGCCGCAGCACGGACCGAGAGGGGGCCGAGCGTGACGATTCTGGAGACCATCCGGGGACCACGCGACCTGAAGGCGCTGTCCGAGACCGAGATAGGCCAAGTGGCCGAGGAGATCAGGGAGTTCCTGGTGCACGCGGTCGCCAGGACCGGGGGGCATCTGGGACCCAATCTGGGAGTGGTGGAACTGTCCATCGCGCTCCACCGGGTCTTCGAGTCACCGACCGACCGCATCCTGTGGGACACCGGCCACCAGAGCTACGTACACAAACTGCTGACCGGGCGTCAGGACTTCTCCAAGCTGCGGAGCAAGGGCGGCCTCTCCGGCTACCCGTCCCGCGAGGAGTCCGAGCACGACATCATCGAGAACAGCCACGCGTCCACCGCGCTGGGCTGGGCCGACGGGCTCGCCAAGGCCCGGCAGGTGCAGGGCGGGAAGGGGCACGTCGTCGCGGTCATCGGTGACGGCGCGCTCACCGGCGGCATGGCCTGGGAGGCGCTGAACAACATCGCCGCCGCCAAGGACCGCCCGCTGATCATCGTCGTCAACGACAACGAACGCTCGTACGCGCCGACCATCGGCGGACTCGCCAACCACCTGGCGACCCTGCGCACCACCGACAGCTACGAGAAGGTACTGGCCTGGGGCAAGGACGTCCTGCTGCGCACCCCGCTCGTCGGCGGCACGCTCTACGAGTCGCTGCACGGCGCGAAGAAGGGCTTCAAGGACGCGTTCGCCCCGCAGGGCATGTTCGAGGACCTGGGGCTGAAGTACGTCGGGCCGATCGACGGGCACGACACGGGCGCGGTCGAGTCGGCACTGCGGCGCGCGAAACGCTTCCACGGGCCCGTACTCATCCACTGTCTGACGGAGAAGGGACGCGGATACGAGCCCGCGCTCGCGCACGAGGAGGACCGTTTCCACACGGTCGGTGTGATGGACCCGCTCACCTGCGAGCCGCTGGCCCCCTCCAACGGCCCCTCCTGGACGTCGGTGTTCGGCGACGAGATCGTGCGCGTCGGCGAGGAGCGCGAGGACGTCGTGGCGATCACGGCGGCCATGCTGCACCCGGTGGGCCTCGCGAAGTTCGCCGAGAGGTTCCCCGACCGGGTGTGGGACGTCGGCATCGCCGAGCAGCACGCCACGGTGTCCGCGGCCGGCCTCGCGACCGGCGGGCTGCACCCGGTCGTCGCCGTGTACGCGACCTTCCTCAACCGGGCCTTCGACCAGCTCCTCATGGATGTCGCGCTGCACCGCTGCGGAGTGACCTTCGTGCTGGACCGCGCCGGGATCACCGGCGTTGACGGCGCCTCCCACAACGGCATGTGGGACATGTCCATCCTCCAGGTCGTGCCCGGACTCAGGATCGCCGCGCCGCGCGACGCCGACCAGCTGCGGGCCCAACTGCGCGAGGCCGTCGCCGTCGACGACGCCCCCACGCTGATCCGCTTCCCGAAGGAGTCGGTGGGACCCGAGATCCCGGCGGTCGACCGGGTGGGCGGGGTGGACGTGCTGCACCGCGGGGAGCGGACCGACGTGCTGCTCGTCGCCGTCGGCGTGATGGCACCGGTGTGCCTCCACGCGGCCGAGCTTCTGGAGGCCCGGGGCATCGGCTGCACCGTGGTGGACCCGCGCTGGGTCAAGCCCGTCGATCCCGCGCTGCCCGGCCTCGCCGCCGAGCACCGGCTGGTCGCGGTCGTCGAGGACAACAGCCGGGCCGCCGGGGTGGGCGCGGCGGTCGCGCTCGCCCTCGGGGACGCAGAAGTCGACGTGCCGGTACGGCGGTTCGGCATCCCCGAACAGTTCCTCGCGCACGCCAAGCGGGGAGAGGTACTGGCCGACATCGGGCTGACCCCCGTGGAGATCGCGGGCCGGATCAGCGCGAGCCTGGCGGTGCGGGACGCTGTCGGCCGGGAGGCCGACGATCGGGAGGCCGACGATCGGGAGGCCGATGACCCGAAGGTCGACGATCGGGACGCCGTCGGGCAGGCCGGGCGCGAGGCGGCCGTTCCGGACGTCCACGGGGACGCCTCTGCGGGTACCGGTCCCGCTGTCGGCCGGTCCGGTCGGCGCGCCGCCGGCACGGACGTGGCGCAGACCTCCGACGGGCCGGCCGCGGCGAAACGCGCGCGGAAGGCGCGGAAGGCACCGAGCGACGGTCGGCGCGCCGTCGGAGCGCGGGAGGCCGACCTCGGCGGGGACGCCCCCCGGACCGTCGCGGAGGCCGGACCCGCGGGCACGGCGAAGGCTCCCGAGCGGCGGGGGCCCGCGGCACGTGCCCGGAAGGCGCCGGACGGCAAGCGGGGCGCTGCCGGGCGGCGGGCCGACGGGAAGGGCGAGGCCGTCGGGGAGGGCGAGGCCGAGGGGAAGCGGGGGACCGGGAAACAGGGTGCCGCCGGCAAGCCGGCCGCAAAGACGCGCGTGTCCAAGGAGAAGCCGGAATGACCACCAGCAAGTCCCAGGAGTTCGATCTCGGCAGTCTCCTCGCCGGGCGCGGAGCCGAGCGCTACGAACTGCACGCCAAGTATCTGAACCACCAGCTGCCGCGCATGCTGCGCACCATCGGCTTCGACAAGGTCTACGAACGGGCCGAGGGTGCCCACTTCTGGGACGCGGACGACAACGACTACCTCGACATGCTCGCCGGGTTCGGGGTGATGGGCCTCGGCCGCCATCACCCCGTCGTCCGCAAGGCGCTGCACGACGTCCTCGACGCCCAGCTCGCCGACCTCACCCGCTTCGACTGCCAGCCCCTGCCCGGACTGCTGGCGGAGAAGCTGCTGGCGCACAGCCCGCACCTGGACCGGGTGTTCTTCGGCAACAGCGGAACGGAGGCCGTCGAGACCGCGCTGAAGTTCGCCCGGTACGCCACCGGCAAACCGCGCGTCCTGTACTGCGCGCACGCCTTCCACGGTCTGACCACCGGGTCCCTGTCCGTCAACGGCGAGGACGGCTTCCGGGACGGCTTCGCCCCGCTGCTGCCCGACACGGCCGTCCCGCTCGGCGACCTCGACGCCCTGGCGGCGGAGCTGAAGAAGGGCGACGTCGCCGCGCTGATCGTCGAACCGATCCAGGGCAAGGGCGTGCACGAGTCGCCGCCGGGCTATCTGCGCGACGCCCAGGAGCTGCTGCACAAGCACAGGGCGCTGCTCATCGCGGACGAGGTGCAGACCGGGCTCGGCCGCACCGGGGACTTCTACGCCTACCAGCACGAGGACGGGGTCGAACCGGACCTGGTCTGTGTGGCGAAGGCGCTGTCGGGCGGTTACGTGCCAGTGAGCGCCACCCTCGGCAAGGACTGGATCTTCAAGAAGGTCTACTCGTCCATGGACCGGGTCCTCGTGCACTCCGCGAGCTTCGGATCCAACGCACAGGCCATGGCGGCCGGCCTCGCCGTGCTGTCGGTCATGGAGAACGAGCAGATCGTGGCGAACGCCCGCGCCACGGGGGAGCGGTTGAAGTCCCGGCTCACGGCGCTCGTCGACCGGTACGAGCTGCTGAGCGACGTACGCGGGCGCGGGCTGATGATCGGCATCGAGTTCGGCCGGCCCACCTCGCTGAAACTGCGCAGCCGCTGGGCGATGCTGCAGGCCGCGCGCAAGGGGTTGTTCGCGCAGATGGTCGTCGTACCGCTGCTGCAGCGGCACCGGATCCTCACCCAGGTCTCCGGCGACCACCTGGAGGTGATCAAGCTGATTCCGCCGCTGGTGATCGGGGAGCGGGATGTGGACCGGTTCGTGGACGCGTTCACTGCCGTGATGGATGACGCGCACAGTGGGGGTGGGCTGATGTGGGACTTCGGAAAGACACTGGTCAAACAGGCGGTTGCCAACCGGTAGGCCGTGCCGGTGGTCGGGTCCTGCGGGCCGGTGGGGGTCGTTCGCGCAGTTCCCCGCGCCCCTCACAGACAAAAGACTGCGCAGTTCCCCGCGCCCCTAAAAGATTGCGCCGTTCCCCGCGCCCCTACGAGGGGGCGCGGGGAACTGCGCGGCCAGCCACCGGGGGCCCGCGCCTTTTGCCTCTGGGGTAAGTTATTTGCCTCCGAGGCAAGCGTGCGGCTCAATGGACACATGAGCCCTGACAAGGGTACGCACCCCTCCGAGCCGCACCCCACGGCAGAGGAACGGCTGCCCGCCGTCGCCCCCCAGCTACGCGCCCTGCGCCACCGCGCAGCCCTCACCCTGGAGTCCGCGGCCGGCGCCGCCGGACTCTCGCCCGCCCATCTCTCCCGGCTGGAGACCGGCCGGCGCCAGCCCTCGCTGCCGATGCTGCTGGCCCTGGCCCGTATCTACGGCACCACCGTCTCCGACCTGCTAGGTGAGACGGCCACCGAGCGGGAAGCCGTCGTGCGCTCCGCCGACATGGAGCCGACCCGGGCAGGCGGCTGGACGTACTGGCAGGCCGGCGCCGCCGGACGCGGTATGCAGTCCCTGCGCGTGCACGTCCCCTACGGGGCGCAGGGCGACATCGTGCGGGTCCACCCCGGCGAGGAGTGGCTGTACGTCCTCCAGGGGCGGCTGCGGCTGCGGCTCGGGGACACCGCACACGTCCTCGAACCCGGTGACAGCGCCCACTTCGACTCGCTGACCCCGCACCGGATCGCCGCCGCCGACCGGGACGGGGCCGAACTCCTCTTCGTACACACCCTGCTGCAGAGTCCGACGGCCGCGCTGTGCCTCGGGCCGGCGGCGACCGTCACGAACCCTTCCACTCCCACGGCCCCGACGACGATTCCAGGAGAAGACTCATGAAGGACTTGGAGGAGAAGTTCCCGCGCGCGCTGTGGGTTCGGCTCATCATCTATGTGGCGGTCGGGCACGTCTTCGCCGCCTTCATCTACCTGCTGTTCACACTGGGAGCCCAGAACCAGTAGGGGCCCGGGCGGCCGGGTCAGTCGAGGAACCGCTGCCGCAGCCGCTCCCGTATCGCGGGAGTCACGCCGAGTGCCTGCTCCAGGTACGCGTCGACCCCGCCCCAGGTCTCCTCGATCGTGTCGAACGCCGCCGCCAGGTACTCGGCGCGTGCGTCGAAGAGCGGGCTGAGCAGCTCCATCACCTCGGGGGTGTACGCCGAGGAGGCGGAGCTGCTGCGGTGCACCTTGTAGCGGCGGTGCGCCGCGTTCGACTCCAGGTAGTCCGCCACGATGGCCTCGCGCTCGACGCCCACGGCGAGCAGCGTCACGGCGACGGAGAGACCCGCCCGGTCCTTGCCGGCCGCGCAGTGCATCAGGGCCGGGACACTGTCCTCGGCCAGCGCGTGCAGCACCTGGCGGTGCTCGGCCGTGCGCTCCTTGATGATCGTGCGGTAGGACGCGATCATGCGGTTCGCCGCCCGGCCGTCCGAGAGCAGCTCCCGCAGCTCGTCCAGGTTCCCGTCGCGGACCATCTTCCAGAACTCGGCGCCGTCGGCGGGGTCCGTCAGCGGCAGGTTCACATTGCGCACCCCGGGCAGCTCGACGTCGGCGCCCTCCAGCCGCTGGTCGGCCGCATTGCGGAAGTCGAAGATCGTGTGCAGGCCCAGCGAGGCGAGGAACGCGGCGTCCGAGGGCGTCGCGTGCGCGAGGTGGCCGCTGCGGAACAGCCGTCCGTACGCCACCCGCCGGCCGTCCACCGTCGGCAGGCCGCCCACATCACGGAAGTTGCGTACGCCGGTCAGCTCGGGCTCGGTCGACGGGACCTGCTGCTGCACGGGGGCTCCTCCCCTCGGCCACCGACGCGGCTCGTCGGCGAGGTGCGTATCCGACGATACGACATCGGTTCGTGGGCCAATGAGTTGTCCACAGGCGTTGCCCGAAGGGCAGGTCGGACCTGATGATGTTGGTGCTTGAGCGTGCCTGTTCGAATATGTGAGGGCTTGATGGTAGAGATCGGCGCAGACGGCCGTACGTGGCTTCTTTCGGGGCCCACGAGCAGCTACGGCCTGCGGCTCGGTGACGAGGACGAGCTGCTTCATCTGCACTGGGGCCCCAGGATCGCGCTCGCCGACGCCGAGGCGCTCGCCGCGGGCCCGGGCCCCGAGTACTGGGCGTTCGAGGCCACCCTCGACGGCCATGAGGAGTACCCGGTCGAGGGCGGCCCCCGCTTCGTACGGCCCGCGCTGTCCGTGCGCACACCGGACCGGCGCGGCACCGAATGGCGCTTCGAGGGGTACGAGACCGTCGGCGGGGAGGCGGCCGAGGTGGCTGAGGGGGCCGCCGGTGGCGAGCTGCGGCTGCGGTTCTCCGACTCCGGGCTCGGCATCACCCTGCACTACCGGATGCGGGCGGGCACCGACGTCGTCGAGCGATGGGTGACCCTCACCAACGAAGGGCCCGCCCTGGAGGTGCTGCGCGCCGACTCCGCGACCTGGACGCTGCCGCGGCGAGACGGCTGGCGGCTGTCCCAGCTGCACGGACGCTGGGCGGCCGAGTCCCGGCTCGTACGCTCCGAGCTCACCTACGGCGAGAAGATCATCGGCAGCCGGCGCGGACACACCGGGCACCAGCACCTGCCGTGGGTCGCCCTGGACGCGGACGGCACGGCCACCGAGGAGCTGGGCGAGGTCTACGGCTGCGCCCTCGCCTGGTCGGGGACCTGGCGGATCGCGGTGGCCCAACTGCCCGACGCGCGCGTGCAAATCACCGGCGGGGCCGGATACGACGACTCGGGCCTGCTGCGGCTGGAGCCGGGGGAGACCTTTGTCACTCCCGTCTTCGCGGGGCTGTGGAGCGACGGCGGCTTCGGCGGGGCGAGCCGCGCCTGGCACGCGTACCAGCGCGCGTACGTGATTCCGGACGCGGATCAGGACCGGCCCGTGCTCTACAACTCCTGGGAGGCCACGGAGTTCGACATCTCCGAGGAGCAGCAGCGGGCCCTCGCCCGCAGGGCCGCCGATGCCGGTGTCGAGCTGTTCGTGGTCGACGACGGCTGGTTCGGGGCACGCACCAGCGACCGGGCCGGTCTCGGCGACTGGACGGTCAACCGGGACCGCTTCCCCGGCGGACTGAAGCCACTGAGCGACTACGTGCACGGGCTCGGGATGCAGTTCGGCATCTGGGTCGAGCCCGAGATGGTCAACCCGGACAGCGAGTTGTACCGCGCGCACCCGGACTGGGTGCAGTTCCAGCCGGGACGAAAGCGGACGGAACTACGCAATCAGCTCGTGCTGAACCTCGCCCGCGAGGACGTCCAGGAATACCTGTGGGAACAGCTCGACGCGCTCCTCTCCAGTGCGCCGATCGACTACGTGAAGTGGGACTTCAACCGCTGCTTCACGGATGCGGGGTGGCCCGGCGAGGCGTATCCGCAGCGGCTGTGGGTGGACCATGTGCACGCCCTGTACGCGCTGTTGGACCGGCTGCGGGCGGCCCACCCGGGGGTCGCCTTCGAGTCCTGCTCGGGCGGCGGCGGCCGGATCGACCTCGGGATCATGGCGCGTACGGACCAGGTGTGGACCTCGGACAACACGGACCCGCTGGACCGGCTCGCCATCCAGCACGGCTTCAGCCAGGTGCACCCCGCGCGGGCCATGGCCGCCTGGGTCACCGACAGCCCGAACGCGCAGCTCAACGGACGTTTCAGCTCGCTGCGCTTCCGGTTCGTGAGCGCGATGGCCGGGGTGCTCGGCGTCGGCGGCGACCTCACCCGCTGGACCGAGGAGGAGCTGGCCGAGGCGCGGACCTGGGTGGAACTCTACAAGGAGATCAGGCCCGTCGTGCAGGGCGGCGAACTTCATCGGCTGCGGGCGCCGGAGGGCGGACTGAGCGCCGTCCAGTACGTCCGTGACGGCGAGGTCGTCGTCCTCGCCTGGCTCCAGGCCCAGCATTACGGAGAACCGGCCGCGCCGGTGAGGCTGCGGGGCCTCGACCCGTCGGCATCGTACGAATGCCTCGAAACGGGCGAAGTCCACCGGGGTGCGGTGCTGTTGCACCACGGACTGCGGACGGGGTTGCGCGGGGACTTCGATGCGGCAGTTATCCGGCTGCGTCGCATGTGACGGATGTGTCCGTAATGGAGCCTTCCTTCCAACTCGCGTCGAAGTGAAGGCTCCTGGGGCGGTCCGGGGTGAGCAGCGTCATATCCGTGACGTTCCGCTGTCGCCATGATCACGTAAGTCCGCTTTGTTTGCAGGGCTTTAAGGATCGGGGGACGGGCCGGGTTCACACAGGGTGACCGGTATGTCGGTCGAGGATCAAGAAAACGGGGCACACAGGAAACCCTCAAGCTTGTTCCCGCCTCTTCATGTCGCTTACGTTCACCTCCAATCCGGACGGACGCCCAATCCTGCCGCCGCCCGGAATCCGCACACTCACCCGTATGTGGCAGGAGCGGGGGACCCACAGGTAGTACGCCTGTTCCGGTCTCCGGAACGGCTTGGGGTTAAGTCGCGCGAAAGCACGGCCGGGCATCTCCAGCTCGCACCCGACAGCTCACCTCGCAGGCGCCGGAGAGGAATTCGTCATGCCCGCGAAGGGTAAGCACCGCCGTCCCAAGACCCAGCGTTTCTCCCGTTCCATAGCCGTGGCCGGAACCGGGGGAGCGGCTCTCGCCCTCCCGCTGCTCGGCGCCACCGGAGCGCACGCCGCGACTCCGCAGACCGCCGCCGACTCCGTGGCGAGCGCCGCGAGTGCCGCGAACGTCGCGAGCGAGTCCGCCGCTGCCGCTCCGACCGCCGAGAAGCAGGCCAGCGCGAAGGCCGAGGCGAAGACCGAAGCGAAGAAGACCGCGACCAGGACGTACGCCGTGCGTTCGGGCGACTCCCTGTCGAAGATCGCTGACACGCAGGACGTCAGCGGCGGCTGGAAGAAGCTGTACTCGGACAACCGCACGTCCATCGGCGGCGACCCGTCCCTCATCCACCCGGGCCTGAAGCTCGCCATCGGCGGCAAGGCGGCAGTTTCCGGCTCCGACTCCACCGCCTCCAAGTCGTCCGGCAAGTCCGCCGACAAGTCCGCGGCCAAGAAGACGACCACGGCGTCCAAGGCCGCGGACACCTCGACGGCCACAGGCTTCACGCTGCCGGTCTCGGGGGCGTCCATCGGCACCTCGTACAAGATGTCCGGCAGCATGTGGTCCAGCGGGTACCACACCGGTGTCGACTTCGTGGTTCCCACCGGTACCGCGCTCAAGTCCGTCGGCGCGGGCACGGTCGTCTCCGCCGGATGGGGCGGCGCGTACGGCAACCAGGTCGTCATCCAGCTCGCCGACGGCCACTACGCCCAGTACGCCCACCTGTCCTCCCTCTCCGTCTCGGCCGGTCAGACCGTGACCGGCGGACAGCAGGTCGGCCTCTCGGGTGCCACGGGCAACGTCACCGGCCCGCACCTGCACTTCGAGATCCGCACCACCCCGGACTACGGCTCGGACGTGGACCCGCTGGCCTACCTGCGCGCCAAGGGCGTCTCCGTCTGACGCTGAACGACGCTGATCGACGCGCTCGGCCGACGCCGGCGCGGTGCCCGCGGCGGCGGGCAGTACCGCCCGGCTCGTCTCCGAAGGCCGGACCCTGTGATCCCCGGGGTCCGGCCTTCGGCATGTCCCGGGCCGGACAGATTCTGAGCGCGGTGCCGGGTCGGGCGGGTGCGAGGCGGGGGCGTCTCAGGCCCCCGGATGGTTCAGGGCACGCACGAACTGCTCCGTGAGCTGTTCGGTGTCGAGGTCGTCCGCGCTGCGCCCGGTCAGGATGTGGAAGAAGGGCGGGCCGATCAGGAGCGCGGTCGCCTGTTCGAGCGAGAGGGTGGTGTCGCTCGGCTTCCGCACCGCCTCCACGACCTGCGCGGCGCTCTCCCCGAGGATGTCGCGGGAGGTGAGCAGCGCGGCGACCTCCGCGTCGTGCTGGGCCTCCCCCATGAGGGCGCGGTAGGCCGCGCCCGCGTGGGAGTGGGCCAAGAAGGCCACGAGGGCGTCGAGATACGCCTTGAGGTCCTTGCGGGGATCGCCGCTGCGGGACACGGAGAGTTCCTGCCGGGCGTCGATGGCGCTGGCCTCGTAGAGGACCTCCGCCTTGTTCGACCACCAGCGGTACACGGTCTGCCGGCCCACACCCGCCCGCTCGGCGATGCCCTTCATGGTGAGGGCCGCGTACCCCACTTCCATCAGAAGGTCGTCGACGGCGTGCAGCACGGCGGCCCGTGCGCTTTCACTGCGGGGCCGTCCCCGGCCGCTTCCATCCACCATGCCGCCACTTTATACGAGGCACCGTGTCTCGGATGTGTTACCTTTACGGTGCACGGTGACTCGGAAATGGGTGGTCGGCCTTCCCTCGTCCTGTCCTGGTAGGGGGCTCCCGGGCGGTGTCCGGCCGTGCTTCGTGTACCGCAATCACGGAAGGGATCGAGAGCGGTGACCTCCACACTGGAAGGGAGCGTCCTCATGGCCGGGCTCGGCGTATTCGGGTTCGGCACCGTCGCGACGGCCACGGCCCCGAACGTGCCGGTCATGCCGGCGCGCCGTTGCGGGCCTCGGCGCCACCCGCGTCCTGCCCAGCGCTGGCATCCTCCTGCACGCCACCGCCCCCGAGCGGCGCCCCTGCGCGTCGTGGCTCTCGTCGTGCTCCTGGCCGGCGCCCTCGTCGTGGCCGGCAGCCGCCGCACCCACCGGGCCGCCACCACCGTGCCACCCGTCCCGCGGTAACAGCGGGGCAGTACAGGCCACCTGACGCGGCGCGGTGCACCACAGGCCACCTGACGCGGCGTCGACGCCGTGCTCGGGCCGGTCCCACCCACCCCACACCCGTCTCCACCCTTCACCTGTTCTTTCCACCTGCCCTTTTCAGGGCGAAGGAGGTCACGTTCATGCGTGCGTTTGTCACTGGAGCGACCGGCTGGATCGGCTCCGCCGTGGTCGACGAACTCATCTCCGCGGGCCACCAGGTCATCGGCCTGGCCCGCTCCGACCGGGCCGAGCAGGCCCTCGCGGCCAGGGGCGTCGGCGTCGTCCGCGGCGACCTGGACGATCTCGGCTCGCTGCGGCGAGGGGCCGCCCGGGCGGACGCGGTCATCCACATGGCCAACAAGCACGACTGGGCCAACCCCGCCGAGTCGGACCGCTCCGAGCGCGCCGCGGTCCGGGCCCTCGGTGACGCCCTCGCCGGGACCGACCGCGCGTTCGTGGTCGCCGCGCCTCTCTCCGGCCTCGTCGAAGGGCGGCCCGCCACCGAGGACGACGTCTCTCCGGCCATCGGCCCGGACTCCAACCGGGGCGGCAGCGAGAACCTCGCCCTGGACTACGTGGCCCAGGGCGTGCGGACCGTGATCACGCGGTTCGCGCCGAGCGTCCACGGCCACGGCGACTGGGGGTTCGTCAACTTCCTCACCGCGGCCGCCCGCGAGAAGGGAGTCTCCGGTTACGTCGGTGACGGCTCCGCCGCCTGGTCGGCCGTGCACCGCGACGACGCCGCCCGCCTCATCCGCCTGGGCATGGAGCGGGCGCCCGCGGGGACGCGGCTGCACGCCGTCGCCGAGGAGGCCGTCACCACCAAGGCGATCGCCGAGGCGATCGGCGGCAGCCTCGGCCTGCCGGTCGGCTCCGTCGCCCCGCGGGACTCCGGAGCCCATTTCGGGTTCGTCGGCAGCTTCTTCGCCTCCACCATGACCGCGTCCAGCGCCGCGAGCAGGCGGCTTCTGTCCTGGGAGCCCACGGGGCCGTCCCTGCTCGCGGACATCGACGCGGGCGCGTACACGGCCTGACGGCGCGGGCGTCCGCACGGCCCGAGGAGCGGACCCGGTGCAGCGTGGGAGGACGGTCCGCCCTCCCACGCTTCCCTCACCCGCCCCGCCCCGCACCCACCCCACCCGACCTGTTGAACCAGCACCGCCCGAAGGAGCCGACGCCATGCCCACACCTCCGTACACCCTCGCGGAACCACGTGTCTCCGCCGCCCTGACCCGCATGTTCGAAGCCGCCGCACGTGACGACGAGACCGCGTCACGTCCGACGAGCGATCGGCCTTACGACCAGGGGTCGCGGACAGCGCAGGAACTCGCCGACGCGGCGCAGGAGATCTACATGCCGGTCTCCGTCGACGGCGGCGGGCTCCTCTACAGCCTCGTCCGTGCCACGAAGCCGACCACCGTCGTCGAGTTCGGTACCTCGTACGGCATTTCCACCCTGCACCTGGCCGCCGCCGTTCGCGACAACGGCGCAGGCCGGGTCGTCACCACCGAGATGAGTCGGACCAAGGCGGCATCAGCCCGCGGCACCTTCGCCGCCACCGGCCTCGACGACGTGATCACCGTGCTGGAGGGGGACGCCCTGCGGACGCTCGCCGCGCTGCGCCAGCCGGTCGACTTCCTGTTCCTGGACGGCTGGAAGGACCTCTGCCTGCCCGTCCTGCGGCTCCTTGAGCCACACATCGCCCCCGGCACGCTCGTCGTCGCCGACGACGTGGACCTTCCCGACCTCGGCCCCTACCTCGACCATGTCCGCGACACCGTGAACGGCTACCACAGCGTCACCTTCCCCGTCGGGGACGGTCTCGAAATCAGCTGCCGCCTCTGACCGGATCGGCCGCCGTTCCGACCGGGCTCTCCCCGGACGGCTCCGGTTGCCGCCGGGTACGTACGACACGGGGTTGCAACATCCGGAGCATCGACAGGGGGCGTCGGGGACGGCACAGTGATCAGTGATCTCCACAAGCGCTTTCTGCTGGCGGATCAAGCCGTCCCCGACATCCCCGAACCCCGGAGGAACCCCGCATGACGACCACACGCAGAGCGTTCGGCGCGCTGGCCGCGGGTGCCGGTCTCGCCGCGCTCGTGCCCGGACAGCGGGCGAGCGCCGCGGACCGCCACCGCCGGGGCCGGGTCATCGCCCGCGACGACTTCCGCCACGGGCTCGGCCAGTGGGTCACCGAGCTGCAGGACGGCGGCAGCGTCACCGCCTCCCGGGGCGTCCTGGACATCGACGTGCCCAGCGGCGCGACGGTCTGGTTCCGGCGTGCGCTCCGGGGGCCGTACGTCATCGAGTACACCGCCACACCGGTCTCCGCGGGCGGCGCCAACGACCGCGTCTCCGACCTCAACAACTTCTGGAACGCCACCGACGCACGTTCACCGGACGACCTCTTCGCCACGCCCCGCGGCGGCGCGCTCGCCGAGTACGACCACCTCAGGACGTACTACGTCGGTTACGGGGCCAACTCCAACACCACGACCAGGCTGCGCCGCTACGTCGGTGAGGCG
Source organism: Streptomyces sp. NPDC017991 (assembly GCF_044328075.1). NCBI lineage: Bacteria > Bacillati > Actinomycetota > Actinomycetes > Kitasatosporales > Streptomycetaceae > Streptomyces > Streptomyces sp. NPDC017991. The sequence continues at coordinate 100,028 of NZ_JBIRGP010000015.1, read as the reverse complement.
GGCGTACGGCCGCTCATCTTCGACTACACCGAACCCCTGCTCACGGCCAACCGCCCCCACAAGGTCCGGATCGTCTCGGACGGGTCCACGGTCCGGTGGTGGAACAACGGACGGCTCGTCTTCGACTACGTCGACCCGGAGCCGTACACGCGTGGGCACTTCGCCTTCCGGACCACCTGGAGCCACTTCGCGATTCGGGACTTCCAGGTCCGGGAGCTGCGCCAACGCCACTGAACGCGCCCCTTATTCCGGGATTGACCAACACTTGACGAGTGGCTTATCTCACCGGGCGTCAACCCATTCCTACGGTCGCGTAGGTCACACCTCAAGGTGAATTATGGGCCGACGTGGCAGACGATTCGAAAGACGACAACAGATCAGTGATCGGGTCGTACGTGGCGGTGGGGGACAGCTTCACCGAGGGCGTCGGCGACCCTGGCCCGGACGGGGCGTTCGTCGGCTGGGCCGACCGCTTCGCGGTACTGCTCGCGGACCGGCGGCCCGAGGGCGACTTCGATTACACCAACCTCGCGGTGCGCGGGAAGCTGCTCGACCAGATCGTCGAGCACCAGTTGCGGCGGGCCAGGGAACTCGCGCCGGACCTGGTCTCCTTCTGCGCGGGCGGCAACGACATCATCCGGCCGGGCACCGATCCCGACGAGGTCGCGGAGCGCTACGAGCGTGCCGTCGCCGACCTGACGTCGGCCGTCGGCACGGTCCTCGTGACCACCGGCTTCGACACCCGTGGCGTACCCGTGCTCCGGCACATGCGGGGCAAGATCGCCACGTACAACCTGCATCTGCGGGCCATCGCCGACCGGTACAACTGTCCGGTGCTCGACCTGTGGTCCCTCAAGACCATCCAGGACCGGCGGGCCTGGGACGGCGACCGGCTCCATCTGTCGGCCGAGGGGCACACCCGGGTGGCCCTGCGTGCCGGCCAGGTCCTCGGCCTTGAGGTGCCCGCGGACCCGGACCAGCCCTGGCCCGTACTGCCGCCGCGCGGCACGCTGGAGATGCGCCGGGACAACATCCACTGGGCGCGCGAGTACCTGGTGCCGTGGATCGGCCGGCGGCTGCGCGGGGAGTCCTCGGGCGACCGCGTGGAGGCGAAGGGGAGTCTGTCTCCCCACGACATCAAGTCGTGGATCGAAGCCGTGGCCTGAACGGCTGAGTGTTCTGAACGGCTGAGTGTATTGGGTGCCTGAATGTCTGAACGTCTGCATACCTAGGGGATGGTTGCCTTAGGCATCCGGAGTTCGGGGCTCGACGGTCTGAGGTCCGACGGTCCGGGGTTCGACGGTCCGGGGCTCGACGTGGTCGAGCCCCAGTTCCCGGGCCAGGGCCTCGTCCACCCACTGCTGGGTGCGGGCGCGTGAGACCGCGCCGGGATACGCCGTCATCTGCACGGCCAGCCCGTCCAGCAGGGCGGTCAGGCGCAGCGCCGTGGCCGTCGGGTCCGGGCACCGGAACTCGCCCGCGGCCACGCCCTCGGCGATGACCTCGATGAGCGCGGCCTTCCACTGCCGGTCCAGGTCCCGCGTGACGTCCCGCAGCGCGGGCTCGCGCAGCGCCACCGCCCAGCCCTCGATCCACAGGCGCCAGCCCTTGGCCTGCCCGGTGGGCGCGTACCAGCGCACGGCGGCCCGCAGCCGCCGCAGGGCCGTCGTCCGGCGGCCGAGCAGCTTGCGCAGATGGGCGAGGTCGTCCCCGGCGGCGTACGTGAACGCGGCGGCGACCAGTTTCTCCTTCGTGGAGAAGTGGTAGAGCACGAGGGCGTTGCTGACCCCGAGCGCGTTCGCCACATCGGCGATCCGCACCGCGGACACACCGCGCTCCTCGATCTGCCCGATGGCGGCCCGAAGCAACTCCTGCCGCCGCTCCGCCACACCCAACCGCACTCTCGCCACCGGGCAACCCTATTGCGTGGCCGGGGACGACGCGGCCGGAAGGGCGGTTACCGGCCGCGCGCGGACCTGGGCCGGTCCGGGCGTGTGGGGGGGCGGGTCCCGGCGCGGTGGGGGCCTCAGCGGTACCAGCCGAACCGGTTCGCGATCTCCGGCAGGCGTTCCGCGACGATGGCGTGCGCCGCCGCCCGCGGTGTCGAGCCGTCGGCCTCCGCGCGCGCGAGCGTCCGGTCGATCAGGGCGCGCATCGAGCGGCGCGTGTACGCGAACGCCTCCTCCGCGTCGGCTCCGATGTCACCGAACAGCGTCCACCACCACCAGGCGTTGGTACCGGAGTTGACCACGACGTCCGGCAGGACGGTGACCCCGCGCGCGGCGAGCAGTTCCTCCGCCTCCGGCAGGACGGGCATGTTGGCCGCCTCGACGATCCAACGGGCCGTGATGCGCTCCTGGTTGACGGTGTCGACGGCGTACGAGACCGCGGCCGGCACCAGTACCTCGGCCCCCGCGGACAGCCAGGCGTCACCGGGCAGTTCACGGTCGGCGGGGCGCAGGGCCGAGCGGTCGACCGTGCCGTACGTGTCCCGCGCGGCGAGCAGTGCCTCGATGTCCAGCCCCTCGGCGTTGGCGATCGTGCCCTTCACGTCGGCGACCGCCACGACACGCAGCCCCGCGCGCGTGAGGAACCGGGCCGTGGCCCCGCCCATGGTGCCCAGGCCCTGTACGGCGACCCGTGTACCCGCGTACGCCACCCCGGCCCGGTCCAGCGCCGCCAGCACCGACTCGGCCACCCCGCAGCCGCCGACCAGCTCGTCCAGGCCGATGCCGTCCACCTCGACCGCGAACGCGTCCGCCAGCCGCCGGCGTGCGGCCTCCTCGTCGTCGAGCAGTGGGTACACCGCCTGGATCGACGACACGAGACCCGCCTCCTTCGCGGCGCGGTCGACGAGATCCTGGGTGAGGCCGAGGTCCTCACCGGTGGTCCAGTGGTTCTCGATGTACGGGCGCATGGCACGCAGATAACGCACGAGCAGGCCGTACGCCTCCGGGTCCTGGGGATCGCAGTCGATGCCTCCCTTGGCGCCGCCCAGCGGGATGTAGCGGCCCTCCGGGTTGTAGTGCAGCGCCTCCTTCATGGTCATTCCCCGGGCCAGGCCCGCGACCTCGGCCAGCGTGCACCCCGCCCGCATCCGCAGCCCGCCGCTGGAGACACCGCGTACCAGGCGGTCCACGACCAGGTGCCCCTGACGGCCCGTGACGTGGTCGGTCCAGGTGAGCGACATCAAGGGGGTGCTGTCCGGGTCGTTCACAGGGTCTCCTCGGGAACAGGGATCGGCTTCGGAACGTTTGACCGGCTGGAAGCCGGGCGCACACAGCGTCCCGGTGCCGGTCCTGCACCCTCGCTACTGAACGATCGGTCAGTATCGAAAGTGCCGGGCACATCTGTCAATCGTGTCTGTCGACGTGCTGAACGGATCTTCGGTGTGAGTGATGGGGTACGGGGTGGTCCTGACCGTGCCCCGCACGGACACCGCCCTGTCAGGCGCCCGACCGGCGCTGTCGGAGGCGGCGACCATAATGGATATTCAGACCGACCCACTGGAGGTGCCGTGACCGGCTCCCGTTCCCTGAGTTCCGGGCTCCGTGCTCTGCGCCCCGCCGCGTTCGGCGTGGATCCGAGTGGTGAGCGCATGGAGCGCATCCGCAGATCTCCGAACTACGCGGACGGCGTGTTCCGCAATCCCGAGGGTGCCCCTCGCCCGGACGGCGCCATGCGCGAGTTCGCGAAGTCCTACTTCCGTAAGGAGGAGCGCGTCCTGCGGGCTCCGGCGGGCGTCGTGCCGGTGCATGCCACGACCCTCGCCGATCTTGCGGCCCCTCCGGCCTCGGGGCTGCGGCTGACGTGGATGGGCCACTCCAGCGTGCTCGCGGAGATCGACGGACACCGGGTGCTCTTCGACCCCGTCTGGGGCGAGAGGTGCTCCCCGTTCGCCTTCGCCGGGCCCAAGCGGCTGCATCCGGTGCCCGTTCCGCTGGCGGCGCTCGGCCCGGTCGACGTGGTCGTCATCTCCCACGACCACTACGACCACCTCGACCTGCCCACGATCAAGGCGCTGGCGGACACGGACACGCTGTTCGCGGTGCCCCTCGGCGTCGGCGCCCATCTGGAGCACTGGGGCGTCCCGGCGGACCGGCTGCGCGAGCTGGACTGGCACGAGACGACGAAGGTCGGCGGGATCTCCCTCACCGCCACACCCGCCCGGCACTTCTGCGGCCGCGGACTGCGCAACACGCAGCACACCCTCTGGGCCTCCTGGGTGGTGGCGGGCGACGAGCACCGGATCTACCACAGCGGCGACACCGGTTACTTCACCGGCTTCAAGGACATCGGCACCGAATACGGCCCCTTCGACGCCACGATGATCCAGATCGGCGCCTACAGCGACTTCTGGCCCGACATCCACATGACGCCCGAGGAGGGCATGCGCGCCCACCTCGACCTCCAGGGTGACCGGCCCACCGGCGTGATGATGCCGATCCACTGGGCCACGTTCAACCTCGCGGGGCACCCGTGGGCCGAGCCGGGCGAGGGCACCGTCACCGCCGCCCACGCGGTCGGCGCCCGGGTCGCGCTGCCCCGCCCGGGGGAGCCCTTCGAGCCCACGGCGGAGTCCGTTCCGTCCGAGCCCTGGTGGCGGGGCGTGGCCCTGGTGCCGAAGGGCGGCTGGCCCGCCGTCGAGAAGACGCTCACCGAGAAGACGAACGCTGACAGGACGGTCACCGGGGAAACGGTTGCCGGGGAGACGCTCCTGGAGGAAACGGCCGTGGAGGGGACGGCGGCCGTGGAGGGGACGTCCGCGGACGAGATCGTCGCCGGGAAGGCCGTCGTCGAGAAGGCGGTCCGTGACACTCCGCGTGACAAGGCGACGGACACCGGGGACCCGGAATCGGTGCCGACCGGATGACCTGAGGCTGCCCGGAGGCGGCCGGCGAGGGCCGAGGAGCGAACTGCTCCTCGGCCCTCGCCGTTTTTCGTTGACCGCTTCTGACCAGGTCTGATCAGTTCAGCGAGAGATGGAGGCGCGTGTTCGAGGGGTTTATCGGTCTGTCGTACGAGCGCTCATACCAGAGCGGGACGTCAGTCGTCGGACTTTGTCAACTGCCCACCGCACATGATGCGGTGGCGACTACTGTGAGTGGCCGCTGAGCGACAGAGTGCCGATTTCTTCGGCACTCTCGACCGGGGGATCCCCACAGCCCCGACACACCAGTACGAGGACGTCGATGTCTCACCTCCGCGCACCGGCCGCACGCGCAGACCGCCGCGAGGGCGGGCGGCACGGGCGACCGGTCGCCCGCACCACCCCCACGCTGCCCGAGACCCACATACGGCCCCAGCTGCTCCGCCTCGCGATCCTGCCGCCCCTCGCGGTGGCTCTCAGCGCGAGCGCCGCAGTGCTCTTCACCGTCCGCACGACCGGCGCACGCCCCGGCCCCACCCTGTGGATCGTGCTCTCGGGAGCCCTGGCGGTCGCTGTCGCGGGCATCGTGATCGCCACCGTGGCCGCCGACCGGGCCGCCCGGTCCGTGCACGACCGCATCGGAACGCTGCGCCGCGTCAGCGCCCGGGGGCAGGCCGATCTGCTCAGCCTCGTCGAGGCACTGCGCCGCGGTGACGGGCCGCCCGTCCGCCGGCCGCGCGGTCGGCCCGCCGCGGACGCCGACGACTTCGATCTGCTCGCCGAGGACCTGGCGTCCGCGCACGACGGGGCGATCGGCGCGGTCGTCCAGGCATCCCAGCTGTCCAGCCACGCGGGCAGCGAGCAGAAGGTCGAGGTCTTCGTCAATCTGGCCCGGCGGCTCCAGTCCCTCGTACACCGCGAGATCTCGATCCTCGACGAGCTGGAGAACGAGATCGAGGACCCTGACCTGCTCAAGGGCCTCTTCCACGTCGATCACCTCGCCACCCGCATTCGCCGCCACGCCGAGAACCTCGCGGTGCTCGGCGGGGCCGTCTCGCGCCGGCAGTGGAGCAATCCGGTCTCCATGACCGAGGTGCTGCGTTCGGCGACCGCGGAGGTCGAGCAGTACTCACGGGTCAAGCTCGTACCGCCCATCGACGGGACCGTGCGCGGGCATGCCGTGGCCGACGTGATCCATCTGCTGGCCGAACTCGTCGAGAACGCCACGGTGTTCTCGGCGCCGCACACCCAGGTGCTGCTGCGGGCCAACGTGGTCACGTCGGGGCTCGCCGTCGAGGTCGAGGACCGCGGGCTCGGCATGCCGCTGGCCGAGCAGCACAAGATGAACGCGCTGCTCGCCGACCCGGACCAGGTGAACGTGGCGAGTCTGCTCCAGGACGGCCGGATCGGGCTGTTCGTGGTCTCCCAGCTCGCCCGCCGGCACGGGATCGCCGTCCGGCTGCAGACCAACATCTACGGCGGCGTACAGGCCGTACTGGTGGTGCCGCAGGCGTTGCTCGGGGACGAGGAGGGATCGCAGACCGGGGCGCGGACGGTGACGCCGGCCGGGCTGAACGGGCCCTCTCCGGCACGGGGCGCGGTGGCGTCGGTGGCGCATGGTGCTCCCGCTGTCGCGGGGGGTCCGGCCCAGGGCACGCCTGCGCATGGGTCCCCTGTCCATCGGGCTCCGACACATGGGGCCCCCGTACACGGGACCCCGCCACATGGGGCGCCTCCTCAGGGGCCAACTGCACATGGGATGTCTCCACATGGGGCCCCGACACATGCGACTCCGGCCCATGCGCCCCCGACCCATGGGATGCCAGTACATGGCGTGCCAATACATGGGACTCCGGCCCACGGGACCCCGACGCACGAGGCCTGGACCGCCGTGCCCACGCAGCCGCAGCCGCAGCCGCAGCCGCATCCGGACGGTACGTCGGGCGGGCTGACCGTCGTGAACGGCGGCGGCGGTAGTGGTCCCGCCCCCCTTCCCGTGCGGGGGGCCGAGGCCAGGGCCAACCCCGCGGAGGCCGTTCCCGGGATCCGGCCCGACGACAGGCAGGCCGTCGCCGAGAACACGGTCGCGCCGCCCACCCCGCGCAACGGTGTGGTGCGCGGCAGTATGAGCAGGCCCCAACTGCCCAGGCGGCGGGCCCAGGAGCACATCGTGCCCGAACTGCGCGGCGGGCCCGCGCCCCGGCAGGAGTCCGAGTTCCTGGTGGGACACGATCCCGGTCTGATGGCGGCGTTCCAACGCGGCATCGGACTCGCCGAGGCCCGGTGCAGCGAGATGGATCCCATGGGTTCGGCCCACATGGATCCGGCCCACATGGAGCCGACGCCCATGGAGCCTGCCCCTGTGGAGCCCGCCCGGCACGACGGGAGCACACCCGCCGGATGAACCACGCCGCCCCCACCCCCACACCCACCTCCGCTTCCGAAGACCTTCGTATTACAAGGAGTCGATCCCCCATGGCGAGCGATGTGCCGACCGGCCATGCATCCGATCTCGACTGGCTGATGAGCGGCCTCGTACAGCGTGTACCGCACACCAGAAGCGCGGTGCTGCTCTCCTGCGACGGCCTCGTGAAGTCGGTGCACGGACTCGATCCCGACAGCGCCGACCACATGGCCGCCCTGGCCTCCGGGCTCTACTCGCTCGGGCGCAGCGCGGGTGTCCGCTTCGGCGACGGCGGCGACGTGCGCCAGGTCGTCGTCGAACTGGACTCCACGCTCCTGTTCGTGTCCACCGCGGGTTCCGGCACCTGTCTGGCCGTGCTGGCAGGGCGCGACGCGGACGCGGCCGTACTCGGCTACGAGATGGCCATGCTGGTCAAGAGCGTGCGCCCGTACCTGATGACCGCGCCGAGGCAGCACAGCGTCGAACCGTCGGCGATGAGGCCTTGAACGTGGCCGCCGCCGGCGACGGGCCCTGGCTCGACGGCGCGGCCGGCCGCCTGGTGCGGCCCTACCAGGTGAGCAACGGCAGGACCCGGCCGAGCACCGCGCTCGACCTCCTGTCCCAGGTGATGGCCACCGGCGTCACCCCCCTCGGTTACCTCGGCCCCGAACACGCCCAGGCGCTCGAACTGTGCCGCGACCCCGTCTCGGTGGCCGAGGTCGCCGCGCATCTGAAGCTGCCGGTGGCAGTGACCAAGGTGCTGCTGTCCGACCTCGTCGACTGCGGGGCGCTGTCCATGAAGCCCCCGACGTTCACACACAACCCCACTGACCGGTCTCTTCTGGAGGCAGTGCTCGATGGACTACGACGACAGCTCTGACCCGTTCCCCACCGCGTTGAAGATCCTGGTGGCGGGAGGCTTCGGGGTGGGCAAGACCACCTTCGTCGGCGCGGTGAGCGAGATCGCGCCGCTCAGTACGGAGGAACTGCTGACCACGGTCAGCGCCGCGACCGACAATCTCGACGGCATCGAGAACAAGGTCGAGACGACCGTCGCGATGGACTTCGGGCGCATCACCCTCGACGCGGAACATGTGCTGTACCTGTTCGGCACGCCCGGACAGGAACGGTTCTGGTTCATGTGGGACGAGCTCTCCGAAGGCGCGCTCGGCGCGGTCGTCCTCGCGGACACCCGCCGCCTGGAGGACTGCTTCGCCGCCGTCGACTTCTTCGAACAGCGCGGCCTCGGCTTCATCGTCGCCGTCAACGAGTTCGACGGCGGCTTCCGTTACGACCCGGAGGAGGTGCGCGCGGCCATCGACCTCGACCCGGGTGTGCCGGTCGTCAGCTGCGACGCGCGGATCTCCAGTTCAGGAGTGCAGACCCTGCTCACGCTCGTACGCCACCTGCTCGCCCACGCACCGACGCGCGCCCCGAGCCACGGAGCACACACATGAGTTACGACCCGCCGCGCCCGGCCGGTCGGCTGCTGCTCACGCCCGAGGACAAGGAGGCACCCGCCCGAACGTGCCGACTGCGGGTGCTGGGCCTGGGGGAGCGCGCGGAACCGGCCTTCGACGCGTTCGCGCGGCGGCTCGCCGAGCTGGCCGGGGCGCCGTACGCGATGGTCAACTTCGTCGGCGAGGAACGGCAGTTCTTCGCGGGCCTGCATGCCCGGCCCCCGCATGCCCGGCCCGCGCATGTCCGGCTCCCGGACACCCTGCACGACGCCAGCGCCAGCGCCACTGGCACCGGCATCGGCAGCGACCGTGGCAGTGACACGCCCCGCGGTGACACCGACCTCAACCGCTCGGCCCCGCCCTCCATCGGACCCGGCCGCCATATGGCCCGCGACTATGGGTTCTGCCCCCATGTGGTGGTCCGACACAAGGCGCTGGTCCTGGAGGACGTCCGCGACTACCCGCGCTTCGCGGGCAATCCGGTCGTCGACGAGTACGGCATCCGCTCCTACCTCGGCGCCCCCCTCCTCGACCGTACGGGCATCGCGCTCGGCACGGTGTGCGTCACCGATGTCGAGCCCAGACCGTGGGGGAGGTCCGGCCTGGACACCATCAAGGCGATGGCGGCTGAGCTGGTCGAGCAGATCGAGTTGAGGGAGGGCGGCTTCTGACCCGTCGCCGGCCCGTTCCCCCACGTGCCGTCGCCGCCGTGGTTGGTCACGCGCACGACGAAGATCGGTGGTGTGAAGGAAAGCTGCGGCAGAGGTTAAGAAAACCTCGATGGACCCGGGTGCCGATGTACGGCAGATTGCTGTTCGCATCCACTCCTCTCCCCGGTGCGGGCGTCCTTCGGTATGCCTGGATCCGGGACCTCACGCACGGGAGCCCCGTTGAAGGCGCTGGTCAAGGAGAAGGCGGAGCCCGGGCTGCGGCTCATGGACGTACCGGAGCCGGTCGTCGGCCCCGGCGATGTGCTGATCAAGGTCCTGCGGACCGGGATCTGCGGCACCGACCTGCACATCCGCAACTGGGACGGCTGGGCCCAGCAGACCATCAGGGCGCCCCTCGTGCTGGGCCACGAGTTCGTCGGCGAGGTCGTGGAGACGGGCCGTGACGCCGGCGAGATCGCGGTGGGCGACCGGGTCAGCGGCGAGGGCCACCTGGTCTGCGGGAAGTGCCGCAACTGCCAGGCCGGCCGGCGCCATCTGTGCCGGGCGACGGTGGGCCTCGGGGTCGGCCGCGACGGCGCGTTCGCCGAGTACGTGGCACTGCCCGCGTCCAACGTCTGGGTGCACCGCGTCCCCGTCGACCTCGACATCGCCGCGATCTTCGACCCGTTCGGCAACGCCGTGCACACCGCGCTGTCGTTCCCGCTGGTCGGAGAGGACGTACTGATCACCGGAGCGGGCCCCATCGGCCTGATGGCAGCCGCCGTCGCCAAGCACGCGGGCGCCCGGCACGTCGTCGTCACCGACGTGAGCGAGGACCGCTTGGAGCTGGCCCGCAAGATCGGTGTCACCCTCGCGCTGAACGTCGCCGAGTCGAGCATCGCCGACGGCCAGCGCTCCCTCGGCCTGCGCGAGGGCTTCGACGTGGGCCTGGAGATGTCCGGCAACCCGGTCGCGATGCGGGACATGCTCGCCAACATGACGCACGGCGGGAAGATCGCCATGCTCGGACTGCCGTCCGAGGAGTTCGCCGTCGACTGGTCCCGGATCGTCACCTCCATGATCACGATCAAGGGCATCTACGGCCGCGAGATGTACGAGACCTGGTACGCGATGTCGGTCCTCCTAGAAGGCGGCCTCGACCTCGCTCCGGTCATCACCGGCCGCTACGGCCACCGCGACTTCGAGGCGGCCTTCGCGGACGCGGCGAGCGGCCGCGGCGGCAAGGTCATCCTCGACTGGACCCTGTAAGGACTGATGATGTTCGACTCCGTACGCGACGACCTCCGCACCACCCTCGACGAGATCCGCGCCGCGGGCCTGCACAAGCCCGAGCGCGTCATCGGCACCCCGCAGTCCGCGACCGTGACCGTCACCGCGGGCGGCCGTCCGGGTGAGGTCCTCAACTTCTGCGCCAACAACTACCTCGGCCTCGCCGACCACCCGGAGGTCGTCGCCGCCGCACACGAGGCGCTCGACCGCTGGGGCTACGGCATGGCGTCCGTGCGCTTCATCTGCGGTACGCAGGAGGTGCACAAGGAGCTGGAGGGGCGGCTGTCCGCGTTCCTCGGCCAGGAGGACACGATCCTCTACTCGTCGTGCTTCGACGCCAACGGCGGTGTGTTCGAGACCCTGCTCGGCGCGGAGGACGCGGTGATCTCCGACGCCCTCAACCACGCGTCGATCATTGACGGCATCCGGCTGTCCAAGGCCCGCCGGTTCCGTTACGCGAACCGTGACCTCGCCGACCTGGAACAGCAGCTGAAGGAGGCCGCGGGCGCCCGCCGCAGGCTGATCGTCACCGACGGCGTCTTCTCCATGGACGGGTACGTGGCCCCGCTGCGCGAGATCTGCGACCTCGCCGACCGCTACGACGCGATGGTCATGGTTGACGACTCGCACGCCGTCGGCTTCGTCGGCCCCGGCGGCCGGGGCACCCCCGAACTGCACGGCGTCATGGACCGCGTCGACATCATCACGGGCACCCTCGGCAAGGCCCTCGGCGGCGCGTCCGGCGGTTACGTCGCCGCCCGCGCCGAGATCGTCGCGCTGCTGCGCCAGCGGTCACGCCCGTACCTCTTCTCGAACACCCTGGCCCCGGTGATCGCCGCCGCCTCGCTCAAGGTCCTCGACCTGCTGGAGGCGGCCGACGACCTGCGCGAGCGGCTCGCCGCGAACACCGCGCTGTTCCGCTCCCGGATGACCGAGGAGGGCTTCGGCATCCTCCCCGGCGACCACGCCATCGCCCCGGTGATGATCGGGGACGCGACCGCCGCCGGCCGGATGGCGGAGCTGCTGCTGGAACGCGGTGTGTACGTGATCGGCTTCTCGTACCCCGTGGTCCCGCAGGACAAGGCACGCATCCGCGTCCAGCTGTCCGCCGCGCACTCCACCGAGGACGTGAACCGCGCCGTGGACGCCTTCGTGGCGGCCCGCGCGGAACTGGCGGACGACGCCGCCTGAATCTCCCCGAAGTCCTGAGAGAATCGGCTGCATGATCGAAGCGCGGCGGCTGCACATCCTCCGGGCGGTGGCGGACCACCGGACGGTGACGGCCGCTGCCGCCGCGCTCTACCTCACGCCCTCCGCGGTCTCGCAGCAGCTGACCGCCCTGGAACAGGAGACGGGACACCGGCTGGTCGAGCGCGGCGCCCGGGGCGTACGGCTGACTCCCGCCGGCGAGATCCTGCTCGGCCACACCAATGCCGTCCTCGCGCAACTGGAGCGGGCCGAGGCGGAGCTCGCCGCGTACAGCTCGGGTTCGGCCGGCACGGTCAGCGTCGCCTCCTTCGCGACCGGCATCGGCCTCGTCGTCGCGCCCGCCCTGGCCCGGCTCGCGCGCACCGCACCCGGCATCCTCCTCCGCGTACAGGACGCCGAGGGCGACGCCAGCCTGCCGATGGTGCTGGACCGCCACGTCGACGTCGCGGTCGCGGTCGAGTACCGGGGCGCCCCGGACGCCGACGACCCGCGCCTCGCGCACCTCCCGCTGTACGCCGAACCGTTCGACGCCGTCGTGCCCCGGACCCACCGCCTCGCCGACCGTACGGAGGTGCCGCTCGCCGAGCTGGCCAAGGATCCCTGGATCGGACCGTACCCGGGCAACCCCTGCCACGACGTGGTGGTCCTGGCCTGCGAGCACGCCGGTTTCCAGCCCCGGCTCGAACACTCCTCGGACGACTTCCGTGCGGTGGTCGCGCTGGCGTCGGCAGACGCGGGGGTCGCCCTCGTACCGCGCTCGGCCCTGCAGGGCATGGACCTCACCGGAGTGGTCGTACGCCCCGTCGACGGCGTCGCCCCCACCCGCCGGGTCTTCGCCGCGGTACGCCGGGGAGCCGAGACCCACCCGCTGATCCTGCCGGTACTGGAGGCGCTGGCGGAGGTGGCGGAAGAGGCACCCCGCGTCCCGCATCTGGAATGAAATCCCGGATGTGTCCGACCACGCCGTCCGGGAAGACAGCGCCGCCGGTTTCGTACGGCGCTCGGTGTCCCCGCGGCACGCGGGGCTGCGCGGCGAACCAGTCGAGGGGCGACTCACCGCCGGCGCCGACCTCGCCTACGACCGGCCGCCCGTACCCGAACAGCACAGCTGGGTTCTCGACGGGTGGCTTGAGGTCACGGTCCAGGACACCGCGCACCGGCTCGACACCGGCGACTGCCTGCGGTTGCGGGTGTGGGGGCCCACGCGATCCCGGTGTCCCGGTCCGCGGGGACGCGCGCTACCCGCCGGCGGTGGTCCTGCCGTGACCGCCATGGCCGCCGCGGCCCTCGGCCCGTTCATGAACGGGTGAAGATCCACTCGTGGTTGTTCTGGCCCTCCGGAGCGCAGGGCCAGACGATCAGGCTGCGCGTGGAGTCGTTGTTGGCGTAGGAGTCCAGGCACTGGTTGTTGCTGGCGGCGTTGCGTATCCAGAACCGGCCGTCGGACTGCTTGTCCAGCCACCACAACTGGTTGTCGTTCGTGGTGCCGTTGCACGGGAACTCCGTGACCTTGGTGGCACCCCCGACGCCCTGGTAGCCGGGCAGGTCCAGGCACATGCTGTCCATGACGTTGCGGATCTGGAAGAGCGGTGCCCCGCCGGGCCCGGCCTTGTCGTACCGCTTCTCGACATTCCACAGCTGGTTGTCGTCGGTGTTGCTGTTGCACGTCGCGTGGGTCACCGGCCCGTCCGCCTTGCCACTGCTGAAGCCGGGGACGTCCACGCAGGTGCCGTTGGTGTTGTTCTTGATGAGCACCCTGGTCATGACGGCCGGCAGCGTGCTCGGCGCCTTCTTCGTGGCGGCCTTCTTCTTCTTTTCGCTCGGCGAGGGGCTGGGCTTCGGAGCGGGCGCTGCGGCCTCCTCCGCGACCGGCGGCGCGGCCACGGCCTTCTCCTTCTTCGTGGCGGCCTTCTTCTTCTCCGGACCCGTCTTCGAGGGGGAGGGAGTCTGGGTCGCGAAGACACCGGCCGGGCCGCCGGCCTCGTTCAGGACGGTGTCGGCGGCCGTGTTGTCGACCGACTTCTTCTCCTCGTCCTTGTCCGTCACCGTGATCAGCAGCGGTACGGCGATCAGGATGGCGCCGGCCAGCGCGGCACCGGCGAGCACCGGCTTACGGGGCCTGCCGACCGCGCTCCGGGTGGAGACGGCCGTGTTCTTGCCGGTGGCGGCGGTCGCGACGGCCTCGTGCTGCTCCCTGGTCGCTGCGGCGGAGAGCGCCTGCGCGCTGTTCCCGCTCGCTGCCTCGCCCTCGCCCTCGGAACTTCCGGTGGAGCCTGGCGCGTTCCCGTCGGCTCCGGCTCCGGCTCCGGCTCCGGCTTCGGCTTCGGCTTCGGCTTCGGGCTTGCCGGCCTCCGCAGGTCCACTCGCGGCCTTCTCGGCGTCGGCGTCGGCGTCGGCGTCCGTGCCGGTGTCGGCACCGGCCTCCGGTTCGCTCGCGGCGGCCCTTCCCGCGCCGGTGCCCTCAGACGTGGAGGCGGTCTGGGGCTTCCCGGCGCCGGCACCGGTGAGCTGGGCCGCGACGGCCTCGGCGTCGGGAGTGCTGGATGCCGCTGCGCGGGCGGAGGACTCTCCCGGTGCCTGCTGCTGGTCGGACATGTACTTCCATACCTTTCCTCTGGGCCAACGGGGAAGAGAGGAAACTGTTGTGGGGCGGGGTACGACCCGGGATGCGGGGGCGCGGGTCGTACGGCTGGGGCCAGAGTAGTTGGTGTGGTGTCGGGAGCTGTCGCCCAGGCGGTGAATTACCGGAGTTCAGGCCCGCGTTGTGCCGCCTTCGGGCCCGGGCCGACGGTCTTGTCAGTGCCATTGGTTACGGTGCGTTCCATGCAGGATGCCGATGACGTACGCCGAATCTGTCTCTCTCTGCCGGACACGGTGGAGAAGATCGCCTGGAGCATGCCCACCTTCAGGGTGGCGGGGAAGATGTTCGTCACCCTGCCCGAGGAGGAGACCTCCATGGCCGTGCGCTGTCCGAAGCCGGAGCGCGACGAACTGGTCCTCGCCGAGCCCGAGAAGTTCTGGGTCGCCGATCACGAGGCCGGGTCCGCGTGGGTGCGTGTGCGGCTGGCGGCCGTCGAGGACACGGACGAGTTGCGTGACATCCTCTCGGACTCCTGGCGGCAGGCGGCACCGCCCCGGTTGCTGGAGTCCTACCCGGAGTTGGGGGTCGTGGCGGACCGCTGAGGAGAGGACGCCGCGCAGGCCGGCGGGACCGGCCGGCTCGGGTCAGACCCGCGTCCGTACGCCCAGGAACCCGTCGATCCGCTCCCGCAGGGACGTCGCGTCCAGCCCGTGCGCGGCCACATGCTCCTCGACGAGGCCGTAGCGGCGCAGCTCCCTGCGGCCGACGCCGAGGCCGAGCACGCGGTGCGGGAGGTCCACGAGGGAGTCGTTCGCGGCGGAGACCGACGTACCGGCCAGATACGGCTCGACCACGATCACGTCGGTGCCGGCGGTTTCCGTGGCGTGGCGCAGCGTGACCGCGTCGAAGGGCCGCACGGTCGTCGCGTACAGCACGGTGACGTCGAGTCCTTCGGTCGCTTCGAGTACCGGGTCGAGCAGCGGACCGACCGCGACGACCACACCGGCCCGTCCCTCGCGGACGGTGCGGAAACGGGCGCCGTCGACGGGGAGGGCCCGGTCGTTCGACTGCGCGGACAGGCGTACGTACACCTTGTCGTCGCCCGCCGCGACGGCGTGCCGCAGCAGCGTCTCGGCCTCGTCCGGATGTCCCGGCACATGTACGGTCCAGCCGTCCAGGGTGTCGAGGAGGGCGACGTCGCCGGGGGACATGTGGGTGTAGCCGCCCGCCGGCCAGTCGAACGACGCCGCCGCGCTGACCAGTACCGCGCCCACGTCCTGGTGGCCGAGGTCCAGCTTGATCTGCTCGAAGGGCCGCTCCACGAGGAAGCTGGCGAAGGTGTGCACCACGGGCCGCAGGCCGGTCAGCGCGAGACCCGCGCCCGCCCCGACCAGCAGCTGCTCACGGATGCCGACGTTGATCACCCGGTCCGGATGCCGGCGCCGGGCCTCCTCGAAATCGGCCAGGCCGATCTCGGCGAGGACGACGGCGACGCGCGGATCCTCGTCGAGCAGCCGTGCCATGACAGGGGCGAACCGATCACGCATGGTGTCCATGGAAAACCTCTCAGAGGGCCAGAGGGCCAGAGGGCCAGAGGGCCAGAAGGCCAGAAGCAGGGAAGGGCAGAAGCAGGGAAGGGCGCTGGGGAGGGTGGGGTGGCGGTCGGTGGCCGGTCTCAGCTGTCCTTCGGCTCGACCTGGGCGACGACCACGCGTGGGCGCCCCGGGTGAGGTGCCGTGAACGCGGCGTACAGCGCCTCGTGGTCCCGTCCGTCGACGGTCGCGGCGGACCAGCCCGCGGCCTCGAACCGCGCCGCGATCCCGCCGGGCCTGGCGTAGCTCGCGGAGGAGTTGTCGATCACGACGGTGTGCAGGCGGTCGAGCCCGGCGGGGCCCGCGTAGGCGATGGCCTCGTGGTTGCTGCCCTCGTCCAGCTCGGCGTCCCCGACGAGCACCCACACGTGCGGCTCGTGGAGTCCCTGGGCCCGCAGTCCCAGTGCCGTGCCGACCGCGATCGGCAGCCCGTGCCCGAGCGAACCACTGCCGATCTCGGCGCCGGGCACCAGTACGCGGTCCGGATGGTGGCCGAGCGGCGAGTCGTACGAGCCGAAGCCCGGTAGCCAGTCGAGCGGGACGAACCCCTTGGCGGCGAGCACCGCGTAGTACGCCATCGGTCCGTGCCCCTTCGACAGCAGGAACCTGTCCCGCCCGGGGTCGTCCGTCCGATCGGGCCCGACCCGCAGCACCCGGTCGTAGAGGACCCAGAGCGCGTCGAGCGTGGAGGTCGCCGCCGGGCCGTGCTTCTCGTCCCCGCTCATCAGCTCCATCAGGCCGGGCAGTGCTTCGAACCGGTGTTCAGCCGTTGGCGTCGTCATACGGACGATCGTGCGACCTCAAGCAAGGTTGAGGTCAAGCGGTGGCCGTGAGAGCCGCGGCGGGACAAAAGGAGTGCGCGACCACCGACCTGAGTGCGGTATTGTTTCGATGTCCGTTCAGCCAGGGGAAACCCCAGGTCACGACGGGCAACGGGACGTGGCGCAGCTTGGTAGCGCACTTGACTGGGGGTCAAGGGGTCGCAGGTTCAAATCCTGTCGTCCCGACGGGAACGTCGCAGGTAGGGGCCATCTTCGGATGGCCCCTACTTCGTGTTTCAGGGTCGTGGGGGCTGCTTTCAGGGCCGTAGGGCTGCGGCAGCTACGTCGATGGCTGTCCAGGCCATGCCGGTCGCGCCGTCGAGCACGGCCCGGTCCGCTGCCGGGGTGCGGCACGCGGCGGTGAACTCCGGTTGGTGGTTGACCGCGGGCCCGCAGTCGAGGCCGAGCATGGGGTGGATGGTGGGCACGACATGGGAGACGTTCCCCATGTCGGTGGCGGCGCCGGTGACACTGGCCGGCAGTTCGGGGAAGCGGCGGCCCAGTGCCGTCGCGTTGGCGACCCACAGGTTCAGCAGGTCCCGGTCCGGCCGCAGGTCGGCGTAGTCGGGCCCGACCGGCGTGGTGGACAGCTCGCAGCCGGTGGCCAGCGCGCCCGCCTCGAAGCAGCGGCGCACCCGCTCGGACAACGGCCGCAGGGCGTCCAGGCTGTCGCTGCGCACGATCCAGCGGCCCCGGCTGGCGTCGGGGATGACGTTGGCGGCGGAACCGGCCCGGGTGGTGATGCCGTGGATGCGGTCGGAGGCGGTGGTCTGCTGGCGCAGCAGCCCGACGGCCACCTGGGCGACGGTCATGGCGTCCGCCGCGTTGAGACCCAGCTCGGGATAGGCGCCGGCGTGTGCCGCTCTGCCCTGGTAGGCCACATCGAACTGGGTGACGGCCAGGCCGGGCATCGCCGCCATCTCGACCGCGGCCGGATGGACCATCATGGCCGCGTGGACGCCGTCGAAGGCGCCCTGTTCCAGCATCAGCACCTTGCCGCCGCCGCCTTCCTCGGCGGGGGTGCCGAGGATCCGTACGGTCAGGCCGAGTTCGTCCGCCAATGGGGCGAGTCCGAGGCCGGCGCCGACCGCCGCGGCGGCGATGACGTTGTGGCCGCAGGCGTGTCCGATGTCGGGCAGGGCGTCGTACTCCGCGCAGATCGCGATGTGGGTCGGCCCGGTGCCGACCGTCGCTTCCACGGCGGTCGGCAGCCCGCAGTATCCGTGCTCGACCTCGAAGCCCGCGTCGCCGAGGGCGTCGGCGACCCATCGGCTGGCGCGATGCTCCTCGAAGGCCAACTCGGGGTGGGAGTGGATCCGGTGGGACAGGGCGATCAGGTCGTCCGCCGCGGCCCGGATACGTCGTGCCGCGGCCTCCTTGGCGGTGGTCACCGGCCGGCCACCGGAGCGGCGGCGGCGATGTGCACGGCGGCGGGCCGGGTGGCCGCGTCGTACGCGGCACGGGCCCCGGTGGCCCCCATACCGCTGTCACGGGCGGGTTCGTACAGCCGCTCGGGGCCGCCGCTCTGCCACTGGTTGACCCAGACGACACCCACGGGCAGTCGTGCGGCTGCCGCGATGTGGCCGGGGTCGTCGGTGTAGACGGTGGCGGCGAGACCGTAGCGGGAGGTGGCCGCGCGGGCCAGGCCCTCCTCGAAGCTCGACACTACGGCGACGGGCGCGACCGGGCCGAACGTCTCCTCGGTCATCACGAGCATGGTGTCGTCGACCCCGGTGAGCACGGTCGCCGGGTAGAAGTAGCCGGGACGTTCCGGTACGGCTCCGCCCGCGCGCACGGTGGCGCCCTTGTGGACGGCGTCCTCGACATGGCGGCGTACGGTGTCGCGTTGCCGCGCGTCCACGAGTGGACCGAGCACCGTGGCGGGGTCGAGACCGTCGCCGACGGCGAACGTTCCCGCGGCGGCGACGAGTGCCTCGACGAACTCGTCCGCGATCCGCTCATGGACGTAGATCCGTTCCATGGAGGTGCAGATCTGGCCGGTGTTGATGAACGCGCCGAACGCCACGGCCTGCGCGGTGGCCACCGGATCGACTCCGGCGTCGATCACTACGGGGTCCTTGCCGCCGAGTTCGAGCACACTGCGGCTCAGACGCCGTCCGGTCGCCGTTCCCACGGCGCGGCCCGCCCCGACCGACCCGGTGAAGTGGACGAGCCGCACCTCCTCGTGTTCCGTCAGCGCCGCGCCGGTGCGGGCGTCGCCGAGGACCAGGTTCAGTACGCCCGGCGGCAGCCCGGTGGCGGCGGCCAGCTCGAACAGCCGCACCGTGGAGACCGGGGACCGCTCGGAGGGCTTGACCACGACGGTGTTCCCGGCGGCGAGCAGCGGGCCGAGTGCGCCGAGGACCATGACGACGGGAAAGTTCCACGGGGTGATCACGGCGGTGACGCCGAGCGGGTGGCGGACGATGTCGGTCCGCTCGCCCGCCGGACCCGCACCTGTGCTCGTGTCCGGGGCCGCACCCGGACCGGTCACCGTTTCGGTGAACGGGTAGGTGAGCGCCTGGTCCGCGGCGGCTTTCAGCCCGGCCACCGCTCCCGCTATGAAGGACTGCCCGACGCCGACCGGTTTGCCCATCTCCCGGCATTCCAGTTCGGCCAGTTCCGCGGCGTGTGCGGCGATCGTGTCGGCCCAGGCGTGGAGGTGTTCCACCCGCCGGGCCACGGTGAGCGCGGCCCACTCGGGTTGTGCCGCGCCCGCCCCGGCCACGGCGCGGTCGACGTCCTCGGCGCTGCCCGGGCGGAACCGCGCGAAGGGCTCCTCGGTGGCGGGGTTGACCACGGTGACGACGTCGTCACCGGCCGGCTCCTCCCACCGGCCGCCGATGAGGTTCTGGAGGGTTTCCATGATGGTGGCCGTCTCTCTTCGGTACAACGGGCTCTCTTCGGTACGGGCTCTCGTCGGTACGGGCCCTCTTCGGTACGGGTCCGAATCAGGCGTCGAGCCGGTCGGCCATGAGTTCGCCGGTCATGATGGCGGCGAGATTGGTGTTGGCCCGGGGCACGGCAGGGAAGACCGAGGCGTCCACGACCCGCAGACCCCGGACCCCCTGCACCCGGCACGCCGGGTCGACGACCGTCCCTGCGGCCCCGGGAGCGCCCATCCGGCAGGTGCTCGTGCCGTGCTGGGCGTCGATGACCGTGGACAGCAGGTGGTCGTCGAGGTCGCCGTCGTGCGCCAGGGCGGCGAACAGCGGTGGGTTGGCCTCTTCGACCGAACCGCCGAGAACGGCGGCCGTCTCGGCACGGGTGGTCAACTCGACGAGGGCACGCACGCCCTCCCGCATCGGGGCGAGGTCACGCTCGTCGGAGAGCATCCGCTGGGCCACGTACGGGTGCGCCGAAGGGTCGGTGGAGACCAGGGTCAGCTCACCGCGCGAATGGGTGCGGTTCAGCCAGACACCGAAACCACCGGCGTGCGAGTCGGCGTTCGCCGTGGCCATGGCCAGCACGTTCTGGTTGAGCGAGACGAACATGAGGTCGTCGGAGTGCGTACCCGACGTGCTGGACCAGCGCACGCAGACGTTGGTGTGCCGGTCGTGCGGTGACGTGATGGCGGCTTCGGCCCGCAACGGCAGGGAGAGCACCGTCATCGCGTGGTCCTGCATACCGAGACCGACCGGCAGGTCCTGGCGGACCTCGATGCCCAGCTCCCGCAGCCGCGCGGCGGGGCCGATGCCCGAGCGCAGCAGGATCGCCGGAGAGTGGATCACTCCCGCGCTGAGGATCACCTCGTCCGCGTACTCGGTGACGACGGATCCGTCGATCACCACACGGACGCCGATCGCGCGGTCGTTCTCGAAGACGACGGAGTCGACCAGCGCGTCGCCGCGGACGGTGAGGCCGGCCAGTTCACGCGCGGGTTCGAGGTAGCCGTCGTTGACGGTGACGCGGCGGGCGTCACGGGAGTTGATCGGGTAGGGCGAGACGCCGGTGGCGCCGGGGGCGTTGACGTCGGGCGCCCAGCCGAAGCCCGCCGCCAGGGCCGAGCCGGCGAGGGCCCGGTCGACGCCTCCCCAGGCGCTCTTGGGGGTCCGGTGGATCGGGGTCGGTCCGCCGCGGCCGTGATAGGGCAGGTCGCCGAACTCCTCGTCGTCCTCCAGCCGGGAGAAGTACGGCAGCACGTCCTCGGGCGCCCAGCCGGTACAGCCGAGCCGGGCCCACTCCTCGAAGTCCTCCATCGGCGGCCGGATCGCGATCTGGCCGTTCACGGACGAACTGCCGCCCACCCCACGGCCGCGCCAGTACGGGGCCTGCTGCTGCTTCTCGGTGCGCGAGGAGTTCAGGCCGGTCCACACGAGATGTTCCGAGGCCGCCGGGTCCATCAGGGCCACCACGGGATTGGGCGAGCGCCACGGCTCCGGCAGCTGCGCCGAGCGGTGGTCGGGGCCCGCCTCCAGCAGGAGGACCCGCCGGCCGCGGGCCGCGGCGCGGGCGGCGATCACCGCACCGGCGGAACCCGCGCCGACGACGATCAGATCGCGATCATGTAGTGCCATCTGGACTCCTTGATACGGGAGCGTCCCGCGCCGGTGACTCCTGCGTGGATGCTGGTAATCTGACGTATCAAGAAAGTTCAGTCAAGAATGAATTTTCATTTTTTTCCGTACGGGAGGATCGGTGTCGCCAGCCGCCGACGACGGCTCGGCCATGGGCGCGGGGAGTCCGGCCATGGATGACGAGCTGCTGGTCGAGGACTTCGGGCAGCGGATCGGGCGTGCGATGGGATGGCCGCCGATGGCCGGACGGCTGGGGGGCGTGTTGATGCTCAGCCCGGATCCCATGACGCTGTCGGAACTGCAGGAGGCCCTGGGGGCCAGCAAGGGCTCGGTGTCGGAGATGACCCGCCTGCTCATCACGAACGGCACGGTCGAACGGGTCAAGGTGCCCGGCGTGCGCCAGGCCGGTTACGTATGGCGCGACGACGCGTGGAGCGGCTGCCTCCAGCATCAACTCGACCAGACCCAGCAGCTGTTCGAACTCGCGCAGGTCGCGCGGGAGCGGGGAGCGGACCTGTCGGAGGTTCAGCGGGCGCGGCTGCGTGACATGCACACCTACTACGACTTCATGGTGCGGGAGTTGCGCCGCCTGCTCGCCGAGTACCAGGGGCTGCGGGCCCCATCTGGTCCTCGGCCGACAGATGTTCCACCGTCCGGCCCGTCTCGGTGAACGTCCGGGTGACGTGGCCCGAGGAGTAGACCCACAGGATGCGCAGCGGGGTGTTCCCGATGTTGCGGAACAGGTGGGGGACGGGGGACGGCACATAGGTCGTGTCGTAGCGCTCCAGCCTGGTCACCTCGCCGTCGACCCACACCTCCGCCTCGCCTTCGAGGACGGTCACGTGCTCGTCGCAGTTGTGTGAGTGCAGCGGCGCACCGGAGCCGACCGGATACACGCTCATCCCGCTGGTGATCAGGTTCTCCCCGCCCGCCGACGGCGTCGTGATCAGCGGTGTCGTCACCACGGCGCCGCCACGGTCGAGCAGGGGCACCGATGCGACCTTGATGATCGTGGTCATCCGGGATTCCACCTCGCCGTTCTCTCGCTTCTTCCGATGCTGCGTCGACCGACGTTAGGTCGCGCGACCGCGAATGGATGCCCTCCGGCGCGCAGTTTTACCTTGCGTTCCAGGAGGGGTGAGCTTCTCGGACCCGGCTGTACCGTCGGCTGCCATCGCACGGCTTCTCGATCCGTGTACGAGACGCGCCGGAAAGAAAAGGCAGGTATCGGCCAGATGAGGCTCCCCGTTCTCAGCGATGAGGAAATGAATCCGCGGCAGCAGGAACTGGCCGCCCGTATCGCCGGTCGCCGTGGTGCCGTCCGTGGACCGTTCCGCGTCTGGCTGCACAGTCCGGAGATGTGCGAACGGGCCGAATCCCTGGGCGCGTTCGCACGCTTCGAGTGCGGTCTGCCCAGGCATCTGCGCGAACTCGCGCTGCTGCTGGCCGCCCGCAACTGGGACGCCCAGTACTCCTGGAACGCCCATGTGCACCAGGCGATCGAGGCCGGCATCCCGGAGGCCGCGGTCAAGGCCGTCGCCGAGAAGCGGGAAGCCCACTTCGACGAGGAGGCGGACCAGGCCTTCTACCAGTTCTGCCGCGAGATCCTCGACGAGCACTTCGTCAGCGACGAGACCTTCGCCCGCGCCCTCGCGCACTTCGGCTCCAAGGGCCTGGTCGACACCGTCGGAGCACTCGGCAACTTCACCATGCTCGGGATGTGCCTCAACACCTTCCAGGTGGATCTGCAGGCCGACAAGGCACCCCCGTTCCCGGACATCCGCGGCTACGGACACGTACACGTCGACGAAGTCCCTGGGAGCGCGGGCCGCGACGGCGACGGGCCGCGGCCGTGACACCCGTGCTCCGGGTACGAGGTGTCGGCAAGAGTTTCGGCGGGGCCGCCGCGCTCAAAGGTGTGAATCTCGACCTGTACCCCGGCGAGATCCACGCGCTGATGGGCATGAACGGAGCCGGCAAGTCGACACTCGTGCAGATCCTGTCCGGGGTCCATCAGGCCGACAGCGGCACCATCGAGGTGGGCGGGCGGACGTACTCCGGACTGACCGTGCGCAAAGCCCGCCGGCTCGGGATCGCCTGCGTGCCGCAGCGGCGCGAGCTGGCGCCGGGGCTGACCGTCGCCGAGAACGTGCTGCTCGGCGACCTGCCCACCCGCGGCCCCGCAGTCCACTGGGCGACGGTACGGGAGCAGGCGCGCGAGGCGCTGTACGGGCTCGGGATCGACATCGACGTGGAACGCGTCGCCGGTACGCTCACCGTCGCCGAACAGACCATGGTCGAGGTGGCCCGGGAGGTCCGCCGGGGCGGCCGGATCCTGATCCTCGACGAACCCACCGCGTGCCTGAGCGCCAAGGACGCCCACCGGATACGGGAGTTGGTGCGCACCCTGCGGGACGACGGCGTGGCGGTCGTCTACATCTCGCACTACATCGACGAGGTCATGGCCGTCGCCGACCGCCTCACCGTCCTGCGTGACGGGTCCGTGGTGACCAGCGCCCCGGCGGCGGAGCTGGATCCGGCCTCGCTGGTACGCGGCATGGTCGGCCGGGACGTGGTCTCGCGGCGGCCCGAACGCCCCGCGCCCCGGCACGAGAGCGGCCTCGCCGTACGCGGTCTGTGTCACGGCCGGGCCGTCCAGGACTTCACCGTCGAGGTGCGCAAGGGCGAGATCGTCGCCGTGCTCGGACCCGCGGGCGACGCCCAGTCGAAACTGTTCGACCTGCTGTCCGGGCGGCGGCGCCCCGACGCCGGAGAACTGCTCGTCGACGGCCGGGCCGTGCCCTTCGGCCGGATCTCCGCCTCTCTCGCCAGCGGTCTGCGCTGTGTCACGGGCGACCGCCGGACCCTCGGACTGGTCCAGGGCATGACCCTGGACGAGAACCTGATGCTGGCAGGCGACCGGTTCGCCCGGCGCCGGCTGCACCGGCGGGGCGAACTGGCCCGCCGCGCCGCCCCGTTGCGCAGCGGTTACGGCGTGGTCGCCCTGAGCGGCAACCCGCCCGTGGGCACGCTGTCCGGCGGCAACCAGCAGAAGGTCCTGCTGGGCAAGTGGCTGGAGACCGAGCCGGTCGCCTGCTTCCTCGAAGACCCCACCAACGGCGTGGACGTCGCGGCGATGGCCGACATCCACACCTTGGTCGACGGCCTCGCCTCGAACGGTGTGGCCGTGCTGCTCGCCTCCTCCTCCGCCGAGGAGGTCATGCGCCTGGCCGACCGGGTCGTCGTCGTCAGCGCGGGCCGTGCGGTCGCCCACCACGACATCACCGGCATCACCCGCGACGAGCTCGTCGCCACGGCAATCGGAGGTCAGCCGCAGTGAGCCTCAAGACCCCCTCCGCCTCCCCGGACGTCGAGGCCGACCGGCCCGCGCGCGCCCCCTCCCGCCTCTCGCCCCGATCCCTGGTACGGATCCCGCACGGCGGACTGATCCTGGTCCTCGTGCTGGTGGCGGTGTTCACCGCCGTCCAGGCCGACTCGTTCACCACCTCGCAGAACCTGCTCAACGTGCTGCGGCAGATCAGCGTGAACGCCGTCCTCGCGGCCGGGCTGACCCTGCTGATGACCTCCGGCGGCATGGACTTCTCGATGGGCAGCAACGCGGCCGTCACCCTGTCGGTGGCCGCGCAGTTGCTGCACGACGGCTGGCCCACCCCGGCCGTCGTGGTCGTGGCACTGTTCCTCGCCACCGTGATCGGGCTGGTGAACGGGGTGGTGGTGACCTTCACCAGGGTCGCGCCGTTCGTCGCCACCCTGGCCACGGCGATGCTGCTGGACGGTGTCGCCCTGCTCGTCATCGACGGCATGAGCGTCAGCATCGGCGACAGGATGTCCGCGCTCGGCAACTCCGACCTCCTCGGCATCCCGTATCTGACCGTCGTCGCCGTGCTGGTGCTCGTGGCGATCGGCCTGACCATGCGGTTCACGACCTTCGGCCGGGACGCCTTCGCGATGGGCGGCAACGAGCAGGTCGCCCGGCTCAGCGGCATCAATGTGGCCGGGCGCAAGCTGGCGTTGTACGCGCTGGCGGGGGCGCTCGCCGGACTGGCCGGGTTGATGCTGCTGTCGCGGGTCGGGGCCGCCGCGCCCAACACCGCCGGTCTGCTGACCCAGTTGACCGCTGTGGCCGCCGTGGTCATCGGCGGGACCTTGCTGGCCGGGGGGCACGGGAGTGTGGTGGGCACCGTGCTGGGGGCCGTGCTGCTGGGTGTGGTGGCCAACGCGCTCAACTTGTTGCAGGTCAACAGCAATTACCAGTTCGTGGTGACCGGGGGTGTGTTGCTGGTGGCCGCCGTGGTGAACGAGGTCCAGCGGAGTCGCTCCGCGGGGGTGTAGTTCGTTCGACGCCGGCCGGTGGGGGCCGGCCGCGCAGTTTCCGCGCCCCTCCAGGGCGCCCAATGTGCAGGAAAGGTCGCATCGTGATGCTCATCAGTAGTCGTCGCAGAGTCGCAGCCGTTTCGTTCTTCGGTGTCGGAGTCCTCGTACTGGCCGGGTGCGGGGGCGAGGAGGACTCGGGGAGTTCCGGCTCCACCAGTCTCGGGTTCGTGAACGGATCCAACACGCACTTCCACTCCTGTCTTCTCAAGGCCGTCGAGCAGACCGCCGAGGCCGAGGGCGCCGAGGTCTACTCGGCCAACTCCAAGCAGGACGCCGGGACCGAGCTCTCCAACATCGAGGACATGATCTCCCGCGATGTGGACGCGCTGATCGTCCAGACCGTGAACGTCGACGCCCTGGAGGGCGACATAGCCAAGGCCAAGCGCGCGGGCATCCCGATCTATCTGACCTCCGTCGCCACCTCGGACATGTCCGACGTCCTGGGAGTCGCCAAGGTCGACCTGAAGAAGGTCGGCGGCCTGGACGCCGACTGGATCGCGCAGGACGCCGACGGCAGGAACGTGCAGGTCGGCATCGTCGCCGGCGCCCCGGGCGCGGCCTCCGATCTGCTGGTCGGCGGCTTCAGGAGCGGCCTTCCGGCGACCGCGAAGGTGGTGGCTAACCAGCCCGGCATGTTCAACCCCGCCAAGGCGCAGGAAGTCGCCGAGAACATGATCCAGGCCCACCCGGACCTGGACTACGCCTTCGTCGCCAACGAGGAGATGGCCTTCGCCGTGCGCAAGGCCTTCGACGCGGCAGGCGCCGAGGACGTGAAGATCGTCTCGGTGAACGGCACCGAGGACGGGGTGGCGGCGGTCAGGAGCGGGCGGCTGTCCGCCACCGTCGCGAACTCGGCCATGACGATCGGGCGGACCGCGGTGAAGAACACGATCGGCCTGCTGGACAAGGACAAAAGCGTTGACAAAATTGCCAACATCCCTCTTGTCTTGGTCACCAAGGACAACGTGAGCGAAGCACCCCAGTACTGCCCCGAGTAGCGAGCGGGCGGGAGCCCCCGGAGGGAACCATGGATCGCTTGCTCCTCATGCACAGCTTCGTCACCGTGGCACAGGTCGGCAGCTTCAGCGGAGCCGCCAAGAAGCTGGGCTCCTCGGGCTCGCTGGTGTCACGGCACGTCGCCGAACTGGAACGGCAGGTGGGTGTCCGCCTGGTCAACCGCACGGCCCGTTCCGTCAGCCTCACCGAACCGGGGCAGCGGTACGCCGAATTCGCCGCGCGCATTCTGGAGGAGATCGAGGCCGAGGACGCCGGCATAGCCCAGCTCCACGACCGAGCCGAAGGCGCGCTCAGCATCATCTGCCCCAAGTGGATAGGCAGCCTGGACCTCGGCGACGCCATCGCCGCGTTCTCCGCCGCCCATCCGAAAATACACATCCGCTTCGAACTCGGCGGAATGTCCGACCGTACCTACGACTTTCTCGACAGCGGATTCGACATCGCCTTCCACACCCGGGATCTGCGCGACTCCAGCGTGCGGCTCAAGAAGATATCGTCGCTGCCGTTCGTCCTGTGCGCCTCCAAGGCGTACATCGACCGGCACGGCACCCTCGCGCACCCGAACGACCTGGCGGCCCACGACTGCCTGGTGCACACGAACGACCCCGTCTGGCGCATCGGCCACGGACACGCGAGCACCCTGCACAAGATCCGCAACATCGCCTTCTCGTCCAACTCCTACATCGCCCTGCAGAAGGCGGCCCTCCACGGCAGGGGCATCGCCCTGCTCCCACAGCGTCCGGCGTACGACGACCTCCTCTCCGGAGCCCTCCAGGTCCTGCTGCCCGAACTGGCGGTACCGGACCGCCCCCTGTACGCGATCTACGGCCCCGGCCACGACACCCCGCGCAAGGTCAGCGTGTTCCTGGACTTCCTCGCCCAGTGGTTCTCACAGAACCCCATTCTCGGGATCCGGCCGTAAGCCGCGCACGTACCGCAAGAAACGATTGCGCATGTCGCGCGGGTCAGGGCGTTGAGAGTTCCACGGCTCCGAACCTAGGCTCGCCTGGCGACCCGGAAGCGAGGAATCCATGGGAATCCAGAGAATCGAATCCGTCACCTACAGCATTGACGACCTCGGCGAATGCGTCCGGTTCTTCGACGACTTCGGTCTGTTCCTGGTGGAGAAGTCCGACGAGCACGCGGTGTTCGAGACGCTCACCGGGCAGACCCTGCTCCTGGACACCGCGCCCGGCTCTCGGCTGCCGGCACCCGTGGAGGAGGGCCCCACCCTGCGCGAGGTGGTGTGGGGCGTCGACACCCACGAGGAGTTGGAGCGGCTGGTGGCCGAGGCGGGCAAGGACCGGGTGGTCCGCGCGGGCGCCGACGGCGTCCACCACACCGTGGACGAGACCGGATTCGGAGTGGGGCTGACCGTGGCGAGGCCCAAGCCCGTGGCCGCCACCCCGCGACACGCCAACGCACCGGGCGCGGTGAGCCGTTGGAACACCCCTCTGGAACCGATCCCGCGGGTCCGCCCCCTGCGCATGTGCCACGTGGCCCTCAACATCCCCAAGCCGGGAAAGGAGGAGGCCATCGCGTTCTACACGCGGCGCCTCGGCTTCCGGCCCACCGACGTGGTCGAGCCCATGGGGGTGTTCATGCGGGCCCCGGGCGACGACGACCAGCACACCATGCTCCTGTGCCACCGCCCGGACAAGGCCGGGATCAACCACATGGCATACGAGGTGCCGGGCTTCGACGATGTGATCCAGGGCGGCAACCACATGATCGAGCACGGCTGGCGGGAGGCCCGCAGGCTCGGCCGGCACACCGTCGGCTCCAACGTCTTCCGCTTCGTGCACGCCCCGTGCGGCGGTCGCGTCGAGTACGCCGCCGACATGGACCGGGTCGACGACTCCTACGAGACCCGCGTCCACGAGACCACCCCGCCCCACCACATCTGGGCCCTGCGCACCAACCGCGACCAGGACGCCCCCGCCTCCTGAACCGCCGCCCGGCCCCGCCCGGCCCCGCCCGGCCCCCGCCCCGAACGTCCTCCCCAGCGCCTGCCCGAGAGGCAACCCACCATGACCACCGACCACGGCCACCCCGCCGTCCGTATGCACATCGCGGGCGAGTGGTGCCAGGGCGGCACCGGACGTACCGCCCCGATCGTGAACCCGGCCACCGAGGAGGTGATCGGAGAGGTACCGCTGGCCACCCCCGCCGACCTCGACCGTGCCCTCGCCGCCGCACAGGAGGGCTTCCGCGTCTGGCGCGGCACACCCGTCGCCAGGCGCACCGCGATCCTGCACGCCGCCGCCGGCCTGATCGACGAGCGGGCCGCCGAGATCGGCCGCGTCATGACCCAGGAGCAGGGCAAGCCGCTCACGGAGTCCACCGGCGAGGCCCACCGCACCGCCGACACCCTGCGCTGGCACGCCGACGACGCCCGCCGCGCGTACGGCCGCATCATCCCCTCGGCGCCCGGCACCGTGCTGACCGTACGGCGCGAGCCCATCGGCCCGGTCGCCGCCTTCGTCCCGTGGAACTTCCCGGTGGGCGGCCCCAACCGGAAGATCTCCTCGGCGCTCTCGGCCGGCTGCTCCCTCGTCATCAAGGGCTCGGAGGAGACTCCCGCCACGGCCGCCGCGCTGGTCCGGTGCTACCTGGACGCGGGCCTGCCGGCCGGTGTCCTCAACCTCGTCTTCGGTGAACCCGCCGAGGTCTCCGCGCACCTCATCGCCTCGCCCGTCATCCGCCTGATCGCCTTCACCGGCTCGGTCCCGGTGGGCAAACTGCTCGCCGCCGAGGCCGGCCAGGTCATGAAGCCGTCCCTGATGGAACTGGGCGGCCACGCCCCGGTGATCGTCTGCGCCGACGCCGACCCCGTGCAGGCCGCCCGCAAGGCAGCCCAGGCCAAGTTCGCCAACGCCGGCCAGGTCTGCACCTCGCCGAGCCGCTTCCTGGTCCACGAGAGTCTGGTCGAGGACTTCACCGCCGAGTTCGTGCAGGCCGTCGAGGCGGTCGTCGTCGGGGACGGGCTGAGTGAGGGCACCACCATGGGCCCACTCGCCAACGAACGGCGGCTCGCGGCCATGGAACGCCTCACCGCGGACGCCGTCGCCCGCGGCGCCAAGGCGCTCACCGGCGGCGAACGGCTCGACCGCGCCGGGTACTTCTTCGCGCCGACCGTCCTCGTCGACGTACCGCCGGACGCGGACCTGCTGCACGAGGAACCCTTCGGACCGCTCGCCCCCGTCACCGCCTTCGCCGGACTCGACGAGGCGCTCGCCACCGCGAACGCCCTTCCGTACGGCCTCGCCGCCTACGGCTTCACACGCTCCGCCGCCACCGCCGAACGGCTCTGTGACGAGCTGGAGGCCGGGATCCTGTCGGTCAACCACTGCGGCGGCTCGGTCCCCGAAGCCCCGTCCGGCGGGGTCAAGGACAGCGGGTACGGCAGGGAGGGCGGCCCCGAGGCCCTCGACGCCTACCTGATCACCAAGCGCGTCTCCCACCTGCTGGTGCCATGAGGTACGCACGGGTGTCGGTCGGCGGCCGGGCGGTGTGGGGCCGGGTGGGGGTGCGGGACATCGAGCTGCTGTCGGACTCGCCGATCGATACCGCCGGTGAGAGGGGCGAGAGGGGCCCCGACGTCATCGCCACCCTGCCGCGTGCGACAGCCGTGTGGCTGCCGCCGGTCGTCCCGCCCGTCTTCTACGCCGTCGGCATGAACTACGCACGGCACATCGCGCACGCCGGAGCCGCCACCCCGGACCGCCCCGAAGTCGGCTACCGCGCCAACAACGCGCTGATTGGGCATGGTTCGGCCATCGTCAAGCCTGTCGAGGTCGAGGGCCGCTTCGAGGCGGAACCCGAACTCGTCGCCGTCATCGGCCGTACGGTCCGGTACGCCACCCAGGAGGAGGCGCACAAGTCCGTCTTCGGCTGGACCATCGGCAACGACGTCAGCGCCCGTACCTGGCAGCACCAGGACCGCACGTTCTGGCGCAGCAAGAACAGCGACACGTTCAAGCCGATGGGCCCCTGGATCGAGACGGACGTCGACGCGCTCGCCCAGACCACCGCCCTGCGCGTGAACGGCGAGGTCCGCGCGGAGTTCGCCACCGGCGACATGGTCTTCGATCCCTTCGACCACATCGTCGAGATCAGCAGACACCTCACCCTGCACCCCGGGGACGTGCTCTGGATGGGCGCCGAGTCGGCCTGCCGGATCGAGCCGGGCGACCTCGTCGACATCGAGATCAGCGGCATCGGCGTGCTGTCCAACTCCGTAGTCCTCGAAGGGAATCGAGCATGAGCGTCGAAGGGAATCGAGCATGAGCAAGGAACCCCGGTACATCCACCACGTCAACTTCCCGACCACGGATCCCGACCGGACCGCCGACTGGTACACCAAGGTCTTCGGCATGAAGCGGATCATGCCCAGGTCCAACACCCGCGTGGTGCTGATGACCCGCGGCAACTTCGACCTGCACTTCACACCGGTCGAGGAGATGGAACGCATGGCGCCCTATCACTTCGCCGTCGAGGTCGACGACTGGGACGAGTTCCTGGAACACCTGGAGGAGCTGGGCATCCGCCACACCCGCCCGATCCAGCGCCCCGAGAACCAGTCGAAGTTCTGCTACATCCACGACCCCGACCACACGATGATCGAGCTGGTCTGGCACGGAAAACGCCCCAACTAGCCGTACTTACACGGGAGTTCTGTCTCATGCCCTTCGCCGACTCCGACGGCACCTCCATCTTCTACGAGCGCCACGGCAGCGGCCCGGCGATCCTGTTCGTGCACGGCAGCGGCGGACACCACGCCGCCTGGTGGCAGCAGGTCGCCGCACTGCGCGACGAGTTCACGGTCGTCACGGTGGACCTGCGGGGCTTCGGCTCGTCCGACCCCCGCACCCGCCCCCGTGTCCGTCCGGACTCCGACTCCGCGCGGCCCGAGTTCGACGGCCAGGACTTCCCCGGCGACATCGTCGCGGTCCTCGACCAGGAGGACCTCACCGACGTCATGCTCGTGGGCCAGTCCATCGGCTCCGTCGCCGCGCTGCGGGCAGGGCTGCTGCGCCCCGAGCGGGTCGGCTCGGTCGTCCTCGGCCACTCCCTCGGCGGCATCGGCCATCCCGAGCTGAAGGAGCTGGCCGCGGCCGACCGCGCGGAGGCCGTGAAGCTGCCGGTCGTCGACCGCCTGCTCACCCGCCGCTTCCAGCGGGAGCGCGCCGATCTGACCTTCCTGTTCCAGCAGATGGGCACGTTCAACCTCGCCAGGATGCAGGATCTGCGCAACCTCGACACCGACGGCCCGTCACTGGAGGACATCCGGACCTCGGGGGTCAAGGTCGCGTTCCTGGCCGGCGAGAAGGACGCGGTGCTCAGCGTGAAGACCGTGACCCGCGCCCATGAGCTGCTGCCCGGCTCCCACCTGGAGATCGTCGAGGGCGCCCCGCACTCCATGTACTGGGAGACACCCCAGCGGTACAACGCGGCCGTCGCCCGTCTGCGCCGCACCCTCACCGCACAGCCTGCCACCGCAACAGAGGAATCCGTATGAGCAGTCTGACCCTGGACGCCGCCGAGGAGATCATCGACGCCGTCCATCAGCGCGCCCGGGCGATGGGGAAGGCGGTGAGTGCCGCCGTGGTGGACGCGGGCGGATTCCCGATCGCCATCCGCCGCCCGGACGGCGCCCGCCCGCTCACCCCGGACATCGCCCGCGCCAAGGCCTACACCGCGGCGATCATGCAGCGTCCCGGCACGATGCTGAGGAAGTGGCAGGAGAGCCAGCCGGTCTTCTTCGCCCAGCTCTCCCAACTCCCGGGCGCCGCGATGCCGATCATGGCCACCGAGGGCAGCCTCACCATCAAGAAGGACGGCGAGATCATCGGCGGACTCGGCATCGCGGGCGGCACGGCGGACGAGGACCAGCGGATCGCCGAAGAGGTCCTCGCGTCCCTCGGGTACGAGCTGGAGTTCGCCGCCTGGGGCGTCCCGGGCACGCCCGCGCCGTCCGGAAAGGAGGCGTGAACCATGGCGGACACGTACAACTACCGGATCGACCACCACGGCAGTCTGGTCCGGCCGGCCGACCTCACCACGATCGGTGTACAGCGGGCGGTCGAGGGCGCGGTGGCCCTGCAGCGCAGGCTGCGCTCGACGGTCGTCACCGACGGCGATCACCCGCGGGAGGACTTCCGCAGCGCCGTTCTCGACGCCGTCCCGGGATTCCGGCGTACGGACGGGACCGGCCCCGGCGGTCTGGTCCGCTGGGTCGCGGAATCCCTGCCCAAGCCGAACGGTCCGCTGCTCGCGGACTGGGCCGAGCGGCTCGTCGAGCTGACGGTGATCGCGCCGAAGGCGTCGCTGCCCTCTCCGGCGTACCTCGCGGCCACCACGTACCGGCCCGGTCTCGGCCCCTCCTCCGCCCGCGAGCTGGGCGAGGCCCTCGCGGAGATCATCCGGACGGAGATCGAGCTGCTGGTCTCCAAGGGCGTACGCCTGATCCAGCTCAACAACCCCTTGTTGCTCGACCAGTTGGCCCCGGACCCCGCCGCTCCCGGCGCCCTCTCCTTCGAGGACGCCCTCGCCGTGGAGGCGCTGGCGGTACGGCTGGACGAGCGCCCCGAGGGCGTACGCATCGCGGTGGCGCCCGGCTGGGCCGCACCGGCGGCGGTGGACCGGGCCCGCGCCGAGAAACTGTACGGCGGGATCGCGGCCGACCGCTGGATCCTGCCCTTCGACCAGGGGACGGCGGCCGAACTCGACCTGCTCAGGGCGCTCCCGGAGGACCGGGACGTCTGTCTGGGCGTGGTGGACGCGACCGTGCCCGAGCTGGAGGACCTCGACACACTGCTGGCCAGGATCGACGCGGCCGGCGAGGTGAAGGACCTGGAGGACGCGGCCGTCTCACCGTCGCGCGGGTTCGCCGACGTGGCGAGCAGGCCGCTGCTCAGCGCCGAGGAACAGCGCCGAAAACTGGTCCTGGTCGAAACCCTGGCCCGCTACTGCTGGGGCAACGAGTTCTGACACCCCCAGGCACCGGCCGCCCCCTGTCCCCCAAGGGGCGCGGGGAACGGCGCGACCAGCCACACACGACCCCCACCCGAGAGCCCACAGACACCCCACACCCCCAAGTCGCTACAGCACCTCCGCAAAGGTGACCGCCCGGTCGGTCAGCAGCGGCCAAACCGTCCGGACGATCAACTCCTCGAAGTGCCCGGCCGCCCGATGCGCCTCGAACCCGCCCCGGTCGGCATACCGCTCGTACAGCAGAAAAGAACCCGGCTCGTCCACCACGGAGTGCACCTCGTACGCCTCGTTGGCGGGCTCCGCACGCGTGTGCTCGCGCACCTGCAACAAGGCGGCCCGCACGGCCGCCTCGTCGGCGGGCTCGCACCGGTAGCGGGCGACGACTGCATAGGCCATGTCGATCTCTCCTCAGCACTGTCCTGGCAAGGTCCCGGCAGCCGGAGGGCATACGTACCGCCCTCCGGCCCGCCGATTCCAGCATGGATCACCCGCCCGCCGACCGGCGCGAGGCGCAAGCAATGACTGCCGACACGGGGCTGGTGGCCCCCGGCGACATGGTGTGTTGTCGCATCCGGCCGCATCCGGCCCGCGACCAAGGAAGTGAACCTCATGCGTACTGTGGAAACCCTGTCCGGCGGGGAGTGGGTGGCCACCGGTGAGTGGATCGACGTCCACGATCCGGCCGACGTCCGGGCGCCGATCGCCCGGGTACCCGCCCTCACCGCCAAGGACGTCACCCGGGCCTACGACCACGCCGAACGGGCCTTCGCCACCTGGAAGCGCGTCAGCCCCTTCGACCGGTCCCGCGTCCTCACCGACGCGGCCCGGCTGATCCGCGAACGGGTCGACCGGATCGCCGCCGACGTGACCGCCGAGAACGGCAAGACCCGGGCCGAGGCGACCGGCGAGACCCTCAAGGCCGCCGACTTCCTGGAGTACTACGCCGGGCTAGCCCGCCAGGGGTACGGCACCCTCCTGCACGACGCACGGCCCCACCACCGCACCCACACCCAGCGCGAACCCATCGGCGTGATCCTCGTGATCAGCCCCTGGAACGACCCGCTGATCACCCCGGCCCGCAAACTCGCCCCGCTGCTCGCGGCCGGCAACGCGGCCGTGTTCAAGCCGGCCACCGAGACCCCGCTGGCGGGACTGCACTTCGCCCGCGCCCTGCACGACGCGGGTCTGCCCGCCGGAGTGCTGAACGTGGTCACGGGCCGTACGGCCGAGATCGAGGAGGCGCTCCTCGACGACCCGCGGATCGCCGGGATCACCTTCACCGGCTCCAATGCCGTCGGGGGGCGTATCCGCCGCAGGCTCGCCGACCGCAACGTCCGCTTCCAGGGCGAACTGGGTGGCAAGAACGCCTCCGTGGTCCTCAGGGACGCCGACCTGCCGGCCGCCGCGAAGGCGGTCGTCGCCGCCTCCTTCGGACAGGCCGGGCAGCGGTGCACCGCGACCAGCCGGGTCGTCGTCGAGCGCCCCGTGTACGAGGAGTTCACCCGGCTGCTGGTCGACGAGGTGGGGAGACTGCGGACGGGGCCGGGCAGTGACCCCGCCACGACCCTGTGCCCCCTCTCCGGCCCCAAGCAGCGCGACAGCGTCCTCGCCGACCTGGACAGGGCCGTCGAACAGGGTGCCGTGGTCCTCGTCGGCGGCGGGGCGGACACCGAGGGGGAGCGGGCGCACGGCTGCTACGTACGGCCGACCGTGCTCGCCGACATCGCCCCCGAGTCGGAGATCTGGCGCGAGGAGGTCTTCGGACCCGTCCTCGCGGTTCTCGCGGTCGACGGCTTCACCGAGGCCGTCGACGCGGTCAACGACTCCGACTACGGCCTCGCCGCGGCCGTCTTCACCCGTGATCTCGCCCGCGCGTACCGCTTCGCGGACGAGGTCGAGTGCGGGCAGGTCGCGGTCAACACCACGACCACCGGCTGGGACGTCCATCTGCCCTTCGGCGGGTTCCGCGACTCCGGTACGGCCTACAAGGAGCAGGGCGAGGAGGTCCTGCGCTTCTCGACGCGGGTGAAGACGGT
This sequence comes from Streptomyces sp. NPDC017991, assembly GCF_044328075.1. Taxonomy (NCBI): domain Bacteria; kingdom Bacillati; phylum Actinomycetota; class Actinomycetes; order Kitasatosporales; family Streptomycetaceae; genus Streptomyces; species Streptomyces sp. NPDC017991. Next base: position 64,190 of record NZ_JBIRGP010000015.1, on the reverse strand, counting down.
CGCCGTCCACATCGGCGCACCGGACGCCGCGGAGCGGACCCGTGGCCCCCGTGGCTGACGAGACGGTCGGCGTCGTCGGGGCCGGGATCGTGGGCCTGGCCACGGGCCGCGAGATCGCCCTGCGCCGCCCCGGCACCCGGGTCGTCGTCCTGGAGAAGGAGCGAGAGGTCGCCGCCCACCAGACCGGGCACAACTCGGGCGTCGTCCACGCCGGGATCTACTACGCACCGGGCAGCCTCAAGGCCGACCTGTGCGTACGCGGAGTGTCCCTGCTGCGCGAGTACTGCCAGGAGCGGAAGCTCCCCTACGAGGAGACCGGAAAGCTGGTCCTGGCCGTGCGCGACGACGAGTTGGGCCGGATGGCGAACCTCTACGAGCGGGCCCGGAACAACCACGTCCCTGAGCTGCGCAGGGTCGCCAAGGAGGAGATCAGGGAGATCGAGCCGCACGCCGGCGGTATCGCGGCCCTGTACTCCCCGCGCACCGCCGTCACCGACTACCGGGCCATCGCCCGGGAGTTCGCCGCGGACATCGAGTCCGCCGGCGGCGAGGTACGGCTGGGTTTCCCCGTCGCGGCGGTCACCGGCGTCCCGGGCGGCATCGAGGTCGCCTCCGACCAGGACGGGGACCGCCTCCGCGTCGACCGGCTGGTCCTGTGCGCGGGCCTCCACGCGGACGCCGTCGCGAGACTCGCGCGGGGCGCGAGGGAACCGCGGATCGTCCCGTTCCGCGGCGAGTACATGCTCCTGAGACCGGAACGGGCCGACCTGGTACGCGGGTTGATCTACCCGGTGCCGGATCCGCGCTACCCCTTCCTCGGTGTGCACTTCACACCGCGCGTCGACGGCTCGGTCGAGGTCGGTCCGAACGCCGTCCTGGCCCTGGCCAGGGAGGGATACACGCGGGGCAGGATCTCGGCGCGCGACCTCGCGGGACTCGCCGCCTACCCCGGCTCCTGGCGGATGGCCGCCCGGCACTGGCGGACAGGCGTCAAGGAGTACCGCGGCTCCCTGTCCACGGCTGCCTTCATGAAGGACGCGCGGGCGTACGTCCCGGGCGTCGGCGTCCGTGACGTCGTGCGCGGCGGCGCCGGTGTCCGCGCCCAGGCACTGGACCGGGACGGCACGCTCGTGGACGACTTCCGCATCCACCGGGCGGGCCGGATCACCGCCGTCCGCAACGCCCCCTCGCCGGCCGCGACGGCCTCCATGGCGATCGCGGCGCACATCGCCGACGCGGTCCTCGCCGACGCGTGAAGCATCCGCGAACGCCCTGCGTACCGCGGCTCCGCGCGCAACAACAGCTTGCGCTCCCAGGTCTGCGCAAGGCCCGCCGTCCCGCCTAGCGTTCCTCCCGCACCACCACCCCACCGCCCCGCGCACCAGCAGGAGTTGAAGCCATGTTCGTCGTCGACACACAGATCCACATCTGGAAGGAAGAGACCCCGGACCGGCCCTGGGTCCCGGGCGCCCGTGAGCGCATCCGCCTCAACGGCCACCGCGAGGAGCCCTTCTCGTACGAGGAAGCCCTGGAGCTGATGGACGAGGCCGGCGTCAACCGGGCGCTGATCCTTCCGCCGTCCTGGGAGGGCGACCGCATCGACTACGCCCTGGAGGCGTGCGAGGCGCACCCGGACCGCTTCGGCATCATGGCCCGCATTCCGCAGAACAAGCCGGAAGAGGGCAAGGCGCTGCTGGCGGACTTCGCGCAGAACCCGCATGTGAAGGGCACCCGGCTCACGTTCCACCGGCCGATCGACCGCAACTGGATGATCGACGGCACCAACGACTGGTACTGGCCCCTCGCCGAGGAACTGCGTATCCCGACGATGGTCCACGCCCCGATCTGGAAGCGGGAACTCGGGGAGATCGCCGCCAGGCACCCCGAGTTGAAGATCATCATCGATCACATGGGCATCATGGCCCGCTGTGTCGACGACGCGATCGGTTACTGGGTCCAGGAGACCGCCGACCTCGCCGCCCACCCGAACATCTACGTGAAGGTCTCGGCGCTGCCGGGCTACTCCACGCAGCCCTTCCCGAACAACAACATCCAGAAGTACGTGCGCGAGATGGTCGACAGGATGGGCCCGCGGCGCTGCTTCTACGGCACCGACATCACACGGCTGCTCGGCCACGGCATCACGTACACCGACACCGTCGAGCAGTTCACCAAGCACTGGGACTTCACGCCCGAGGAGCTCGAATGGATCATGGGCCGCGGTATCTCCGAGGTCCTGAACTGGCCGATCGAGGGCTGAGGGACCACCAGAGATGCCACCGGAGGTGCCAACAGAGATGCCGACAGAGATGTCATCGCAGGTGACCGACACGGCCGGTTCCCCGGGTGCCGACGGCGGAGACGCCCTCGTCACCGCCTTCGGCGCCGTCGGCGCCGACTACCTTTTCTGCTCGTCGGGTTCCGAGTGGGCCCCGGTGTGGGAGTCCCTCGCCCGGCGCCACCGGGACGGGTTGCCCTGTCCCGCGTACCTCGACCTGACGCACGAGACCGTCGCCGTCGGGATGGCCACCGGCTACGGCCTGGTGAGCCGGCGCCCCCAGGGCGTGCTGCTGCACGCCACTCCCGGGCTGCTGCAGGGTTCCATGGCCGTGCACGGGGCGCTGCTCGCCGGCGTCCCCATGGTGGTGGCCTCCTCGGAGTCGACCACGTACGGCGACGGACCCGGTCAGGACCCGGGCGGCCAGTGGTACCGCAACCTCTCCGTCGTGGGCGGCCCGCACGGCGTCGCCCGGCCCTTCACCAAGTGGGCCACCGAGGCGGCGAGCGTCCACACCCTGCCCACCATGATCACGCGGGCCGCGGAACTGGCCTGGCGGGCCCCGGGCGGACCGGCGTACCTCAACATCCCGCTGGAGATCCTGCTGGAGGAGTGGGACGGCCGGGAGGCCCGTCCGGTCGTGCCGCCGGGCTCCACCCACAGCTCGCCCGAGCAGGTCGACACGGTCGCGCAACTGATCCGGGAGGCCCGCGATCCGGTGATCGTGACCGAGACGGCGGGCCGTGAGGAGGGCGGCTTCGAAGCCCTGGTCGCCTTCGCCGAGGCATGGAACCTCCCGGTCGTCGAGCCCGACTCGGCGGTCTGCGGCAACTTCCCGCGCAGCCATCCGCTGCATGCCGGCAGCGACATCGGGCCGTGGATGGACGAGGCGGACCTCATCCTCCTCGTCAACTGCCGCGCCCCCTTCTACCCGCCGTCCCGCCGCCCCTCCCGGGCCAGGGTCGTCGTCATCGACGAGGTGCCGCAGCGCCCGCACGTCGTCTACCAAGTCCTGTTCGCCGACAGGTACCTGGAGGGCAACACCACCAACACCCTGCGCCAGCTCGCCAAGCGGGCGAAGGGCCTGGACGAAACCGCCGCGGCCGTCCGTCGTACGGCACAGGAGGCACGGCACCGCTCCGAACGGGACGCGATCGCTGCCGCCGAGGTGCGGGCCGCCGCCGGGGGAGGAGGCCGGGAAACGGGCCGGGGAGAGGCCGAGGGTGTCGACCCCGTGCTCGTCGCCGCCACCCTGCGCAAGCTGCTCGAAGGCCGGGAGGGCATCGTCGTCGACGAGACCATCACCCACAGCCGGGTCGTCAGGAGGCATGTCCGGACCGACGCGCCCGACTCGTACTTCTACGTGCAGGGCGGGCTCGGCCAGGGCATCGCGGTCGCGCTCGGGGTCAAACTCGCCGCCCGGGAGCGCCCGGTGGTCCTCACGATCGGCGACGGCGCCTTCGCGTACAACCCGGTCGTGCCGTCGTACGACGCCTCCAAGGCGTACGAACTGCCGCTGCTGATCGTGGTGTTCAACAACCGTGCCTACACATCGATGAACCTCAACCACCGCAGGTTCTATCCCGGGGGCGCGGCTGCCGGGACCGGGGAGTGGCTCGGCACCGATCTGAGCGGGCTGCCCCGACTGGCCCGGTTCGCCGAACCGTTCGGCATGCACACCGAGACCGTCGACACTTCGGACGCGCTCACGCCCGCGCTGGAGCGTGCCCTCAAGGCCGTGTCCGAGGGCACCACCGCGGTGGTCGACGTCCTCGTCACCCGCTGACCCAGGAGACCCCATGTCCCACGCACCCACCAAGGTCCTGGTGCCCGCAGACGACCTGCGCGCCTTCTCCGCCGCCCTCCTGGAGAAGGGCGGTCTCAGTCCGGAGCACGCCGCCACCACCGCGGACGTGTTCGTCTGGGCCGCGCTGCGCGGCGTCGACTCCCACGGCATCGCCCGCGTCCCCGCCTATCTGGAACTGCTCGCCAAGGGCGTGGCCAACGCGCGTGCGCAGCTGCGGTTCGAGTCCAGCACTGCGGCCGCCGCCGTCCTGGACGCCGACCGGGCCCCCGGCCCGGTGGCGCTGAGCGCCGCCGCCGACGAGGCCGTGACACGGGCGAGGACCACCGGTATCGCCTCCGTCGGGGTGCGCGGCACCGTCCACACCGGCGCCATCGGCTACTACGTCTCGAAGATCGCCGCACAGGGGATGGTCGGACTCGGCTTCGTCGCCGGCATGCCCAACATGGGCTACACCGGTGTCAGGGGCGCCGCCGTCGCGACCAGCCCGCTCGCCGTCGCCGTACCGGCCGCCGAGCAGGCCCCGCTGCTCCTCGACATGGCCACCGCCACCATCGCCCTCGGGAAGATCCGCCAGGCCAGGGCGAGCGGGACCCCGCTGCCGGAGGGAGCGGCGGCCACCGAGGACGGCACCCCCACCACGGACCCGGAGAAGGCGGTCATGCCGCTGCCGCTGGGCGGCGCCAAGGGGTCGGGCATGTCACTCGCGTTCGAACTGCTCACCAGTGTGCTCGTCGGCGCGCCGATCCTCGCCGCGTTCCACTCGGACGACCCGCAGGGCCGCAGGCACCGCCAGAACGCGCTGCTCATCGCGTTGGACCCGGCCGCGTTCGGAGGCGCGGAGGGATTCACCGCGGCCGTCGACGCCACACTCGGCACCCTCAAGGGGCTGCCGGCGGCGGACGGTGCGGAGGGCGTCTTCTATCCGGGCGAGCGCAGCGCCGGTGTGGCCGCCGAGCGGGGCGTACGGGGAATTCCCGTGGCGCCCAAGGTGTGGCGCGAGCTGACGGAGAACGCCGAGAGGTTCGGGATCACGCCGCCGACGCCCGTGCCGTCCCCTGCCATGCCGCCGTCCACTTCCACACCGCCGTCCCCTTCCACACCGGCGTCCACTCGCACGGTCTGAGTGGACGCCGGGCTGCCGGACAGTGATCCCCGCACCTTTCTCAGGACAGGCCGCCCACATGTGCGAGGGCCTGCTTGAGCAGGGCCCCGTGGCCGCCCGACATCTCGTTCAGGACCATGGGGGACGAAGCCTCCTGAGGGCTGAACCAGACCAGGTCGAGCGCGTCCTGGCGGGGACGGCAGTCGCCGGTCACCGGCACGATGTACGCGAGCGACACCGCGTGCTGGCGGGGGTCGTGGAACGGCGTGTCCCCCAGCGTCGGGAAGTACTCGGCGACGGTGAACGGCTGCAGCGAGGCCGGGATCCGGGGCAGCGCGACCGGCCCGAGGTCCTTCTCCAGATGGCGCAGCAGGGCGTCCCTGACCCGTTCGTGGTGCAGCACCCGGCCGGAGACGAGCGCGCGGCTGACCGCTCCGCCCGATCCCATGCGGAGCAGCAGTCCGATGCTGGTCACTTCGCCGCTGTCGTCGACGCGGACCGGCACGGCCTCGACGTACAGGATCGGCATACGGGCGCGCGCCTGCTCCAGCTCGTCGTGGGGCAGCCAGCCGGGCGTGGTTTCGGTCATGTCAGACATTGGTTGATCATACTTTCAGCCTCTGGTGTCGCGAGCGTGTCGCCCGACACAGCGTGGTCCGGGGCCACGGATCGTCCGTGCCCCGGACCTTCTGTCCGCTGTGCCCCGCGGCAATCGCGAGGTCACTCTCATGAGGTCGGTTCGGTCACCTTCGTGGCGGTGTCGCCGTCGACGGCCGCGGCCAGCTGCGGCACCAGGCGCTCCAGCATGTAGGGCAGGCTGAGCACCGACACGAAGGAGACGGAGTTGCCGTAGTCGCTGGTCTCCTCGACGAAGACCTCGCGGCCCTGCTTCACCACGTCCAGGTCGCCGTAGAGCGCGTTCTTGTGGAGCTCGGCCGCGTCCTTCGCCTTGTCCCCGACGATCCAGACGGCGGTGTCGGTGTTCAGCAGGTCGGTGCGTTCCTTGCTGATGTCGGCACCGAACTTGTCACCGATGACCTTGTCGAGGTCGGTCGGCAGTGTGAAACCGAGGTCGGTCAGGACCCGTGAGCGCGAGTCCTGGCTGCCGAAGACGAAGATGCCCTCGTACGGGGTCGCCATCACGCCGGTCGACTCGGCGAACTCGGGATTGTCCTTGGCGGCGGTCGCGAAGTCGGACTCGACGCCCTTCACGAGATCCTTCGCCTCGGACTCCTGGCCGAGCGCCTTGCCGATGATCTCGGTCTGCCGCTGCCACGGCACACCGAAGTCGTTGTACTGCTTGGGCTGGGCCACGACCGGGGCGAACTTCGAGAGGGTCGTGTACTGGTCCTTCGTGAGACCGCCGTAGACCGCGAGGATCAGGTCGGGCTTGAGGGCGGCGATCCTCTCGGTCTGCGGACCCGTGCCGGTGTCCTTCAGCACGGTGGGGGTCTTCCCGCTGCCCAGCTTGTCGGCGGCCCAGGGCCCGATGGCGCCCTTGTAGCCGCCGAGCCACTCGGTGGTCCCGACGGGCACCTTGCCGAGGGCGAGTACGGCGTCCTGGTCGGTCAGCCCGACCGTCACGATCCGCTTCGGTTCGGACTCGACGGTGGTGTTGCCGTACTTGTGGGCCAGGGTCACCGGGAAGGCGCTGTTCGCGGACGGGGACCTGTCCGCGCCCGCCGCGTCCGAGCCGGAGTCGTCGTCGGAGCCGCAGGCCGCCGCTGTGGTGTCGCTGTGGGCAGCAACTCCCGGCCCGCGGTGGTGGGGTCGTTCGGATCGGCGACGGTGTCGCTCATGCCAGAACCGCCGCTCGGTAGGTCTCATGACGGGCGATCAGGTCGGCGTGCGGGGCCGTGTCGGTGACCCGGCCGCCTTCGAGCAGTACGACCCGGTCCGTCACGGCGAGCAGCGCGGGGCTGGTGGTCACCACGACCGTGGTACGTCCCTTGCGGACCTCGCGCAGGCCGGTCGCGATGCCCGCCTCGGTCACCGCGTCCACCGCCGTGGTCGGATCGTGGACCACCAGGACGGCACGGTCGGCCGCCAACGCGCGTGCCAGCGCCACCCGTTGGCGCTGCCCGCCGGAGAGCGAGCGTCCGCGCTCGCTGACCGCGGTGTCCTCGCCCTCGGGCAGTGTCTGCGCGACCTGGGCCACTCCGGCCGCCGTCATCGCCGGTGCGGGATCGCCGGACGCGGGGGCGGCGGCCATGACGTTGTCGCGCACGGTGCCTTCGAAGAGGTCCGCGTCGTGCTCGGCCACCAGCAGGGCCGTACGCATCTCGGCCGGGTCCAGGTCCCGCAGGGACACGCCGTCCAGTTCCACCGTGCCCGTGTCGGGATCGGCCCGCCGGGCCAGGCAGCGCAGCAGATCGGTCGCGTGGGCGGGGTCGGTGGCGACCACGCCGAGCAGCTCGCCGGGCGCGATGTCCAGGTCCACCTCGCGCAGTCCGCCGTGGCTGACGCCGGCCAGCCGCAGGGCGCCGCGCACCTCCGTGGGCAGGCTCAGGTCACCGGCGGTGACTCCGTGCGGGGTGGCCAGGACCTCCGCGACCCGGCCGGCCGAGGCGCGGCCCTGGGCGAGTTCGGCGTTGACCCAGGCGAGTACTTCGAGGGGGCCGACCAGGAAGAGCGCGAGCCCGACCGCCGACACCAACTGGCCGAGGCTGATGGTGCCTTCGGCGGCCAGCCGTCCGCCGACCAAGGCGACCAGGGCGATCAGGCAGCCGGTCAGGGAGAGCACCATGCCGCTCTGGAAGGCCTGTGCGCGGGCCGCCTTCAGCGTGGCCGCCAGGGAGTCGCGGCTGGTGGTGCGGTAGCGGGCGATGGCCGCCGACTCGCCGCCGATGCCCTTGAGGATCCGGAGGCCGGCCACCAGGTCGGCGGCGACGGCGGAGGCGTGTGCCGCGCGCTCCTGCTCGGCCTCGCTGCGGGTCTCCAGGGGCTTGCTCAGCAGATGCCCGAGCCACAGCAGCACGGGCGTGCCGAGGAGGACGACCAGACCGAGCATGACCGACGTACGCAGCAGGACGAAGGCGCAGGTGAGGATGCCGGCCAGGGACGCGATCCCGTACATCACGGCCGTGTTGACACCGCCGACCCGCTTGGCGTCCTCGGTCGCGGTGTTGGCGAGCGCTCCGGGCAGCCGGCCGTCCTCGGCGCCGCCGCCGGGGTGCAGTACGCGTCGTACGAGGGCGATGCGCAGGGAGTGTTCGGCCCGGACAGACGACCGGTCGCCGGCCCAGGCGCCGAAGCGGAAGGACAGGGCCAGCCCGACGTAGACCATGGCGAGGACGCCGAGCCACAGGAGGAGGGCGCCGGTGTCGGAGCCGGTGACGGCCCGGTCGATCACCACGCCGATCAGCACCGGAACCAGGGCTTCCCCGACTTGGTGTCCGGACGCGAGCAGTGCGCCGAGACCGACGTCCCGGCGCTGCCCTTTGACCGACTCCCGCAGGACGTCACGTCCTGACGGATATGTAGGACTCACCCGCAACCCCTCCGGGATCGGACGAAGAAAAGTTAGGTGAGGCTACTCTAAGTTGCTGACCATGGCATTGCCCAGGCGGGCACGTGTGAGAGAGCCCCGCTCGGGTGTGGTGGTACGAGGTGTGGTGGTACGAGTGCGTCCGCGCGGGTGCGGCGTGGTGTCACACCCGCGCGGGGCGGGCCTCAGCCCGCCGAAACCGTCAAGTCGCTTGAGCGGTGGGCGATCAGGGACTCCAGGATCTCGCCGGATCGTACCGCCGTGGTGGACAGCAGGGTCGAGGTGAGACCGTGTGTGTGCTCGGTCGCGCCCTGCAGGTAGATGCCCGCCGTGACGTCGGGTGTCAGCTCGATCCGGTGGTCGCGGCCGACGCGTACGGCGTCCTTGTCGTCCCGCAGGCAGAGTTTCGCGGCTCTGCCCAGCATGGTGTCGAGGTCTCTGGGACGGTAGCCGGTCGCGTGGACCAGCAGGTCCGCGGAGATCACCTCCCGTTCCCCGGTGGGGAGATACTCGACGGTGACCTCCAGGTGGTCGTCGAGGCTGCGGACGTCCCGGATGCGGGACACGTTGCGCAGTTGCAGCCGCTCGCGGCCCTGGACCTTCTCGCGGTACATCGTCGCGTACAGCGACTCGATGAGGTCCATGTCGACCACCGAGTAGTTGGTGCTGCGGTGGTAGTCGACCAGGGACTGTTTCACCTCCGGCGTGGACCGGAAGTAGACGTCCACGGCCTCCGGGTCGAAGATCCGGTTGGCGAACGGGCTGTCGTCGGCGGGTGTGTACCCGTACTTGGCGAAGATCGCGCAGATCTCCGCCCCGGGGAAGGACCGGTGCAGGTAGTCGAGTGCCTCGGCGCCGCTCTGGCCCGCGCCGAGCACCAGGACACGGCCCACCGCGTCGCCGCCACCGGAGGCGTTCAGTTCCCGCACGCGCGGCACGAGTTCGCTGTTGTGCCAGATGCGGTCGGACAGGGCGGTCCCCGGGGGCAGATGCGGCTCCAGGCCGACGGCCACCGAGATGTTCCGGGCCCGCCGGGTGACGGTCCGGCCCGGTTCGCCGGGCACGCGGCTGACGACGTCCAGATAGCGGACCTCGCCGTCGGGGCCGGTCACCGGGTCGACGGACACGACCTCGTCCGAGTAGTCGACGAGGTGTGCCACCCGGGCGGCCGCCCACTCGAAGTACTCATGGAACTCGATCCGCAGGGGGAACAGCGTCTTGGCGTTGAGGAAGTCCACCATCCTGCCCCGCTCCCGCAGGAAACACAGGAAGCTGAAGTCGCTGGTCGGGTTGCGCATGGTGACCAGGTCCTTGAGAAAGGACACCTGCATCGTGGCGTCTTCGATGAGCATGCCCCGGTGCCAGCCGAACGACGGCTGGCGCTCCAGGAATCCCGCGCGGATCCGGTTCTCCGGAGCGGCTTGGGCGTTGTGTTCCTCAACTGCAATGGCCAGTGCGAGATTTGACGGCCCAAACCCTATACCGAGCACGTCAAGGACGGCGTCCGGTTCGTCGTGCAGTGCGTTCACCGCAACTTTTCCTTCCCCTAGGCGCCACTGATGTTGCATAAGGTTAGCCTTACCTTGCAATGGTGTGTCCTAGGAGGGGATCGACTGTGCGGGTCGTCATGTTCGGCTGCCAGACCTGGGGGCATCGCACCCTTCAGGCTCTGTTGGACTCCGACCACGAGGTGGTCCCGGCCGAGAAGTACGGCGTACCGGTGCTGCTGCGCAACCGGCCCGAGGACCCCGAGCTCCTCGACCTGCCGCCCCACGGCACGCTCGACATCCACGACCCGCTGCTCCCGGCCTACGCGGGCTTCTCCCCGCTGCTCCGGGCCCTCGTCAGCGGCGAGCGGGAGGTCGGGGTCACCGCGCACCGGGTGAACGCCGAACTCGACGCCGGTGACGTGCTGTTGCAGCGCCCGGCGCCGGTCGGCTCGGCCGACACCGTCGCCGGCACGGAGGCGAGGAACGGGCGGCTGCGCGGGCTGGTCGTCAAGCGGGTCCGCACCGCGGCCGGGGCGGAGCACGCCGCGTGAGCGGCACGGCGGTGACGGACGCGGACGCCGGGGTGACGGAGGTGGTCGTGGCGGACGCGGTCGTGGCGGACGCGGTGACCGAGGGTGCCGCGTCCGTCGGTCCCGCCGAGCGGCTCGTGGCGCTGGAACACCTGCGCGGGCACACGGTCGTCGTCAAGTACGGCGGCCACGCGATGACTAACGACACGCTCCGGCGGGCCTTCGCCCAGGACGTCCTCACCTTGTACCGGGCGGGCGTCCGGCCGGTCGTGGTGCATGGCGGGGGCCCGCAGATCGCCGCTCATCTGGACCGGCTCGGGCTCAGGTCCGACTTCCTGAACGGGCTTCGGGTCACCACCCCCGAGACCATGGAGGTCGTACGGATGGTGCTGTCCGGCAAGGTCCAGAAGGACCTGGTCGGACTGCTGAACGAGCACGGGCCGCACGCGGTCGGCCTCAGCGGCGAGGACGGACACACCCTCACCGCCGTCAAGCGGTACGCCCAAGTGGGCGGTGAGCGCGTCGACATCGGGCTGGTCGGAGATGTGGCGCGGGTCAACACCGGCGTCGTACGGCTTCTGTTGGAGGGCGGCCACATTCCGGTGGTCTCCTCCGTCGGGCGGGGCGAGGACGGGCAGGTCTGCAACGTCAACGCGGACACGGCGGCCGGGGCGTTGGCCGCCGCTTTGGGGACGCGGGTTCTCGTCGTCCTCACCGACGTGCCGGGGCTGTATGCCGACTGGCCCGCGAGTGAGCGGGTCGTCGACCGGATCGGGGTGGGGGAGTTGGAGCGGGTGCTGCCGGGGCTGGCCGGCGGGATGGGGCCGAAGATGGAGGCGTGTCTGCGGGCCGTGCGGGGTGGGGTGGGGGTTGCCCGGGTTCTTGACGGGCGGGCGCCGCATGCGTTGCTCGACGGGCTGGTCGGTGGGGTCGGAACGGGGACGACTGTCGTGTCGGACGACGTCGTCGGCTGAGGGGTGGAGTGGGGCGGGGCGTTCGGCTGCGGGTGCGTTGTGGCTGGGCGCGCCGTTCCCCGTGCCCCTCAAGGCGTAGGGCCGTGGTGGCGGCCCATGGGGATGACCAGGGGGGTGCCGCTGACCGGGTCCATCGTGATGCGGCAGGTCAGGTCGAAGACGTGCTCGACCGTCTCGGCGGTGACGACCTCGGCCGGGCTGCCCTCCGCGACGATCTTTCCGGATTTCATGGCGACCACGTGATCGGCGTACCGGCAGGCCTGGTTGAGGTCGTGGAGGACCATCACGACCGTGCGGTTCTCCCGGCGGTTGAGGTCGGTGACCAGGTCCAGGACATCGATCTGATGGGCCAGGTCGAGGTACGTCGTCCAACGGCCAGCTCCCTAAAGTTAGGCAGGCCTTAATCGTAGTGGGGATCACGTGGTCCACAGAGAAGAGACCTTGCGGTTAGGTGACCCTTCCTCAATGTGACCTGCGGTCCTCCGGCTGAACCGGTTCCACACACTCTGGAGGCACGGTCAGCTGTGTCCGGTGTTGACGAGGTCGAGGTACCGCCCGGACCTGTTCCGTGACGGGACCGCTCTGCGTACCGCGGGCCACTACGCCACCCTGCTGGCCGACGCGATCGCCCGGCCGTGCACCCCGATCGGTGAACTGGACCTGCTGGACGCCGGGGAACGTCACCGCGTCCTGGAGGAGTGGAACGACACCGACCACGACGCCCCCCCTCCTCCCGCCTCTGCGGACCTGGCCGGAGGTGTTCGCCGAGCAGGTGCGGCAGCGGCCCGACGAGATCGCGCCGGCCTTCGAGGACACCCGGCCGAACTGATCGTCGCCGAGGTCGCCGTACTGAAGTCCGGCGCCGACCATCTGCCGGTGGACACCGACTATCCGGCCGACCGCATCTCGTACACGCTGGCCGACGCCCGGTCCGCATGCTCACCACCGGGAGGTCGCGGCGGACATCCCGCCGTGCGAAGGCATGGACGTCCTGGTGCTGGACGCGCCGCACACCGTACGCGAGTTGACGGAGCGTGGAACTGCCCTTCTGGACAGGCGTGTTGCGGAGTGCGGCACCCCTGCCGCTGAAGAGCCCGCTGGACCCGCTCCGCGACACCACCGGCACGGGCCGGCGGTTGGAGCTGCGGCTGCCCGCCGGGCGCTCGGCACCGCATCGAGCACCCTGGCTGTACCGTGGACGGGGATTCCTCGACCACGGCATCACACTGGCCGGCAGTTCCGATCGGCCCGTCGCGGACGGATCGCCGCTCAGGGCGATCCAGTTCATGGTCGAGCGGGCCTCCGAGCCGGGGCAGGTCATCGGCCCGGACGAGGGTGTCACGGTCGGCGAGGCACTGCGCGCCTACACCGTGGCGGGCGCCTTCGCCTGCCACTGGGAGGACCGCGCGGGCAGCCTCACACCGGGCAGGAGCGCGGACTTGATCGTCCTGGGCGACGACCCCACGGGCGTCGAGGTCGCGCGCATCGGCGACATCGACGTGGTCGCGACATTCGTCGACGGCCGCGAGACCGAAGGAGGCGCACTGTGAGCACGCGCATCGACAGCGTGGAAACGTACGCCCATCTGTGGCGGGCGCCCGAGTACCCGCGCAGGTGGGTGCTCTGGGACACCGCGGGGGACGTCCTCGTCTTCGACCGGGACACCAACTGCCTGGTGGACATCGACGACGGGCCGCTGCGGGGCGAGGTCCTGCGCAGGATGCGCGAGGCGGGTGTGCCGGAGAGCGACGAGTATCCGGGACGCCCCTGCGCGTGAACTACCCCGCTGTCGCGTCCGATCGGGCCGCTGCCCCGGCGCGGCAGTGCGCCGGCGCCCGTCACATGCTCTGTGCCGCCTTGCCGTGCAGAAGGTGGCGGATCAGCTGGTTGGTGGTGCAGACGACGCCCGTCCGCGCGATCCACCGCAGCGCCATGGAGTGGTCCTCGGCGGAGAAGTCGGCCACCGCGTCGGCCACCACGAACGGCTGGATGTCGTGCATGAAGGCGTCCGCGGCCGTGAGCAGGATGCCCAGGTGCGCCCGCACCCCGCAGAGGATCAGCTGATCCCGCCCCTCGGAGCGCAGCAGCCTGCCGAGATGGCTGCGGAGGAACGCGTTGTGGCGGACGTTGACCATCAGGTGTTCCCCCACCCGGGGCATGAGCGGTGCCACGACCGCCGCGTCCCCGTCGGGTTCCGGGCCGATGCCCGGACCCCAGATGTCGCGCATCAGACCGCGCTGGCCGGGGCGTTGCCCGGCCGGTTCGGCGCTGAAGACGATCGGCATGCCGAGGGTGCCCGCCAGTTCGCGCAGGGTGGCGATGTTGTCGATCAGTTCCACGACGGGTGAGCAGCCGGGCGGGAAGGCCTGGACGAAGTGGTTCTGCATGTCGTGGACGAGCAGCGCCGCCCGCGCCGGGTCGATCGTCCAGGCCGGGCCGGACGCGGGAACCGCGGAACGTTCGGGCATGGCATAGGGGTTGATGACGGGCAGGACCATGGGCGGGCTCCTCCCTGGGGGCGTGGGCACCCGAGCCTCCTCAGAGTCAGTTAGCTTAGCCTAAGCTAACTTGATCAGGGGTGGGCCGTCAGGCACGCGATTGAGCCGTGGCCAACCCGGCGGCCGACCGGGCGCGCCGGTACGGGACCGGTGCATCGGCCGGAGACGCAGGCACACAGCCGCCGTCGCGCCACTCCTGCCGGTTCGCACGCGACTGGGACCACCTGCGCGACGTACTGGAGAAGCGGTCATGAGCTGCTACGCGCCGGAGGACGAGCCATGAGCGGTGTGGTCGTGGTCGGGGGTACGGCCGGTATCGGGCTCGCTCCCGCCCTGGCCGGTGTCGAGCGCGTCGATCATCGGGTGCTCGCCGGTATCGCGCGCGACCGGAACACCGTGGCCGAGTACGACATCGAGGCCGCGCTGCGTCTCGTGACTCTCGAACTCGTCGGCGACAACCCGTTCTGGGCGGCCCAGCCCGCCGAGGTGCTGGAGAACTGCCGCGCACGGACGCCCGCGGGACGGTTCGCGCGCGTGCGGGACGTCGTGGACGTCGTGGACGTCGTGGGCTTCCTGCTCCGCAACGCGGCGGTCGACGGCGTCGACGGCAGCACTCACACCTGCGGCCTGCTCGGGTCGTGCCCCAGGGTCATCAGCCGGTGGCGGCGACGCGTCTCCTCGGCCTCGGACCCCTGCTTCGACCCGCGCTCGGGGCCGGTCTCGGCGGTGACGGTGTCCACGACCTCGTACATCACGTCGAGGTCGTCCTCGGTGAGATCGATGCGCCGTTTCTGCAGGATGGCCAGCACATGCTCGCCGGTCGGCGCGCCCGCGTGCTCGGGCGGCGCCACGGACTCCTCGGACGCGTCGTTCACCCGCAGCCAGGCTGCCAGCTCCTGTGAGGTCATGTTCACCACGCGGTGGAACTCGGCCCACAGCGCGTCGAGTTCGAGGGCGTCGGCCATCGGGTGTCCCTTTCGTTCGTATCCTCGTGTTCTGCCTGCCTGCCCGGCAGGAGGGGTTTCACGCGAGCACGCCGTCCACGAAGCGTGTGACATCGGCCAGGACCGCGTCCTTGACCGTCTCGTTGAACACCTCGTGCTGGGCGCCCGGGTACACGCGTTCGTCCCACTCGGTGCCGCGCAGCTCCTCGATGCCGGCCCGGCTGGCGGGCAACGGCACGATCCGGTCGTCGTCCCCGTGCAGCCACAGCAGCGGGAGAGTCCCCACGTCACCGCTCTTGGAGACGGTGTCCAGGGTGTGGACGAAGGCCTCCAGCGTGGGCCGCTTGAACGGCCCGTGCCAGACGAGGGGATCCGCCGCGTACGCCCGTCCGACCGCCGGATCGCGTGAGAGCGCCGTCGGGTCGATGGGGACCTCGGGCAGCGGGTCGAGCGCGAGCAGTTGATGGAGTGGCTCCCAGGTACCGATCACCGGCCCCGACAGGACGAGCCCGGCCAGCCCGTCCCCGTACCGCTGGGCGTGTCGCGCCGCGACGAGGCCACCCATCGAGTGGCCGATCAGCACGACCGGCACGCCCGGGTACGCGTCCCGGGCCAGCAGCTCCACCGCGTGGACGTCGCTCACCACGTCCTCGAAGTCCTCGATCAGCACCCGTTCGCCGCCGGACTTCCCATGTCCCGTGTGGTCGGGGCCGAACACCGCCGCGCCATGCCCGTGCAGCACGTCGGCGACGTATTCGTAGCGGCCGATGTGCTCGCCGTATCCATGGACCAGCAGTGCCACGTACCGCGGCCGTGCCCGTGGCCACTCGCGTGCCGTGATGCTGCTCCGGGTGCCCGTGAGGGTGTGTTCGCGGGAGTCGGCCATGGGTCCTCCATCGGCGTCGGCGAAGGTTCGAGGGCGATCAGGGGCGGGCGGGGACGATCAAGGGAGATCCTTCCAGGGGGCGAGGAGGCGGTCCAGAGAGCGCGGCCGGTGGCGGTGGCAGGGGTCATCTGTCGAGACGCCCCTGACAGGGCCGGATAGGTGGGCATAGCATCGGTCCCCGCATGAACACGATGACGCTCTGGCACATCACTCCCTGGGAGTTCGCCGCCCTCGCCGCCGCGGCTCTGCTCGTCGGCTTCTCCAAGACCGCCGTGAGCGGGGCCAACACCGTCAGCCTCGCGATCTTCGCGGCGGTCCTGCCGACCAGGGCGTCCACGGGGGTGCTGCTGCCCATCCTGATCGTCGGGGACGTGCTCGCCGTGCTCACCTACCGGCGGCACGCGCACTGGCCGACCCTGTGGAAGCTGTTCCCGGCGGTCGCCGCGGGCGTGGTCGTCGGCACGCTGTTCCTGGTGTGGGCCGACGACGCGATGGTGCGTACGTCGATCGGCGCGATCCTGCTGCTCATGGCCGGCGTCACCGTGTGGCGCCGCCGGAAGGCCGAGGCGGCGCAGACCGACGAGGAGCCCGACTCGGTGGCCACGCGCACCGGCCGGATCAAGGCCCGCTCCTACGGAGTGCTGGGCGGCTTCACCACGATGGTCGCCAACGCGGGCGGCCCCGTGATGTCGATGTATCTCCTCTCCGCGGGCTTCCGCAAGCTCGGCTTCCTGGGCACCTCCGCCTTCTTCTTCCTGATCGTCAACGTCTCCAAGGTCCCCTTCAGCGTCGGCCTCGGCCTGATCGACGGCCACTCCCTGCTCCTGGACGCGGCCCTGGCGGCTTTCGTCCTCCCCGGCGCCCTCATCGGCAAGTGGGCGGTGGACCGCATCAACCAGCGCCTGTTCGAACGCCTGGTCATCGCGGCGACGATCCTGGGCGGCCTGCAGCTGCTGCTGCGCTGAACAGCGCCCTGCGGAGGGCGTCCCGCAGGGGCGCGGGACCGTGACATCCCGCGGCTCGGCCGCGTGGGCGCGACCGGCCCGAACGGACCCACGGACTCCCGGCGACCCCCCCGGCGGAACGTCTACCCTGAGGCCATGTCCGAGGCATCCGCTCACCAGGACCCACCGACATCGGGCCACTACCTCCCGATCGCCGACCACGGCCTCATCGGCGACCTGCGCAGCGTCGCCCTCGTCGGCATCGACGGCACCATCGACTGGTACTGCTGCCCCTCCTTCGACGCCCCCAGCGTCTTCGCCTCGATCCTCGACGCGGACAAGGGCGGCTCCTTCGAACTGACCGCCGCCGTCCCGGCCAGGACCAAGCAGTTCTACTTCCCGGACACCAACGTCCTGCTCACCCGCTTCTTCACGGAGGACGGCGTCGGCGAGATCCAGGACTTCATGCCGGTGGACGGCGACGAGACCGAGGCGGACCGGCACCGGCTGATCCGCCGCGTGCTGTGTGTACGCGGCTCGGTCCCCTTCCACGCGCGCGTGGCACCCCGCTTCGACTACGCGGCGCAGCCGCACACCGCCCGGATCCACGACGACACGGTGGTCTTCGAGTCCAAGAACCTCTCGCTCGCCCTGACCTCCACCGAGCCGCTCGCCTGCGACGGGCTCGACGCGACGGCGGACTTCGAACTCCACGAGGGCGAGTCGGCGGTGTTCGCCCTCGACCAGGTCAGCGGCGGCGTAGAGCCCCGCGGCTGCCCGCGCGCCGAGGCGGAGGAGCTGTTCGGCGCCACCGTGGCGTTCTGGCGGAACTGGCTGACCGCCTCCCAGTACCGCGGCCGGTGGCGCGAAATGGTGCACCGCTCCGCGCTGACCCTCAAACTCCTCACCTACGCGCCGACCGGTGCGATCGTGGCCGCCGCGACGACCAGCCTGCCCGAGCAGCTCGGCGGCGAACGGAACTGGGACTACCGGTACGTGTGGGTGCGCGACGCGGCGTTCTGCGTGTACGCCCTGCTGCGCCTGGGGTTCACCAGCGAGGCCAAGTCGTTCATGGCGTTCACGGCCAGACACATCAGCCCCGGCGACGGCCGCCCCGCGGGCCCGCTGCAGATCATGTACGGCATCGACGGGCGCACCGACCTGAGTGAGCAGGAGCTCGGCCACCTGGAGGGGTACAAGGGCTCCGCCCCCGTCCGGATCGGCAACGCGGCGGCCGACCAGCTCCAGCTCGACATCTACGGCGCACTCATCGACTCGGTCTACCTCTACGACAAGTGGGCCCAGCCGATCTCCAGCGACCAGTGGGACGACATCTGCGCGCTGGTCGAGTGGGTGTGCGACCACTGGGACCAGCCCGACGAGGGTGTCTGGGAGACCCGCGGCGGCCGTAAGAACTTCCTCTACTCCCGGCTCATGTGCTGGGTGGCGATCGAGCGGGCGATCAGGCTGGCCAACCGCCGGGGCCTGCCCGCGGACCTCCCGTGCTGGCGCGGCGCCCGGGACACGATCTACCGGCGGATCATGGACCGCTGCTGGTCACCGACGCGCAAGGCGTTCGTCCAGCACGAGGACGACGACGTCCTGGACGCCGCGGTGCTGATGATGCCGCTGGCCAAGTTCATCTCGCCGACCGACCCGAAGTGGCTCTCCACGCTCGACGCGCTCACCGAGGACCTGGTCTCCGACTCACTGGTCTACCGCTACGACCCGAAGGTGAGCCCCGACGGCCTGCGCGGCGAGGAGGGCACCTTCTCGATCTGCTCCTTCTGGTACGTCGAGGCGCTGACCCGGGCCGGCCGGCTCGACGAGGCACGCCTCGCCTTCGAGAAGATGCTCACCTACGCCAACCACCTCGGCCTGTACGCCGAGGAGATCAGCCACACCGGCGAACAACAGGGCAACTTCCCCCAGGCCTTCACCCATCTGGCCCTGATCAGCGCAGCCTTCAACCTGGACCGGGCCCTGGGCTGAGCGGGGCCAGCCACGACGCGCCCGCAGACAGGCACCCACCCCCACCCCTCACCGGTCACTCTCCGCCGCAGCCAGTACCTTCGGGCGGGGCACCGCAGACGTGTCGTCCGTCAGGTCCTCGACCAGCAGCCGCTTGGCGATGCTGTCGACGGCGACCCGAAGCTCCGCCCCCGACGGCCGCCCGAGGTCCTGCTCGACCCGGTCGGCCAGCCAGCACCCCCACGCCTCGCCGATGACACGGGCCTCGCGCGCACCGGACTCCGTGTGGGAGAACAGCGTCCCCTCACGGGTGAGGTACCCCTCGTCGACCATCCGCTGGAAGACCGGCACCAGGACCTCAGGAGGCAGGCGTTGCCGCGCGGCGATCAGGGACAGGTTGGCATGACCGACCATCCGGGTGAACAGCTCGACCTGCATCACGGCCCAGGCACCCGCGATGTCCAGCCGGGTGTCCGCCCCGACGACGATCCGCCGCAGGGTGGCGACCCCCGTACCGCCGAGGATCTTCCCGACCGTGGCTTCCAGACGCTGCCGGTTGTCGGCCGCGGACGGGGTCGCGAAACCCTCGCCCATGTCGGTGGACCCCATCCGCGCGCTGTCGCGCAGCTGCACCTGCTTGAGGAACAGCGAGACCAGGAAACCGAGCGCCGCCACGGGCACGGTCCACAGGAAGACGGTCTGCAGCGTCTCCGCGTACGCCTCGACGAGAGGCGCGGCGGTCGCCGGCGGCAGATCGTGCAGCCCCTCCGGGCTGGTCGCGGCCTTGGTGAGGGCCGCGGGATCGGTCCCGCTCGTCCGGGCCGCCTCGGCGACCCCGTCCGCCAGGTTCGGCTTCAGCGTGTTGGCGTAGATCGTGCCGAAGACCGCCGTGCCGAAGGAACTGCCGAGCGTACGGAAGAAGGTGACGCCGGACGTCGCGGTACCCAGGTCGGTGTACTCGACGGTGTTCTGCACGGCGATGGTGAGGACCTGCATGCACAGCCCGATCCCCGCACCCAGCACGAACATGTAGAGCGAGGAGAGCCAGGTGCCGGTGCCGCTGTTCATCAGGGAGAGCAGATAGAGCCCGACGCCCATCACCAGCGAGCCGACGACGGGAAAGACCCGGTAGTGGCCGGTCTTGCTGATCACGTTGCCGCTGAAGACCGACGCGATGAGCAGCCCGACGACCATGGGCAGCGTGCGTACGCCGGAGATCGTCGCCGAGTCGCCGTCCACGTACTGCAGATACGTCGGCAGGAACGTCATCGCGCCGAGCATCGCGAAGCCCACGATGAAGCTGAGGATCGAGCAGACCGTGAAGACGGGGTTGCCGAACAGCCGCATCGGCAGCATGGGTTCGGCCGCGCGGGTCTCCACCCGGCAGAAGGCCGCGAGGGCGAGGACACCGCCCGCGAAGAGGCCGATGATGGTGGGGGAGCCCCAGGCGTACTCGTTGCCGCCCCAGCTCGTCGCCAGGATCAGGGCGCTGGCGCCGACCGCGACCAGGGCGATGCCCAGATAGTCGATGACCGGCCGGGACGGCGACTTCACCACCGGGATCGTGCGGGCCGCGGCCACCACGACGAGGATCGCGATGGGGACGTTGACGTAGAACGCCCAGCGCCAGGTGAGATGGTCGGTGAACAGGCCGCCGAGCAGGGGCCCGATCACGGTGGCGACGCCGAACACCGCGCCGATCGCCCCCTGGTACTTGCCGCGCTCGCGCAGCGGGATCACGTCGGCGATCAGAGCCATCGCGGTGACCATCAGACCGCCCGCGCCGATGCCCTGCATGGCCCGCCAGGAGATCAGCAGGAGCATGTTCGAGGAGAGGCCGCACAGGAACGAGCCGGTGATGAAGATGATCGCCGACGCCTGGAAGACGAGCTTGCGGCCGAACAGGTCACCGAACTTGCCGACGAGCACCGTGGCGACGGTCTCCGCCAGCAGATAGCTGGTGACCACCCACGACATGTGCTCCGCGCCGCCGAGGTCCGACACGATCGTGGGCAGGGCCGTGCCCACGATCGTCTGGTCCAGCGCGGCCAGCAGCATGCCGAGCATGATCGTCACGAAGACGACGTTGCGGCGCCGCTTGTCCAGCACGGGCGGCTGCGTGGCGGGCGCTTCGGCGGCGGGCGGTCCGGCGGGCGGTCCAGCGGTGTCGATGGTCGTCACACCGGTCAGCTTCACACCTGCCGGTGGGGTGTGCATGCGGGGCCGCCCGCATGGGGGTGCGGGCCGCTGCCGCGAAACGGAGGAGGTCCAGCTGGTCAGCCCGGTCCGGGAACACCCTCGTCTCCGGGAGGGCCCTCGGGCCCGGGATGCCTGCGCAGCAGATAGGTGTCCATGATCCAGCCCTTGCGCTCGCGGGCCTGCGCGCGGACCTCGACGATATGGGGCGCTGTCTCCGCGAGGGGCCCCGAGACGAGGATCTCGTCCGGCATGCCCAGATAGGCGCCCCAGTAGATGTCGATGTCCTCGCCCGTGCCGGCGTACCGCTGGAACGTCTGATGGGCGTCCAGCATGACGACCACGTCGTCGACGCCCTCGGGGAGGCCCTCGGCGAGCCGGCGGCCCGTGGTGATCTGCACGGGACGCGCCACCCGGTTGAGGCCGGTGCGATGACGGGCGGCGAGGGACGAGACGCTGCTGATGCCCGGCACGACGTCGTACTCGAAGACCACGACACCCCGTTCCAGGACCTCCTCCAGGACACCCGGCGTGCTGTCGTACAGCGAGGGGTCGCCCCAGACGAGGAACGCCCCGGTCCCGTCCTCGCCCAGTTCCTCGGCGATCAGCCGCTCGAAGACGCCGGCACGGGCGCTGCGCCAGTCCCCGACGGCGGGGGAGTAGCCCGCGCCCTCCGCCGTACGGTCGCGCTGGGGATCGCGCGCCTCGACCGTCCGGTACGTCCCCTCCGGCAGGTGCGCGCCGAGAATGTCACGGCGCAGCCGCACGAGGTCCGACTTCACCTCGCCCTTGTCCAGGACGAAGAACACGTCGGTGCTCTTCAGCGCCTTGACCGCCTGGAGGGTCAGGTGGTCGGGGTCGCCCGCGCCGATGCCGATGACATGAATCTTTCGCACCTCCAGAGTCTGCCGCACGGCAGCACGGCCCCGCTCACCCCACCCGGTCGCGCGCGGCCGGTTGAATCGCTCAGGAGTCGCCGCCACGCAACCGCGGGGCCCACGCCGACGCGTCCACGGCGGCTTCGTCCCGCTCCACGGCACCCGCCAACTCGCGCGCCCAGGAGGCGAGTTCAGCCAAAGCGAGCCCGTACGGACGCGGGTTCCCGGAACCCGCGCCCCACTCCTCGACCGCTCCGGCCCCCCGCCGCAGCAACCGTGCCCCGCCCGTCACGTTCCCGCGGGCCGCGTGCGTGAGCCCCACCGCGAGCTGGGCGAGCCCCCGCCACAGTGCCCGTTCCTCGTCGGGGCCCGCCTTCCAGGCGTCCTCGAAGACCTCGTGCGCGTGGAACGGCTTCCCCGCCGCCAGCAGTGCCTGTGCCTCGGTGACGGTGTCCTCCGGGGCGCGCACCACCCCCTCGGGCTGCCGCTCCACGCCGTCCACCCCGTACGGCAGGGGCCTCCCGAGCCCGTCCCGGGGCCGCGCGTTGCGCGCCCGGCCCTCCGTGTCCCGGTCCCGCCTGTCGCCAGAAGTGTTGCTCATGCGCCGATTGTCCCCCCATGCTCGCCGTCTTCGGGACTCCCCCTGTGTGCGGTAAGGTTCTGTTCGCGCGATCACGCGGTTCACCGCGGCGAGGCGCATCGGGACGTGGCGCAGCTTGGTAGCGCACTTGACTGGGGGTCAAGGGGTCGCAGGTTCAAATCCTGTCGTCCCGACGATGTGAAGGGTCTTCGCAGGCGAGAGCCTGCGGGGGCCCTTTTCGCATGGGCCGTATTCCGGATTTCACGGTTTTGTGCACCGTTCACGGCCGGGATGTTCGTGCTGATGGCCGCAACCTGATGGCCACAACTTGCACGGCACCAAGTGCGGTGTTCTGCCGCCCTCTCGGGTGAGCGGGCCCGTGGTTCACTGATCAGTGCTCCGATGCTCCGGAGATTGCTTCAATGGTTGAGGATTGTTTTGGAGGGACGGCAGGAACGCCAGTGGGCATCGGTTCCTGAAATCGACAATTCGACCGGCCGCGGCGGATTCCCTTCTTGTGCCGCAGGGGTATCGACTGGTCTCATAAGTGGTTTGACGTACGTGCGGGCTTCGTAGCGTAGGCGGTGTCCTCGTTGTCCGGAGAGGGTGCCCTGTCATGAGGCGGGAGACGGCGTTGGGCAGGCACTCGCGTTCGGTACGGGGCGGTTGTGCGGGCTGGGTGTGCTCCTGGAACGCGTTATGACGCTTCCGGGCGACTCGACCGTGGGCCCCCCGCTCCGTGAACCCGTAGAGGTTCTGGACCGGGACGACGGCTGGGAACGGGTCTTCCGGGATCTCCGGCAGTGCGGGACCGCCCTGGTGCACACCCGGCTGGCCGACTGGTGCCCCGAGCCGGAGGACATCCCGGAGATGCGCCGCCTGCTGGGCCGGGACTGGTCCCGCTATCTCGACGTCGCCCCTCCCGAGACCCGGATCCGTCATGTCGCCGGCCGCCTGCTGCTGAAGCACGCGGCGGGCGTGATGCCGTGCGGTGACCCCGAGGGCGTGGAACTCGGCTACGGGCCGGCCGGACGCCCCTATCTGCGCGGCTGCGACCGGGTGGACATCAGCCTGAGTCACGCCGAGGACCGGCTGCTGGTGGGCCTCACCACCACCGGCCTGATCGGCGTGGACTCGGAGCGCGCCGACCGGAAACTGCCCGGCCTGGGGATGAGCGGGCACGTGTGCACACCGTACGAGCTGATCTCGCTCGCCAATCTTCCTGAGGCGGAACGCAATCCGACGCTGGTGCGGCTGCGAACACTCAAAGAGGCCTACGGCAAGGCCATCGGGGCCGAGCGGCGACTCCGGTTCACGGAGTTCGGGTTCGGCCCCGACGGCAAGCCCATGAAGGTGCACAGGCCCGACGGAACGCCCGGCACCGGTGCCGAGTGGGCGTTCCGCACCTTTCTGCTGCCCAACGGCCACTGCGTGGGCGCCGCCGTGTACGACGCGGGCTTCGACGGTTCGCGAGCGGCTCTCGCCCGCGAGGCGGCTACTCCTGCGAGCTGGGCTGGACCAGCCCGGACAGCGTGGCGTTGACCCCTGCCTGGAAGCGGCTGGTGGCCTTCAGTTCCTCGGTGATCTCGGCGATGTGCCGACGGCAGGTGCGTACGGACATACCGAGACGCCGGGCCACCATCTCGTCCTTGTAGCCATTGGCCATGAGCCGCAGGATCGATGCCTTGACCTCGTCGGCGAGCGGCTCGGGGGCGCTGGTGCCGGGCTGGAAGGGAAGAGCGCCCTGCCACATGTGATCGAACACCGAGCACATGAAGGCGACGAGATTGGGCTCTCTTATGATCACCGCGCCGCGCCCGGGGTCGGGCAGGTTCTGCTCGGGCAGGAACGCGACTTCGCGGTCATAGATGATCAGTCTGTCGATGAGTTCGTCGGTGGTGCGTATCTCGGCGCCCTTGGCGGTGACTTCGGAGACATAGGCGCTGGTGACCAGATCGCTGCGGGCCGTGTGCTGGTAGAGGGTGCGCATACGGACACCCCGGTCCAGTGCGGCGACATTTGAATTCCGGACGGTGTCGAGAACCTCGGGTGGGCGGGCTCCTCCAGGTTGAACAGTCAACATTTCGGCGCGCGCGCGGAGCAGGTGCTCGTCGAGGAGCGCGCGAATGGTGTCGACGTCCGTGATGAGGTCGAAGGCTTCCATCTGATTGCGCCGGCGCCGACCCTCGAAATAGGTCGGCATCAGGGAAAGCATCCGGGTGCGGACTTCACTGACCGCCTGTTGCAGTTCGCGTATCTGCCCCTCGGAGGAGCCCAGCAGCTCCGCGGCGGCGGCGTCCGGGCTCACGGGAGCCAGCCGGTCGGGGTCGCCGGGCAGCGGCTGCAGCAGCCGCAGATGGCGTAGTACACCCTCGATCCGGGACACTTCCGTGCTGGATGCCTGTAATTCATCGGCTATTTCTTCCCGCACGAACTGACCACGCTTAATTGCGTGTCGATAGGCGTTGGCGCTTGAGTGGTCGAGTTCGGCGAACTCCGGCGTGGAGCCGTTGATTCCTCCCATGCAGTCCTTCTCCCCCGTGCTGACTTCAGTTGTTGCCATGCAACTTTACGCCAGGGGAGGTGACTTGGGGGGAGCGCCGGAGTCGGGCATCCTGGATCTCGTCACTCGAAGGGGGGTGGGAAGCGATGACGACGCACGACGCTTCTCCGCTGCAGAAACCAAGTCGTCACCAATGGGGGATGTATGGGGCTCTTCGTGATGAGAAGTGTCATTTCGGGTGAAATATTGGCGGGATCCGTTCCCGTGACCGTGGGTCCGGCGAGCCGGAGGGTGGCCGTGGAGGGTGGACTCCACGGCCCGTTCGACGACAACGGCTGGCCCCGCACGCGTAGTTGACGCGAGCGCCAGTGGCCCCTCCCCTTCGCGGGGAGGGGCCACTGCTGTGCCCGGTCCGATGGCGGACGCGGCGTGCACGGCGCCCCGGGCGGGGCTCCGTGCCGAACGTGAAACGTTCACCACTTATTGCGACAGTGATTATTGACCGAGTGCAAAAAGCCCCCGCGCTGGGCCGACGCGAAATGACGAACTCGATTGTCACCCGTGCCAAGGCAAAGAAACGCTGGAAACCGCGGCCGGCCTCCGGCCCTGGACGGACAAGGTTCTCAGGAGCCCTGCGCGGAAGCCAGTTGGAGATCCACGGGAAGATCCTGCCGCCGGGTGATCTTGAGTTTCCGATAGACCTTGGTGAGATGCTGCTCCACCGTGCTCACGGTGATGTAGAGCCGCAGCGAGATCTCACGATTCGTGTAGCCCTGTGCCGCGAGCGCGGCGACCCGCTGCTCGGAGCTGCTGAGCTTCGAGTCGATCGCGGTGGTCACCGGGATCAGGGTCCGCTCACGAGTGAGGTCCCTGGACGCCCTGCCGGGAATCGTCTCCTCGCACAGGGGCCTGGCCCCGCAGATGTGCGCGAGGTTCCAGGCGCGCCGGGTCATCGTGTTGGCCCGGGTGGCCTCGCCGACCGACTGCAGGGCCCTGCCGAGGTCGCCGAGCGCACGGGCCAGCTCGACCCGGTCCCCCGACCGCCGCAACTCCTCGACGGCCTGCCCGAGCAGCGCGGGGCGCTCCTCCTGGGAGACGGTCTTCGCGTGGGTGCGCAGGGAGATTCCGCGTACCCACGGATGTCGGGCGTCGGGCGAGGCGAGCTGCCGCTGTATGAGGCGCTCCGCCTGCTGCACCTCACCGAGCCGCAGCAGCGCCTCGGCCGCGTCCGTGCGCCAGGGCAGCACGACGGGCCTGTCCAGATGCCAGCGCTTCAGCAGCCGGCCCACCTCGATGAAGTCGCCGAGAGCCAGGTGGAACTGGTCGGTGGCCAGGTGGTACAGCCCCCGGGCGCGCAGATGTCCGGGACCGTGGATACTGTCGAACAGCTGATCGTCGGCCGGCCGGTTCAGCCGGTCGGCCGCGGCGGCGAACTGCCCGGTCATGGTGTGGGCGCGGATGAGCACCGCGGTGGGTGCCGAGGCGAAGGCGCCCGCGGTCGGTTCCGGCAGGACGTCCAGGGCGGCGGAGGCCTGCAGTTCGGCCCCCCGCAGATCACCGAGCCGCAGCAGCACCTCGGCGTGGAGGGTGGTGAACAGCGCCTGCCAGCCCGGAGCCTCGCGACGCTCGGCCTCCTCGGCCAGGCTCTGGCTCCAGTGGGCGGCCCGCTCGGGCTGCGCGGAATGGGCGAGGGCGCGGACCGCCTGGTTGAGCGCGTGCAGGGTCGTATCGGTGAGGACCGACTGCTCCAGCACCCGCTCCGCCGCCGTACCCGCGCTGCGGTCCGCCGCGTCCGGCACATCCCAGTACGAGGTGAGCACCCGGCTTCCCGGCAGCTCCGGCAGCTGGAGACTCGTGTCACCCGTCCTGTTCGCGGACTCGGCGATCCGGTCGTTGATCGCGGCGGCCTCGGCCACCCGGCCCTGACAGGCCAGTACATGGGCGACCGACCCCAACTGCGGACCTGTCAGCGTGCCGCCCTCCGCGGTGTCGAGGGAGGAGGACAGGAGGCTCTCGGCCCTCCTCGGATCGAAACGCCACAGCACGGTGGAGAGACGGGTGGTGATGTCGATCCGGATCCGCTCGTCGGAGCATGCCGCATACGCCAGTTCCAGCGCCGCCGCCGCCGGCCTCGGCTCGTCCCCGGCGAGCAGCCGCTCGGCGTGGTCGCGCAGCATGTCCGTTGCCCACGGCGTCTCGGACCAGGGGACGTCCGCCTGCGCGGAGGCGAGCAGATGCCCGGTCACGGCGGTCGAACGCGGTTCCGTGTCGTGCAGCAGCCGGGCGACCCGGCGGTGCAGCCCGGCCTGTTCCGCCGAGGTGAAGTCGTCGAGAACGGCCGCGCGGGCCGCCGGATGCCGGAAACCGCATCCGTCGAGAATGCCCGCGGAGGTGAGCGCCGCTATGCCGCGTGCCGCGGCCGAGACACTGATGCCGAGCAGTTCGGCGGACCGCTCGGGGGTACCGAGACCGCCCAGGACGGTGAAGGCGGCGGCCACCTCGCGGGCGGCGCGACCGCTACGGCGCAGACAGTTGTCCACGGCGTGCGCGAACAGACCCCCGGTCACCGGCCGCAGCGCACGCGGCTCGGCGGTCTCGGGCCACGCGGCACGGCAGTCCTCCAGCAGGGCACGCACCAGCAGCGGATTGCCGCCGCTGATGTGGTGCAGATCCTCCACCAGGCCGTAGTGCCGGGACAGCTCCGGATCGGCGTCGAGCATCTGCGCGACGCCCAGCCGGCTGAGCCTGCGCAGCCGTACGTACCGGGATGCGGGACTGCGCAGCAGCTCGGACTGCAGCGAGGAGTCGGCGCTCCCGTGGTGTGGCGTGGCGGCCGCCACGAGAAGGATGCGCGCGGAGCGCACATGGCGGATGAAGTACCGCAGGTACTGCAGCGACAGTTCGTCGGCGTGGTGGAGATCGTCGATGGAGCACACGACCGGGTCGGCCGCGGCGAAGCTGTGCAGCCACGTGCAGAACTCCCGCAGCGACTCGGGGCGTGGCGGCCCCTCGTCCGGGTCGGGCAGCTGAGGCCGCCCGTCGGCCGGAACGGTGTCCAGCAGTTGACGAAGCAGCCCCAACGGCTGGCTGCTCTCCGGCTCCGTGCCCTCCGCGTGCAGGACCACGGCCTTGGTGGCGGCACGTTCGGCCACGGCGGCGAGCAGCGAGCTCTTGCCGCAGCCCGCCGCGCCCTCGATGAGTACTGTCCGGGTTCGCCCGGACAACGCCTCGGCGCTCGCCGAGTCCAGAACAGCCAGTTCCTTGGTGCGATCTTTCAGCCTCACAGCGGCCCCGTTCCGTGTGAACTGTATGAACATTTGTTCCTCTTGCCCGGCGTGAGTCTATGGACGGGGCAGGGC
The DNA here is from genome assembly GCF_044328075.1 of Streptomyces sp. NPDC017991. Classification (NCBI taxonomy): domain Bacteria; kingdom Bacillati; phylum Actinomycetota; class Actinomycetes; order Kitasatosporales; family Streptomycetaceae; genus Streptomyces; species Streptomyces sp. NPDC017991. The sequence goes on along the minus strand of NZ_JBIRGP010000015.1, from coordinate 35,763 downwards.
CGAGAAGCAACGAGTCCGCTGGCCGAAAGTTGCACTGCATGAAGTCGCGGCCCCCATTTCGCAGCCGGCCCGAGGCGGTGCAGGGGTAGGGGCGGGTAAGGGTGGTGAGCCCCGGCACCTGCTCGCTAGCGTCCGTTTTGATTGCCGTTCGAGTGCGGATCCCCAGGGGACGCCAAAGCTGGTCGATTAAGCGCGGGGTGGCCGAGATGAGCACTGAGGAAAAACTCCTCGACTATCTCAAGCGGACGACTACGGATCTGCGCGACGCGCGACGCCGTATCACCGAGATCGAGGAGCGGGAGCGCGAACCCATCGCGATCGTGGGGATGGCGTGCCGCTTTCCCGGCGGCGTCGCCTCGCCCGAGGAACTGTGGGACCTGGTCGCCGCGGAACGGGACGGACTCTCCGGCCTGCCGCGGGACCGCGGGTGGGACGTGGCCAACCTCTTCGATCCCGAACCCGGCCGCCCGGGCAAGAGCTATGTCGACCGGGGCGGCTTTCTGCACGAGGCGGGGGACTTCGATCCGGGGTTCTTCGGCATCGGACCGAACGAGGCGCTGACGATGGACCCCCAGCAGCGGCTGCTGCTGGAGATCTCCTGGGAGGCGTTCGAGCGGGCGGGCATCGACCCGTCCCGGTACCGGGGAAGCCGCACCGGCGTCTTCGCCGGTGTCAACTACCACGACTACGCGTTCAACAGCAGTACCGGAGCGATCGCGTCGGGACGCATCTCCTACACGCTGGGCCTGGAGGGCCCGGCGGTGACGGTGGACACGGCGTGCTCGTCGTCGCTCGTGGCGCTGCACTGGGCCATGCGCTCCCTGCGGTCGGGGGAGTGCTCCCTGGCGCTGGCCGGTGGCGTGACCGTGATGGCGACGCCCGAGACCTTCATCGAGTTCAGCCGCCAGCGCGGACTCGCCCCGGACGGCCGCGTCAAGGCGTTCGCGTCCGCCGCGGACGGCACGGGGTGGGGCGAGGGCGCCGGAATGCTGCTGGTCGAGCGGCTCTCGGACGCACAGGCCAACGGCCACCCGGTGCTGGCCGTGGTACGCGGCTCGGCGGTGAACCAGGACGGCGCGTCCAACGGACTGACCGCCCCGAACGGCCCGTCGCAGCGGCGGGTGATCGAACAGGCCCTGGCCGGCGCCGGGCTGAGCACACACGACGTGGACCTCGTGGAGGCGCACGGCACCGGAACCGTACTGGGCGACCCGATCGAGGCCCAGGCCCTGCTGGCGACCTATGGGCGGGACCGCGCGGAGGGTCGGCCCCTGTGGCTGGGATCGGTCAAGTCGAACATCGGTCACGCGCAGGCCGCCGCCGGTGTCGCGGGGATCATCAAGACCGTCCAGGCGCTACGGCACGGGGTGATGCCCAGAACGCTGCACGTGGACGAGCCGACACCCCATGTGGACTGGTCACCGGGCGGTGTCCGGCTGCTCACCGAGGAGCGGGAGTGGCCGCGCACGGGCCGCCCGCGCCGGGCGGGGGTCTCCTCGTTCGGGATCAGCGGCACCAACGCCCACGTCATCCTTGAGCAGGCGCCGGCCCCGGCCGCCGGTGAGCCGCCGACCGCCCCGGATGCCGGTGCGCGACCGGCGAACAGGCCCCCCGTCGTCCCCCTGACGCTCTCCGCGCGCGACGACACCGGTCTGCGGGGCCAGGCCGCCCGGCTGCGCACCCATCTGCGTACGCATCCCGGACTGGACCTCCACGACGTGGCGTACTCGCTGGCGACCGGCCGTGCCGCGCTGGAGCACCGGACGGTGGTCGTCGGCCGGGACCGCGCCGAACTGCTCGCGGGACTGGACGAGTTGGCCGACCCGGCGGGCGAGCCGCCCGACGGGCGGGGCAGCGTACTGCGCGGCGTCGCCGCGACCGGGGAGCCGATCGCGTTCCTGTTCAGCGGCCAGGGCTCGCAGCGGGCCGGCATGGGACAGGAACTGCACGCGGCGTTCCCCGTGTTCGCGGACGCCTTCGACGCCGTGTGCGCCGAGTTCGCCCCCTACCTCGACCGGCCACTGGCGCAGGTCGTCCGGTCCGAACCCGGGCTGCTGGACCGGACGTCCTACACGCAGGCAGGCCTCTTCGCGGTCGAGGTGGCCCTGTTCCGCCTCCTGGAAGCGGCAGGCGTCGTTCCCGACTACGTCGCGGGCCACTCGATCGGCGAACTGGCCGCCGCCCACGTGGCCGGGGTGCTCTCCCTGCCGGACGCGACCGCGCTCGTCGCCGCCCGCGGACGGCTGATGCAGGCGCTCCCGGCGGGCGGCGCGATGGCCGCCGTCCAGGCCGCCGAGGACGAGGTCGTCCGAAGGCTCGACGCCGATGTCGACATCGCGGCGGTGAACGGGCCCGACTCTGTCGTCGTCTCCGGGTCCGAAGAAGCGGTGCAGCGCATCACCATGCATTTCGAGGGACTCGGACGCAAGACCAGCCGACTGCGGGTGTCGCACGCTTTCCACTCGCCCCTGATGGAACCGATGCTCGCCGAATTCCAGGAGATCGCGGCGGGGCTCTCCTATTCTCCTCCGAAGATCCCCGTCATTTCGAACGTCACCGGCCGAGCGGCCGAAGAACTGGGGTCGGCGGAATACTGGACACGCCATATCCGCCGGACCGTCCGATTCCAGGACGGTATCCGGACGCTGCGCGCGGCGGGCGTCGGCCGATTCGTGGAACTGGGCCCGGACGGCGTTCTGACCGCCATGACCGAAGCCTGCCTCGACGCCGAGGAGAACACCGCGCTCACCGTCCCGACCCTGCGCAGGGACAGGCCCGAGGCCACCGAACTGCTCACCGCAATCGGCCATCTGCACGTGCACGGCCTCGCCGTCGACTGGAAGCCGCTGCTGGGCACCGCCTCCCGCGTCGACCTGCCGACCTACGCCTTCCAGCGCCGCCGCTACTGGCTGGAGAGCGCCGGCACCGCGGGTGATGTCGCGTCGGTGGGCCTGCGGCCCGTCGAGCACCCGCTGCTGGGAGCGGCGGTGACCCTGCCGGACGGAGGCGGAGCCGTTCTGACGGGACGCGTGTCACCGGGCACCCAGCCGTGGCTCGCCGACCACATGGTCGCGGGCGCCGTGCTGTTCCCCGGGACCGCGTTCGTGGAGCTGGCGGTACAGGCGGGCGACCGCGTCGGCTGCGGGACGGTCGAGGAACTGACCCTGCACGCGCCGCTGGTCCTGCCCGACCACGACGGCGTCACCGTCCAGGTCGTGGTGGAGAACGCGGACGACACCGGCCGGCGCCCGGTCGGGATCTACTCCCGGTCGGGCGGCACGGCCGGCGACGAGGTGTGGATCCGGCACGCCGGCGGCACGCTCACCCCCGGCACGGCCGCACCGGCCTTCGACCTCACCGCCTGGCCGCCGCCCGGCGCGACCGCGGTCCCGGTGGACGACGCGTACGAGCGGCTCGCCGAGACCGGCTACGGCTACGGGCGCCTGTTCCAGGGGCTGCGCGCGGTCTGGCGGCGCGGCGACGACCTCTTCGCCGAGGCCGCCCTGCCCGAGGACGCCTGGGACGACGCCGCCCGCTTCGGTCTGCATCCGGCGCTGCTGGACGCCGTCCTGCACACGAGTGCGGTCTCCGGGGACGCGGGCGACGACCTGGTCCTGCCCTTCGCGTGGAACGGGGTGCGGCTGTTCGCGGCGGGGGCGCCGGCGGTCCGTGCCCAGTTGAGCCCGGCCGGCTCGGACGGCGTGGCGCTGCGGATCGCCGACGGCGCCGGGCGGCCCGTCGCGTCGGTCGACTCCCTGGTGTCCCGCCCGGTGTCGCCCGAGCGTCTCGCCGTCACCGCGCCGGCCTCCACGGACTCCCTGTACCGGCTGGAATGGTCTCCCGCGGCGCTCCCCACGGCCCCCGGCGACCTGAGCTGGGCGGCGTGGGACCAGGTCGGTGACACGGTCCCCGACGTCGTCGTCCTGCCGGTCCGGGCCGGCGGAGTACGGTCCGGCGAGGTACGGGCCGTCACCCACGAGGTGCTCGCGGCGCTGCAGACCTGGACGGCCGGGGAGCGGTACGCGGCATCCCGGCTGCTGATCGTCACCTCGGGCGCGGTGTCGGTCGACGGCGAGGACGTCACCGATCTCGCGGCGGCCGCCGCGTGGGGCCTGGTCCGCTCGGCGCAGTCCGAGGACCCCGACCGGATCGTACTGGTGGACACCGACACCCCCGACGACCTGGCGGGCGTCGTCCCGCTGGCACTGGGCGAACCCCAGACCGCCCTCCGCGCCGGGACGGCCCACGTCCCGAGGCTGGCACGGGTGCCGGGCCCGGCAGTGCCCGCCCCGGACGAGCCGTTCGGCACGGGCACCGTGCTGATCACCGGAGGGACCGGCGGACTCGGAGCCCTGCTGGCCCGGCACCTGGTGACGGCCCACGGGGTACGGAACCTGCTGCTGACGAGCCGGCGCGGCGAGGACGCGCCGGGCACCGGACAGCTCATGGCCGAACTCACCGAACTGGGCGCGCACGTCGAGGTTGCCGCCTGCGACGTCGGCGACCGGCCGGCCCTGGCCGTGCTGCTGGCCGGGCGCACCCTGACCGCGGTCGTCCACGCGGCCGGAATACTGGACGACGGCGTGGTCGCCTCCCTGACCCCGCAACGGCTGGACGCGGTTCTGGCGCCCAAGGCCATGGGCGCCCGGTATCTGCACGAACTGACCCGCGACATGGACCTGTCGGCGTTCATCGTGTTCTCCTCCGCCGCCGGCGTGCTGGGCTCACCCGGGCAGGGCAACTACGCGGCGGCGAACGCGTTCCTGGACGGTCTGGTCCAGCACCGGCACGCGCAGGGGCTGGTGGGCCGGTCCCTGGCATGGGGGCTGTGGGCCACGGGCACCGGGATGGCCGGCGCTCTGGACCACGGCGACGTCCGCCGGATGGCGCGCTCCGGCGTGCACGCCCTCACCGCCGAGCAGGGCCTGGCACTGTTCGACGCCGCCATCTCCCGGCCGGAACCACTCCTGGTCCCGATCGCCCTGGACCCCACCGCACCGGCCGGCACCTCCGATGAACCGCCGCACGTCCTGCGGGGCTTGCACAGCGGCCGTGCCCGCCGCCGTGCCGCGTCCGGACCGGCCGCCGCCGGGGTGCTGCGCGAACGCCTCGCGCCGCTGCCCGAGGACGACCGCCGCGCGGCAGTCCTGGAGATCGTCCGCGCCCAGGCGGCGGCGGTGCTCGGATTCGACGGCCAGGACGCGATCGAAACCGAGCGCGCCTTCCGCGAACTGGGCTTCGACTCCCTGTCCGCCGTGGAGCTGCGCGGACGCCTGAACCAGGTGACCGGACTCCGGCTGCCCGCGACGCTGGTGTTCGACCACCCGACGCCGACCGTGCTGGCCCGGTACCTGGCGGACGAGATCTCCGGTCGGGGAGAGGCGGCGGGCGCCGCGCCGGTCGCGGTACGCACTGGCGCCGACGACGACCCCATCGCGATCGTGGGGATGGCCTGTCGCTACCCGGGCGGCGTCACCACACCGGACCAGCTGTGGGACCTGGTGGCGGACGGGATCGACGGCATTTCCCCGTTCCCCTCCGACCGGGGCTGGAACGTCCGGCGCCTCTACGACCCCGAGGGCACCCGCCCGGGCACCAGCTACGTCGACCAGGGCGGATTCCTGCACGACGCCGCCGACTTCGATCCCGGGTTCTTCGGGATCAGCCCGAACGAGGCCCGCTGGATGGACCCGCAGCAGCGGCTGCTGCTGGAGGTCTCCTGGGAGGCCGTCGAACGCGCCGGGATGGACCCCACGACCCTGCGGGGCAGCCGGACCGGCGTGTTCGCCGGGATGATGTACCACGACTACGCGAACAACAGCAATACCGGCTCGGTCGCCTCCGGCCGCATCTCCTACACGCTCGGCCTGGAGGGCCCGGCGGTCACCGTAGACACCGCGTGCTCGTCGTCGCTGGTCGCACTGCACCTCGCGGTACAGGCACTCCGCTCGGGCGAATGCTCCCTCGCGCTGGCGGGCGGTGTCGCGGTGATGGCGGCCCCGGACGTCTTCGTCGAGTTCAGCGAGCAGCGCGGACTCGCGCGCGACGGGCGTGCCAAGTCGTTCGCCGCCTCGGCCGACGGAACGTCCTGGGCCGAAGGCGCGGGGATGCTCCTGGTCGAGCGGCTGTCGGACGCGCGCGCCAACGGCCACCCGGTACTGGCCGTCGTGCGGGGCACGGCGGTCAACCAGGACGGGGCTTCCAACGGATTGACGGCGCCGAACGGTCCGTCCCAACGCCGGGTGATCCGGCAGGCGTTGGCGAATGCCGGGCTGACGACGGCGGACGTGGACGCGGTGGAGGCGCACGGTACGGGGACGACGCTGGGCGATCCGATCGAGGCGCAGGCGCTGCTGGCGACGTACGGGCAGGACCGTCCCGAGGGGCGCCCGCTGTGGCTCGGCTCGATCAAGTCCAACATCGGACACACCCAGGCCGCCGCCGGAGTCGCCGCGATCATCAAGATGGTCAAGGCCATGGACCACGGAGTCCTGCCCCGGACGCTGCACATCGACGAGCCGACCCCGGAGGTGGACTGGGCGTCGGGCGAGGTGGAACTGCTGACCGAGGCGCGCGAGTGGGAGGAGTTCGGCCGCCCGCGCCGCGCCGGGATCTCCTCGTTCGGCGTCAGCGGCACCAACGCCCATGTGATCGTCGAGGCGGCATCGGAACCCGCCCCCGCCGAGGCCGGGGAACCGACCTCGAACCCGCACCCGGTCCTCTCCTGGGTGATCTCCGGGCGGGACGAGCACGGTCTGCTCGGGCAGGCGGAACGGCTGCGCGCGCATGTGCTGTCCCGACCGGACCTCGACCCGGCGGGCGTGGGCCACGCGCTGGCGACGACGCGGGCGCTCCTGGAACACCGCGCGGTCGTGGTGGGCCGCGACCGCGACGAACTGCTCTCGGGCCTGGCCTCGCTGATCGAGGGCACCGCCGGGCCGGGCACGGCACGCGGGATCGCGGCCTCCGGCCGTACGGCGTTCCTGTTCTCGGGTCAGGGTGCGCAACGGGCGGGTATGGGGCGGGAGTTGTACGAGGCGTTCCCGGTGTTCGCGTCCGCGTTCGACGCGGTGTGCGCGGAGTTGGACGTGCACTTGGACCAGCCCTCGGACGGTGGGTCGCTGCGTGAGGTGATCTGGTCGCGGGCGGAGCTGCTGGATCGGACGGTGTTCGCGCAGGCGGGGTTGTTCGCGGTCGAGGTGGCGTTGTTCCGGCTGCTCGAATCGTGGGGCGTACGGCCTGACTTCGTGGTGGGTCATTCGATCGGTGAGTTGGCGGCGGCGCATGTGGCCGGGGTGTTCTCGCTCGGTGACGCGGCGCGGCTGGTGGCTGCGCGCGGCCGGTTGATGCAGGCGCTCCCGTCGGGCGGGGCGATGGCCGCCATCCAGGCGAGTGAGGACGAGGTCGTTCCGCTGCTGGATGAGGCGGGGGTGGCGATCGCTGCGGTCAACGGCCCCGATTCGGTCGTGGTGTCCGGTGTGGAAGCTCAAGTCCGCGCCATTGAGGCGCACTTCGGCGCACTGGGCCGTAAGACGAACCGTCTGCGGGTCTCGCACGCCTTCCACTCCCCGCTCATGGACCCGATGCTGGACGACTTCCGTGAGGTGGCCGAGAGCGTCACCTACAACGCGCCCGCCATCCCGATCGTCTCCAACCTGACAGGCGGATCGGAGGCGGAAGACCTCGGCTCGGCCGACTACTGGGTCCGGCACGTGCGGCAAGCGGTGCGCTTCCACGAAGGTGTACGGACGTTACGGGCCGCGGGTGTGAACCGGTTCCTGGAACTGGGGCCGGACGGCGTGCTGACCGCGATGACCCAGGCAGCACTGGAGGAAGCGACCGGCGACGTCACCGCGACGGCGGTCCTGCGGCCCGGCCGACCCGAGACCGTGACCCTGGTCGCCGCGGTCGGGCGGCTCCACGTGCGCGGTGTACCCGTGTCCTGGCGGGCGGTCCACGGCGAGAACCCGCCCGCCGCGGTGGAGTTGCCCACCTACGCGTTCCAGCGACAGCGGTACTGGGTGGAGGGGGCGGCCGAGTCGGGTGACCTGTCCGGCGCGGGACTGCTGCCCGCCGACCACCCCCTGCTGAGCGCGGTCCTCACACTGCCGGACTCGGGCGGCGCGGTGCTCACCGGCAGACTGTCGGTCGGAACCAGGCCCTGGCTTGCCGACCACCGGGTGCTGGGCGGGATCCTGTTCCCGGGCAGCGGGCTCGTCGAGCTCGCGATCCGCGCCGGGGACCACCTGGGGAGCGGCGCACTGGAGGAACTCACACTCCAGGCTCCCCTGGTCCTGCCCGAGCACGGCGGGGTCACCGTACAAGTGGTGGTGGACGAGGAGGACGGGACGGGCCGCCGGCCCGTCGGCATCCATACGCGGCCGAGCGAGGGCGCGCCCGACGCGCCCTGGACCCGGCACGCCACCGGCGTACTGACAGCCGATGGATCCGACCCCGCCCCGGCCGGCGACTTCGGCCTGACGGCGTGGCCACCGGAGGGCGCCTCGGAGCTGGCGCTGGACGGCCCGTACGAACGGCTGGCCGCCGCGGGCTACGACTACGGACCACTGTTCCAGGGCTTGCGGGCGGTGTGGCGGCGCGGTGACGAACTCTTCGCCGAGGTCGCCCTGCCCGAGGACGGCTGGAGCGAGGCCGACCGATTCGGTGTGCACCCCGCACTCCTGGACGCGGTCCTGCACACGGTCCTGGTCGCCAGGGACGGGGACGGGACGGACCGGGACGAGACCGTGCTTCCGTTCGCGTGGAACGGAGTGCGGCTGTTCGCCTCCGGCGCACGTTTCGTCCGGGCGCGGCTGGCACCGGCCGGCGCCGACGGGGTCTCCCTGCGGCTCGCCGGCGAGGACGGGCAGCCGGTGCTGTCCGTCGACTCCCTGCTGTCGCGCCCGGTCTCGCCGGAGCAACTGGCGGCCTCCGCGTCGACATCGCACGACTCCCTGTACCGCCTGGAGTGGCACTTGGCGACCCCGGTGGCGGAGGGGGGAGGGGCCTCCTGGGGTCTGTGGGAGCCCATCTCCAACGCACTCGACGTGTCCGACGTACCGGAAGTCGTCGTGCTGCCCGTCACGGACGGCGACCTCGTCGACGGGGTGAACCGGGCGCTCACCGCTCTGCGGACATGGTCGGCCCAGGAGCGGTACGCGTCCTCACGGCTCCTGTTCGTCACCTCGGGCGCTGTGGCACTCGAAGGCGAGGACGTGCCGGGCCTGACCGGCGCGGCGATCTGGGGACTGGTCCGGTCCGCCCAGTCGGAGGACCCCGGCCGCTTCCTGCTCGCCGACGTGGACGACCCCGGCGACCTCGCGGACGTGGTCGCCACCGCCGTAGCCGCCGACGAGCCGCAGGTGGCGATCCGGGCCGGAGCCGGTCACGTCCCCCGGATGACACGGGCGGTCGTCCGCGCCGACTCGGGCGACGCCGAACCGGCGTTCGGCACGCGGACCGTCCTGATCACCGGCGGCACCGGCGGGCTGGGCGCTCTGGTGGCCCGCCACCTGGTGACGGCCCACGGGGTACGGAACCTGCTGCTGACCAGCCGCAGGGGCGGGCAGGCGCCGGGCGCGGCAGAGCTGTGCACGGAACTGACCAAACTGGGCGCCGAGGTCGAGGTGATGGCCTGCGACGTGGCCGACCGTGCCGCGGTGGCCGCCCTGCTGGACGACCGGGACCTCTCCGCCGTGGTCCACGCGGCCGGGCTCCTGGACGACGGAATGATCGCTTCCCTGACCCCCGAGCGGATGCGTGCCGTGCTCGCCCCCAAGGCCCTGGGCGCCCGGCACTTGCACGAACTGACCCGCGACATGGATCTGTCGGCGTTCATGGTGTTCTCCTCCGCGGCCGGTGTGATGGGCGCGCCGGGCCAGGCGAACTACGCGGCGGCGAACGCGTACCTGGACGGTCTGATCGCCCACCGGCGAGCGCACGGGCTGCCGGGACGGTCGCTGGCGTGGGGCCTGTGGGCAACCGTGACGGGCATGTCCGGCCGGCTGGACGGCGGCGATGCCCAGCGGATGGGCCGGTCCGGGGTCCGCGCGCTGAGCGTCGAACAGGGACTCGGGCTCTTCGACGCCGCCCTGCGGACCACCGACGCCCTGCTCATCCCGATAGGCCTGGAGACCGGGGCCCTGGCCGCCGCGGGCGACGCACTCCCGCACGTGCTGCGCGCCCTGGCGGGACGCTCGCGCCGCACCGCCGGGGCGGGCGGGGGCTCGGCGGCGGCCCTGCGGGTCCGTCTCGCCGCGCTGCCCGCTGCCGAGCGGGTGCCGATGATGCTGGACACCGTCCGTGTCCAGGCGGCATCGGTGCTGGGATACGACGACCCGGGCCGGGTCGAGCCGGAACGGGCCTTCCGCGACCTCGGCTTCGACTCGCTGTCGGCCGTGGAGCAGCGCAACCGCCTGAACCAGGTGACCGGGCTCCGGCTGCCGGCGACGCTGGTGTTCGACCATCCGACACCGCTGGCACTGGCTCAGCACCTGGTGGACGAGATCATGGGCTTCACGCCCGCCATCGGGAAGACCACCGCAGTCAGAGCCCCGCTGGACGACGAACCCATCGCGATCGTGGGCATGTCCTGCCGCTATCCCGGCGGCGTCGTCTCGCCGGAAGACCTCTGGGACCTGGTCGCGCGCGGAGCCGACGGAGTGGCGGGCTTCCCGACCGATCGCGGCTGGAACACCGACAGGCTCTACGACCCCGAAGCGGCACGGCCCCACACCAGCTACGTGAACCAGGGCGGATTCCTCTACGACGCCGCGGGGTTCGATCCCGGGTTCTTCGGGATCAGCCCGAATGAGGCGTGGTTGATGGATCCGCAGCAGCGGTTGCTGTTGGAGGTGTCGTGGGAGGCGTTGGAGCGGGCGGGTATTGATCCGTCGTCGTTGCGGGGCAGTTCGACGGGTGTCTTCGCCGGGATGATGTACCACGACTACGCCCATAACAGCAGTACGGGATCGGTCGCGTCGGGGCGTATCTCGTACACGCTGGGTCTTGAGGGCCCGGCGGTCACTGTCGACACCGCGTGCTCGTCCTCACTCGTCGCACTGCACTGGGCCATACAGGCGCTGCGGTCGGGGGAGTGCTCGCTGGCGCTGGCCGGTGGCGTGACGGTGATGGCGACGCCGGAGACGTTCATCGAGTTCAGCCGTCAGCGGGGACTGGCTCCGGATGGGCGGGCGAAGTCGTTCGCGGCCGGGGCCGATGGCACTTCGTGGGGTGAGGGTGCGGGGATGCTGCTGGTGGAACGGTTGTCGGACGCGCGCGCCAACGGGCACCCGGTGCTGGCGGTCGTCCGTGGCTCCGCGGTGAACCAGGACGGCGCCTCGAACGGGCTGACGGCGCCGAACGGTCCGTCCCAACGCCGCGTGATCCGGCAGGCGTTGGCGAATGCCGGATTGACGACGGCGGACGTGGACGCGGTGGAGGCGCACGGTACGGGTACCACGCTGGGTGACCCGATCGAGGCGCAGGCGCTGCTGGCGACGTACGGGCAGGATCGTGCGGACGGGCCGCCGTTGTGGCTGGGGTCGATCAAGTCGAACATCGGGCACACGCAGGCCGCCGCGGGCGTGGCGGGGATTATCAAGATGGTCAAGGCCATGGACCACGGTGTTCTGCCCCGGACATTGCATGTGGATGCTCCTACGCCGGAGGTGGACTGGGCGTCGGGGGCTGTGGAGTTGCTGACGGAGGCGCGGGAGTGGCCGGAGGCCGATGGTCGTCCGCGGCGGGCTGGGATCTCCTCGTTCGGGATCAGCGGCACCAACGCCCACGTGATCGTCGAGGCGGCGCCCGCCGGAGCGGAGACCGAACGCGACGAGTCGTCGACGAGTGAACTCCCGCTCGTTCCCTTCGTGCTTTCCGCGAGGTCCGCCGATGGGTTGCGAGGCCAGGCGGAGAAACTGCGGTCGTATCTCGCGGCTCACCCGGAGACGCACTCCGCCGACGTGGCGTTCTCGCTGGCCACGTCACGCCCCGCCATGGAACACCGTGCCGTGGTGGCCGGCCGGGACCGTGACGAACTGCTGTCCGGTCTCGATGAGTTGGCCGCGGGTGTCCCTGGTCGTGGAGTAGTGCGAGGAGCGGCGAACCCTGGCCGTACGGCGTTCCTGTTCTCGGGGCAGGGTGCGCAACGAGTGGGGATGGGCCGGGAGTTGTATGAGGCGTACCCGGAGTTCGCGGCTGCGTTCGACGCGGTGTGCTCGGCGTTGGACCAACATCTGGATCGGCCGTTGCGCGAGGTGATGTGGTCCGAGCCGGATTTGCTGGATCGGACGGTGTTCGCGCAGGCGGGGTTGTTCGCGGTCGAGGTGGCGTTGTTCCGGCTGCTCGAATCGTGGGGCGTACGGCCTGACTTCGTGGCGGGTCATTCGATTGGTGAGTTGACTGCGGCGCACGTGGCCGGGGTGTTCTCGCTCGGTGACGCGGCCAGGCTGGTGGCTGCGCGCGGCCGGTTGATGCAGGGGTTGCCGTCGGGTGGGGCGATGGCCGCCATCCAGGCCACCGAGGACGAGGTCGCCCCGCTGCTGGACGACGCGGAGGTGGCCATCGCGGCGGTCAATGGCCCCGATTCGGTCGTGGTGTCCGGTGTGGAGTCTCAAGTCCTGGCGATTGAGCGTCACTTCGGTGCGCTGGATCGTAAGACGAACCGACTGCGGGTCTCGCACGCCTTCCATTCGCCCCTCATGGATCCGATGCTGGACGACTTCCGTGAGGTGGCCGAGAGCATCACCTACGGCAGTCCCGCCATACCGATCGTCTCCACGCTGACAGGCCATGCCGTCAAGGCAGCAGAGATCACGGACCCTGACTACTGGGTGCGGCATGTACGGCACACGGTTCGGTTCGCCGACGGCGTCGAGGCGCTGCGGGACGAGGGGGTCACCCGCTTCGTGGAGCTGGGGCCCGACGGCGTCCTGACCGCGATGACGCGGGCCATGGTGGATGACGCCGACGCCGGCGTGTTGATGGTGCCGACGCTGCGCGCGGAGCACGGTGAGTCTGCGACGTTGATGACGGCGGTCGGGCGGATGCACGCCGGTGGTGTCGCGGTCGACTGGGGCAGGTTGTTCGACGGGCGTGGTGCCCGGCGGGCGGACCTCCCCACCTATGCGTTCCAGCGCCAGAAGTATTGGCTGGTGGATTCGCAGATCGGCGGAGACGCCCTCTCGATGGGACTCGGGTCGGCCGAGCATCCGCTCCTGAGCGCGGTCGTCTCGTCGCCCGATTCGGGCGGCGTCGTCCTGACGGGCCGGCTGTCGGTCCACCGGCACCCTTGGCTGGCCGACCACACGGTGGGCGGAGTCACCATGTTCCCGGGCACGGGCTTCGTGGAGCTGGCCATCCGCGCCGGGGACCAGTTGGACTGCGGCCGACTTGAGGAACTGACCCTGGAGGCTCCGCTCATCCTGCCCGCCGACGGCCATGCCTTCGTCCAGGTGATCGTCGGTGCTGTTGGCGTCACGGGCGTCACTGGTGCTGATGATGCGACCGGTGCGACCGGTGCGCCCGAGCAGCGTCCGGTGTCGGTGTACTCCCGCATGGACAGCGACGCCCCATGGACGCGCCACGCACTGGGCACCCTCTCCGCCGACGGCACGGACGCGGCTTTCGATCTGCGGCAGTGGCCGCCGGTGGACGCCGTACCGGTCGAACTCGACGGTCTCTACGATGGGTTGGCACAGGCAGGTCTGGAGTACGGGCCGGTGTTCCGGGGGTTGCGGGCGGTGTGGCGGCGTGGCGAGGAGGTGTTCGCGGAGGTCGCGCTTCCCGACGCGGAGGCGGTGGACGGTTTCGGGCTGCATCCGGCACTGCTGGACGCCGCTCTGCACGCGTTGGCGGTCGACGGGGTGGCCGGTGAGGGTGTGGCCCTGCCGTTCTCCTGGTCGGGTGTGGAACTGTTCGCCTCCGGCGCCACAGCGCTGCGGGTGCACGTGGCCCCGGCGGGAACCGGCGCACGGTCGTTCCGGGTGACCGACATGTCCGGGCGACCGGTGGCGTCCATCGAGTCACTGGCGCTGCGGGAGATCACGCCGGAACACCTGTCGTCCGCCGCCGCCGGATCCGGGCAGTTCCATGCATCCCTGTTCAAGGTGGAGTGGGCGCCGACCACACCGACGCGGGCCGACGAACCGGCCTGGGCGCGGTGGGACACGCTGAAACCCGATGACGCGGTCCCGGACATCGTGGTGTTCCCGGTGGCCGGTGGGCCGAACGCCACCGCCGCTCGGGAGGCCACGCACGAGGTGCTCGATGTCGTGCGGTCGTGGCTGGCGGAGGAGCGGTTCGCCGAGGCGACGTTGGTCGTGGCGACTCGTGGTGCGGTGTCTTCGGTGGGTGAGGATGTCACCGATTTGGCGGGTGCGGCGGTGTGGGGTCTGGTGCGGTCGGCGCAGTCGGAGAATCCGGGGCGGTTCGTGCTGGCCGACCTTGATGTGGGTGCCGGTCTTGGCGAGGTGGTGGCGGCTGCTGCTCTGGGTGAGCCGCAGGTGGTGGTCCGGGAGGGCGTGGTGCACGCCCCTCGGTTGGCACGTGTCGCCGTGGAAGCACTGGAGGTGGGGGAGGAGCCGGCCTCGGTGTTCTCCGGTGATGGTGCGGTTCTGGTGACGGGTGCGTTCGGTGCGTTGGGCAGCCTCGTGGCGCGGCATCTCGTTGCCGGGCACGGGGTGCGGCGGCTGGTGTTGGTGGGTCGGCGGGGTGCGGAGACGCCGGGAGCGGCGGAGTTGTGTGCGGAGCTGGCGGGGCTGGGTGCCGAGGTCGAGGTGGTGGCCTGTGATGTCTCGGACCGGGATGCGGTCGCGGTGCTGCTGTCAGGTCGTGAGTTGTCGGGTGTGGTGCATGTTGCCGGGGTGCTGGACGACGGGGTGATCTCGTCGTTGACTCCGGAGCGGGTGGATGCGGTGTTGCGTCCGAAGGTGGATGCGGCGTGGCATCTGCATGAGTTGACGCGGGACATGGGTCTGTCGGCGTTCGTGTTGTTCTCGTCGGCGGCGGGTGTGCTGGGTGCTCCGGGGCAGGGCAACTACGCGGCGGCCAATGCCTTCTTGGATGCGCTTGCCGTGCACCGGCGGGCGAACGGGCTGACGGCCCAGTCACTTGCCTGGGGCCCCTGGGCCACGGATGCCGGAGGCATGGCTGCGCGGCTGGACAACGCCGACGCCGAACGGATCGCCCGGTCCGGGGTGGAGGGACTCTCCGCGGAGCAGGGCCTCGCCCTGTTCGACACCGTGATCACGTTGGACGACGCGGCCCTGCTGCCCGTACGGCTCGACCTCAAGGCCCTTGCCGCCGCGGGCGGAGACCTGCCCCAGCTGTTCAGGGGCCTCGTGGACAGGAGGGCATCCCGGCGGACCATCGATGGCGGAGCGGGCTCCGCCGCGGAACTGGTGCGACGGCTGCACGGCGTGCCGCCCGACGAACGCGACGAGATGCTGAAAGAAGTGGTCCGCAGCCACGCGGCCGCGGTCCTCGGACATGGCGACCACCACGCGATCGAGCCGGAACGGGCCTTCAGCGACCTCGGCTTCGACTCCCTCAGCGCGGTCGAGCTGCGCAACAGCCTCAACTCGGCGACCGGGCTGCGTCTGCCGCCGACGCTGGTGTTCGACTATCCCAACGCCCGCGTCCTCGCCGCTCACATCGCGGCGGAGCTGGTGCCCGACGCGGCCAGGACCGACGCGGGTGAGGAGACGGTTCGGCGCATCCTGCGGACCATTCCCCTGAACCGGCTGCGCGAGGCGGGCCTGATGGACAGCCTGCTCGAACTCGCCGGCGCCCGGGAGCGGGAGCGGGAACCGGCTCCGGCCGACTGCCCCTCCGACGAACTCTCCATCGACGTGATGGACGCGGAAAGCCTGATCACCCTGGCGCTCGAAGGCGCCGGTCTCGATGACACGACGCGGGAAGAGTGAACGACGATGCCCAATTCCGACGAGAAACTCCTCCAGGCACTCAGGACATCGCTCAAGGAGACCGAACGGCTGCGCGCGCAGCATCGCCGGCTCACCTCGGACCTGCGCGAGCCGATAGCGATCGTCGCGATGGCCTGCCGCTACCCGGGAGGGGTCCAGTCGCCGGAAGACCTCTGGAACCTGGTCTCCGACGGGGCGGAGGGGCTTTCCGGTTTCCCCGTCGACCGTGGCTGGGATCTGGCCGGGCTCTTCGACCCCGAGCCCGGCCGTCCGGGCAAGAGTTACGTGGACCGGGGTGGGTTTCTGCATGATGCCGCCGGGTTCGATCCCGGGTTCTTCGGGATCAGTCCGAACGAGGCGTGGTTGATGGATCCTCAGCAGCGGTTGCTGTTGGAGGTGTCGTGGGAGGCGTTGGAGCGGGCGGGTATTGATCCGTCGTCGTTGCGGGGCAGTTCGACGGGTGTCTTCGCCGGGATGATGTACCACGACTACGCCTACAACAGCAGTACGGGTTCGGTCGCGTCGGGGCGTATCTCGTACACGCTCGGTCTGGAGGGCCCGGCGGTCACCGTCGACACGGCCTGCTCCTCCTCGCTGGTGGCACTGCACCTGGCGGTGCAGGCGCTCCGTTCCGGCGAATGCTCCCTTGCGCTGGTCGGCGGTGTCGCGGTGATGGCGACCCCGGATGTCTTCGTCGAGTTCAGTCGTCAGCGGGGGCTTGCTCCGGATGGGCGGGCGAAGTCGTTTGCGGCCGGGGCCGATGGCACTTCGTGGGGTGAGGGTGCGGGGATGCTGCTGGTGGAGCGGTTGTCGGACGCGCGCGCCAACGGGCACCCGGTGCTGGCGGTCGTCCGTGGCTCCGCGGTGAACCAGGACGGCGCCTCGAACGGGTTGACGGCGCCGAACGGTCCGTCCCAGCGCCGCGTGATCCGCCAGGCCCTCGCCAACGCGCGTGTGTCGTCGGACCAGGTGGACGTCGTGGAGGCGCATGGTACGGGGACGACACTGGGTGATCCGATCGAGGCGCAGGCGCTGCTGGCGACGTACGGGCAGGATCGTCCGGAGGGCAGTCCGCTGTGGCTCGGCTCGATCAAGTCAAACATCGGGCACACCCAGGCCGCCGCGGGCCTGGCGGGGATCATCAAGATGGTCAAGGCCATGGAACACGGCGTCCTTCCACGGACCCTGCACGTGGACGAGCCCACCCCTCACGTGGACTGGGCGTCGGGCGCCGTGGAGCTGCTGACCGAGGCGCGGGAATGGCCGCGGGCCGATGACCGTCCGCGGCGGGCGGGCGTCTCCTCGTTCGGGATCAGCGGCACCAACGCCCACGTGATCGTCGAAGCCGCACCGCCCGTTGAAGCCGCACCGCCCGTCGAAGCGGCACCGCCTGCCGAGGCGGCGTCCGGCGAGGCGTCCGGAGTACCTTTGGAGGTCGTCCCCTGGCCGATCTCCGCACGCGGTGAAGCAGGGATACGCGCTCAGGCCGGACGGCTGGCCGCGTTCGTCCGGACCGAAGGGCACCTCAGGCCACAGGACATCGGCTTCTCCTTGGCGACTTCACGCGCGCACTTGGAACACCGTGCCGTGGTCGTCGGCCGGGACCGCGCCGAACTGTTGGCCAGCCTGGACGAGTTGGCTGAGGATGATGTCCCTGGTCGCGGAGTAGTGCGCGGAGCGACGATTCCTGGCCGGACGGCGTTCCTGTTCTCGGGGCAGGGCTCGCAGCGGCTTGGGATGGGGCAGGAACTGTACGGCGCGTTCCCGGTGTTCGCGGCTGCGTTTGATGAGACGTGCTCGGAGTTGGACCGGTATCTGGATCGGCCGTTGCGTGAGGTGGTGTGGTCGGAGCCGGAGCTGCTCGGGCAGACGGTGTTCGCGCAGGCGGGGTTGTTCGCGGTCGAGGTGGCGTTGTTCCGGCTGCTGGAGTCGTGGGGCGTACGGCCTGACTTCGTGGCGGGTCATTCGATCGGTGAGTTGGCGGCGGCGCATGTGGCCGGGGTGTTCTCGCTCGGCGATGCGGCCAGGCTGGTTGCCGCGCGAGGCCGGTTGATGCAGGCGCTCCCGTCGGGTGGGGCGATGGTCGCCATCCAGGCGAGTGAGGACGAGGTCGTTCCGCTGCTGGATGGCGCGGCCGTGGCGGTCGCTGCGGTCAATGGCCCGGCGTCGGTCGTGGTGTCCGGTGCGGACGCCCAAGTCGCGCGTATTGCAGCCCACTTCGGCGCGTTGGGGCGAAAGACGAATCGCCTGCGGGTCTCGCACGCCTTCCATTCCCCGCTCATGGACCCGATGCTGGACGACTTCCGCGAAGTCGCCGAGAGCATCACGTACAGCACGCCCGCCATCCCGATCGTCTCCAACGTGACAGGAGGATCGGAGGCGGAAGACCTCGGCTCGGCCGACTACTGGGTCCGGCATGTCCGGGAGGCAGTCCGGTTCGCCGACGGAGTCCAGGCCCTGCGCGACGAGGGCGTGACCCGCTTCCTGGAAGTGGGTCCCGACGGCGTACTGACCGCGATGGCCCAAGCGTGCCTTGCGGACTCCGACGACGAGACGGTGGCCGTGCCCACTCTGGTCGCCGAGCGGCCCGAGACCGCCATGCTGCTCACCGCGTTCGGCACGCTGCACGCCAGCGGGGTTCCGGTGAACTGGGAGGCACTGTTCGACAGCCGTGGCGCTGTCCGGGTGGACCTGCCCACCTACGCCTTCCAGCGCGACCGGTTCTGGCTGCTCGATGCCTCGGCCACCGGCGACGCGACCTCCCTGGGCCTCGGGCCGGTCGACCATCCGCTCCTCGGCGCGGTCACGGGCCTGCCCGGCTCCGGTGTGCTGGTGCTGACCGGCCGACTGTCGGCCGACTCCCACCCCTGGCTCAGCGACCACCGCATGCTGGGCGGCGTGGTCGTGCCGGGGACCGCGCTGCTGGAGCTGGCGATCCACGCCGGCGACCACGCGGGGTGCCCCGTGGTCGAGGAGCTGACACTCCAGGCGCCACTGGTGCTGCCCGAGTACGGCGGTGTCGCCGTGCAGGTCGTGGTGGAGGCCGCCGACGAGGCCGGCCGGCGGGTGATCGGCGTCTACTCCCAGGCCGACGCCACCGACCAGGTGTGGGTCCGCCACGCCACCGGCGTCCTCGGCGACGAGGCCGGGGAACCGTCGGCCGACCTGGAGGCCTGGCCGCCGCCGGGCGCGATCGCGGTGCCGGTCGGCGGCGCCTACGAAGAACTCGCGGCTGCCGGCTACGACTACGGACCGCTGTTCCAAGGACTCCGGGCGGTGTGGCGGCGTGGCGACGAACTGTTCGCGGACATAGCTCTGCCGCAGGACGAGGAGCATGCGCTTGAGGAGGCAGCCGCGTTCGGCATGCACCCCGCGCTGCTCGACGCCGTCCTGCACACCGCTCTGATGACCCGGGACGACCATGCCGCCGACGAGATGGTCCTCCCGTTCGCATGGAACGGCGTACGACTGTTCGCCTCCGGGGCCTCGGCCGTACGGGCGCGGCTCACGCCGACGGACTCGGGCGGGACGGCGCTGCGGCTGACCGACGCGGCGGGCAGTCCGGTGCTGACCGTGGACTCCTTGGTCTCGCGCCCGTGGTCGGCCGGGCAACTCACCGCCGTCACACCGACGTCTCACGACTCGCTGTACCGGGTGGCGTGGACCCCGACCGGGTCCGGCACGGGTACCGAGGCGTCCTGGGCGCTCTGGGACGACCTCTTTGACGCGGCCGAGGTGCCCGATGTCGTGGTGCTGCCGGTCACCGGCGGGGACGCATGCGAGGTGCGTACCGCCGTGCACCGTACGGTCGAGGTCGTACAGGCCTGGTTGGCCGAGGACAGGTTCGCCGGGTCCCGGCTGGCTGTGGTGACCAGTGGCGCGGTCGCACTGGACGGCGAGGACGTCACGGACCTCGCGGGCGCGGCGGTGTGGGGCCTGGTGCGGTCGGCCCAGTCGGAAGAGCCGGGCCGCATTCTCCTGGTGGACACGGACACCCCTGCTGACTTGTCCCGCCTGGCCGGTGACGCGAGAGCGGTGGACGAGCCCCAGCTGGTGATCCGTGACGGTGCCGCTCACGTCCCGCGACTGGCCAGGCTCTCCCCTCCGGAGGACCTGGCAGACCCGAACGGCGGGGCCACCGCGACGCCCGTCTTCAACAGTGACACCGGTGCGGTTCTGGTGACGGGTGCGTTCGGTGCGTTGGGGGGCCTCGTGGCGCGGCATCTCGTTGCCGGGCACGGGGTGCGGCGGTTGCTGTTGGTGGGTCGGCGGGGTGGGGAGGCTCCGGGGGCCGGGGAGTTGTGTGCGGAGCTGGCCGGGCTGGGTGCCGAGGTCGAGGCCGTGGCCTGTGATGTGTCGGATCGGGATGCGGTGGTGGCGCTGGTCGCGGACCGTGAGTTGTCGGGTGTGGTGCATGTTGCCGGGGTGTTGGACGACGGGGTGATCTCGTCGTTGACCCCGGAGCGGGTGGATGCGGTGTTGCGTCCGAAGGTGGACGCGGCCTGGCATCTGCATGAGTTGACGCGGGACATGGGTCTGTCGGCGTTCGTGTTGTTCTCGTCGGCGGCGGGTGTGCTGGGTGCTCCGGGGCAGGGCAACTACGCGGCTGCCAATGCCTTCTTGGACGCGCTTGCCGTGCACCGGCGGGCGAACGGGCTGCCGGCCCAGTCACTCGCCTGGGGCCCCTGGGCCACGGACACCGAGGGTATGGCCGGCGGGCTTGCCGGGTCCGATGCGCAGCGGATGGCCCGGTCCGGGGTGGAGGGACTCTCCGCCGACCAGGGCCTCGCCCTGTTCGACGCCGCCGTCCGGACGACCGAGCCGCTGCTCGTCCCGATCGAGCTGGCCACGAACGCGCTCGCCGGCGCCGGCGACGAACTGCCGCACATCCTGCGCGGCCTGGTATCCGGACGCCGTCGCAGGACGGTCGCAGCGGGTACGCACGAGG
Source organism: Streptomyces sp. NPDC017991 (assembly GCF_044328075.1). Lineage (NCBI taxonomy): Bacteria > Bacillati > Actinomycetota > Actinomycetes > Kitasatosporales > Streptomycetaceae > Streptomyces > Streptomyces sp. NPDC017991. The sequence continues at coordinate 14,889 of NZ_JBIRGP010000015.1, read as the reverse complement.
CGGCGGCGTTGCGACAGAGTCTCACCGCGCTGCCCGAGGCCGAGCGCCGCCCGGCCCTCCTGGAGACCGTACGTGCCCAGACCGCGCACGTTCTGGGGTTCGCCGGTCCGCAGGACGTCGACGGTGGGCGCGCGTTCCGTGACCTCGGTATCGATTCGCTGTCCGCCGTCGAACTGCGCAACCGGTTGAACCGGGCGACGGGCTTGCGGCTGCCGGCGACGCTGGTCTTCGACTACCCGACGCCGCTGGTGCTCTCCGACCACCTGCTCGGCGAGATCCTGGGCTCGGAGCCGTCCACCGGGCCTGCCCTCGCACTGCGGACGCCGGTCGACGACGAGCCGATCGCCATCGTGGGCATGGCGTGCCGCTATCCCGGCGGCGTCGTCTCGCCGGACGACCTGTGGGACCTGGTCGCGGACGGCGTCGACGGCGTATCCGGTCTCCCCACCGAGCGGGGCTGGGATCTGGCCGGGCTGTTCGACCCGGAGCCCGGTCGTCCGGGCAAGAGTTACGTGGACCGGGGTGGGTTTCTGCATGATGCCGCCGGGTTCGATCCTGGGTTTTTCGGGATCAGTCCGAATGAGGCGTGGTTGATGGATCCTCAGCAGCGGTTGCTGTTGGAGGTGTCGTGGGAGGCGTTGGAGCGGGCGGGTATTGATCCGTCGTCGTTGCGGGGCAGTTCGACGGGTGTCTTCGCCGGGATGATGTACCACGACTACGCCCATAACAGCAGTACGGGTTCGGTCGCGTCCGGCCGGGTCTCGTACACGCTGGGTCTTGAGGGTCCGGCGGTAACTGTTGACACCGCGTGCTCGTCGTCGCTGGTGGCGTTGCATCTTGCGGTGCAGGCGTTGCGGTCGGGGGAGTGCGCGCTGGCGTTGGCCGGTGGTGTCGCGGTGATGGCGACGCCGGAGACGTTCATCGAGTTCAGCCGTCAGCGGGGGCTGGCTCCGGATGGGCGGGCGAAGTCGTTCGCGGCCGGAGCCGATGGCACTTCGTGGGGTGAGGGTGCGGGGATGCTGCTGGTGGAGCGGCTGTCGGATGCCCGCGCCAACGGACACCCGGTCCTGGCGGTGGTGCGGGGCACGGCTGTCAACCAGGACGGGGCTTCCAACGGTCTGACCGCGCCGAACGGGCCCTCTCAACGCCGCGTGATCCGGCAGGCGTTGGCCACCGCCGGTCTCGGCACGGGTGACGTGGACGCGGTGGAGGCGCACGGTACCGGCACCACGCTGGGTGATCCGATCGAGGCGCAGGCGCTGCTGGCGACGTACGGGCAGGATCGTCCGGAGGGCAGTCCGTTGTGGCTGGGGTCGATCAAGTCGAACATCGGGCATACGCAGGCTGCCGCGGGCGTGGCGGGGATCATCAAGATGGTCAAGGCCATGGAACACGGGCTCCTGCCGCGCACGCTGCACGTCGACGAGCCGACGCCTCACGTGGACTGGGCGTCGGGGGCTGTGGAGTTGCTGACGGAGGCGCGGGACTGGCCGAAGGCGGAGGGTCGTCCGCGGCGGGCTGGGATCTCCTCGTTCGGGATCAGCGGCACCAACGCCCACGTGATCCTCGAAGCGGCTCCTGTATCCGCATCCGCATCCGCATCCGCATCCGCACCCGAACCCGTCGGCACCGATTCCCAGGATCGCCCGGCGCCCGCCCCTGTGGAGTGGATCCTCTCGGGCAGGTCGGCCGAGGCGCTCCGGGCCCAGGCGGAGAAGCTGCGCGCGTACGTGGAGGCCCGGCCGGAACTGCGTCCCCTCGATGTCGGGGTGTCGTTGGCGTCCTCGCGCACGGCGTGGGAGCACCGTGCCGTGGTGGTGGCCGACGACAGGGGCTCCGGACTGCGTGGGCTGGCAGCGATCGCGTCCGACGAGCCGCGTTCCGGTGTCGTGCGGGGTGCGGTCACTGCGGGGCTGACGGCGTTCCTGTTTTCGGGTCAGGGTGCGCAACGGGCGGATATGGGGCGGAAGTTGTACGAGGCGTTCCCGGTGTTCGCGTCAGCGCTCGACGAGGTCTGTGCTGCCCTTGACCCTCATCTCGATCTGCCGATCCGTGAGGTGATGTGGTCGGAGCCGGAGCTGCTCGGGCAGACGGTGTTCACGCAGGCGGGTCTGTTCGCGGTTGAGGTGGCGTTGTTCAGGCTGCTCGAAGCATGGGGCGTACGGCCGGACTTCGTGGCGGGTCATTCGATTGGTGAGTTGGTGGCGGCGCATGTGGCCGGGGTGTTCTCGCTCGGCGATGCGGCCAGGCTGGTGGCTGCGCGCGGTCGGTTGATGCAGGCGCTGCCGTCGGGTGGGGCGATGGCCGCCATCCAGGCGAGTGAGGATGAGGTCGTTCCGCTGCTGGATGACGCGGCCGTGGCGATCGCTGCGGTCAATGGCCCGGCGTCGGTCGTGGTGTCCGGTGCGGACGTCCAAGTCGGTGCCATCGAAGCCCACTTCACCGCGCTGGGTCGTAAGACGAGCCGTCTGCGGGTCTCGCACGCCTTCCATTCCCCGCTCATGGACCCGATGCTGGACGACTTCCGTGCAGTCGCCGAGAGCGTCACGTACAGCACGCCCGCCATCCCGATCGTCTCCAACGTGACAGGAGGATTGGAGGCGGAAGACCTCGGCTCGGCCGACTACTGGGTCCGGCACGTCCGCGAGGCGGTCCGGTTCGCCGACGGAGTCGCGCACCTTCGCTCTGCCGGCGTGACCCGCTTCGTGGAACTGGGTCCCGACGGAGTCCTGTCCGCCTTGGTCCGGGGGCAGGCCACGGACGAGGCACTGGACGGGGCCGTGGACAACGCCGTGAACGACGCCGTGGAGGTCGTCGTGCCGGTGCTCCGCCGGGACCGGTCCGAGGAGCGGGAACTGAGGGCGGCCATCGGCCTGATCCATGCGCACGGGGTCCCGGTGGACTGGCAGGCCGTGTTCGCCGGGCGTGGTGCCCGCCGGGTGGAGTTGCCCACGTACGCCTTCCAGCGGCAGGACTACTGGCTCGACACCCCCACGGGCGCGGGTGATGTGTCGGGGCTCGGTCAGACCGCCGCCGAGCACCCGTTTCTCCGCGCCGCCGTGGCGTCCCCGGAAAACGACGGCGTGGTGCTGACGGGCAGGGTGTCGACCGGCACCCGACCGTGGCTGGCCGACCACGAGGTGTTCGGCGCGCGCCTCCTGCCGGGTACCGCCTTCGTGGAACTGGCCGTACGGGCCGGGGACCAGGTCGGCTGCGACGTACTGCAGCAGCTCACCCTGGAAGCGCCGCTCGTGCTGCCCGAGCACGGCGGCGTCGACGTCCAGGTCGTGGTCGCCGCTCTGGACGACGAGGGCGCCCGCCGCGTCAGCGTCTACGCCCACTCCGACGATGCCACGCCCGGCCTCCCGTGGACGCGGCACGCGAGCGGGCTCCTTTCGGCGGGCGGTACTTCGGGCGGCTCTTCGGGCGGTGCGGCGTTCGAGGACGACCTCGCGATCTGGCCCCCCGAGAACGCGGCCACCCTGGACCTGACGAGCGTCTACGAGATCCTTGCCGACCGAGGGTTCGGCTACGGCCCGGCGTTCCAGGGGCTGCGTGCCGCGTGGCGGCGCGGCGACGAACTGTTCGCCGAGGTCGCGCTGCCCGAGCACGACCGGGCCGAGGCCGCCGAGTACGGCATCCACCCGGCCCTCCTGGACGCCGCGCTGCACGCGATCCTTGTCGACGGCGAAGGCGGCGAAGGCGGCGAGGGTAACGAGGGCCGCGAGGTCGTCCTGCCGTTCGAATGGAGCGGGGTACGGCTGCACGCCGCCGGAGCACCGGTGGCCCGCGTCCGTATCCGCCGCGCCGACGCCGCCGGGGTGAGCCTGCTGGTGACCGACGAGACCGGACAGGCTGTCCTGTCGGTGGACTCCCTGGTGTCGCGGCCGGTGACGCCCGGTCAACTCGCCGTCCCGGACAGCCAGGACAACTCCCTGTTCACCGTCGCCTGGCCGCCCCTGCCATCCCTGTCACTCCTGTCGACCGTGTCGGCCGGGTCGAGCGGCGAGCCCTCGGCCACGCCGGGTGTGGCGGTACTGGGAACTGACCGCTGCGGCCTGCCCCAGGACGTCCCGGTGTACGCGGACCTGGCCGCGCTCGCGCGGGAGCCGGTTCCGGACGTCGTCGTGTGGGCCTGCCCGTCGGGCGTCGACGACGTCCCGGCAGGCGTGCGTGCGGTCGCGCACGAGACGCTGCGCATCGTCCAGGAGTGGCTGGCCGACGAACGGCTGGAGCCCGCACGGCTGGTGGTGGTCACCCGCGGCGCGGCCGTCACCGCCGACGGCGAGCGTCCGGGTGATCTCGCGGGCGCGGCCGTACGCGGCCTGATCCGCACCGCCCGGACGGAACACCCCGACCGCTTCGTCCTCGTGGACCTGGATCCCGATCCCCATCCACATCAGGATCCGGACGTGGACGGAGCGGTCGGGGACCCGGACCTGAACCCGGACCCGGTAAGCGGCCCGGTTCCGTCGCTGCCCGCGCTGGCGGTCTGCGGCGAGCCCGAACTGGCCGTGCGCGGCGCCGAGGTGCGGGTCCCCCGGCTCGTCAGGGCAGCCGGCGGTACGGACACCCTGTCGTTCGCCCCAGCCGGGGCCGCCGGGGCCGCCGGGACCGTACTGATCACTGGCGGTACGGGCGGTCTCGGTTCGCTGGTGGCCCGGCACCTGGTGCGCGAACACGGCGTACGGCGCCTGCTGCTGACCAGCCGCCGGGGCATCGAGGCGCCCGGCGCCCAGGAGCTTCGTACGGAGCTGGCCGGGCTCGGCGCCGAGGTCACGGTCGTCGCCTGTGACGTCGGCGACCGGGACGCCGTCGCCGCTCTCCTCGCGGGGATCGAGCACCCCCTGACGGGCATCGTGCACACGGCCGGTGTACTGGACGACGGAGTCCTGACCTCTCTCACGCCCGACCGGCTGGACACCGTCCTCGCGCCGAAGGCCCACGCGGCCTGGCACCTGCACGAGTTGACCCGGGACATGGACCTGTCGGCGTTCGTGCTGTTCTCCTCGGTCGCGGGCACGCTGGGTGGCGCCGGACAGGCCGGCTACGCGATGGCGAACGCCTTCCAGGACGCCCTCGCCGCTCACCGCCACGCGCTCGGCCTGCCCTCGGTCTCCCTGGCGTGGGGCCCGTGGGCCGGGGCGGAGGGCATGGCGGGCACGCTCGCCGACGCCGACATCGAGCGGCTGCGGCGCTCCGGCATGCCGCCCCTCACGGTCACCGAGGGGCTCGCGCTGTTCGACCGGGCGCTGTCCACCGGGACGGCGGAACTCGTGCCCGTCCGGCTCGACCTCGGCGTGCTGCGGTCGTTCGCCGGCTCCGGCGCCGTCCCGGCGGTCCTGCACGGCCTGGTCAAGCCGCCCGCCCGCCGGGCGGCCCGCTCCGGTGGCGCGGCGTCACTGCGGCGCCGGCTGGACGTGTTGCCCGAGGCGGAACGCGACCGCGCGCTGCTCGACCTGGTACGCACGCACGTCGCCGCGGTCCTCGGCCACGACGACGCCCGCTCCATCGAACCCGCGCGCGCGTTCACCGAGCTGGGCTTCAGCTCCCTGTCGGCGGTGGAACTGCGCAACCTGCTCGGCGCCGCCACCGGCCTGCGGTTGCCCGCCACCCTCGTCTTCGACCACCCCAGTTGCGACGCGGTGGCCCGGCACATCATGGGCGAACTCCTCGGCGCGGGCGAGACCGCGGCCCCGGTCAGGGCTCAGGCGCGCGTCGACGAACCCATCGCGATCGTGGGCATGGCCTGCCGGTTCCCCGGCGGGGTCGCGTCCCCCGACGATCTGTGGCGGCTCGTCGCCGACGGCGTGGACGCGGTGGCGGAGTTCCCCCGCGACCGGGGCTGGGACGTCGACGGCCTCTACGACCCCGAGCCGGGGAAACCGGGCAAGTGCATCGCGCGTGAGGGCGGCTTCCTCTACGACGCGGCCGACTTCGACGCCGAGTTCTTCGGGATCTCACCGAGGGAGGCACTGGAGACCGACCCACAGCACCGGCTGCTGCTGGAGACATCCTGGGAGGCGTTCGAGAGCGCCGGGATCGCGCCGGGCTCCCTGCGCGGCAGCGCGACCGGAGTGTTCGCCGGAGTGATGTACCACGACTACGGAGGCGGGGCCAGCGGCGGCAGTGTCGCCTCCGGGCGGGTCTCCTACACGCTCGGTCTCGAAGGGCCGGCGGTCACCGTCGACACGGCGTGCTCGTCGTCCCTGGTGGCGCTGCACCTGGCCGCGCAGGCACTGCGGACCGGCGAGTGCACCCTCGCTCTCGCGGGCGGCGTGACGGTGATGGCGACCTCGGGGACGTTCGTGGAGTTCAGCCGGCAGCGCGGCCTTGCGGCGGACGGACGGAGCAAGTCGTTCGCCGCGTCGGCCGACGGCACCGGCTGGGGCGAGGGCGTCGGCATGCTCCTGGTGGAGCGGCTGTCGGACGCCCGCGCCAACGGCCATCCCGTGCTGGCGGTCGTCCGTGGCACCGCGACCAATCAGGACGGCGCGTCGAACGGCCTGACCGCGCCCAACGGCCCCTCGCAGCGCCGCGTGATCCGGCAGGCGCTCGCCAACGCGGGCCTCGGCACCGGCGATGTGGACGCGGTGGAGGCACACGGCACGGGCACCCGGCTCGGCGACCCCATCGAGGCGCAGGCCCTGCTGGCGACGTACGGGCAGGACCGTCCGCAGGACAATCCGCTGTGGCTCGGGTCCATCAAGTCGAACATGGGCCATACCCAGGCGGCGGCCGGTGTCGCGGGGATCATCAAAATGGTGCAGGCGATGCGGCACGGAGTGATGCCCCGCACGCTGCACGTGGACGAGCCGACCCCGCACGTCGACTGGTCGGCCGGGCGGGTGGAGTTGCTGACGGAGGCCCGGGAGTGGCCGCGGAACGGTCGCCCCCGCCGGTCGGCGGTCTCCTCGTTCGGGATCAGCGGCACCAACGCCCACGTGATCCTCGAACAGCCCCCCGCCCCGAACAGGACGGACGACACCTCCGGGCCCGCCGACCGGCCCCGGACCGGGACCTTCCCCTGGGTGGTGACGGGCCGGAGCGCCGAGGCCGTACGAGCCCAGGCCCAGCGCCTGGCCGCCTTCGTCCGGGCGGACGAGGCTGCCGACATCGCCGACGTGGGCCTGTCACTGGCCACGTCCAGGACGGCGTTCGACCATCGCGCGGTCGTGCTCGCGACGGACCGGGCGACCGCGCTGGACGGACTGGACGCGCTGGCCACCGGCGCCGCGCACCCCGGCGTGCTGCGCGGCTCCGGCCGCGGCGGCGCCGCACCCGTGTTCGTCTTCCCCGGCCAGGGATCGCAGTGGGTCGGTATGGCGGTCGAACTCCTCGACTCCTCACCGGTGTTCGCCGCCCGCCTGGAGGAGTGCCGCCGTGCGCTGCGGCCGTACGTGGAGTGGGACCTGTTGGAGGTGTTGCGTGGTGACGGTGGGTCTTTGGTGCGGGTGGACGTGGTCCAGCCGGTCCTGTGGGCGGTGATGGTGTCGCTGAGTGAGGTGTGGCGTGGTTTCGGGGTGGAGCCCGCCGCTGTCGTCGGCCACTCTCAGGGTGAGATCGCGGCGGCCTGTGTGGCGGGTGCGCTGACGCTGGACGACGGGGCCCGAGTCGTCGCGGTGCGCAGCCGCATCATCGCGGAGGACCTCGCCGGCCAGGGCGGCATGCTCTCGGTGGCCCTGTCACCGGCACGGGCCGCCGAGGCGATCGCCGGATGGGAGGGACGTGTCGAACTGGCGGTGGTCAACGGCCCCACGTCCGTCGTCGTGTCCGGTGAGGTGGACGCGCTGACGGAACTCCGGGCGACGCTGGAGGAACAGGGCGTCCGGGTACGGCTGATCCCCGTCGACTACGCCTCCCACTCGATGTTCGTCGAAGGGCTCCGCGCCCGGATCCTCGCCGAACTGGACGGCCTGTCGCCCCGCCCCTCACGGGTGGCGTTCTATTCGACGGTGACGGGCACGCAGCTCGACACCGCCACCCTCGACGCCGAGTACTGGTACGCGAACCTGCGCCGCACCGTCCGGTTCGAGGAGGCGACACGCGCCCTGCTGGACGACGGCTTCACCGCGTTCGTGGAGTCCAGCCCCCACCCCGGCCTGCTGGTCGGCCTGGGGGAGACCATGGAGTCGGCGGGCGTGAGCGGAGTGACGGCCGGTTCGCTGCGCCGCGGCGAGGGCGGTGCGGAACGGCTGTCGACCTCGCTCGCCGAGGTGTTCACCGGCGGTGTGGACGTCGACTGGAGGACCGCCTTCGACGGACACGGGGCCGGGCGGACCGAACTGCCCACCTACGCCTTCCAGCGCCGCCGCTACTGGACGGACCAGAGCACGGGCGCGGGCGACGTGACCTCCCTGGGCCTGGACGCACCCGGCCACCCGCTGCTCGGTGCGGTCGTCCCGTCCGTGGCCCCCGGGACGGACGGCGTGACGCTCACCGGCCGGCTGTCGGTGGGCACCCAGCCGTGGCTCGGCGACCACGCCGTGTCCGGCGTGACGCTGTTCCCCGGAACGGGCTTCGTGGAACTTGCCGTACGGGCCGGTGACCAGGTCGGCTGCGGCCGTGTCGAGGAACTGGCACTGGAGGCGCCGCTGGTGCTCCCCGCCGACGGCGGCGTCTCCGTACAGGTGGTGGTCGGCGCCCCCGACGGCCCGGACGGCGGACGGACCGTGACGATCCACACCCGCGCGCACGCGGACGGGCCATGGACCCGGCACGCGCTCGGCACGCTGACCCCGGCCCGCGCGGCCACGGACCCCGGGCTCGAACAGTGGCCCCCGCCCGGCGCCACCGAGATCGATGTCACCGGGCTGTACGACGCACTGGCCGACGTCGGTCTGGAGTACGGGCCGGTGTTCCGGGGGTTGGGGGCGGCGTGGCGGCGGGGTGAGGAGGTGTTCGCGGAGGTCGCGCTTCCTGATCAGGTGGAGGGGGCCGGGTTCGGGTTGCATCCGGCGTTGCTGGACGCGGGTCTGCATGCGGTGGCGTTGAGTGGTGCGGTGGTCGGTGACGGGGTGGTGCTGCCGTTCGCGTGGTCGGGCGTGGAACTGTTCGCCTCCGGCGCCACGGCACTGCGTGTCCGGGTGACCCCGACCGGCACCGGTGTGGTGTCGATCCAGGCCGCGGACACGGCAGGGAACCCGATCGTGGCGGTCGAGTCGCTGGCCCTGCGGGAGATGTCCCCGGCCCAGCTGTCCGCCGCGGCCGGATCACCGTTCCACGAGTCGCTGTTCCGTCTGGAATGGTCGCCGCTCCCGGCCGCCCGTGCCGGGCGGACCCCGGACTGGATCGCCTGGGACGACCTGCGGGACGAAACCCCCGTACCCGAACTGGTGGTGCTGCCCGTGACCGGGACGGCGGGCGCCGCACCGGCACGGAAGGCCGTGCGTCAGGTGCTCGACGTCGTGCGGTCGTGGCTCGCCGCCGACCGGTTCGCGGGTGCCCGCCTCGTGGTCGTCACCTCGGGCGCGGTGTCCGTGGACGGCGAGGACGTCACCGACCTCGCGGGCGCGGCCGTATGGGGCCTGGTGCGGTCGGCACAGTCGGAGGACCCCGGTCGGATCGTCCTCGCCGACCTGGCGGATCCCGCCGACGTCACGAGCGTGCTCCCGGCCCTGGCGTCGTCGGACGAGCCGCAGGTCGCCCTGCGCGACGGCGTGCTCCGCGCGGCCCGCCTGGCGAAGGTGCCCGCCGTGCCCGCCGAACCCGTTGTACCCGCCGAACTGGCCGTACCCGCCGAACCGGCTGTACCGGCCGAGGCGTCCGTCGCTCCCGAAGCTTCGGTCACGCCCCAGGAGCCCGAGCCGCGTCCCTTCGGGGAGTTCGCAGGCGAGGGCCCGGTACTGGTGACGGGTGCGCTCGGGGCGCTCGGCGTGGTCGTGACGCGGCACCTGGTCGCCGAACGCGGCGTACGGAACCTGCTCCTGGTGGGCAGGCGCGGCGCGGCGACACCCGGCGCGGCCGAACTGTGCGAGGAACTGTCGGCACTCGGAGCACGCGTGGAGGTGGCCGCCTGCGACGTGGGCGACCGCGACGCCCTCGCAGGGCTCCTGACCGGACGGAACCTGAGCGCCGTCGTGCACGCGGCCGGGGTGCTGGACGACGGAATGATCTCCTCCCTCACCGCCGAGAGCGTGGACACCGTCTTCCGCCCGAAGGCCGACGCCGCCTGGTATCTGCACGAGCTGACCCGGCACATGGATCTGTCGGCGTTCGTCCTGTTCTCCTCGGCGGCCGGCGTGCTGGGTACTCCGGGACAGGGCAACTACGCGGCGGCGAACGCGTTCCTGGACGCCCTGGCCGCACACCGACGCGCCCACGGCCTGCCCGCCCAGTCCCTGGCCTGGGGACTGTGGGGCGCCGGCGACAGCGGCATGGCGGGCCGGCTCGACGACAACGACCGGCAGCGCGTGGGCCGCTCGGGCGTCCAAGCGCTCTCCGCCGCACAGGGACTCGGACTCCTCGACACCGCCGGACGTCTCGATGCGGCGGCGCTCGTCCCCATCTGTCTGAACCTCAGGGCCCTGGCCGCCACCGGTGACGACCTGCCTCCACTGCTGCGGGACCTGGTACCACGCTCCCGGCGCACCGCCACGGCGGGCCGGGCGGACTCGGGCGCGCTTCGCACGCGACTCGCCGGCCTCTCCGAGGACGAGCGGGCCCGGGAACTGCGGACGCTGGTGCTGACCTGCGCCGCCGGAGTCCTCGGCCACAGCGGCCCCGAGTCCGTCGACCCCGACCGGGACTTCCTGGAGGCGGGCTTCGACTCCCTCACGGCGATGGAACTGCGCAACGGACTCAACGCCGCGACCGGGCTGCGCCTGCCCGCGATGGCCGTGTTCGACTCCAAGAATCCCGCCGAACTGGCCCGCCATGTCCAACTACGGCTGGCGGCCGACCTCGACGGCTCGGGCACGGACGGCGAGCCCGCCGCCGACACCGACGGCGACACCCTCAGCGACCTGTTCCGCGCGGCCGTGCGAGCGGGGAACGTCACCCAGGGGTTCGTCCTCCTCGGCGCGGTCGCCGACATCCGTCCGAGGTTCACCGGGAGCGCCGACCTGCCGAGCCCGCCACGGCCGGTGGTCCTCGCGGACGGGCCCACGCGGCCACGCCTGATCTGCGTCTCCACGCCCATGGCGGTCGGCGGCGTCCACCAGCACGCCCGGCTCGTCTCGCACCTGCACGGGACACGGCACGTCACGGCGCTGCCGCTGCCCGGTTTCGCAGCGGGGGAGAGCCTCCCCGACTCGCTCGGCGCCGTCACCGAAGTGATCGCCGAGAGCGTGGCACGGGCCGCGGAAGGGGAGCCGTACGTCCTGCTCGGCTACTCCTCCGGCGGCCTGGTCGCGCACGCGGTCGCGAGCCGCCTGGAGGCGGTGGACGCCGGCCCGCGGGGGATCGTGCTGCTGGACAGCTTCCAGGTCCGCGACGAGGCCATGACCGTCGGACAGGAGTCGCTAGCTCTGAACCTGCTGGAGATGGAGCCGACGTTCGGGCGCTTCGGCAGCGCCCGGCTCTCCGCGATGGGCCTGTACGCCAACCTCCTGCTCGACTTCACCCCGGGCGAACTCCGCGCGCCCGTGCTGTTCGTCCAGGCCGGCGAGTCGTTCATCACCGGGCCCGGCGAGGAACCCGGCGGCGACCGGTGGCTGGCCGCGCCCTGGAATGCCACCCAGACCCTCAGGACGGCCCCCGGGAACCACTTCTCACTCGTACAGGAGGACGCGGAGACCACCGCGCGGATCGTCGACGAGTGGATCGGCTCCACGAAGTGAACCTCTGATCCGCTCCTGCGCAGGACACCGGTTCCGGCCCCTGGATATAGGGGGTGTCCGGGGCATCTCAGGGGAGTTCCCGGAGCCTTTCCGTAACTAGTGTCGTCATGACCGCCGCGGCCTGTCGACCGGCCGCGGCTGGCGATGACGGCGTGCGTCGTGAGACCAGTCGAACGGGGTGATTGAGGTGTCGTTGGCTCCCCATGCCAAGGGAAGAGTGCCATTCGGCGAGTACGAGACCTGGTATCGCGTCACGGGCGACCTGCGCGCCGGCGGGCCGCCCCTGGTGGTCGTCCACGGCGGGCCGGGCAGCACCCACGACTACCTGCGCTCTCTCGCCTCGCTCGCCGAGCTGGGACGGCCGGTCGTGCACTACGACCAGCTCGGCAACGGCGGCTCCACCCACCTTCCCGGGCGGGGCCCGGAATTCTGGACCGTGGGACTGTTTCTCGACGAACTCGACAACCTGCTGAACAGGCTTGGAATCGCCGACGACTACGTACTGTTCGGCCAGTCCTGGGGCGGCACACTCTCCGCGAAACACGCCTCGGCGAAGCCACCGGGCCTTCGGGCACTGGTCGTCGCCAATTCCCCCGCCTCCTATGTCCTGTGGCGCCAGGAAATGAAAGTCCTGCGAGAACTGCTGCCGCCCGGGGTCGACGAGACGCTGGCCCGCCACGAGGCCGCGGGAGAGACCGACAGCGAGCAGTACCACCAGGCCATGACGGTCTTCTACAACAGGCACGTGTGCCGGCTCCGGCCGTGGCCGCGCGATTTCGTGGCGACGCTCATGGAGATCCAGAACGACCCCACCGTCTACCGCACCATGAACGGCCCGAGCGAGTTCCACGTGACCGGGACCCTGCGGGACTGGTCGGTGGAGGACTGCGTCGCCGGCATCGAGGTGCCGACACTCCTGATCTCGGGCCGGCACGACGAGGCGACGCCCGCGACCGTGCGGCCGTTCGCCGAACTGATCCCCGACGTCCGGTGGGAGGTCTTCGAGGAATCGAGCCACCTGCCCCACCTGGAAGAGCCCGAACACTTCACACGGGTGATGGCCGACTTCCTCAACGAGTTCGGAGGCTGAAGGTGGACGCGTCCGCCGAGGAGATCATCGAGGCGCTCCGCGACTCGCTGCTGGAGAACGAACGGCTCCGGCAGAGCAACGGACGGCTGGAGGCCGCCGCCACCGAGCCGGTGGCGATCGTGGGCATGGCCTGCCGCTACCCCGGCGGCGTCACGTCCCCCGACGACCTGTGGCGGCTCGTCGCCGAGGGCACGGACGCCGTGTCGGGCTTCCCCGCCGACCGCGGCTGGGACACCGGGCGCCTCTACGACCCCGAGCCCGGCACGCCCGGCAGGAGCTATGTGCGCGAGGGCGGATTCCTGCTCGACGCGGCCCGGTTCGACGCGGCCTTCTTCGGGATCTCGCCACGTGAGGCCCTTGCCATGGACCCCCAGCAGCGGTTGCTGCTGGAGACGTCGTGGGAGGCCCTGGAGCGGGCCGGCATCGACCCCGCCACACTTCGCGGTGGCCGCACGGGCGTGTTCGCCGGCGTGATGTACCACGACTACGGCACCAGCTCCAGCAACGGAAGCATCGTCTCGGGCAGGGTCGCCTACACGCTGGGTCTTGAGGGCCCGGCGGTCACCGTCGACACCGCCTGTTCGTCCTCGCTGGTGGCACTGCACCTGGCGATACGGTCGCTCAGGTCGCAGGAGTGCTCGCTGGCACTGGCCGGTGGTGTGACGGTGATGGCGACCCCGGAGACCTTCGTCGACTTCAGCGAACAGCGCGGGCTCGCCCCCGACGGCCGCGTCAAGGCGTTCTCGGCCGCCGCCGACGGAACGGGCTGGGGCGAGGGCGCCGGGATGCTGCTCGTGGAGCGGTTGTCGGACGCCCGCCGCAACGGTCATCCGGTGCTGGCGGTCGTCCGTGGCTCCGCGGTGAACCAGGACGGCGCCTCGAACGGCTTGACCGCGCCGAACGGTCCGTCCCAACAGCGGGTGATCCGGCAGGCGTTGGCCACCGCCGGTCTCGGCACGGGCGATGTGGACGCGGTGGAGGCGCACGGCACGGGGACGACGCTGGGTGATCCGATCGAGGCGCAGGCGCTGCTGGCGACGTACGGGCAGGATCGTGCGGACGGGCCGCCGTTGTGGCTGGGGTCGGTCAAGTCGAACATGGGGCATGCGCAGGCCGCGGCGGGTGTGGCCGGGGTGATCAAGATGGTGCAGGCGATGCGCCATGGGGTGCTGCCGCGCACGCTGCATGTGGATGCTCCGTCCTCGCAGGTGGACTGGTCGGCGGGGCGGGTGGAGCTGCTGACGGAGGCGCGGGAGTGGCCGGAGGCGGAGGGTCGTCTGCGGCGGGCGGGGGTCTCGTCGTTCGGGATCAGCGGCACCAACGCCCACGTCATTATCGAAGCGGCTCCGGCAGACCTGCGGGACGCACGGGGTGACCAGGGCGACCGGCTGTCCCACTCGGGCACGGTGCCCTGGGTGTTGTCCGCGCGAAGCCGGGACGGGCTGCCCGCTCAGGCCGCCCGTCTGCTGGACTTCGTGACGGACCGTCCACTACTGCGCCCCGCCGACATCGGGTACTCGCTGGCGACGTCGCGCGCGCTGTTCGACCATCGCGCGGTGGTGGTCGGACGGAACCGGGACGACCTGCTGGCAGGCCTGCGCACGCTGGCCGACGAGGCCCCCGGCGGTGGAGTCGTCCACGGCGTCGCGGGCACCGGCCGGACGGCGTTCCTGTTCTCGGGGCAGGGCTCGCAGCGGCTCGGGATGGGGCAGGAACTGTACGGCGCGTTCCCGGTGTTCGGGGCCGCGTTCGACGCGGTGTGCGGCGAGTTGGACCGGCATCTGGATCGGCCGTTGCGTGAGGTGGTGTGGTCGGAGCCGGATCTGCTCGGGCAGACGGTGTTCGCGCAGGCGGGGTTGTTCGCGGTTGAGGTGGCGTTGTTCCGGCTGCTCGAATCGTGGGGCGTACGGCCTGACTTCTTGGGGGGTCATTCGATTGGTGAGTTGGCGGCGGCGCATGTGGCGGGGGTGTTCTCGCTCGGTGACGCGGCCAGGTTGGTGGCGGCGCGGGGCCGGTTGA
>NZ_JBIRGP010000014.1:0-351875 GCF_044328075.1 Streptomyces sp. NPDC017991 | reverse complement strand
CCCCCCGGCCGCGCCCCCCCCCCCCCCCCCCCCCCCCCCCCCCCCCCCCCCCCCCCGCGCCCCCCCCCCCCCCCCGCCGGGCGCCCCCCCCCCCCCGCCGCATCCGGCCGGGCAACACCCCTGCGTACGCGGGTGCTCGGGTACTTGAGTGCGCCGAACCATGTTCAGGGGTGCGGTTGTGTCACCCCGTCGTGCCGTTCTCTCCTCGCGTCCGGTCCTGTTCCGGGCGGTCGTGCGACGGCTGCCTCCCGGGCGCCCCGCCGGACAGCGAGGTGTCGTCTCCGGAGTCGTGGCGCATGCCGGGTACCGCGTCGAGGGTGCCGTGCGGCCGGCCGGGCCCCACGGAGTCGTTAGCCACGACGACCACCTCGTCCCCCGCGTTCCACACGCGTCGTTCGCTCTTGCCGGGACTGAGCCGCAGTTCATGACGGTGGCCGGTGCCTGCCTCCGGGTCGGTGCGGCGGTAGCCGACGGCACACTCGCCCCGGTCCCGGGCGGCCGCCACGACGGTCGCGAACGACGCCTCGCACCCGGGCGGCGTGTAGTGGTGGGCCGGGCGCAGATGAACCGACGCGCCGTGTGCCGCGAACAGTTCCCCGAACACGGCGGACAGCTGCGGGTTGTGGGCGATCTGGGCCATCAGCAGGCTGGTCAGTTCGCCCCGGACGACGACATCGGATGCCGGGCCCAGCGGCGCGAGGGCCCGGTTGCGGTGGTCGCCGAGTTCCGCGACCACCGGCAGGATCCGGCCCGCCTTGAGTTCCAGCTCCCGCAGTATCAGCAGGGTGACCAGCACCCTGTCGTCGGGATGCCCCGGCCCGTCCACGGCGTCCGCCCCGAGCACGATCACCGTGTCGTATCCGAAGAGATCCAGGTCCTTGAGGCTCTCCGGGTGCAGCAGTTCACCGCTTCGGCAGGAGACGGCCAGCCGTGCCACGGTCCGTGGGGGACCGGCCTGGTCCTGGACGGGCGTCGCCTGTGCCTCATCGACGACGACATCGAGCACCGATCCCGGAGCGGCGCTGTCGCCCAGTGCCTCCACCAGCAGGGGTGCGCGGCGGTTCCAGCCGAGCAGCAGCACCCGCACCGGCCCCACGCGCTCGGGCCGCGGCGTTGCGAACGCGGTCCGGTCGACGTACCCACGGCAGTCGACCGGCGCCTTTGGCATGCCGTCGTGCGCGATCACGATGAGCCGGTCTCCCGGGCCGACGACGGTGTCCGGAGCGGGGCTGAGCCGCAGTCGCCCGTCCGGACTCAACAGCCCCACCACGCTGCACTGTTCGAAGCACAGCAGCAGGTCCCCGAAGCGGGGGTCGGCGGGCCCCCGCCGGAGGGCTGGCGGCACCTCCACGAGATGGAACTCCGCGCCGGAGAAATCGAGGAGGTCACGCAGAACCTCGCCCACCCCGGTGCGCCGCGCCGACTGCACCAGCAGTCTCGCCGCCGTCGCGTCCGTCTCCACGATCGTGCCGCGTCCGCCCGCGGCGAGCCGGGCTGCGGGCAGCTGCCGGCGGTCGCGCACGGCCGCGACGACGGGCGGACCGGCCTCGTCACCGAGGACCGCCCGCAGGGCCAACAGCACGCGTACGACCTCGCTGTCCGCGTCCGGCGCCTCCGAGGGCAGCACCAGTACGGAACTGGCGGCCCGGGGAGTGACCAGGGCCAAGGTGTCGACCGCGGTCAGTGAGCCGCTCCGGCAGACCAGCCGGACAGCGGAGCCGCGCCCCAGCGACGCGGTGAGTGCCTCCTCCATCTCGGCGACGTCCCGGTCGGCCAGAACGGCGATCACACACCGGCCGCCGGCCCGGGCCGCGACCAGTTCACCCACCACCGTGAACACCTGGTCCGACCAGCCCAGGACAACCGCGTGCTCCTGCTCAAGCACCATCGAGCGGCCCCGCCGCAACTCGGTCAGCCGTTCACCCAATCCGGTGGTGATCACCCCCACCAGAGTCGATACGCACAGCAGCGCGACGATCCCCAGCAGCACCGACAGCGCCATCCGCATCGGCGCTCCGGTCGGCGCGCCGAGCCGCAGCGTCTCCGCGCTGGTCCGCCACACCGCCGCCAGGCGGCCCGACAGCGAACGCGGAGAGCCGGGGTCGGTCCACACCACCAGCGCACTGACGGGCACCACCACCGCCAGACAGGACAACACCAGCCAGCTCACCAGCATCCCCGTGCTGCGGGCCAGCGTGGTGTCGAACCGGTAGCGTGCCCGGTCCCGTAAAGAGGTCGGCCGTTGCCGCTCCACTGCGCACCCCTGCTTCCCCCGCCCGCCAGGGACGGCGCCGCCGACACACCAGGGGCACCACCGTCCGCACGCGTAACGGCAGTGCCCTGGTCTGCAAGAGTGCTGGTCCGACGGCGAAGACACGCCCGGACACGATGACGTTCATCCTTTCGGGACACGTCACGTTCGCGCGGCGGCTGTCAACGGCTGTCAACGGTCGTCGGCGGCTGTCGGCGGACAGCAATGGCCCGACGGCGGGCGGGGTGCGGAACTACGCGCTGGGCGGTGCGGTCTGCTGCACCACCTCGAAGGACCACAGCGTGGAACCGCTCGCCGCCGGCTTGGGTCGCTCGCCGCCCTCCGCGCCGCCGCCCTGGTGGGCCGCCTTCATGCTCCCCTCCATCCACGCGGTGAAGGACTCCTCGTCACGCCACCGCGTGTAGACGAGATAGCTGTCGGTGCCCTCGATCGGGCGGAGAAGCTCGAACCACTCGAAGCCGTCGGAGTTCTCGACGGTGCCCGCGCGGGACGCGAACCGCTTCTCCAGAAGTTCGCGCTGCTCGGCGGGGACGGTCAGGACGTTGATCTTGACTACGCTCATGAGCCCATCCTGCCGTGACGGCGCTCGGCGGCGGACGACGGGGTGCGCGCGGCGGCCGACGGCCTCGCCGCGCCGCCCGGCCGACCAACGGACAGAATTGCTCTTGTGAACGCGCACGACGAACCGGAGAAGACTCCCGACGGACACCACGTCGTCATCAACGGGCGGAAATGGCGGGCCACCGACCCCTCCCTGCCCGAGGACGTCGCAGCCCGTCTGCGACGCCACCTCATGGCGGCCCGCCGCGCGGTGCGTGCGGCGACCACCGCCGACGACGCGTCGGCCGAGCGGCTGGCGCGGGCACGCGTGCAGCACGCGAAGGTCGCCTTGGGGGAACGTGGCACACCCTGGTGGGAACAGTCCCCGGACCAGCGCCGCCGACGCTGGGAGGACCACCTCGCGAAACTCGACGCGGACGCGCCGGACCAGAAGGACAGCTGACTCCTGACCTTCCTCCCGAGGACGGGCGCGCTGGTGCCCCGGCGGACGTACCGGCCTGATCGGTCGAGTGTCAGTGCCTGCCTCTACGGTGTGAGCAGTGGGACCCGGTGGAGAGACCGCGGGGCCTGTGCTGGGGAGGGGTCTGTCATGTCTAGTGGGTCCGCGTCGACGACGTATCTGGAGCTGTCGCAGGAGGACGGTGCTGCGCACAAGTTCTATGAAGTGGGCGTGGACGGGCTGGTGGTGACGGTGCGCTACGGACGGATCGGCGCTGCCGGACAGACACAGACGACGACGTTCCCCACGGCGGACAAGGCTCGCGCCGCCGCGGCGAAGAAGGTGGGGGAGAAGGTCCGTAAGGGATACGCCCCGGCGATCGCCGGACAGCGTGCGTCCCGTGCGGTGACCCGGCGTCAGGTGGCCTCGGCTCCCTCCACCGCGCGGGCCGTGGCCCCCGTGCTGTGGCGTTTTCGTACCGGGTCGTCGGCGTTCGGTATCCACGTCGACGACGACCGTTGCTGGGTCGGCAATCAGGCGGGTGATGTCTTCACCCTCGACCACGACGGTGGCGTCCTGGCCCGCTTCAGCCTGCCGGACGGTGTGAAGTGCCTGGTCGCCGACGACTTCTGGATATACGCGGGCTGCGACGACGGCCGCGTCTACGACCTGTCCTCGAAGCTGCCGTTCGCGGCGTACGACGTGGCGGCGGACGTCGACATCTTCTGGCTGGACATTCACGAGGGCGTCCTGAACGTGTCGGACCGGGAGGGCCGGCTGACCGTCATCGACCACGAGGACGAGCACCAGTGGTCCCGCCGCAGTCCCGGCGAGCACGCCTGGATGGTCCGCGCCGATGATCGTGCCGTCTACCACGGGCACCAGCGCGGGGTGAGCGCCTACGCGCCGGACGGCAGTGGCGAGCTGTGGCACACGCCGACCCGCGGCGGGGTCCTGTTCGGCTGGCAGGAGCAGGACGCCGTGTTCGCGGGGACCGCGCACCGGGTGGTCCAGCGGCTGTCGAAGGCGACCGGCACGGTCGAGGCCACCTATGCCTGCGACAGCGCGGTCTACTCATGTGCCACCTCACCCGGGGGCCGGTTCGTCTTCGCCGGGGACGCGTCCTCGTCGGTGTACTGCTTCGACCGGGACGGCACGCGTCTGTGGAAGCTGGGCACCGGCGGTGGCTCGGCGCTGTCGATGCAGTACCGCGACGAGCGGCTGTACCTGGTGACCACGGACGGCTCACTGGTGTGCGTGGACGCGAGCGAGGCGGCCATCGCGGCGGCCCAGCAGGGCACGGTGCCGGTCGCCCGGGACGTCAAGCTGGCCGAGGCGCTGCCGACCTACGCACCGGCCACGGCAGCGGCCTCGCTGGCGAGTGTCTCCCAGGCTCCCGCCGGAGCGATCGTCGTCGAGTGCGTCCAGACGACCGGTCGCATGCGCGTCCACGTGGTCTCCGAGGGCTACGACCACTCCTGGAACGTCCAGTTCCCGCGCACGATACGAGAGCCCGGAGCCCGTTACGTCGTGGACGCCCTGCACCCGGCGGCAGGCGGCTTCTACCGGGTCCGCGGCGACATCCGCCGCCTGCTGTGAACGTCGGCCGGCCCACACCCTGGGCGGACGGACGGATTCCAGGGGCCGGGACCGATTAGTCCTGTCGTTTTCGCCGGTCTGTATCCATGACGAGCGAGTGACCGGCCCCGAGGAGAGCATCATGACCGTTCCCTACACCTTCGACTCCCTACACCTTCGACTCCCTACACCTTCGACGTCTTCTGCAGTCTCGACGGCTTCGGCGCCGCCGGCGGAGACTGGACCGGCTACTGGGGCAAGCAGGGTCCCGAGCTGCTCGACCACCGCCTCGCCCTGTACGGCGAGGAGCAGCGCATGGTCTTCGGGGCCAACACGTATCGGGCGTTCGCACGGATGCTGGCCTCAAGCACCGAGGAGTCCGACGTGCGCGACCCGTGGGTCACACGCATGAGGAACCTGCCGACGACGGTGGTGTCGACCACGCTGCAAGGCCCGCTCGACTGGCCGGCCGCGGACGTCGTGAACGGCGACGCGGTCGACGTCGTCGCTCGGCTCAAGGAGGAGTCCAGGGTGCCGCTGCGCTCGCACGGCAGCCTGTCGATGAACCGGGCGCTGATGGCCGCCGGTCTGGTCGACCGCGTCCAGGTGACGCTCTTTCCCGTGATCACCGGTCGGACCGGCCTCGACCCGATCTTCCAGGGCGCGGCCGACTTCGACCTCGAACTGATCGAAAGCCGGACGCTCGACGGCCGCACCCAGGTACTCATCTACCGGCCCACCCTGCACACCTGAATCCAGCCACCCGCCTTGAACATCCCCTCCGGAGGCCGGCGCCCCCGGAGGACAACGAGCGGACCATCGCCAAGGACAGCGGGGCTCGCTCCGCCGTAGAAAACGTGTGTGGGGATGTCGATCCAAGCAGGCTCCGTACGACGCAGGAGTGAGAGACCGACATCAACACGAGAGGCGATAGCCGTGTCAAAGGTCCGCGTGCACAATGTGACGATCTCCCTCGACGGCTTCGCGGCCGGTGAGAACCAGCGCCTGGACGCCCCGTTCGGCGACGGCGTCGGCTGGGGCGACGAACTGCACAGCTGGTTCGTCTCGGCGACGGAGGACTCCGCCGCCGACAAGACCGGAACCGACGCCGACTACCTCGCCCGCGGCGAGCAGAACATCGGCGCCACGATCATGGGGCGGAACATGTTCGGGCCCCAGCGCGGGCCGTGGGCGGACGAGTCCTGGAAGGGCTGGTGGGGCGACAACCCGCCCTACCATCACGACGTCTTCGTGCACACCCACCATCTGCGTCCGGCGCTGGAGATGGCCGGAGGAACGACCTTCCACTTCACGGACGACCCGCTGGAGACGGTGCTCCAGCACGCCTTCGACGCCGCGGGCGGCAAGGACGTCCGGATCGGTGGCGGTCCGGCAGTCATCCAGCAGTACCTGCGCGCCGGGCTGATCGACGAACTCCACCTGGTGATCGCGCCGATACTCATCGGGCGCGGGGCACGGCTGCTCGACAATCTGGGCGACGGGATCAACGGCTACCGGGTGTCCGAACTGGTCGCCTCGCCGGCGGTCACACACGCGGTGCTGGTCCGCCGCTGACGCGCGAGAACCCAGGGTTGTTCTTGCGGCGCTCCAGGAGCTTGCGGGTCTCCACGTCCCCCACGTCCTCCACGTCCTCCAGTCCTCCGTGTCGCCCATGTCCTCCAGTCCTCCGTGTCCTCGACCTCCTCGACGCGTGCGCGTGCGTGCGACGCCTTCGAGCACCGGGCGGCGCTGTAACGCTTTTCCCGCTCCGGACCAAGTAGGAGTGACAGCACGCCCGACGACGAGAGGTAAGCACCTTGGCACCGGACAAGCTGAGCCGGGGCGGTCCACCGGGACAGAAGTACGATCCGGCGGCGTTCGAGATCTTCTACCGCCGCCATGTCGACGCCGTCACCCGTTTCATGGCCCGACGCGTCACCGATCCGCACACCGTCGCCGACCTGACCGCCGAGACCTTTCTCTCGGTGATCGACTCCGCGCGTGCGTACCGCCCCGACCTGGGCACCGAAGTGGCCTGGCTCTTCGGTATCGCCCGCAACGTGGTGGCGGCGGAGGCACGGCGCAGTGCTCGCCAGAACGCGCTCGGAGGCCGCATCGCAGGCCGTCGTCTGCTGGACGGCGACGACATCGGCCGACTGGAGGAGAAGCTCGACGCGGAGGAGGCGGGGCGCAGAGCACTGGCCGCCCTGGACGGCCTACCCACCGGTGAGCGCGCGGTGATCGAACTCGTCGCCGTGGACCAACTCACCGTCACCGAGGCCGCCGAGGCGCTCGGCATACGCCGGGTCACCGCCCGGGTGCGGCTGCACCGGGCGCGCAGGGGGCTGCGCTCCGCGGCCACCGGAGCGGAGGCAGCCGGCCAGGGACCAGCCTCGTCGCACCCGGCGGACGCGCCCGGCAGCCGCAGGGCATCGGAAGTGTCGGCAGCGGATCGGACAGGCCTCACCTACGCAGGGGGAGAAGCATGAGCACGAAGACCTTCGAGGACCGTCTCCTCGACGAACTCAAGCGGGAGATCACACTCCGGGCCGACGAGCTGCCGGCACCCGCGCCCCGTCGCAGGGTCGCTCCCCGGCGGGCCGTGATCGCTCTCGCCGCCTCCACGGCCGTGGCCGGCGCGCTGATCGCCCTTCCCTCGGCAACGGGCGGATCCTCCGCCTACGCCATCGAGCGGCAACCGGACGGCAGCATCGTCCTGAACATGCTGGATCAGGTCGGGCTGTTCGAGGAGGACCAGCAGAAGGAGCTGGCCGAGCGCCTGCGCGCCGAGGGCATCCACGTGAGTATCGACACGCCCAGGGCCGGTTACGTCTGCGCGGAGCCACGCGGCAGGAACCTGCTCCCGGAGACGATGAAGGGTTCCGTGGACGGCGACGACAGCGCGGGGGAGTTCAAGGTCACGTTGCACCCCGGGGACTCCGTGGCGGTGGAGGACCCGCAGCCGCCGGTGAAGCCGGGTGTGTACGCGGTCGGTCGGGTCCTGATGTTCGAAGGGCCGATGAAACCCTGCCAGGAGGTGCCCTTCGAGGGGGCCACGCTGTTGCCCTGATGTGCGGGGGCCGACAGGGGGCAAGTGGCTGCGTTTCGGCGGCCGTTGGTGGGTTCTTGACTCCGTGCTGCCCGGCGGGGCCGAGCAGGTCAAGGGCGAACCGCCCTCGCACGACAGCCAGGTGCTGCCCGGGTACGTGACGCTGATCGGCCCGGACACCGCCGACTTCGACGCCGCCGGGATGCACACGATGCAGTACGTACCGTCCGAGAAGGAACCGCCGGGTTGCGCCTAGCTCCCAGGGCGCCGTCGTCCGGAGGCCGACCGGCGTGTTAGGTGCCTGCGCGTCGGATGCGCTTCGCGATCGGCGCGCGTCTCGCCGTCGCTCCCGGGGTTCGTGTACGAGCCCTGGGGGCGGGGGCGGGGGCGGGGTGCTGGGCCGTGCAGGCCCCGGGTCGAGCGGGAGAGTGCGCGACCCGGACGCTCTGCGTCGAGCCGTCGGCCCCGCCGCCCGGGGCGCGGACGCTACTTCTCCACGATGCCCGAGGAAGCGACCGCGATCTTCGCGCGGGTGGCACCGGAGCCCGAGCCCAGGGACTCGATCTTCCTCACCAGGTCCTGGCCCTCGACCACTTCGCCGAAGACCACGTGCTTGCCGTCCAGCCACGAGGTGACCACCGTGGTGATGAAGAACTGCGAGCCGTTGCTGTTCGGGCCGGAGTTCGCCATGGACAGCAGGAACGGCTTGTCGTGCTTGAGCTTGAAGTTCTCGTCGTCGAACTTGGCGCCGTAGATGCTCTTGCCGCCGGTGCCGTCGCCGCGGGTGAAGTCGCCACCCTGGAGCATGAAGTCCGGGATGACACGGTGGAAGCCCGAGCCCTCGTATCCGTAGCCGTGCTGGCCGGTGGCCAGCTCACGGAAGTTCTGCGCCGTCCTGGGGACGACGTCGTCGTACAGGTTGAAGACGATGCGGCCGGCGGCGTCGCCGTCAATGGTGATGTCGAAGAAGACGTTGGTAGACATAGGGGGATCCTTTCACGTCCCCGCGCACTGCCGGGGAGCCGCCCTGGTCCGCCGCCCGAGAAGACCAGTTTCCAGCGGTTCCCCCTACATGTCCTTCCGCATATACGCCCTTCCGCGATCGACCTGATCGGCCGGTTGCCACCTGTTCACCGGCGCGGGAACACCCCTAGGCTGTCCGGTCTTCACGTTCTGGGGCACTTGTGACTCTGGGGGGCTCGTGAACAGTCTTCGTGCGGCCGTTGTCTGCCTTGTGCTCGCGTGTGCCGCGCTGACGTCGCCGACGGTGGAGGTGGCGGTGGCGGTGACGCCGAGTTGGTCGGTGCTGCCGGTACCGGCGGCGGCCCCGCCGGTGACCGTGACCGATCTCGCCGCCCGAGGGCCGGGCGAGGCGTGGGCGACCGGGTACGAGCAGGACGCCGACGGACTGCGGCCGATGCTGTACCGGTGGGACGGCACGGCGTGGAGCCGGGACACGACCTTCCCCGGCGCCGGGGAGGCGGGCTGGCTGGGCAAGGTGCAGTTCGTCGGCAGGGAAGTGTGGATCTTCCACAACCGCGAGGGAGCGGGAGAGATCCTGCGCCGGTCGGCGGGAGCGTGGAGTGTGGTGCCGCTGCCGCAGACCCTGTGGACCTATCAGGACTTCACGGCGGTCCCGGGTGCCGCGTGGGTGGTCGGTGAGGACGACACCGGGCTGAAGGTGCTGCACCACGACGGTTCGGGCTGGACCGCGCAGTCCGTCCCGGACGGTGTGCTGTACCTGATGGGAATCACCGCCCGTACCGCCGACGACGCCTGGGCCTGGGCGGACACGGACACCGGTGCCACCGTCCTGCGCCGGGACGGCACGGCGTGGCGGGACGCGCAGGTGCCGCTGCCGCCGGACAGCAACGTGCACACGATCCTGCTCGAACCGTCCGGCCGGGTCACGATCGGCGGCAGCCGGTACACCGACGGCGTGGCCCGCACCTACCTCATGACCTGGGACGGCGACGGGAACGCCTGGCGCACCCTCCACCCACCGCTGGGCGACACCTACACCGAGGCCATGGTGCGCGGCGCGGACGGCGCGCTGTGGCTGCCGGTGCGCAGCGACCGCGCGTTCCGGTCGAAGTACGCACGGGTGGACGGCCGCCGCACCACCTTCTCCTACGGACCGGAGCGTACGAACGCGATCGACGTCGAACCGCGTGCACTGGCGAGGACCGGATCCGCACTGCTGTCCTTCGGGACCGCCGAGATCTACGGATCGAAACCGAACCTGATGAGCGAGCGCCTGGGAGGCTGACCGTGACCCGCGGATTTCCCGTGACCCACAGACTTCCCGTGACCCACAGACTTCCCCTGGCACGCAGACGTCCCCCGGCGCACAGACTTCTCGTCGCGGTCCTCGCCGTCGCCATCATGACCGTCGTGGCCGGCACGGCGTCGGCCGCGGCGGACGCGCGGTCCTGGCACCACGTTCAGGTCCCGGCACAGGTCCGCCCGCAGGCCGGACTGAACGAGGCCGTGGCGTTCGGACCGGACCGGGCGTGGGCCGTGGGTGCCGACGCGGTCGGCCGTGAAGCGCCGGGCTTTCCGCTGATGCTGCGCTGGGACGGAACCGCCTGGCAGCGCCAGAACCTGCCCGGGATCCGCTGGCAGGGAGAGCTGCTGTCCATCGCCGCCACCTCACCGACCGCGGTATGGGCGGTCGGCCGCGACTCGGCGGGCGGTGCCCGTCTGCTCCGGTACGAGGGCAAGGCCTGGAACGAGAGCCCACCGCCGAGCGGGGTCGTGCCGACCAAGGCCGTCGCCGGCGGCGGTGAGACCTGGCTGATCGGTTCGCGGGGCGGCGCGCAGGCACTGCTGCGCTGGGACGGGGGTGGCTGGCAGGACGTGCCGGTACCGCCCGGATCCGTGTACGGCCTGCACATCCTGGCGGCGGACGACGTCTGGGCCGCGGGCGCCACCGTCTCGGGTGCGGCCGTGTCGCACTGGGACGGACAGGCGTGGCGGCAGACGGTCGTGGACGGCTTTCCCCGGTCGGCCGTGGGCAGTGTGCTCGCGGTCTCACCCACGGAGGTGTGGGCGGGCGGCACGGCCGGGTTCGTCGGCGGTCCGCCGGGACGGCCGATCCCGCCGCTGCTCGTCCGCTTCGACGGACAGGCATGGAAACAGGTGTCCGTGCCCACCGACTTCGGCTCCGTCGACTCACTGGCGCCCACCACCTCCGGCGCGCTGGGCTGGGTCTCGGTGGCCCGCTCGCAGAGGTGGGGCCCTCCGGGCAGCAGCCCGCCGCTCGTCCCCGGGCCGGACTTCCTTGCCTGGGACGGCGGGTCGTTCACCGGGCACAGCGAACCGGCGGTGGCCGGGGAGGGCGAATCCTGGGCGCTCCGGCTGGCGACCGTGCCCGGCACGGAGACGGTGTGGTCGGTAGGCCGCGCCGACGGCCCCGAGGGCACCTTCGCCCCGCGCATCCTGCGGTTCGACTGAGCGCGGAACACCCTGGGCACGTCGCCACCCACGGCGCGGACCCACGGGGCACCTCCACCCGTACGCGTACGCCGCCACCCACGTGCTGTCGATCCGCGCGCTGCTGCCCCCGCAGGGATGGTGGAAGGACGAGAGCGGATGCCAACTGCCGAACGCCAACTGCCAACTGACGGCAGCCGGAAGAACATCCTCGCCGGTGACCCCGGCCGGCGACACAGCCCGACCAGCCCCCGACCAGCCCTACGCCGACTCCCGGACCACCAGCTCGGGATCGAAGATGATCGACGTCGGCTCGGCGCGTACGCCCCCGATGTGCTCGGCGAGCAGACGGGCCATCGCCGCCGCCATGTCCTCGACCGGCTGGCGGACGGTGGTCAGCGGTGGCCGGCAGGCGACCGCCACGCTCGAATCGTCGAATCCGACGACCGCGACATCGTGCGGCACTCGCCGCCCCCGCTCCCGCAGCACCTGGCAGATGCCCTGGGCCATCAGGTCGTTGGCCGCGAACACCCCGTCCGCATCCGGGTGTTCGGCGAGCAGTTCCGTCATCGCCGCCATGCCGCTGTCGACGGTGAAACCGCCCTGGACGAGCGGAACGTACGCGTGACCGTGGCGGGCCATCGTGTCGCGGAACCCGGCCAGCCGCTCCTGGCTCGCGGACACGGCCAGTGGTCCGGACACGGTGACGATCCGTCGGCAGCCGCGGCCCAGCAGATGCTCGGCGGCCAGCCGTCCGCCGTCCCGGTGGGCGAGGTCGACATAGCTGAGGGCGACCGGCCGGGAGGGCCGGGCGAACAGCACGGCCGGCAGTCCCGCTCCGGCCAGCAGCGCGGGCAGCGGATCGTCCGCGTGCGTCGAGACCACGAGGGCCCCGTCCGCGCTGCCCTGCCGCAGATACGTCACGACCTCCTGGCGTGCCTCGTCGGTCTCGGCGAACATGAGCACCGGATGCATCGACCGCGGACGCAGCTGGCCGACGACCCCGCTCACCACCCGGCCGAAGAAGGGATCCGCCAACACCCGCGCGGCGAAGGCGTTCTGCTCCTCGTCCGAGACGTCACCGGCGCCGGACACCACGAGCGCCACGGTCTCGGTCCGCCGGGTCACCAGCGACCTGGCCGCCTGGTTGGGCGCGTAACCCGTTCTGCTGATGGCCTGACGGACCGATTCCTGGATGGCGGGGTCGACGTTTCGGACACCGTTGACGACGCGCGAGACGGTGGCGCGGGAGACGCCCGCCTCCCGCGCCACGTCCTCCAGGGTCGGTGCCTGTCTGCTCATGCCCGCACCCTAACGGCACCGGTCACGCACGGCATAGAGCGCTCTCCCGGCGTACGTTCCGACTGTGCGCGCCGGTCGCCCGCCGATCAGTTGTAGACGCCGAACTCATAGAGGGAGTAGCCCCAACCCGTGCCGCGTACCGTGCCGTTGACGCGGACGTACCGGCCGGTGCCCTGGACGTCGAAGTCGTCGACCCCGCCGTTGCCGTCGGTCACCTCGCGCACGGTCCGCCAGCTCTGACCGTCGTCGGACGTCTGGATCGTGTACGCCTCGGCGTACGAGGCCTCCCAGACCAGCTGCACATGCCTGAAGGCGCTGCGCGTGCCGAGATCGACCCGCAGCCACTGCGGGTCGCTCCAGTCACTGGCCCAGCGGGTGTCGTTCCTCCCGTCCACGGCGCCCGCGGCGGTGCAGGGGCAGTCGCCGCCGCCGGTCTGGTACGAGGAGGCGGTCGCCGGCTTGTTCAGGGCGAGGTCGGTGCCGTCGACGGCCGGCGGCACCACGCGGATCGAGCGCGTCTCGACGCCGACGTTGCCCCTGCCGTCCGTGGCCTTGACGTAGATCTTCCAGACACCCGGCCGGTCGGGCGCGGTGACCCTGAGCCGGCCCCCGCCGAGATCGGTGTGCGGGCGCGGGGTGAGCTGGCCGCTCCGGTCGACGTACATGCTGTTGTCCAGGACCTCGTACGAGATCGCGTCCCCGTCCGGATCGCTCGCGCCGACCGCCAGGGTCAGATCACGCCCGGCCTGCACCGCGCCCGCGCCGCCCTCCACGGACAGACCGGAGACGACCGGGGGAGTGTTGTCCCGCGAGGTGTCGGCGCCGTACGCCCGCTTCACCGCGTAGTACGACAGCCGCTTCTGTCCGGCGGGCAGCAGGTTGAACCAGATCCCGCCGAAGTCGTACTCGGTGCCGTAGTGGAACATCGTGGCGCCGAGGGCGACCCCCCGGTGCCCGGTGACGCAGTCCCACGCCCTGGTGTATCCGGCTGCCTTGGCCTGGTCGGTGGGCTCCTGGGGGGCCCCGTTGCTGTCGTCGGGCACCTCCCACTCGCCCGGCGGGCCGCTCTCGGTGACGATGTACGGCTTGGTGTAACCGCCCTGCTCCCAGGCCGACTTGATGTCACAGACGGCGTTGTAGGCGTTGACGGCGTACAGGTCGAGGTCGGGCGCGTTCCGCTTGTAGTAGGGCCAGGCGCCGACCCACGCGTCGGTCGAGGTGACCGGGTGGTTCGGGTCGATCCCGTGGATCTTCTTCGTGACGTCGTTGACGAAGGTGGTGTAGGCGTTGCGCTGCCGTTCGAGCTCGTCACCGCTGTAGCAGTTCTGCAGGCCGAGGACCGACTCGTTGCCGACGTTCCACATCAGTACACCCGGATGGTCCTTGTACTCCTGGACCCACTTCGGGAACTCGGCGAGCACCTGGTTCTTGTACGCGGTGTCCGTCAGGTAGTTCACGCAGCCGCCGCTGCCCGGACCGCCGCCGGGCTGCAGCCAGAACCCGGCGACGACCTTGATGCCGTTGGCGGCCGCGGAGTCGAACAGGGCCCTGCTGGAGGCGTCGGTGCCCCAGGTGCGGATGGTGTTGACTCCCATGGATCTGACGTCGGGCATGTACCGGCCGGCGTCGGCCACGGCCGGGCCCCAGGTCAGGCCCTTGACCTGGTACGGGCTGCCGTCCACGGTCAGCCGCCAGTCGCCCTGGGAGCCGGTCACCCTGACGACGCTGCCGGCGGCGTGCGCCTGCTGCGCGGGCAGGGAGAGGGCGCCGGCGGCCAGCAGTCCTGCGGTGAGAGACGCCGCGATACGGCGCGTGCGGGTGGGAGAGGGGCTCATACGGCATCTCCGGTGTGGGGGTGGAGGGGGCGGCCGGGCCGTGGCGGGGTTGTTCCGGACCGGCCGCCCGGTACGAGACGGGGCGCGGTTCCCTCAGGGGAGTTCGTAGTTCTCGTCGAGTGCCGCACCGGCTTCGGGGTGTGTCTGGTCGTAGCCGCGCGCGTCGCACTGCAGGCCGCCGACGACACAGTGGCCGACCAGCGCGTCGAGGGTGGGCGCGTCCCAGGCGTTGAAGAAGTCGTAGTGGAACGACCAGCTCGGTCCGCTGGCCAGCCTCACCTGCGAGAGATCGCCGTTGACGGGGAAGGCCATCTTGAACTCGATCATCGGCAGGGCGACCGGGTGGCTCGCGGGGCAGATGTTGTTGTTCGTGCCGGGGTTGACCACGGGATAGGCCATGTGGCTCTTGTGGTCCGGTGTGTCCAGGTACCGGCCGTCCCAGCAACTGGGCGCCTGGAAACGGATGTTCAGCTTGACGTCCGGGCGACTGGGACAGTTCGTCGGGAAGTCGGTGTTGAAGAAGCTGTCACCGCACTCCCAGCCCTCGACGAAGCCGCGGTGCCCGCGGAACTCCTCCCGGCTCTGGGTCGGGCTGCCCACGAGGAACCGCAGACCCTTGGGGAAGGGGCGCACGCTCGTGTAGTCGGTGACGCCCGCCTTGTAGTAGATGACCTGCGGGCCGACGGGGAGCACGGGCTGGTCGCCCTTGAAGAGGGTGGGCATCCAGTAGCCCGACCGGTCGCCGGGCGCGTTGCAGGTGGTGGTGGCCCCGCCGAGCGAGTCCGTCGTGCTGTTCGCGTTCGTCGACCGGTTGCCCATGAAGGTGTGGTCGTGGGACTTGCCCGGCTGCTGCGGGTAGACGATCGGGTCGTCCGGCTTGGTGTGGCTCACCGAGCAGTTGGCCTGGAACTCGTGGAAGTAGCGGTGGGGCGGCTCCTTCGTGGACGGCTGGACGCCGGTCACCGGCGGGTTCGCGGGGATGTAGCCGTCGCCGTCGGGGTCCTCCGGGGAGGCGGCGGTCGACGCCGCCATGGTGTGGCCCGTATGGCCGGCTTGGCGCGGGGTGGACGCCGCTGTCGCGTCGCCCGGCGGCGGGGGAGTGCCGGCGGTGGCGGCGACACCGCCCAGACCGAGCGAGGTCAGCAGTAAGGCGCCGGCGATCAGGCTTCCTGAGACGAGCTGCGATCTCCGTGGCATGGAGACCTCCTGAGGACGTCGATGGGGGAACTGTGCGGGGCGACCCCTGGGATGGGTCGCACGACCGGGAGAATGTCGGGAGAGCGCTCTCCCACTCTCTCGTGACGGAGTGTTGGGGCGGGAGCGCGGGGTGTCAAGGGATCCGGCGGAAGGCGCGGTCGGTGGTGGCCTGCCGGGACGGTCGCGTGCTCGCGGGGCCGCAGGGTCCGCAACTGTCCCGTCGTGCAGCCCCATTGCCAACTCCGGGCATCGCCCCTAACCTCACATCGTCTCCATCCATGAACTTCATTCGCCTACACGAACGAGGATCGATGGGTAAACGACTTCGCCGCATCGCGGTTCTGACGTCCGTGGCCCTGTTCGTCGGCCCGCTGACCCCAGGTGCCTCCGCTCATCCGGGGAGTGCTCACACCAGGTCTGTTCACGCGGGGGCCGATCACTCAAATACCGCGCGGCCCAGGACTGTCGTCCTCGACGGTGAACGCCTCCGGCAGACCAAGGTCCGCCTCCGGCACGGCGACCCGCGACTCCGCGAAGCCGTCGCGCATCTCACCGGCCGGGCCGACAAGTGGCTGGAGCAGGGTCCCTGGACAGTCGTCGACAAGCCGAGGCCCGCGCCCGGCGGAGACGTCCATGACTACCTGAGCCAGGCCCCCTACTGGTGGCCCAGCCAACCGCCGAACGCCGACAACCCGTGGGGCTGCCCGTACGTACAGCGCGACGGTGAACGCAATCCCGAGGTCGACTCGGGCACCGACCGGCTGGATCTGGAGAAGGTCTTCGACGCGTCGTACGACCTCGCGCTGGCCTGGCACTACACGGGAAAGCGGCAGTACGCCGAGAAGGCCGCACAGGTCCTGCGGACCTGGTTCCTGGCGTCCGCCACACGGATGAACCCGCATCTCGACCATGCCCAGTTCATCCCCTGCAAGTACGACGGCCGGGCCATCGGCATCATCGACTTCTCGCAGTCCTACACCGCGGTCCTCGACGCCGTCGCGATCCTTGAGTCCGGCGCCCCCGCCTGGACCGGGGCGGATCGCGTCGGCATGAAGCAGTGGAACACCGACTTCCTCGACTGGCTGACGACCAGCGACTTCGGCCGGCAGGAAGCGGCGGCGGCGAACAACCACGGCACGTTCTACGACCTGTTGGTGGCAGGCATCGCGTCCGCCACCGGCGAGAGGGACCTGGCCCGCCGGACCGTACGCGATGCGGCCGTCGAACGCGTCGATCCCCAGATCGCGGCGGACGGAAGCCAGCCGCAGGAACTCACCCGTACCAGGAGCTGGCACTACTCGACCTTCGACCTCGTCGCGTACACCAGACTCGCCGCGATCGGGCGGCACATCGGTGTGGACCTGTGGCGCCACCGGGGACCGGACGGCCAGAGCCTGTTCAAGGCCGTGCGCTATCTGCTTCCGGCGGCCACGGGAGGCGCCGCATGGCCACACCCCGAACTCGAATTCCATCGGTTCGCGGCGAGCGACGTCGTCCACGCGGCGGCGGACGCCGGTGACCGCGCGGCACGGCGAGCCGTGCCTCTGCTGGAGGAGCCGTCGGGCGGAGACCTGTGGGCGCTACGTCCCGCGGCCGAGCAACTGGACTCGATAACGGGCTGAGGCACAGCGCTTGCGGCCCTTCAGGGGTGCCGGTGGTAAGCCTTGTTGGCGATGCGCCACCGGTCGTCGACGCGGACCAGCAGGAAGACGTCGGTGAAGGTGTCCGCCCCGTGCCGGAGCGTCATCGTCGCGGTCGCGACGGTGCCGTGGACGTCGACGGTGTCGATGCGGCGGGAACGGGCCGGTTCGTCCGGCGCCGGCCGGCCGTGGAAGAGCGCGCAGTACTCGTCCAGGGGCCACGAGACGAACACACCGTCCCGTACGCCCTCGATATGGGCGGTGGGGAAGAACGCGGAGTGGAAGTGGCCGGGGGCGCCGGTGGCGTGTCCACGGATGTAGGCGCGGAGCGGGGCGAGCACGGCGTCCGCCACCGCCGGGACCGTGGCGGCCACGGCGATGTCGGTCTCCGGGCCGCCGGGCGTGTCGGCCAGGCCGGAAAGGCAGCGCAGCGGGGTGTCCGAGGCGGCGGCCAGCAGGTTCATGTCCTTGGCCAGCGCTT
Source organism: Streptomyces sp. NPDC017991 (assembly GCF_044328075.1). NCBI lineage: Bacteria > Bacillati > Actinomycetota > Actinomycetes > Kitasatosporales > Streptomycetaceae > Streptomyces > Streptomyces sp. NPDC017991. The sequence goes on along the minus strand of NZ_JBIRGP010000014.1, from coordinate 334,086 downwards.
CGATCGTGAAGTCGGCCGTGCCGACAGGCGGGGCCGCGGCCGGACCCGCGGCCGAACCCGTGGCCGGGGCGGTTGCGGGCTCGCTGTCGAGGAAGGGGCGCTTGCGGGCCACGAGCCCGCCGAGGTGGCCGAGTTCGAGGATGTCCAGGGCCTGGGTGCGGGACAGGCCGAGGGCGTCCGCCTGCTGCAGTGAGTCGCGCAGCGCGAGGACGGATCCGGCGAGACCGCTGTTGGCGATCAGCTTGAGCGCGGCGGCGGTGGAGGCGTCGTCGACACGTCGTACGGTGCCCAGCGCCTCCAGGACCGGCAGGGCTCGATCGAGCGTGCCCGGGTCGGCGGCGGCGAGGATCCGCAGCGCACCCGCGGTGACCGCGGGCACGGAGCCGAGTACGGGCGCGTGGAGGTAGCAGGCGCCGAAGCGTCGGGCCAGCTCGGCGGCCTCGGCCGGGGCGATGGTGCTGAGGTTCACCACCACGGTGTCGGCCCGCAGGGAGTCCTGGACAGTGTCGAGGACCTGCAGACAGGCCGGGCCGTCGAACAGTGCGAGGAGTACGAGGTCGGCCTTCGCCACGGCCTCGCCCGGATCGCCGGTCGTGTCGAAGGAGCCTGAAGTGCGCCCCGAGCGTGTCCAGCCGAGGACAGGCCTGCCCTGTGCGGCGAGTCGTGTCGCGATGGCTTCACCCATGCGTCCGAGGCCGAGGACGGCGATCGTGTGCTGTGCGGTCATGCCTGTCACCGTGGCGCACCCCGCGATCTGCGACAAGCGCAGATCCAGCAGGGCTGCCCTGCGGCAGCCGCATACCACCTGGTCATACTGGTCCCATGGATCTGACGGTGTGGCGGACCTTTGTGACGGTGTGTCGGCTCGGGTCGCTGTCGGCGGCTGCCGCCGAGCTCCATCACACGCAGTCGGCCGTCTCCCGGCAGATCGCCGGCCTTGAGCGGCAGCTCGGAGTGCCCCTGATCGAGCGTCACGCGCGCGGCGTGCGCCCGACGGCCGCCGGCGAGGTGTTCCGGGGCCACGCCCTGGCCACGCTCAACGAGGCGGACCGTGCCGTTCGCGCCGTACGAGACGTGCCCGACGGAGCCGCCGACAGGCTGCTGGCGATCGGCGCGACACCGTCCCTGGCCGCGGGGCTCGTCCCCGAGGCCATCCGGAACCTGCTGGAGCTGACCGGACCCGGGCGGTGGAGCCTGCGGCCCGGCCTGAGCGCACAGCTGCATCACCGCGTGGTCACCGGCGATCTCGACATCGCCGTCGTCACCGACGCCCCGCCCGGCCTGCCCCATGACCCCCAGGTCGACCGTCGCTTCCTCGGCCTCGACGACATGGTCGTCGTCCTGCCCGTCGGCCATGCGCGGGACGGATCCGGTCCGGTGCGCATACAGGACCTGGCCGACCAGACCTGGGTCGAGGACAACGACGGCTCGGCGGCGCTGTTGCGCCGGCACGCCGCCCGTGCCGGAGTCGCCGCCCGTATCGACCTCAACGCGGCCGACCTGCCCGGGAAACTGGCCCTGGTCGCGACCGGCCACGCCATCGCGCTGATCCCCGGGGTGCTGACACGCGCGCTGCGGACCGACGTCACCACCGTGTCCCTGGTGGATCCTCCGACCCGCGGCATCTACACGGTCGCACCACGACACGACCCCCACCCCTCCGCGGCACTCCTCCACGACCGACTCGCCGCGGCCTTCGGAACACTCCGCACGAGCTGAACCCCCCCGAGCCGAACCCCACGCGGAGAACCCCACGCGCCGAACCGCGCGGCAGCCCGCCGCGTGGCCGGCGAGGAAGCGTGTCGGCGGTCAGTCGGTGGGCGGTAGCGGAACCTCAGTCCGTCGCAGACGGACGGAGAGCGGTCACGGCCGGGCGCTCAGTCCCACAGGCCCGGATCGAACAGCTCGTTCAGGCCGGCCCCCGCCGCCCAGCGTGCGAGCGCGGAGCCGTCGAGGAGCCGGGTGTCCCCCTGGCGCTGGGCCCATCGGATGTCCCGCTCCCTGAAAGCGCCCCGGTGCACCACCAGTTGAAGACGCGGCACCGCCGCGCCCCGGCGGGAGTGGGGATCGGGCAGCGCCTCGTCCGGCAGCGGCTCCGCCACCGGCCGGAACGCCACGTCGAGTTGCCTGCCCGCCGGGTCCCGCGCGTACAGCCGCGGCCGGTCCGGCGCCGGCAGCAGCCGGACCCGCCAGCCGTCCCTCCGTAACATCCGCGCGACGGCCAACGCCAGCCCCTGCACGTCCAGTTCGCGCAACTCGTCCGCGGTGTAGCGCCCGCGCCGACGGCGTGCGCCGGGGCGTCGGCGCCGGATCTCCACGGCGACGACGAGGGACAGGAGGCCGAGGCCGGCGACCGGCACGACGGGCCCGGCCACGCGATACCCCACCGCCAGACCGGCGACCACCGCGCACACGACCAGGACCGCACCGGCGAGACCGGGCAGGACGTCACGGAACCTGGGCCCGTACAGGCCCTGGTCCCGCAGCCGCCGCACGGTGTGCCGCCTGCTGGAGAAGGATGATCGGGGCGGGCCGGACGTCCACGACAGGCGTGCCACAGTGCCAGTCCCCCCAACGCCGCAGTAGCCATCCTTGGGGAGAGCAATACCCAGCGTGCGGCCTCATGCCCCCGAGGGCGGAGGGAATCCGGCCAGGTACCCCGGCGCACGGGAGCACCGGACGGTGCACACGGCGGCCTAACCCCTCCCGTGCGTCACCCGGACAGGGTCGAACGACACCCGGGTACGTGCCCCGCCGTCCGCCCACACCACCTCGACACCGGCGCAGTCGGCCACCACGCTCGTGACGGCCTCCGCGAGCGGGCCGGGTCCCGGTTCGCCGGTGAGGGCGGCCAGGCACACATGGACGGAGGTGCCGTCCGCCTCGCCGACCAGTCGCGGCAGCCGCGCCCACTGCACATACGCGGTGCCCTGCGGGGCGCGGACCGTCTCCGGCTCGGGACCCCAGCCGTGCAGACCGTGCAGCGCCGAGACCAGGGGCTCAAGCGGACCGGTCGCCCACCCGGTGTGCGTGAGACGCGCCCCGGCAGGCGCGCCCACCACGCGATGCACCCGCAGTTCGTACGGGCCCCGCGCCACCGTCACGCTCTCCACCCGCAGCCCCGGAACCATCGGAGGGCCGCCGACGAAGACGGGCCGGTGCCACGAAGCCGCCCAGCCCCAGCCGTCACCGTCTCCCGCGCCGAGCGGGTGGATACGGCGCCGCACACTGCGCCGGCCGCCGACCTCGACCGCCAGGTGGTTGTCCGCGATGTTCCCGGACGCGGTCGGCCCGGTCCGGGTCGAGTAGGCCTGCCGGCCGTAGTGCGGGTCGTCCCCGTCGGCCGACTCCGCCTCATGCGGCCGCACATGGTCACTGCCGTGATTGTGCAGCCGTACGATCCCGTCCTCGCGCGTCGCCTGTACGAGCAGTCCTGGCGCGGCCAGGGCCAGCACCCGGTCGGCCTCCTCCACCGGTGCGGGCTCCTCCGTCGCGGTCCACAGCGGATGGCCGGCGGGCGCGAGAAGGGAGACGAACGCCTTCGACGCCCAGTAGGGCGAGGCCGGGCCGGAGTACGACTGCAGGGTGGGCTCGTGCGGGCCGTACCAGCCAAGACCCAGCAGACCGTCGTCGGTCAGCGCCCCGCGGTCGAGGAAGTGGCGCAGGCTTCCGCTGACCAGGCGGCGCGAGGCACCGGGCGTCAGCGGCGTGTGGCCGGTCAGGGAACCCAGGCCGACGGCGGCGGACGCGGCGAAGCGGTAGGCGAGCGACCGGCCGAAGTGCATCGGCGCCCCGTCCGCGCCGAACATCAGCCCGAAGCCGTCCAGGTGCTCGCGCAGCCGGCCGCCGTACCGGGCGAGGAGCGCCGCGTCGCCGCCGAGGTGGGCGTCGAGCACCGGGTACAGGTGCAGCGCCCAGCCGTTGTAGTGGTCGAAGGCGCGCCCGTCCCCGTCGGCGTACCAGCCCTCACCCCGGTACCAGCCCTCCATCAGCTCCAGCGCCCGCTGCCGTACGGCGGCCGTCTCGGTGTCGCCGCGTCCCACCGACTCCAGGAAACCGGCGACCGTGTACGGGAAGAGGTACCAGTTGTTCGGTGCGGGCACGTGCCGCAGCGATCCGCGCAGCCACTCCTCGACCCGGTCCTGGACACCGGCGTCGAGATGCTTCCAGAGCCAGGGCGCCGTCAGCCGCAGACCGAGGGCGACCGATGCCGACTCGACCATGGGCTGGCCCTGGACGTCGTGGTCGAGGATCAGCGGCCAGGACTCGGTGTCGTCGCGCCCCGGGGAACGGGTGCCCGAGGCCAGGCCCTCGGCGTAGCGCTCCAGCCAGCCGTGCGGGTCCTCGCCACCGGCGCCCGCGACCCGGAATCCGGCCGCGAGGAACGTCCGGGCGAAGCCCTCCAGGCCGTCGGAGCGCACCCCCGAACGCGAGGGCCGTCCCGGCAGGTCGAGCAGGGCCCGGCCGGGCGTGCTCCAGCGCCACGCGGCTGTCAGCAGACCGTCCGCGACAGCCTCCCAGTGGGCGCGGGTGTACCCGGTGTACGGGCTCGACGCACGGTCCTCAGGGGGGAGTTCGAAGGGGATGCGGATGCTCATGCCAGGAACGCCAGCCTTTCGCGTCGTACGGGATGGAGGAAGCCGGTGCCGGACGCCCAGCGGGCGGTCTCGGCGAGCGCGAGGTCGGCCAGTCGCCGCCACTCGTTGCCCTGGGAACCTGCCAGGTGCGGGGTGATCAGCGCGTTCTCGCAGTTCCACAGCGGGTGGTCCGCGGGCAGCACCTCGGGGTCGGTGACGTCCAGTACGGCCCGGATCCGGCCCGCCAGGACGGCGTCGGTGAGGGCGTCCTGGTCGACGACGGCTCCCCGGGAGGTGTTGATGAGCATGGCGCCGGCCGGCATCGAGTCGATCAGGGCGCGGCCGACCAGACCCCTGGTGGTGGGCAGTAGCGGAGTGTGCACGCTGACGGTGTTGCAGCGGGCGAACAGCTCCGCCAACCCCACGCGCTGCACGCCGAGTTCGGCGGCGTCCGCGTCACTCACGTACGGGTCGTGGAGCAGGACCTCGATGTCGTGCGGACGCAGCAGCTCGACGACCCGGCGGCCGATCAGCGACGCGGAGAGGATGCCGACGGTGCTGCGGTAGTTGCCGACGGTGCCCGGGGTGCGCAGCCAGTCGTCCCTCCTCCGCGACTCCGCGAAGCCGCGGGCACGCTCCAGGACCTGCTTGCCCGCGAGGAGGACCATGGCGAGGGTGTACTCGGCGACCGGCAGGGCGTTGGCCGCGGCGGCGGAGGACACCTCGATCCCGCGCTCCCAGCACGCGTCCGTGACATGCCCGCGCACGCTGCCCGCGGTGTGCACCACGGCGCGCAGCCGCGGGGCCGCACGCAGCACCTCCTCGTCCAGGACCGGACAGCCCCAGCCGGTGACCAGCAGGTCGACGTCGGCCAGGAGCGACCTCGCCCGTGGCGTCCACAGGTCGTCCAGCACCGGGGGAGGGGCGAGGTCGCAGACCTGGCCGAAGGCGTCGAGCGACGCGCTGTCGAGGACGGCCGCGGCGGCCTCCTGGGACATGGCCAGGGCGGCACGGGGCCGGAAACCGGGGCCGGGGCCACTCGTCGAGGGGGCGTGCGAGGTCACTTGACGGCTCCGGCGGTCAGCCCGCTGCGCCAGAACCGCTGGAGCAGGACGAAGGCGAGGATGAGGGGCAGCACGGCGAGCAACGATCCCATGATCACCACGGGGTAGTACTCGGGCGACACGGACGCCGAGCTGTTCCACTGGTACAGGCCGAGGCTGACGGGATACAGGTCCTGGTCGGACAGCATCACCATGGGCAGGAAGAAGTTGTTCCAGATCGCGGTCAGCTGGAAGAGGAAGACGGTGATCAGCCCCGGGCCGAGCATCCGCAGACTCACCCGGACGTACGTGGTCAGTTCGCCCGCCCCGTCCACCCGCGCGGCCTCCAGCACCTCGTCGGGCACGTATCCCCGGCTGAAGATACGGCCGAGATAGACGCCGAACGGATTGAACAGCACCGGGATGAACACGGCCCAGAAGGTGTTGACCAGACCGGCCTCGGACGCCATCAGGTACAGCGGCAGCGCGAGGACCGTCTGCGGCACCATGACCGCCGCGAGGACCAGGCCGAACAGCTTCTCCTTGTGCTGGAAGCGGTACTTGTCGAAGGCGTACCCGCAGGCCACGCTCAGCAGCGCGCCGACCGCGGCGCCGAGGACGGCGTACAGCAGGCTGTTGAGGTACCAGCGACCGTACAGCCCGCCGTCCATCGCGAACAGGTCCTGGAGATTGCGTACGGGGGAGAAGCCGCTCACGGAGAGCAGGTCGCTGCTGAACAGGGCGTCCCGGTCCTTGGTGGCGGCCAGCACCAGCCACAGGACGGGCAGCAGGGTGTAGAGGACGGAGACCGCCACGACCACGTTGACCGTCGCCCGCCCCAGCAGACGGGGGCGCTGGAAGGAACTGTCGGTGGTGCTCATCGGGCCTCCTCGGCGTCGGCACGGCTGGTGAAGCGGGTGACGCCGTAGGACAGCGCGATCGTGCACACCAGGAGGACCACCGAGGCGGCCGCCGCCAGGCTGTAGTTGTTGCGGGTGAAGGCCGCGTCGTAGATGTACATGCTCGGCGAGAAGCGGGAGCTGATCATCGGGGAGGACTGGCTGAGCAGCATCGGCTCGGTGAAGAGCTGGAGCGCCCAGATCAGGGTGAAGATCGCCACCATGACGATCGAGGCGCGTACCAGCGGTGTCTTGACCTGGAGCGCCGTGCGCACGGGTCCCGCGCCGTCGACCACGGAGGCCTCGATCACCTCGCGGGGTACGGCCTGCAGGGCGGCGTAGAAGACCACCATGTTGTAGCCGAGGTTGCTCCACAGCGCGATGTTCACGATGGACGGGACAACGGCGTGGATGCCGAGGAAGTCGATCGTGATGTCCGCGCGCGCGAAGAGGTCGATGATCGGGCTGATGCCCGGGGTGTACAGGTACAGCCAGATCAGTGCGGCGATGATGCCGGGCACGGCGTGCGGGAGGAACAGGCCCAGTTGCGCGAAGGCGCGCAGCCGGACCACCCCGGAGTCCAGCAACAGGGCCAGGGCCAGCGCCCCCACGACCATGAGCGGGATGTAGATCAGGCAGTAGAGCGCGACCGTGCCGAGCCCGCCGAGGAAGGTGGGGTCGGTCAGGACGGCCGCGTAACTGCGCAGTCCGACGAAGACGGTGTTCTCAGGGCCGAAGCCGAGCCCCGGCTGGTCGTCGCTGTAGAAGCTGAGGTAGACGGCCGTGCCGACGGGGATCAGGAAGACGGTCGTCAGCAGGACGAAGAAGGGCCCCATGAGGACGGCGACCGCGCCGAACCGGCGGCGTCCGGCGCTCCGGCGGGCGCGCCGGCCCGCGGCGGAGAGGGCCGGGTCGCCGGCGCGGGACGCGTCGGTCGGCACCCGGGGCTGAGCGGTGGTGGTCATGCGGTGTCACCTGCCTTCTCGTCGGCTCAGGTGGAGCGCTGGGTGGTGGACAGGCCCAGGGCCTTGAGGTCGGGCATGGTGCCTTCCTGCGCGGTGCGCAGGGACTCGGTGAGCGATCCTTGGCCGCCGCCGACGCGGGCGAAGGAGTCCTGCATGACCCGCTGGGTGGCGCTCATCCGCGGTCCCCACAGCCAGCCCTCGCCGATCTTCTCCGCCTCCTGTTCGTACAGGCGGTAGATGTCCTGCCCGCCGTAGTACGACCGGTCGAAGGCCTTGCGGCCCACGGCGACCAGGCCGGGGGCGGCCGGGTACTGACTGCTGGTGCCGCTGGAGAGGCGGGCGCGCAGGGCGTCGGGGTGGGAGACCTGCCACTCGATGAACGCCATCGCGGCCTCGGGTCTGCGGCTGTCCTTGGTGATGGCGAACGTCGACCCGCCGTGCGTGCCGACGGAGGGGCTGCCGGTGTCCCACTGGGGGAGCGGGGCGATGCGCCACTGGCCCTTCTGCCCGGGCCGCGCGTTCATCTGCGCGCCGGCGTCCCAGGCGCCGCTGAGCCGGGTGAGGACCAGCCCGTTGCCGATCTGCGCGTCGGACTGCCTGCTCTCGACGGCGTTCACGAACACGTCGTCCCGGTCGACGAGCCGCTGCCAGTACTCCGCGACGCGCCGGGAGGGCGCGTCGGCCAGGGAGACGTTCCAGGCTCCCTCGGAGGTGTCGAACCACTGGGCGCCGGCCTGCCAGGCGTAGGCCGCGAACTGAGTCATCCCGTCCGTCGGGAACAGCACGAGCCGCCGGTCGGCCGCCCTGCGGCGCACGGCGCGTGCCTGCTCGGCGAACTCGTCCCAGGTGCGCGCCACTTGGAGGCCGTACCGGTCGAACAGGTCGGTGCGGTAGTGCATGACCATGGGTTCGACGTCCAGCGGGACGCTGAACACCCGCTTCTCGAAGGTGGTCTGGGCGAGCGCCTGCGGCAGCAGTTTGCGGCGCAGGGAGTCACTGACGAGATCGGTGATGTCCCGGGCGACCCCGTCGATGGCGAACCCCGGCACCTGCGGATACTCGATGGTCGCGACGTCGGGCGCGTTGCCCGCCCGGGCGGCGTTGCTGAGCTTGGCGTAGCCGCCCTGCCCGCCGGAGGGGATCTGCTGGAAGTCGACCTGCACGCTCGTGTGCGTGCGGTTGAAGGCGTCGACCACCTCCTGGCTGCCGCGCAGGGCGGACCAGAAGGTGATGCGTGTGGTGCGGCCCGTGCCGGCCGACGAGGCTCCGTTCCCTCCGCTGCAGGCGCCCACGGCTCCTGTCAGCGGTACGGCGGCCATCGCGGCGAGCACGGACCGACGATCGGGTCGTCCGGGCATGGCGCCTCCCGCGGCTCCTGCGTGTCCACGTCCCTGCGGACACGACTGTTCGGGACACGGGAATCCTCGATGCTCTCGACCCAAACGGTCAAGAGATCGATCAGAAGAAAAACAAACGCTCAAACGCTCACTCGTCCGGCACTCACTCGTTCGAGGTGCCGACCCCGTCCGTGCCGTCCGTGCCGTCCGTGCCGTCGGCCCGCCGTGTCGAGCCGCGCACCATCAGCCGCGGCAGCAACTCGACGCGACGCGCGGGCTGTCGACCGCCCTCCCGGAGGCGTTGCGTCAACAGTTCGGCGGCGGCCCGGCCGACCTGCGCCTTGGGCGGGGACACCGCTGTCAGGGGAGACGTGGCCAGCGCGGCCACCACGTCGTCGTACGCCACGACCGAGCAGTCCTCGGGCACCCGCACCCCGTCGTCCGCCAGCCTCTGCACGACCATCAGCGCGTCCACGTCGCTGTGCAGCACCACCGCGGTCGCCCGCGTCCGGCGCAGCAGCCGCGGCAGATCCGCCGTCTCGTCCGCGGTGTACGGCCCTTCGCGCCCCGCCTGCTTCGAGATCAGCGCCCAGGCCCACTCCTCAAGCAGCGGATGGGCCCCGGCGATGCCGGTGAAGGCGGCTCGCAGCGTACGGGCCGTCGGACTGTCCTCCCGGGTCGCGAACACGATCCGCCGATGGCCGAGTCCCACCAGGTGCTCCACGGCGAGGTGCGCGCCGTACCAGTGGTCCGAGCACACCGAGTCCAGGGTGTGCGCCAGGCTGCCCTGCCGCGGCCGGCGCTCCATCAGCACCGTGGGCACCTCAAGACCGGCCAGCCAGCCGTGGTCGGCCCGCTCCGCCGCCAGGGTGTGCCATCGGGGCGCGAGCAGCAGACCACGGGCGCCGTCGGCCAACGCCCGCTCCACCAGCGGGCGTTCGGCACCGGCCACCTGGGGGGCGATGTGCAGGGCCATGCGCATCCCGGCCTCTTCCAGCGCCGTGCGCGCGCCGTGCAGCGTCTCGGTCAGGTACGAGTGCCGTTCCGGCACCACGACGGCCACCCGGTCGCCGTGGGCCAGGTCGTTCGAGGGGATCTCCTGCGCGGGCAGCGTCGAACGGACGACGCCGTGTCCGCGGCGCAGTCTGCCCTCGCGCGTCAGCTCCTCCACGTCCCGGCGCACCGTCACCACGGAGACCTGCAACTCGTCGGCGAGGTCCCGGACCCGCGCGGCCCCGCGGGCCTGGACCGCCGCGAGAATGCGCTGACGCCTGCGATCGACCGGCTCTCGCACAGTGCTCCACCCCGAATGTTCGTTTGAGCGATTCAGTTCAGCATAACGATCGACCTGCCCCTGCCGGAACCTCTAGGTGGCGGGTGCCGCCGTCATGCCGCTGATGGTCGCGGTGAGGATGCGGGTGAGGCGGGGTTCGACCTCCAGAACGGCGTGAGCCAGGCGGGGATCGCTGCGGTAGAGCTCGGCGATCTCCGGGACCGGTGTGCCGGAGCCGCCGGGAGCCGGGGGAGGCGGGGCGCCGTAGGCCGCCTGAGGCATGGGCGGCGCGGGAAAGTAGGCCGCCGGTGCCGGCGCCGATGCAGGCACCGGACTCGGAGGACCGTATCCCCGCGGTGCCGATCCCGGCGGAAGTGGCGGTGGCGGTGGCGCGGGAACGGTTGAGGCGTGTGCTCCGGTGTCGTACGCCGGGACGGCCCCGGCGGCCACGGGCGGCGTCACGGCGACCTTCCGCGCGGCAACCGGACGGGTGCCACCGGACGCGGTGCGTGGGGCCGGGGTGCGAGGCGCCGCGACGTCGTACCCGGTGAACAGGTCGGACAGTCCCGCGGGCGGCTCACGCCAGCCGGACGGCGCGGGGGCGGGCTGACGGCGGCCGATCCGGATCGAACGGAGCCTGGGCAGATCGGTGCGGCGGTGCAGGTCCGCGGTGGCCAGCGAGAGGCGTACGGCGTTCCAGTCCTCGCCGGTCCGCTGGGCCACCGAAGCGCGCAGCACCAGCCGGCCGCTGCCGTCGCCCTGGCGGTGGTCCAGCCGGTAGGCCGGGATCCAGACGGCGCCGGGCACCTCGTACTCCAGCTCCGGTTCCACCTCGGGGTCCTGCTCCGCGGCCTGTCCTTCTGGTGTGCGGCCGAGGGTCACCAGTGCCGAGACCGTGGTCGACACATGCGCCGAGGGGGCGTCGGTGGAGGAGCGGAGCGGGCGAGGGCGTCCACCGCGACGCTCAGGTCGTGCTCGGCATGGAGCAGTGCTTCCTCCGACGCGTCGAGCCGGGCATGCAGACCGGCCAGCCGCGTGTCCACGAAGTCGGACAGTTCCAGCCACGCGTCGACCGGAGTGGGCCGGGGCGGGTCGTCGCGCTCGGGGTCGGGGTCGGGCGGTATCGGACGGAGTCCCCGGACCTCCTCGACGAGGCCCAGTTGCCGGTCCCGGCGCGCCCGCGCCGCCGCACACTCCTCGTGCCGCCGCTGCGCCTCGCGCCCCAACGCATGAGGTGTGGCAGGGTCGTTCGGTACGGAGTCGACCTCGACCCGAGCCTCGACCACCCGCACCCCGGAGGTACCGGCGACGCGGGCCGCCAGGGAGCCGGGGCCCAACGCCCGGGGCAGCCCGGTGATCCGCACCCTGCCGTCCGGCGGCACACTGCCCCGCGCGACGCGCCGACAGACCGCGCCCTGCGCGTGGACCACGACCGAGTCGAGTGCCGAATCCCAGATCTGCGTCGCCTCAGCCGGCAAGTGCTTCCCCCGGCAGTGTTCCTGGCTGCGTTCCTGGCTGTATCCGTACGGGCGGCCGTGTCCGTAGGGCTGACAGCGTACGCCGACGAGGGACGCGTCTTGAGACGGCCGGTGGGCAGGTCGGCGCGTACGCATGCGCGCGGGTGAGTACGGTGACGGCGTACCGGATGAGTACGTCGACTCAGGGCTTCGGGCGGTCCCGAGGTGATGATGAATTCCGTCGCTCCACCGTCGAGTGGCGCCACCATCGATCCGCCGCCCGAACGCAGGAGTCGCGTGTTCAGTCGCGTAGCAGCCGCCGTCGTCCCCGCCTTCGGGCGTCTGACGACCTCCACGGACGTCACCACCCTTGCGGCGCCGGCCGTCCTCGTCGCCAACCACACCTCGCCTGCGGACCCCGCCGTCGTGCTGGCCGCGCTGCGCCGTATGGACATCGAACCGGTCGTCCTCGCCACCGCCGGACTGTGGCGCGTACCGGTCCTGCGGTACCTCCTGGACCGCGACGGCCATGTCCCCGTGCACCGCCGTACCTCGCGAGCGGCCGACTCCCTGGACGCTGCCGTGGCAGCGCTCGATGCGGGCCGCCACGTCCTCATCTACGGGGAGGGGCGGCTTCCGCGCCGGACGGACGCCGCCGAAGCCGCGCCCGAATCCTTCCGCAGCGGCCCCGCGCGTCTCTCCCTGGCCTCCGGCGCCCCTGTCGTTCCGATCGGTCAGGCCGGAGCGCGCCGAGTCGCGTCCGGCAGCCGTGCCAAGCACATCGCTGGCTTCGTGACGGCGCCGGCCCGCCGCCCGCGACTCCACGTCCACGTGGGCGCGCCTCTCCACCTGCCCGCCGGCATGGAGGCGGCGAACGCGGCCACGCACCAGGCCGTCGTGTCGGCCTGGCGCGTCGCGGCCGGACAACTGCGCGAACCGGCGGCTCTTACTCGCTGACCTAGCTGACTGCGCCGACCTTGTTGAGCGACCCGCCGGTCTCGGCGAGAGCGCCTCTGCGCACCTTTCCAGCGGTCAGCCGGGACGACCTGTCCCATGCGTTCCGCGCTGTCGTGAGCGTCCGGACGCGGTAGGTGCGCAGTTGACCGCGGGAGAGCCGGGCGCGCTCTCCCCCGCCCGTCATCATGGCGTTGACCGACGCCATCGGGTCACCTCCGATCGCCCGTGCGGCGAGGGCCCCCACCACCAGGGGGAGGATCACCACCGCGAGCGCCGAACCGGTGGTGGCCGCGGTGCGGGTGGCGGAGCGCAGGGGACGGGCAGGCGGCATGTCCTTGGTCATGACGACAGTTCAGCAGTCGCCGCTCGGCGAGGCATCGGACGACCTACTCAGCCGACTCGGGTCGGCGTACTCAGTCGAAGAAGCTGGGGGAGCGCGCGGGTTTTTGCCCGGCGTGCGGCGTGCGGCGGATCAGGAGGTCAGCCGGAAGGACTGGGCCGCCGAGCCGGAGCAGGTCTGCTGGGAGAGTTTCGCGCCGTTGGCGGTGGACGATCCGTCGACGGCGAGGCACTTGTTGCTGTGCCGGGCCACGAAGCGGTACGTCCCGGACGCCACCGACTCGGCACGCCACTGCTGGTTGGTGCCGCCCGTGTAGTCCCACAGATGCACCTTGATGCCGTCCGCCGTCGCGCCGGTGCCGCCGTCCACGTCCCAGGACTTGGAGTTGTGCTGGTTGACGACCTGGTAGTAGCCGCTGTCGGTGGAGCGGAACTGCCACTTCTCGTTGGCGCCGTCACCGCACGACCACTGCTGGAGCAACGTGCCGTTGGCCGTGCCCCAGTCGGTGGCGTCCAGGCAGGCCCCGCTGTTGGTGTTCGCCACCCGGTACCAGGCACTGGTGTCGATCGGACCGGTCGGTTCGCCGCCGGACGGGTTCCACACGAAGGTCGCGACCGCGCCGCCGGGCAGGGTGTAGGCCAGCGAGCGGCCGTTGTCGGTGAGGGAGAAACGCTGCGTGCCGCCGGTGTTCACGACGTACGCGACGCGGGTGCCGTCCGGATTCTGGAAGGCGACGTTCTGGATGCCGCCCCCGGGGCTGGTGGAGCCGATCCGGGTGGCGCCGACCTTGACGAACTTGCTGATGTGGCCGAGCGAGTAGTACTCCGCGCCCCGGGTGACGTTGCCGTTCGCGATCTCCACCACGCCGTTGCACCGGGTGCCGCACAGGCCCTGGTGCGGGCCGCCGCTCTGGTTGAGGGCGAGGTTCCAGGTCACCACGGTCTCGCCGCCGTTGCGCATGTTCTGCACGACGAGGTTCTCGGCCTGCCAGCGCAGGCTGTCGGCGAAGGTGTTGGCGGTGTTGTCGCTGTCGGTGCCGGAGCACTCGGTGAAGAAGACGCGCTTGCCGGTGCTGTGGACCTGCTGCTGGGCGGTGGGATTGCCGGCGTAGCAGTGGAAGGCGGCCCCGATGACCCGGCTGATCCCGTTCGTACGGGAGAACACGTCGAGCGGGTAGTCGGGGTGGTCCCAGTTGTGGTCGAAGGCGAGGAGGTTCGTCGGCAGCCCGGCCGCGGTCAGCCGCTGGTCCAGGACGCGGATGAAGTCGGCCTGCTGTGCCGAGCTCATCGACATCGAGGGGTAACTCGTCGGGTTCTCGGGCTCGTTCTGCACGGTGAGATCGGTGAGGGTGATGCCCTCCTGGCCGTACGCCTTGACCGCCTTGACCAGGTAGTCCGCGAAGTCGCCGTAGTTCTCGGTCCGAAGACTGCCACCGTTGAGCGAGTTGTTCGTCTTCATCCAGGCGGGCGGCGACCACGGCGTGCCCATCAACCGGATGGACGGGTTGACGCCGAGGGCCTGCTTGACGACGGGGATGATCTCCGCCTTGTCCCGGTCGATGGAGAACTGCCCGCGGGTGTCCTCGTAGGAGTACGGGCTGTTGGAGGCGTCGAAGTCGGTGCTGGCGAGCGGCTGGCGCAGGTAGGACAGGCCGATTCCGTCGCCCGAGGTGGAGAACAGCGAGCGCATCAGCTCGGTGCGGCGGTCCGTGGCGAGCCCTTGTATGAGGTGCGCGGACGCCCCGGTGACCGATGCGCCGGCGCCGCTGTAGCGCTGGCTCCGCTGGTTGGCGTCGATGCGCACGTCGGTGCCCTGCGCCGAGCCGTTGAAGGTGAGGGTGCCGTCGGAGCTGAGCTTGCGGGCCCCGTCCCCGGTGGTCACCCAGACCTGGGCGACCGGGTCGGCGGCGTGTGCGGTGCCGCCGCCGGTGAGCCCGAGCCCGGCGGCGGCGAGGGTCAGGGTCAGGGCGGCGGCGACCCCTGGCCGTGATGAACGGATTCTTCGAAGACGGAGATGTGACACGGGTGCGGCTCTCCTTCGGTCGATGACGCGTGGGGGACCCGGGCCGTCCCGCCGCGATGTCAGGGAGGCGGCGGGGCGGCCAGGGTTCGAAGGGGTAGTGCACGCGTGCCGCCGGGCCGGCGTGGCGAGGCGGTACGACGGCGCCATGAAAGCACACCTACTAAACACTTAGTAAGTGGTCTGCATCACCCTGTGTGGAGCGGTGGCGAGATCATTCGTGAGCCCGGCGGCGGAGCGTATGGTGAGCGGGTGACTGACCAGTCGGTAGGCCGAGCCACTCGGGGTGCCCGTGACAGGCCCCGCGTCCCCCGCAGCCCCGAAGCCCGACAGCGCCAGCAGGACATCCTGTACATCGCGATGGACACGTTCGCGGCGCGCGGCTACAACAACGCCTCTCTTGCGGAGATCGCGGAGCGGGCGGGCCTCACCCAGGCCGGCGTCCTGCACTACTTCCGCTCCAAGTCACTGCTGCTGACCAGCGTGCTCGAACTGCGCGACGACACGGACATCGAGCAACTCGGCACCGAGCGTCCGCAAGGACTGCGATTCCTGCACCACCTCGTCGAGACCGCCCGGCGCAACGCCGAACGCGAGGGCATCGTCCGGCTCTACGCCGTGCTCTCCGCGGAGTCCGTCACCGACGACCATCCGGCCCAGGAGTACTTCCGCAGCCGCTACGCCGGTCTGCGCGGCTTCGTCGCCGACGCCGTCACCGAGACGTGCCGACTGGGCGACGACGAGGCGGACGCGGAGCGCGCGCTGATCGCGGCCAACGCGATCATCGCCGTCATGGACGGCCTGCAGATCCAATGGCTCCTCGACCCGGCGGCGGTCGACATGGCGGCTTCGACGGAATTGGTCATCGACGCGGTCCTGGCCCAGCTGACGCCGTAACCGTCCAGGGCACGGAACTGGGGTCGAGGTCCCGAGGCTGCCGAGATCGAGGCCGAGGCGGCGGGCGCGCACCGAGTGACGGAGTCCGGTGCCGAACCCGGGTGTTGAACTCCGGTTACGGAACCCCGGTGTCGTGGTCGCCCGGTTCAGCCCAGCGTCGCGCTCGCCGCCCGCAGTTCGTCGAGCGCGGCCAGGGTGTGTCCCGCCAGTTCGTCCTCGGCGTCACGGTCGCCCTCGGACCATTCTGCGAACCCCCGCTTGAAGGCCAGCATGCCCAGCTCGCCCGCGAGGGCCGCTGTCGGGCCCGGGACGCCGCGGGCGGTGAGGGCCGCCGCCATCGCGGCCGCGAGGCTGACGCTCTTGAGGACGTCGCGTTCCTGCAGTTCGGTGCTGGCTGCGACGGCCGCCTTCAGTCGTGGGGCCAGCTCGCGGTTCATGGGCCCCATCGCGCCCGAGGCCCGTTCGAGACCGGCGGCGACCGCCTCCAGAGGGCTGGCCGTGCCGGGGGCCTCGGCGATGCCCTCGGTCAGCAGTCGGCTCAGCGTCTCCTGCCCGGCGACCAGCAGCTCGCGCTTGTCGGGGAAGTGCCGGAAGAACGTGCTCTTGGTGACTCCGGCGCGCTCGGCGATCTGCATGACCGTCGTGGCGTCGTACCCCTGCTCGATGAAGAGATCGACAGCCGCCATGACGAGGCGTTCGCGTGCGCCCGGTTCCCATCGACCCATGGGCCGATCATACGTGATGGGACTCTTGTCCCATCACCCTGTACAGTGATGGGACAAGAGTCCCATCACTTGCGGGAGAGTTCCATGCGCGTTTTCGTCACCGGCGGCACCGGCCTGATAGGTACCGCAGTCGTCGCCGAACTGCTCGGCAACGGCCACACCGTCCTCGCCCTCGCCCGCTCCGACGCGTCGGCGCGGGCCGCCGAGGCGGCCGGCGCCGAGCCGTTCCGGGGAGGTCTCGCCGACCTCGACGTCCTGCGGACCGCTGTCGCCCGGACCGACGGAGTGATCCACCTGGCGTTCCGCAACGACTTCAGCAGTCCCGAAGCCCTCGCCGCGGCGATCGCCGAGGAGACCACCGCCCTGACCACCCTCGGCGAGGAACTCGCCGGAAGCGACCGCCCCCTCGTCACCGTCTCCGGTACGCCATGGGTGCCGGGCCGTGCCTCCACCGAGGCCGACCCGCTGCCGACCGACGGTCCGGTGGGTGGCCGCGGTCGCACGGTCACGGAGATCCTGGGTCTGGCCGCACGAGGGGTCCGCAGCACGGCCGTACGCCTGCCCCGTACGGTGCACCATCAGGGCGCGGGCGGGTTCGCCGGGCTGCTGACCGAGACCGCGCGGCGGACCGGAGTGTCCGGCTATCCCGGCGACGGCACCCAGCGGTGGCCGGCGGTGCACGCACTCGACGCGGCAACCCTCTTCCGGCTGGCTCTGGAGCGGGGCACGGCCGGGTCCGCCTGGCACGCCGTGGCCGACGAGGGCGACCGGGTGCGCGACATCGCCGCGGTCATCGGGCGGCGGCTCGACCTGCCGGTGGAACCGGTGCCGCAGGAGACGTACGGACCGCTCGGCCCGATCTTCGCCACCGACCAGCCCTCCTCCAGCGCCCGTACCCGGCAGACACTCGGCTGGGAACCCAAGCACCCGGACCTCCTCCAGGACCTGGAGAACATCCAGCCCTGACAAGGGCCGGCAAGGGATGCGCCGTCGTAACCGGGAGGGCGCCGTCAGGCGGGCTGCCACAGTTCGACCCGGTTGCCCGCCGGGTCGGTCACCCAGCCGAACCGGCCGACGCCCTGCATGTCCTGTGTCTCCTGGGCCACGTCCGCGCCCTTGGCGCGCAACTGCGCGAGCATCGCGTCCAGATCGCGGACCCGGAAGTTGAGCATGCTCTGCTGGGTGCGGGACCCGAAGTGGTCGGTGTCCGACTCGAACGCCGCGAACACCGTCGGCCCGGCCTCCTGACGCCACAAGCCGTTGTCGTCGGCGTCCAGGCCGAGGCAGTCGCGGTACCAGGCGCTCAGGGCCGCCGGGTCGGCGGTCCGCAGGAAATATCCACCGATTCCAAGCACACGTTCCATGCCGCCATCCTGACAGGACGGCGGCGCAGGACCCGGGTCGACGCGGTCGGTGCGGGAGCGGGCCGCTCAGAGCGCCCAGGCGGGGGCCTCTCCCGTCCAGCTCACGACGAGCAGGATGTCGTCGAGCGCGCCCGACTCGAACAACGCCCTGGCGCCCGCGTCGAAGCCCAGCCGCCAGTCGCCCGCCGGGCCGGTCCCCAGCAGCCCGTTCCAGGCCGCGGCATTGCCCCGGCGGGTGCCGGCGACGCCATTGGTCGCCGTCGCCGTGCCGCCGGTCGCGCCGCGGGTCAGGGAGATCGCGGTGTCCGGAACCGGGGCGTCGCTCGACAGCCGAACGGCGACCGCCGCGGCGGTGAGCCCTTCGATGCCGCCCGGGAAGTCGACGTCGCGCAGCGGGAGCGTGACCGACCTCGCGGCGGGGGCGGCCGGGTTGTTAAGGTCGTACCACTGGTCGGGGAAGTCCCTCGCCAGGCTGAACACGCAGTCGGCGCCGCGGTCCCGGTCGGCGTTGAGCCGGGTGACCACCTGCTCGCGGTAGGTGTCGTCGTACGCGGCGGTGTAGTCCACCGTGACCAGCAGGTCGACGATGGTGGAGTAGTCGATCGGGTTGGCGGCGGGCGGCAGGCGGAACTCCCAGCTGGTGTCCACACCGCTGCCCTCGAACGGCAGCAGCATGTCCGACTGGGCATCGAGCTCGAACACCCCGCTGGCGTTCACCGGCGACGTCAGGGCGACGACCCCCGGATCACTGCGCACCACGACCTCCTGGAACGTGCCGTCCCGGCCGGTGGTGACCCGTGAGATGCCGTTGGAGTGGAGCGTGGCGCGGATTCCACGGTCCGGCGGAACCAGCGCGACGAGGCTCGTGCGCACCTGACGGACCAGCCGGAGGTAGTGGCCGGGGAAGTCGCCGTCGAACAGGGCCGTGGGAGTGGTGAAGGCGAGCGTGCCCGTACGGCGGAACTCCAGGAACTCCACCGGCATCAGCCGGGCCAGCGAGAACGTCTGCGAGAGGTTCAGGCGCCGGCGCGCGGAGCTGAAGGCGTACTCGTCGAGCCGGGTCAGGTCCTGGGCGAGCTGTTCCGCACCCGTGAGGCCCCGCCGGTCGGGGCCGGCGTTCGACGTCATCTCGGCCGGCGACTGGCCGTAGTCCTGGCGGATCAGCACCCGGGCGGGTTCCGCCCGCTCGAAGGCGAGCTGGGCCTGGGCCTGCCGGGCCGTCGCGGTGGCCTGCTGCAGGAAGTACCGGTACACCCCGCCCAGGGTGTCGCTCATCCAGAGGTACAGGTCGGCGTTGGTGAACTGGCCGTTGAGGAAGGTCAGGGTGGCCGTCGCCTGGTCGTGCTGGAGCGTCGCGACATCCTGTTCCCGCTCGGCTATCGTGACCTGGTCGTTCGCCACGGTGATATGCGCGGCGGCGATCTGCATGTCCTGCAGGGCGGCCACCTGTTGCCGCCGCCACTCGTCCTTGCGCTGCTCGATACCTGCTCGCAGCTGGTCGGCCTGCAACTGCGCCTCCAGATGGTTCTGCTGGAGCTGGAAGCCTCCCTTGACGGCCGCGGTCGCACTCATCGAGATGGCGAGGGCCTGCCGGGCGCCACCGCTGAAGATCGCGTCCATCAGGCTGGCCCCGGACGACGCCGCCTGCGCGATGGCGAGGGCCGTGTCCGCCACGGTGATCGCGTCCCTGATGTCACGCATCTCGCCGTAGTCGTCGAGCAGGTCCTGCTCGTACTTGTTCATGGGTGCGTCGAGAGCCGCGGCCAAGGAGCCGGACATGGTCTCGGCCTTCGTCAGCTGCGCCGTGGCGGCGGTGACGGCGTCGTTGGCCTCCTCGACCCTGCTCAGCGCGACCCTGGCCTGCGCCGCGCTGAGATCGACCGCCTTGAGGGCGTCGTAGACACGCAGAGTGCGGTCGTCGTACTTCTCCAGGGCGGAGAGGTAGCCGGCCTCCATCTGCGCGGCCTGGGCGGCGAGTTGCCCGGCCCGCTCCAGCAGCACCTTGAAACGGTACGGGGTCGGCCGGTTCACCGTCGCGGCCGCGAGGCCCTGGGTGCGCGGCATGCCCGCGATGTTGCGGCCCTGGCGGAGCTTGGCCAGCTGCATGTCCACCCTGGTGCGCAGGGTGCGGACCTCCGGGATCGGCAGCGCCGGCTCACCGAGGTTCGTCGGTGTCTGCGGCACCAGGGCGGCGGAGCCGAGCAGTCGGCGGGCGGCGACGTAGAGGGTACGGGCATGGGCGACGGATTCGTCGGTCTCCCGGGTGAACTCCGCGTCGGCGTGGTCGAGATGACATCTGATGATCGACAGCAGGGTGTACCGGGTGTGGGGCTTGGGACGCTTCGCGGACGCCGAGTCCGCCAGCGCGAACGGGTCGAGGTTCGCGGTCCAGTTGGCCGGGAACGTCAGATCGGGGCCGGACAGCGTCTCGCTGTTGATGCGGCTGTAGATCGAGGTCGGCGAGGTCAGGTCGTACGGGAGGACGATCCAGTACCAGTCGAGCGCCGCCCGGTAGTCCCCGGCCGCCTGAAGTCGCTGCGCGAGGAGCATCGGCACGGCCCAGAAGATCTCCCGGTTGTCGGCGTGCCCGGTGTTCTGCACGGCCTCGATCCCGCTCGACACGTTCGCGAGAGCGGTCTGATGTGCGGCCCTGCGCTGTGGATCGAGATAGGTGAACGAGCCGGGGAGCGTGATCCGCTTCGCCGTGAGGTAGTCGGCCGCCAGCTTGACGGCGGTGCCGGCGGTGAACGTGGCTCCCGGCCCGCTGACCTGCGAGAAGAGGATGTCCAGCGGCAGCGTCGGGGTGCCTGGTGTCATCGTCCTGGTGCTCGGTACGAGCAGGGCCGGGTCGAGGTGCCGCTCGGGGAACAGGAAGGCCGTGGTGGCCGCCTGCCAGGTGCCCTGTGCACCCAGCCAGGCCCAGGCGGCGGCGAACGTCTCGGGTCCGTTCTTGAACGTCCAGCCGGCCGCCGGGTGGTCCGTGGCCAGCTCGCCCGACCGCTTCGCCGACAGCAGTGACTGCACGCTCTCGACCGCCTGGCCGATACGGGTCGTGCGCAGGGTCCCGCCGGCGAGCATGTCGACGAGGAACCGTGCCGACATCGACTCGCCCACCTCGCCCACCGCCGTGGTCGTGGCGGCCAGGTCGGCGAGCAGCGCGTCGCGCAGGATCGGCAGCGCGGTCTGCTCGGCGTCGGCCACGGCCTGCGCGTCGGCCTCGCGCAGGGCCTCCCGCTGGGCGATCCTGGCGCGCAGCACGGACTGCCAGGCGGCACGGGCCCCGCCCTCGGCACGGTACGGGCCGGGCGCGGGCCCGGCACCGCCGGCGACGAAGAAGTCCGGCGAGAGCACGAAGCCCGACTCCGCCGCCCGCCAGGCCGGGTACAGCTGTTGACGCTTGTGGGCACCGGTGAGGACGTCCAGACCGTCGTCCCACTCGGCCGTGGTGACCGTTCCGGCGCCGGCCAGCGCGCTCAGCCGCCTGAGGTACAGGAAGCCGTCCCGGGTCAGACCCCGAGCGGAGAGGGCACCGCCGATGTCGGCACCCCGCGCGTCCTGAGCGGCCAGGGCGGCCAGGTCGAGGCCGGGCTGCGCGGTCGTGAGCATCGCGGTGAGGGCGGCGGCCGGCGTCCTGCCCGTCCTGAGCGCGGACAGCGTGGCACGGTACGCGGAGAGGGCCTGCGCCCGGTCGGTCAGCAGCTTGCGGACGGGGTCGCCGGCCGGCCCGTCGACGACGTCGCCCGCTGCGATCACATCGGGATCGGCGAGCACTTCGAAGGCCCTCGGCGCATCGGGGTGCTGGTCCTGTCCGGCCCAGGCGAGCGACTGGGCGGACAGCCGCCAGCCGAGCAGCAGCGGCACACCGGGGACACGCAGTGGATCGGACGCGGTCGTCGAGGGCAGGCCGAACAGTGCCTCCAGGCCGGCCTCGGTGAGCGCGGGGCCGTCGATCAGCAGTTGGTCGAGTTCGTCGGGTGCCGTCGTCCTGAGCCGGATGCCGAGCCGCTCGGCGAGCGCCCGGCGGGTCGTGGCGTCGGCGCCCCTGACCAGCCGCAGTTCCGCGTACGAGGTCCCGGCGGAGGCGAGCAGGGACGCGTACGCCGTGCCGCGGTACTGCTGTTCCAGGGCGGAACCGGGCGTGATGGGCGTGTTCGTGGCCGCGACGCGGGCCCGCAGGAGCTCGACGGGTATCCGCAGCTGGTTGACCTCGTGGCCGCCCAGGTCGGCCTCGGCCGACAGGGGCTGGCTGAGCCGGTCGAGCGGCTGCCCGAGCGCCGCCACCAGGATGGCGGTGTCCAGCGGCGCGGCGGGCGGTCCTGGCACGTTGACCTGCTCGTGCGCGAAGGACAGCAGCGCGGCGAGATACTCGCGCTCGTCCAGCCGCTGCTCCAGGGTCTCGGGCACGTACGAACTGATCACCGTGGCCTGTACGTCCTTGGCGGTCACGTTGCCCGCGTTGTCGGTCGCCCACAGGTGGACGGTGTGCGCGCCGAACCCCGTCAGCGGTACGTCCGCGGTCCAGTTCCTGAAGTCACCGCCCGCACCCGGCTTCGCCAGGGTCCTGGTGCCGGTGGGGGACAGCGCCCACTCCACCTTGGCGCTGCCGCCCGTCATGCCGCTCTGCGCGTCGGGAGCCGTCCCCTGCAGAGGCGCGGTGGCGGCGCCCCTGCTGTCACCGAACACGGTGACGGGGGAGACCTGAAGGTTCGGCGGCGAGGCGTCACGGCCGGTGAACGCGCGGGTCTGTGTCGCGGTCAGGCCGTCGGGGTCGGTGCAGGTGATCGTCACGGTCCGCGCCCCGAGCGGCATGGGCAGCAGACTGACCGGTATCCGGTACGAGGCGACACCGCCCGACGCCACGGGCAGGGTCGAGTTGTCCCGCGTGACGGTGATGGTGAGCGGCGCGATCTGGGCGCGGGTGACATCGAAGTGCGCGGTGATCTGCCCGCTTCCCTCGAACAGGTCGACCGTGCTGCCCGCGGCGGGGGCCGACCAGGTGAAGGCCGGTGGTGACGCCGCCTGCACCTGGACGGTCTGGGAGACGCTGACCGGGGTGGACGTGGCGGACCACACGTCGGGCCACTGCTCGGGGTACGGGACGTACCAGCCGATCGCACGGTAGTTGGCGGTCACCTTGACCGGGAGCTGCGTGCCCGGAGCGACGGACGCAGGCAACGGCACCTGGGCCGTCCAGCCCCCGCCCGAAGCGGTCGCCTGGACCGCGGGCAGCCCGGCGACGGTCACCATGACCGAGTTGAGGATGTCGTACGGGTCGTGGTCACCGCCCTGCGGGACGAGCCCGTTCACCTGCGCGGTCACCACGACCGTGCGTCGCACCACCGCGTTCGCGGCCGGCCCTGAGATCTGTACGGTAACGGTCACTTCTGCTCTCTCCTTCTCGTCGAGGAACGGCAATGGCCGGGGACGACGCCTCGCCGGCGTCTCTCCGGCGGTCAGGGTTGCGGCGCGGGCTGTTTCGACGAGTTGAAGTGACCTTCGATCATCTGCCTCGCACGGTCCTGTGCCCCTTGCGCATCGCGCAGCAGGTCCTCGGCGGTCCTCCGGTCGTTCTCGAAGGCGGCCCTGGCCTCGCCCAGGCTGCCGTGGGAGGTCGTCGCCCCGAAGCTGTTGACGAACCTGATCTGCGGCGTGACGTCCACGAAGCCGGGGCTGTTCTTGTCGTGCATCGCGGGCCGGTAGTCGTGGAGGAAGGTGACGATCGCGGAGACCTCCTCCCTCCTGATGGAGAAGAGGTCCTTGTCCGTCGGGTCACTGTTTCCGTGGACGGCGGACAGCTCCTTGGGGTCCATCACCCCGCCCTCGACGAAGTAACGGCCGGTCGCGCCCGCGTTGTTGTCGTCGAGGCCGTAGAGGTGACCGATCTCGTGCTTGACCAGATCAGGTGCGTTCCCCAGTTCGCCGTAGCGGCGGTGCCTGTTCATCCAGACAGCCCCGCCCCCGCCGCCGAACCTGGTCACCCCGCCGATGTACGTGTCGCCGGGGCGCCCCCGGTCGTCCCCGACGGCCTTGGGGTGGTATCCCGCTCTGTCCTGCGAGAGGTATCTGTTGCCCCGGTAGTTCACTGTGCCGGGTTCGGAGGACGCCGGTTTGTTGAGGACCTGGAGCCGCACCCGCACATCGAAGGTGACCGCCATCCCGTTCTGGTCCGTGAAAGGCGCCGCCGTGTCGAACGCCTTCTTCGCCTTGAGCACTTGCTGCTCCTCAAGGGGGGTGGTGACCACGATCACCATGCCGAGGACCATGGTTCTGCGTTCCCAGTCCGTGACCACGGTGAAGTCACGGCCCGACCCGTCGACGAGCCGGAGCGGCGCGCCCGCGCAGTACTGGTAGAGGTTGATCGCGCCACCGGGCCCCGCCGGGTCGGGCGCCGACCAGCGGGCCAGCCACGACAGGTAGTACCGGTCGCCGTGGCAGGCGAGACCGCTCTCCTCGTCGCGTTCCGCACCGGTGAAGCGGTAGCGCTTGCGGGTGTGACTGCCGAAGCTGGTCTCCCCGTAGGGGGTGTACTCCTCACGGTTGGTGAGGGTTCCGGTCTGGTCCAGGACAGCGGTGCTGCTCCCGAGGTGGTCCGGCAGGTGGTAGGCGACAGCGGGCCCGCCCTCGTCGGGACGTGCGCTGCCGAACCGCACCAGGGCGACACGCCGGTGGTCGTCCATGACGTGGACGTGATTGTTCTGACCGCTCTGCGCTCCACCCCAGCGATGCAGCTCGAACGTCCCGTCGATGTAATGCGTGACCTCGACCGCGCCGCCCTGTCTGCGGACCAGTTTCTTCACCCGCGCACCGGCCGAGTCGTACAAGTACTGGGCGTGCACCGACGGCTCGGCCCCGGCGGTCTGCGTCGCGAACGCGGTCATGCGGCCGGCGTGGTTCCAGGAGAAGTGCCGGGACGTGGTCTCGGACAGCAGGTTGCCGCCCGCGTCGTACGTGTAGTCGTACGGTGTCGTCCCGCTCGGTGCGCTCGTGCCGGTCGTCATGCGCCGCAGCCGGTTGCCGCCGTCCGCCGCCGTGAACGTGCGCTTGAAACCGCCCGTGCCGGCGTGGGTGAGGGTGAGCAGATTCCCCGCCCCGTCGTAGTCGTACGTCTCCCGGTACGTCTGTGCCCGGGTCACGTCGGTGCCGCGCGGCGTGGCCGGCCAGGGCTCACCCTGCGGCGGGGCCGCGTACTCGCGCCCGCTCGCCGACAGCAGCCGGTACAGGGGATCGTGGGTGAAACGCCGGTCGAGCGCGTCGCCGCCGGCCAGCAGGGCGCGCAGCACCGGGTCGGCGACGGCGGCGGCCTCGGGGTTGCCGGGAACACCGCTGCCGGGGGTGCGGTCGCGCACCTCGGTGAGGTTGCCGACCAGGTCGTACGCGTAGCCGACGTCCTGGAGCGCGGGCCCGGCCGGCCGGAAGGTCATGGGATCGACCAGGCTGTAGCGCTCGGTGCGCAGCCGCGTCGGCAGGAACGTGTCCGGGTCGTAGGCGTGGCGGGACAGTACGCCGTTGCCGTAGGCGATCAGCGACCGCTGTCCCTTGGCGTCGTAGGCGATGCGCCGGACGTGCACCGTGCTGTCGAGCTGCACCTGTTCCAGCGCCCCCGCCCGGTTGTACGAGTGGTAGAGCACGTGCCGCTTTCCCTCCGCGTCGGCGGGCAGGAAGCGCCGCTTGAGGCGGTTCAGGGCGTCGTACTCGCTGGAGGTGACGTGTTCGGCCGGTTCGAGGAGCTGTGCGTCGCGCTGGGCCTGGCTCTGGCCGGGCCAGGGCGTCCAGTCGAGCTGGAACGGCCGCACCTGCCAGCCGTCGGAGGCCGCCCGGTCGTAGACGGACAGGAGAGCCGCGTCGGCGATCACCCGGCGACTGCTCTGGAGCACGTTGCCCTTGAAGTCGACGGACTCGACACCGGCGTGCCCGGCCTCGTCCCAGTGGTGGACGGCCCGGCCGAGCAGGTTGCGGCCACGGGCGCCGGCGCGTTCCACGGGCCGCTGAGCTGCGCTCCCGGCGTCACCGTACGAGACGCGCTGGCGCACGGAGACGCTCCCGACGTGGTCGTCCCTGGCCCAGACCTGGCTCGGCCGGTGCAGCGGGTCGAACATGCCCAGGACGAGCGCACCCCTGCTGTCCCGGGCCTCGACCACCTGCCCCAGGGCATCGGGGACGCTGTCGTGCCGGCCCGCGTCGAGGCTGTCCGCCCGCCAGCGTCGGTGAGCCAGGTCGAAACGGTAGGCGAAGGCGGCCCGCCCGAGCTGGTCGGTGATGCCGAGCAGATTTCCCTGGACGTCGTACGCCGACGTCGTGGTGAGCCACTCGGCGGCGGTGGGACCGCGCCGGGCGACGGCGCGCACGACCCGGCCGAGCGCGTCGACCTCGGTGCTCGACGGCGTGTCCCAGTGCGTCCGGTACGCCGAGGCCGCGTCGCCGTGGGTGCGGCCGGCGTTGTCGTTCGCGTCGTAGGTGTACGTCTCCCACGGCGTCGGCAGGGCGCGGTCGGGATCCGCCAGGTCGGACGGGACGCCGAAGACGACCCGCTGCTCGCTGCCGTCCGGGTGCACCGTGCGCTCGACCCGCCCGCTCGCGTCGTGGAACATGACGCTCCTGCGGCCGAGTTGGGCGTCCAGGGGTGGCGCGTAGTCGTAGCCGGTGGAGAAGAACGGCTCGTACTTGTGCACCACCCGGCCCTTGTTGTCGTACACCTGCCAGCCGGACACCACCACGTTGTCCGGGCTGGCCGGCGCCCTCGTGCGGCCCGTCGAGTCGCCCGTCGGCGTGCGGTCGCCGCCCGGGATGACGTTCCCGCCGAAGGACGGATCGCCGAAGAGCGTGTCCTCGGCCTGCGTCCTGGTCTGCAGCGGCCTGCCGAAACCGTCGGAGTACGCCACCGACACGAGCACGTCGTCGAGGCGTTCGGCGGGCACCCCGGTCTCCGTGTCGTGGTGCACCCGTCTGACCGTGGTGACGGACGCCGGCTGTCCGCTCCCGAGGAAGGCATGCAGGTTGTACTTCATCGTCGTCCCCGGCGCCGCCCGGTCGCCCTCGCCGTTCTTGCCCCGGGTCCAGGTCGCGGTGACGAGTCCGGCGGGGGAGAACGTCACCGACGTGGCGTTGCCGTTCGGATCGGTCACCGTGTGCGGGCGCAGCAGGCGGTGGTCGTACTCCGCGGCGGTGGTGAGCCCGACGGGGTCCGTGTCGAGGACGGGGAACAGGGCGTGCCGGTCGTAGGCGACCTGGCTGCGCGCGCCGAGCGGGTCGAGCGAGGCCGTCCGCAGGCCGCGCGGGGTCGACCCCGGTTCCTGGGTGTCGTAGCGGTGCCGTTGCGTGGTCACGTAGTAGCCGCCGGGGGAGCCGGGCACGTCGGTGTCCGCGTAGTGCGTGTATCCGGCGAGCGCGGGCAGCGAGCCGCGGAAGGCGGCCGGATACTCGGCCGGCCAGTCGATCCGGTCACCGGGCGCCAGGTAGGGCGGACGCGGCCCGGCCGCCCGGGGGTCGTCGGCGGGATACAGCAGGTCGAGAAAGCCGTCCTGGAACGCCAACGACTCGCAGCGCACCGGCAGTCCGTACGCGCCCAGCGTGCCGAGCGGCAGCCCGGTGAACTCCGCGCCGTCGTAGTAGGTACGGGTGTGGCCGATCACCCGCAGCGAGACCCCGGACGGCAGTGCCCCGCCGGCCACGGCGTCCCGCAGCGACGGCACCGGCAGCAGGCCGTCGTTGACGACCTCGTGGCTCGACGTCCTCGCCACGCGGTCCACGACGTAGTGCTCGGCGTCGTCCCGGCGCGCGTACTCCGTCGTCGCGTACGTGGCCGGGTACGGCTCGGGCGTCTCGCCCGGCCCCGCGACCGTCAGCGGGTCACGGCCGCGCGGCACCGGGACCGAGAGCTGCCCGGTCGCGAACCCGTACGCGTCGTACCCGGTCGGGAACGCGAACTGCGTCATCGGCTCCGGGCCGCGTTCCCATCTCGTGGTGCGCGTGCCGAGCGAGAACGGGAAGAAGATCCGCTCCCGGTCCGGCAGCCCGCCCGCCTCCTCCTCCCGTACGCCCGACAGGGTCTCCGTCACGGTGTAGGGCCGGTCGGACAGCGGGCCGCCGTCCCGTGCGAACACCTCGGTGCGCATCACCTGCCCCCGCAGGGCGCGCAACGCCGAACGGCGGGCCGCCCGTGGCAGTCCCGCCAGGAACGCGAGCTGTTCCGGCGGTCTGGACAGCATGGGTGTGTCGCCCTGCCAGTACTCGTGGCTCAGGTCGAGTTCGGTCCAGTCGCCGGCCTCGTCGGCGGCGACCGGCCCGCAGTGGAACCAGCTCCTGGTGAGCACGGGCGGCGCGTGGTGGCCCTGCGGCACACCCGCTCCCGTCGCCCCGCCGAACGTCTCCGTGTCCAGATGCTCGACCAGCGCGAAACCGCGGAACTCCCGCTCGACGCCGTCCCAGTAGCCGTGCCGGTAGCGGTACTCGGTGGCCAGCGTGCCGCCCGAGATCCGGTCCGCGACCTCGGTCCTCGTCACCACGTGCACCGGGAAGGGCAGCGGGGTGCGCCAGCGGGTGGCCGGGTCGGCGAAGTCGCGCAGGTACTCCCGGGTCGACGGCGCGTACGTCACCCGCGTGAGCGCGCCGAGGCTGTTGTCCGTCGAGGTGAGCAGATGCGGTTTCACCCCGCCGGTGAAGTCCAGGAAACGCGCGTGCGGCCCGCCGGAGACACCCGCCGACCGGCTCAGCAGCAGCCCGGCCATCCCGGTGCCGAACAGGTCGGACAGTTCGAGCACGTCGGTGCCGGACACCCGCGGGGTGCCGCGGACGATCACCGGGGTCTCGCTCCAGCCGTTGCCCGACCGGTTGCCCCACAGCAGCACCCGCCCGCTGTCGACGTACAGCAGGTCGGCGGCCCCGTCGCCGTCGACGTCGCCGAGGAGCACCCGGCGCGGGTCGTAACCGTCGGGCAGGCGGGGCGCGTCGCGCATCTGGATCCGCGCGCCCCATCTGTTGTGCCCGAGGTTGGGCCAGTACGCCACGTTCCCGTTGCGCAGCAGTACGAGGTCCTGAAGGCCGTCGCCGGTCATGTCGGCCAGCCGCACCCTCGGATCGGCGAGGTCGACGCGCGGGCCGTCGAGGCCGACCGCGGTGCGCCGCCAGGCCTCGCGCGGATCGCGGTCGTTGAACCACGCCTGGAGGCGGGTGCCCGACCGCACCAGGTCCGTCAGCCCGTCGCCGTCGAGGTCGACCAGTCTCACCTGCGGGTCGGCGACGCTCACACCGGGGGACCGGCGGTAGCGGGTGAAGCCGCGGCGGCTCCAGCCCCCCGCGAAGGCCATCGGGAAGTAGCCCGCGGCGGGGCCGCCGTCCCGGTCCGGTGTGCCTGCGGCGGGCGCGAACAGATCGGGCCGGCCGTCGCCGTCGGCGTCCAGGAACCGCACCCCGGGCTGTCCGAGCGAGAGCGCGGGTGCCTCGGCCATCGAGCGGGGCGCGTCGAACCGGCCGCCGCCCGCGTTGCGCCACACCCGTGCCGCCGCCCCGAGTTCCACGACGTCGGGCAGGCCCGCGCCGTGCAGGTCCACCAGGGCGAGCGTGGGACTGTTCAGCGCGGCGGCCGGGAAACCGGGGCCCGTCACGGGGGAGAACCCGCGTCCGCCCGGGTCGAAGCCCGAGTACCCGAAGATCAGGGGAGGCATGAGTTCCTCCGGCACCACTCCCGATGCCGTGGCCGGGTCCGGGGCGGGTTCCGGTGCCGGTGCCCCCGCCGCGTCGATCCCCACCTCGCTCACGCTCGCGAGCAGCGACACCCCGTTGAACTCCGCCTGCCGATAGGCGAGTCGGTACTCGCGTGCCACCCGTGCCACCCCGTCCGCGGCACGGGTCGTCACCCGGATCACGTCGCAGCGCAAGGACGTCCGCACCTCGAAGCCCGCCCGGTGGTCGGAGAACGGGTCGGGGCGCGACGAGTACACGAAGTCGACGGAGACCAGGAACCGGGGGTCGGCCCGGTCGCCGTAGTCGGCGTAGGAGATGCCCGCCAGAAGCGGCCGGGACCACGACCTGCCCTGCTCGGTGCCCGCGTCGGCGAGGTGGACGTATCGGACCAGGTTGCCGAGCGGATCGACGGTCTCGGTGAGCTGCCAGCCGAAGACGCGGCCCGCGTCATGCGGATCGGCGGTCACCGCCGGGTCCCGCCAGGTGTCCGCGGCTCCCGCGGGACGCCGTGTCCCGTATCTGCTCAGCGAGCCGTCCTTGCCCCGGACCTCCCAGTAGTCACCCGTCGCGTCCTTGACGTGCTCGATCCGGGCGAACAACCCCTCCGTACGGGGCCGGTAGCGCACCCGGCCGGGATACGTGCCGAGGACCGGCACCAGATCCTCGGCACCCGACAGCAGGAACACATCGGCCGCGTCCGCGTCCCCCGGCCCGGCGGCATCGAGGTATCTCGGAACGCCGTGCGACGTCTTGCGCGAGATACCGGGCAGTCCCAACTGCCAGCCGAGCCCGAACGGCCCGTTCCCGTTGCCGGTGCTGTAGCCGAGAGCGAGCGACGGTGTCGCCCCCTGCCGCCCCGCGGGCACCGCCAGGGGCACGGACATGTTGCCCGTCCCCGTGAACAGGTCCGGCGCGAACTTCTCCCCCAACCCGCCGACGGCGCCGCCCCCTTGCGGCAAGGCGATCGCCGAACCCGCCGCCGTCGCGTCCGCGGTGTCCGCAGAAGTCATGGTGCCTCCCCCTGGATCGAGCCTCGGCGACCGCCGTCGCTCATCGACGGGACACCGAACTGATGCGTCAGCGTGGGCTGCGTGTGTGGGTGGGAACGTTGTCGATAGGTTGTCGCCCAGCGAGAGCCATGCGTGGGGTGTGTGGGTCAGATCTGTGCGGGGGTGCGGACTCGTGATTCAACTGAGACTGCTGGGTCCGGTGGAGCTGGTGGCGGGGGAGCGGGCCGTGGAGATCGGGCCGCCGCAGCGCAGGGCCGTGCTGGCCGCGCTGGCGGTGGACGCCGGCCGGCCCGTCCCGGCCGGCGTGCTCATCCAGCGGGTCTGGGGAGTGCGGCCTCCGGACGGGGCCAGGCGGGCCCTGCACGCGCACATCGCCCGGCTCCGCCGCCTGTGCGAGCAGACCGCGAACGACGGCGGTGACGTCCAGTTATGCCTGGTACGACGTTCGGGCGGCTACCTTCTGCAGGCGGCCCCGGACCAGGTGGACGTGCTTCGCTTCCGTCGGCTGGCCGACCGCGCCCGGGAGACGGGACGGGCCGACGACGACCGGGCGGCCCTGTCGCGCGAGGCGCTGCGCCTGTGGCACGGAGAACCCCTGGCCGACGTGGGCGGACAGTGGGCGGAGCGGGTACGGGAGGCGTGGCGGCGCCAGTACGTGGACCTCACCGTCGGATGGGCCGCCGTCGAGTCGCGGGTCGGCGATCCCGGCACCGTGATCGGTCCGCTCACCGATCTGTTCGACGAGTTCCCGCTGGTGGAGCCCCTGGCCGAGGCCCTGATGCGGGCCCTGCACTCGGCCGGCCGCGGCGCGGAGGCGCTGGACCGCTTCGCCACCGTCAGACGCCGGCTGGCCGAGGAACTGGGCGCCGACCCCGGTCCCGGACTGCGCGAGGCACACCGCACGATCCTGCGCGGAAACCCGCCCGCACCGGTCGGCCGGACGGCGCACCGGCAGACCTCCGAGCCCGCCCCCCACGCGTCCCTCCCGGCACGGCCCTCGCCGGAACGCTTGCCGTCGACGGCACGATGGCCGGGTGCGATCCCCGCCCAACTGCCCATGGGCGTAAGGGGTTTCACGGGCCGCGGCGACGAGCTGGCGCAACTCGACCTGGTCCTCGCGTCGGCGGCCGTCCAGCCGTCGGCCGTGGTGATCTCGGCGCTGTCCGGCACCGCAGGCGTGGGCAAGACCGCGCTGGCCGTGCACTGGGCGCGCCGGGCACAACCGGCCTTTCCCGACGGACAGTTGTATGTGAATCTCCGCGGCTTCGGCTCCGACGGATCGGTGATGAGCCCGGCGGAGGCGGTACGGGGGTTCCTGGACGCGTTCGGGGTGCCGCCGGCCCGTGTCCCGGTGGGCCTGGAGGCACAGGCCGGCCTGTATCGGAGCGTGCTGGCCGGGCGGCGGGTGCTGGTGGTGCTGGACAACGCCCGCGACACCGAGCAGGTCCGCCCGCTGCTGCCCGGAGCGCCCGGCTGCCTGGCGCTGGTGACCAGCCGGCGCCTGCTGACCGGCCTCGCCGTGGCCGAGGGCGCCCATCTGCTGACCGTCGACCTGCTCACGTCCGGCCAGGCCCGGGAACTGCTGACCGGCCGACTGGGCGCGAGCCGGGTGAACGCGGAACGCGCCGCGGTCGGGAAGATCGTCCGACGGTGCGCGGGACTGCCGCTGGCCCTCGCGATCGTGGGCGCCCGCGCGGCGGCGCGCCCCCGGTTCCCGCTCGCCGCACTCGCCGAGGAGCTGCGCCGGGCCGACAACCGGCTCGACGCCCTGGACGGCGGGGAGGCGACCAGCCAGGTGCGGGCCGTGTTCTCCTCGTCCTACGAGGCGCTGAGCCCCGAGGCGGCAAGGCTCTTCCGGCTGCTGGGCCTGCATCCCGGACCCGACGCGGCCCTGCCGGCCATCGCGGCGCTCGGCGGCATACCGGTGAACCGCGCGGTCGCCCTGCTGGCCGAACTCGTGGGCGGCCACCTCCTCACCGAACACGCTCCCGGCCGCTACACCTTCCACGACCTGCTGCGCGTGTACGCCGCCGAACTGGTCGCCACGATCGACAGCGACCTGGACCGGCACACCGCGCTGCACCGGCTGCTCGACCACTGTCTGCACACCGCCCACACCGCCGACGTACTGCTCACCCCGCAGCCCAACCCGGTCCCGCTGCCACCCGCCGGGCCGGGCGCCGCCCCAGAGGCGCTCGCGGACCACGAGCAGGCGCAGGCCTGGTTCGCCGCGGAGCACACCGTGCTCGTGGCCGCGGTGGAGCAGGCCTGCGCGACCGGCTTCGACCGGCACGGCTGGCAGCTCGCGGCGGCCCTCACCACCTTCCTGGACCGGCACGGGCACTGGCGGGTGCTCGCCGCTCTGCAGACGCGCGCCCTGGAGGCGGCACGGCGGCAGGGCGACCGCGCGGGCCGGGCCGGCGCCCACCGAGGACTCGGGCTCGCCCTGGACCGGCTGGACCGTGGCGAGGACGCCCGCGGCCACTACCTGCTCGCCCTCGACCTGTTCGCCGGACTCGGCAGCGACGCGGGACAGGCGCGTACCCATCAGCACCTCGCACGGATGTCCGCCGTGCTGGGCAGCCCTCAGCAGGCGCTCGACCACGCGGGACACAGTCTCAGGCACTACCGGGCCGCCGCCGACCGGGCCGGGCAGTCCGCCGCCCTCAACCACATCGGCTGGCTCAACGCCCAGCTCGGCGAGCACCACGCGGCGCTCGTCCACTGCCGGCAAGCCCTCGACCTGGCCCAGGAGACCGGAGACCTCAACGGGCAGGCCCACACCTGGGACAGCATCGGCTACATCCAGCATCACCTGGGCGGACACTCCCAGGCCGTCGACTGCTACCGGCGGGCCGTCGACCTGTTCCACCGGACCGGCGACCGGCAGAGCGAGGCCGCCGGCCTGCTGTGTCTCGGCGACGTCCATCGCGTCACGACCCGCCCCGACGCCGCTCGCACGGCCTGGACACGGGCCCTGACCATCACCGACGAGTTGGCGCTCCCGGACACGGATCCGCTCCGCACCGAACTCCGCACCCGCCTCGACGGCCGTCCCGGACCGGCCTTCGAACAGCCCCAACCGCCGGAACAGCCACCGCAGTCGACGGTCCGGACCGTGCCCGTGAGGGTGCTGCCGGAGACGTCCGCCTGGTAGCCGTGCGAGACGGCGGCCCGTGCGGCGGCGACACGGACCGCGGCGGCCGTTGTCTTGCGGGTTCCGCGCCGCGGACGGTCAGGGGCCCGCGACCCGGTGCAGATCCGTCTCGATGGCGGTGGCGCACTCCCGCAACCGCGGCACCATGGCGCGGAGTTCGTCGAGGCTTCGCATGCCCGCGCTCGCGGCGATGTTGGCCGCCGCGATGACGGCACCCGACCGGTCGTGCACGGGGACGGCCACGGCCCGCAGTCCCTGGTTGAGTTCCTGGTCGGCGAGGCAGAACCCGTCGGCCCGAGCGGTCTCTATGACCGCCCGCAGCTCGTCGGCGCTGCGGACCGTGCGGTCGGTCAGCGGCTGGAGGTCGATCCGGTCCAGGTAGGCCTGGAAGGCGTCCTCGGCCAGACCGACGAGCAGCACCCGGCCCATGGCCGTGGCGTAGGCGGGAAACCGGGACCCCACGTTGATGGACACGCTGATCACCCCGCCGGCCGGGACGCGGGCCACGTGTACGACGTGATCGCCGTCGAGCACGGACAGCGCCGTCGTCTCGCGTACGTCGCGCATCAGGTTCGTCAGGTGCGGTTCGGCGATCTGGGGGGTGGACAGGGCCCGCAGATAGGCGTGCCCCAGCTCCAGGGTCTTGGGGGTGAGTCCGAAGAGCGTGCCCTCGCTGCGTACGTAACCGAGTTTGTGCAGGGTCAGCAGGGAGCGCCGTGCCGAGGCGCGGGAGAGACCCGTCGCCTTGGCGACGTCGCTGAGCGAGCGGAACGGATGCTCCGCGTCGAAGGCCCTGATCACTTCGAGTCCGCGCGCCAGTGACTGGACGAAGTCCGCGTCCCCAGGCCCGTCTTCGAGCAGTTCCATGTGGTCTCTCCCAGTCCCGGCGGTGGCGGCGACCACCTTCCCACATCCGGCGGACGGGTTCTGCCGCCGGACACGACCAGCAGTGTACGCACAGCGAACGATTGTGCGTGCGTCTAGCGCACACGTGTTCAGAAATGTATGGTCCCTTCCACGCACCCTCTGGTCCGGTTCTCCGGACCCTTGTCTCGTGGAGGAACGATGGAGTTCCCGATCATGCGCAGAAGAACGGCGCTGGCGGCCGCGGCCGGACTGGCTCTGTCGCTCACCGCCTGCGGCGGCGGCGAATCGTCGGGAGGACAGGCCCCCTCCTCGAAGACGCCGGTCACCGTGCAGGCCGGCTTCATCCCGGTCATCGACGTGGCCGCGCTCTACCTGGGGGAGAAGCAGGGCTTCTTCTCCGAGCGCGGCATCAAGCTCGACATCAAGACCGCCCAGGGCGGCGCGGCCCTGGTTCCGCCGGTGGTCAGCGGCCAGTACCAGTTCGCGTTCAGCAACATCGTCTCGGTGCTCTCGGCCCGCGGTCAGGGCCTGCCCCTGAAGGTCATCGCCTCCGGATCCAATTCCACGGGCACCGAGGGCAAGGACGTGACGATGATCCGCGTCCCGAAGAACAGCCCGATCAGGTCGGCGGCCGACCTCGAAGGCAAGAAGGTCAGCGTCAACACGCTCAACAACCTGCTCCAGATGCTGGGCGAGGTCGCGGTGGACGCGGACAAGGGGGACCCGGACAAGGTCGAGTTCGTCGAACTGCCCTTCCCCGACGCGGTCACCGCGCTCGGCAAGGGCGACATCGACGCCATGGTCACCGCCGAGCCGTTCGACACCATCGCCGCGGACAAGGACACCCGGGTCATCGCCTCGCCCTATCTCGACATGGCGAAGAGCAGCCTGACGACCTCGGTGTACTTCACCTCCGAGGCGCAGCTGAAGAAGAACCCCAAGCTGTTCACCGCGCTGAAGGCCGCCATCGACGAGTCACTGGCCTATGCGGAGGCACACCCCCGGGAGACCCGGGCGCAGCTGTCCTCCTTCATGAAGATCGACGCCGGGGTGGCACAGAAGGTGACCCTGCCGACCTTCGCGCCCGCGATCGAGCAGACCTCCGTGGAGACGTTCGTCAAGACCGCCCGCGCACACGGACTGATCGACAAGGACATCTCCTACGACGACCTGGTGTGGTCGGGAACGGCCGGCTGACATGACCACCCCTCTCCACAGCGACGTCCCAGGCCACGGCGACACCCCCGGCCACGGCGACACCCCCGGCCACGGCGACACCCCCCTCGGCGGCGCCACCCCCCTCCGCAGCGACCTGCCCGCAGGCAGCTCCCGCTGGGCCGTCCGGCGGGCCCAGTGGCGCTCGCTCGGCATCACCGACGAGGAGATGGCCCGGCCCAAGATCGCCATCGTCAACTCCTCCTCCGACCTGGCCGCCTGCTTCGCGCACCTCGACGACATCGTCCCGGTGCTGAAGGAGGCGATACGCGAGGCGGGCGGCCTGCCCTTCGAGATCCGTACCGCGGCCCCCTCCGACTTCATCACCAGTGCCGGGGCCGGCGGCCGGTACGTACTGCCCACCCGCGACCTCATCGTCAACGACATCGAGGTCGTGGTGGAGGGCGCCCTGCTCGACGGCATGGTGTGCCTCAGCTCCTGCGACAAGACCGCGCCCGCCCACATGATGGCGGGCGGCAGGCTCGACGTGCCCACCCTGCTCGTCGCCTGCGGCTACCAGCGCAGCGCCCTGCACGAGGACGGCGGCGCCGACATCGAGGACGTCTTCCTGCACGCCGGCCACACCGCCCTCGGCCGTACCTCCGCCGAGGACCTGCTCACCATGTCCGAGGACGCCATCCGCGGACCCGGCGTGTGCGCGGGCATGGGCACCGCCAACACCATGCACATGGCCGCCGAGGCGCTCGGCATGGCCCTGCCCGGCACCACCCCGACCCGCGCCAACGGGCCGGTCATGTGGGACGCGGTCCGCTCGGCCGGCCGGCACATCGTGGACATGGTCCACGCGGGGCGCACGGCACGCTCGGTGCTCACCCCGGCCGCGATCCGCAACGCGGTCACCGTGATGCTCGCGGTAGGCGGCTCGATCAACTCCGTCAAGCACCTCCAAGCCGTCGCCGTCGAGGCCGGACTGGACGTCGACGTGTGGCGGACCTACGAGGAACTGGCCGACCGGGTCCCCGTCATCACCGCGGTACGCCCCAACGGCCCCCACCTCATCGAACAACTCGACGACGCCGGCGGCACCCGGGGCGTCCTCGCCGCGCTGGCTCCGCTGCTCGACCTCACCACGGTCGGTGCCACCGGCCGCCCGCTCGGCGAACTCGTCGCCGGGACACCGCCGTTCGACCCGGAGTTCATCCGGCCACCGGACGACCCCTTCTCCCGTACGCCGTCGATCGTCGTCCTGCGCGGGTCCCTGGCGGCCGAGGGCGCGATCGTCAAGCTGCCCGCCGACGAGGAACGGCCCACCTCCTTCCGCGGCCCCGCCCGCTGCTACCCCTCCCGCGAGACCGCCATCGCAGGGCTCGCGGCGGGGGAGGTACAGGCGGGAGACGTGGTCGTGCTGCGCGGCATGGGGCTGCACGGCGGCCCCGGCATGGCGATGGCCTCGGCGTTCGTGTTCGCCCTCGACGGCGCCGGACTCGGCGAGAAGGTCGCCGTGGTCACCGACGGCCAGCTCTCCGGACTGGTCAACAAGGGCATCGTCGTCGGCGAGGTCTCCCCGGAGGCCGCCATCGGCGGCCCGCTCGGCCGGATCCACGACGGCGACGTCATCAGCATCGACCTCACCGCCCGCACGGTCGACCTGGAGGTCGACCCGGACACCCTGGCCGGGCGCGAGTCCGCCCCCGCCGAGACCGTCCGTACGCCCGGCTGGCTGTCCGTGTACGACCGCACCGTCACCAGCCCCGCCTGCGGCTCCGTCCTGGCCCGCCCGGACTGCGCGAGCGCGTGCGGGAAATCCTTGGGAGCAGTCCGATGAAAGTGCTCGACGCCACCCGGCCCACCGAGGCTCCGCCCGCCCCGCCTCCGCGGACCCGCAGGCCCCGGCCCCGTATCGCCCCGCTGGTCGGCATCGCGGTCGCCGCGCTGATCGCCGAACTCGTCCCGCGCACCGGCCTGATCGCGGACGGCGCGCTGCCGCCCCTCAGCTCCGTCCTGGCCCAGCTCGGCCGGGAAGCGGGCGACGGCGCGCTGTGGGAGGCACTCGGCGACACGGTCCGCACCTGGGCCGTCGGACTGGTGGCCGCCGTCGCCGCGGGCGTGATCGCCGGCGTCGCCATCGGACTCGTACCGGTACTGCGCGCGATCACCGCCTCCACGGTCGAGTTCCTGCGCCCGATCCCCTCGGTGGCCCTCATCCCGGCGGTCATCCTCGTCTTCGGCACCGGCTACGAGTCCGGGGTGGTCCTCATCGTCTACGCCGGCTTCTGGCAGGTGCTGGTGCAGGTCCTCTACGGCGTCCAGGACATCGACCCGGTCGCCCACGACACCGCCCGCTCCTACCGCTTCGGCCTGTGGGCCCGCATCCGGCACGTCATCTGGCCCACCGCCCTGCCGTTCGTGTTCACCGGCATCCGGCTCGCCGCCTCCGTCGCCCTGGTCCTCGCCATCACCGGCGAACTGGTCATCGGCACCCCTGGCATCGGCCAGCTCATCTCCGTCGCGCAGAGCAGCGGAGCGACGACCGAGATGTTCGCGCTCGTCCTGCTCACCGGCGTCCTGGGCGTCCTGGTCAACGTCGGCTTCCGGTACGCGGAGCGCGCCGCACTCGGCTGGCACCCCTCCGTCCGGCGATCGGCGGGCACGCGATGAACGTCACGAACATCCTGCGCCGCACCCTGTACGCCCTCGGCCTGCCCGCCGGCCTCGTCGCACTGTGGTGGATCACCAGCGCCGACAGCAGCAGCTACTACTACCCGCCCCTGTCCGACATCCTCGACCGGTTCGGAGAACTGTGGCTGTCGTCCCGGTTCGCCGAGGACGTCGTACCCAGCCTGCTCCGACTGCTCACCGGCTTCGTGCTCTCCAGCGTCATCGGTGTGGCCCTCGGCGTCGCCCTCGGCCTGACCGACACGCTGCGCCGCGGCGCCGAACCGGTCCTCGAGTTCCTGCGCGCCCTCCCGCCGACCGTGCTGGTGCCGGTCATCGCGATCGTCGCCGGCATCGGAGACGGCTCGAAGGTGCTGGTCATCGTCTCCGGCTGCGTCTGGCCGGTCCTGCTGAACACCGTCGAGGGCGTCCGCGCCGCCGACGAGGTCATGGTCGACACCTGCCGGACCTACGGCATCACCCGTGGCGCGCGGCTGCGCCACATGGTGCTGCCCGCGGCGAGCCCGCAGATCATGGCCGGACTCCGCCAGTCCCTGTCCATCGGGCTGATCCTCATGGTCATCGGCGAGATGTTTGCCGCCACCAACGGACTCGGCTTCAGCATCGTGCAGTTCCAGCGCACCTTCGCGATCCCCCAGATGTGGAGCGGCATCATCCTGCTCGGCCTCATCGGGTTCGCGCTGTCCGTGCTGTTCACCGTCGTCGAGAAGCGGGTCCTGGGCTGGTACCTGGGCCTGCGCGAGTCCCAAAGGAAGAACAGCTGATGGAAGAACGGCTGGAGAAAGAACAGCTGAGGAAAGAACGGCTGATGACAGACATGGTCACCGTCAGGGGCCTCAACAAGGTGTACGAGTCCTCCGGCCACCGGGTGGAGGCGATCGGCGACATCACCTTCTCCGTCGCCCGGGGCGAGTTCGCCTGCATCGTCGGCCCCTCCGGCGCGGGGAAGACGACCCTCCTCAAATGCCTGGCCGGACTGCTCACCCCCACGGCCGGCGAGGTCCTGCTCGACGGCGCCCCCGTGACCGGACCCCCGCCCGGCATGGCCGTGGTGTTCCAGGAGTACGGCCGCAGCCTCTTCCCCTGGAAGACCGTGCGGCAGAACATCGACCTCCCGCTGCGGCAGAAGGGCCTGCCCCGCGCCGAACGCGACCGCCTCGTCGCCGACTCCCTCGCCGCCGTCGGACTCGCCGACTCGGGCGACGCGTACCCCTGGCAGCTCTCCGGCGGTATGCAGCAGCGTGTCGCCATCGCCCGGGCCGTCGCCTACGAGCCGCAGGTCCTCCTCATGGACGAACCTTTCGCCGCCGTCGACGCGCAGACCCGCGCGGACCTCGAAGACCTCGTCCGTTCACTGTGGCGCTCCCTCGGCATCACCACCCTCTTCGTCACCCATGACATCGACGAGGCCGTCTACCTCGGCGAACGCGTCCTGGTCCTGTCCGCCTCGCCCACCCACGTCCTCGACGACGTGCCCATCGCACTGCCCGCCGAACGCGACCAGGTCACCAGCCGCTCGACGCCGGAGTTCGCCGAACTGCGCACCCGCGTGCACCGCGGCATCCAGGAGGCCAAGGCCGGCCGCCGAGCGGCAGCCGCCGCATGACCGCGCACACCGACGGCCGCAGGACCGCGTACACGGACGAGGGTTCCGGCGCCCCGGTCCTGCTCTCCGCCTCCCTCGGCACCACCGCCGCGATGTGGGCACCGCAGCGCGCACGTCTGCGTACCGACCGCCGGGTAATCGCGTACGACCACCGCGGACACGGCGCCTCCCCGACGCCCCCGGGACCGTACGACCTCGCTCACCTGGTCCACGACGTGGTCACCCTGCTCGACTCACTGGGGATCGAGTCCGTCGACGTCGTGGGGATCAGCCTCGGCGGCACCGTCGGGCTCGCCCTGGCCGCGGACCACCCCGACCGGGTACGCAGTCTCGTCACCGTCAACGCGCCCGCCTTCGCGGACGACCCGGACTTCTGGCGGCGACGCGCCACGGCGATCAGGGAACAGGGCATGACGGCGGCCACCTCCGGTCTCATCGACCGCTGGTACGCCCCCGCCCTGGCCCATGCCCCGACGGCGCTGGTCCAGGACACCGTCGACGGCGTCGGACAACTCGATCCCGAGGGGTACGCGGCCTGCTGCGAGGCCATCGCGGGCACCGACCTGCGTGACCGGCTGGCCGGCATCCGATGCCCCGTGCTCGCGGTGAACGGCCTCGCCGACGCCGTCGTCCCGGCCCACCACGCGCGGGCGATCGCGACCGGCGTGCCCGGCGCCCGGCAGGTCGCGCTCCCCGACGCGGGACACCTGCTCAGCCAGGAGATCCCCGACCGACTCCACACCCTGCTGACGGAGCACTGGACCGCCACCACCACCACCGCCACCGTCACCGCAGGTGCCACCCCCGCAGCCGACAGAGAGGTCACCCCGTGAACAGCCACGTCACCGAACCCACCCGTGAGACACCGGTGTTCGGCGAGTGGGAGGTCGTCGTCCTCGGCGGCGGCCCCTCCGGACTCGCCGCGGCGACCGCCGCCGCCCGCGCCGGACGCAGCACCCTGCTGGTGGAGAAGAGCGGATACCTGGGCGGCGCCGGCACCGGCGGCGGTCTGTCCACCTTCTGCGGCATGTACTCCAACGTCCACGGTGAACACGTCCTCACCGTCAGGGGACACGCCACCGAACTCCTGGAACGCATCGACCGCCTCGGCGGCCTGCGCGCTCCCCACCTGTCCTTCGCCGACCGTATCCAGGCACAGGCCTACGACATCCCGGCCTACCGCAGCGCCGCCGACGACCACGTACTGTCCGCCGGAGCTCAACTCCTCTACCACGCCTTCGCGGTGGGCGCGATCGCCGGCCCGTCGGGTGTCGAGGCGGTCATCGTGGAATCGAAGTCCGGCCGCGGCATCCTGCGCGGCCAGGTGTTCATCGACTGCTCCGGCGACGGCGACCTGCTCGCCTGGACCGGCACGAGCCACGAGAAGGCCGACCCGTACGGCGACATGCTCTACCCGTCCACCATGTTCCGCATCAACGCCGTGGACGACGAGCGCGCCGGGCCCGCCTGGAAGATCCTGCCCCGCCTGATGGACGAGGCCGTGGCCGCCGGCCGCCCCCGCTTCCCGCGGCGCGGCGCGATCGTACGGCCCCAGCGCGACGCCGTGGAGTGGCGGGCCAACGCCACCCAGCTGCGCAACCCCGACGGCAGCGCGGTCGACGGCACCGACGTCTGGCAGCTCACCCACGGCGAGGTGCAGGGCCGGGCGCAGGCCCAGGAGGTGTTCGGCTTCATCCGCGAGAACCTCCCCGGCTTCGAGAAGTCCTACATCGTCGACATCGGCCCCGAGATCGGAATCCGCGAGACCCGCCGCCTGCTCGGCCGGTACATGCTCACCGAGGACGACGTCCGCTCCTGCGCCCGCTTCGAGGACTCCATCGGCCTCAACGGCTGGCCCGTGGAGGCCCATGTCGACGGGGACCTCGACATCCGCTGGCCCTACGGCGACAACCCCGTGGGCTACAACCAGCTGCCGTACCGCATGCTCGTCCCCGCCGAGGGCCCCGGCAACCTGCTCGTCGCCGGACGCTGCGCGTCGATGACCCACGGCGGCCAGTCCGCCGCACGCGTCGCGGGACCCTGCTTCGCCATGGGCCAGGCCGCCGGTACGGCCGCCCACCTGGCACTCAAGGACCAGGTCACGGCCGCCGAGGTCGACGTCGCACGACTGCGCACCGAACTGGAAGGAGAGGGCGCGTGCCTCTCACTGTGAGGACATCATGCTGCTGAGCCCCGCCGACGAACGCATGCTGGCCGGCGAGGAAGGTCCCGCGGTCCGCTCCGCCCTCGAACTCCTCGTC
The DNA here is from genome assembly GCF_044328075.1 of Streptomyces sp. NPDC017991. NCBI lineage: Bacteria > Bacillati > Actinomycetota > Actinomycetes > Kitasatosporales > Streptomycetaceae > Streptomyces > Streptomyces sp. NPDC017991. The sequence continues at coordinate 291,801 of NZ_JBIRGP010000014.1, read as the reverse complement.
CGCTACGGCGAGTTGATGGGCGCCGAACGCCTCATCGACACCGACAACGTGTGCGGCGCCAACCTCTTCGGACCGCGTCACGCACGGGTCCTGGGCACCACCGACCCGGCCGCCCTGTTCTCGCGGTTCTCCCTGGACCTCGACGAGACGGTCGACGTACCGCCGTTCCGCGCCCACAGTTGCCAGCTCATCGGCCCCCGCGATCGCGACCAGTGGGATCTGCAGGGCATCGCGCCCACCGACGCCGCCGCGATGGACGACAGCGAGCGCTACCTCGCCGACAAGGGCGTCGACCTGCTCTCGACCTGCACGCCCTACCAGGTGGGCAACGTGCCCCGGTTCGGCGAGCACTGCGCGTGGATGGAGTCCTCCGCGGTCGTCTACATCAACTCCGTGCTCGGGGCCCGCACCAACACCGAGGGCCGCGAGTCCTCCGCCGCTTCCATGCTCACCGGGCGCACCCCCTACTGCGGCTACCACCTGGACGCGCACCGCCGGGCCACCCACCTGATCGAGGTACGGCACCCGGTGGTGACCACCGAGGACTGGAACGTCCTCGGCTACTGGGTGGGGGAGCGGGTCCAGGACGCCGTCCCGGTCCTCACCGGCCCCGGGCTCGCGGGGAGTGCGCCGACGCCGGTACAGCTCAAGCAGTTCGGTGCGGCAGCCGCCTCCTCCGGGGACGTCGAGATGTACCACCTGCCCGGTGTCACCCCGGAGGCCCGGACGGTGGAACAGGCCCTGGCCGGACGGGAACCCGCCGCGGTCTCGGTCTTCGACGCGGACGCGCGCGCCGAGACCGTGGCATCGCTGTGCCGGACGGCCACCGACCGCGAGGTGGACTTCGTGATGATCGGCTGCCCGCACGCCTCGCTGGAACAGGTGCGCGAGGTCGCCGGGCTGCTGGAGGGCCGGCGACTCGCGGACTCCACGGCCCTGTGGGTGTTCACGCCGCGGGCCCTGCGCGAGGTGGCCGAGCGCCACGGCTACGTCGCCGCCATCGAGAAGGCCGGCGGGCGTGTGCTGTCCGACACCTGCCCGGCGATCGGACAGTTCCTGCCGCCGGGTACGCGGGTGTTCGCCACCGACTCGGCGAAGCAGGCGCACTATCTGCCGGCCATCACCGGCGTACAGGGCTGGTTCGGCGGCGTACGCACCTGTGTCACCGCCGCCCTGGAAGGACGGTGGCCCGATGCCTGAGTTGCTGCACGGCACAGGGGTCGTCGCCGGACGGGCGAGCGGACCTGCGCTGGTGTGTACGGCCCCGGTGTCGGGCTGGGGCGGCATCGACCCGCGGACCGGCACCATCGTGGAGAGCCGCCACCCCCAGCACGGGAGCAGCGTCGCCGGCACCGTACTGGTGCTGCCCGGGGCCAAGGGGTCCTCCGGCTGGTCCGGGCAGTTCCACCTCGCCAAGCTGCAGGGCACAGCGCCGTGCGCCATCGTGTTCACGCGGATGAACAGCAAACTCGCACTCGGCCTCGTCGTCCTCCACGTCCCGGCGGTGACGGGCCTGGACACCACCGGGACGATCCGCACCGGGGACCTCGTGGAGGTCGACGGAACAGCGGGCACGCTACTGGTACGAAGGAAAGGCTGACCTGATGGACACCCTGCGCATCGACCGACGAGTGGTGCTGGTCACCGGCGCGGCGAGCGGGATCGGTCACGCGATCGCCCGCGCCTGCGCGGACGAGGGCGCCACGGTGCACCTCGCGGACGTGGCGGACACGGTCCACGAAGCGGCCGGGAAACTGACGGCCGCAGGCAGCGGGTCCGTTACGTCACATGTGTGCGACGTGACGGACCCGGACGCGGTCCGCACCCTCGTGGACGACGTGGTCGCCGCGTCGGGCCGTCTCGACGTCGCTTTCCTGAACGCGGGCATCAACGGCGTGCCCTCCCTCCTCCAGCCCGGCGGCGCGATCGACGAGCTGCCCTTCGAGGCGTGGCGGCGGGTCATGGACGTCAACCTGGACGGCCTGTTCCACTGCCTCCAGCACTGCGCCAGGGTCATGAAGCGGCAGCGGTCCGGGAGCATCGTCGTCACCGCCTCCACGGCGGGCCTGCGCGCGGAACCACGCGTCAGCTACCCGTACGTCGCGTCCAAGGCCGCGGTGGTCGGCCTGGTCCGCCAGGCGTCACTGGAACTCGCCCGCTTCGGCGTCCGCGTGAACGCTCTCGCCCCTGGACCGGTGGTCACCAACATCGGCGGCCCCGGCCCCCGGCCCGAAGCCGCCGTCGCCGCGTGGGAGGACTCGATCCCGATGCGGCGCTGGGGCAGCCCCGACGACATCACGGGGCCGGCCCTCCTCCTGGCCTCCGACGACTCGTCCTGGATGACCGGAGGCGTCCACGTCGTGGACGGCGGCGCGTCGGCCCTGACCCAGATCCCCAGCGCCGAACTGCCGGCCCCTGACGCAGGCAGCCCGGCGGCGGCGGGTCAGTAGGGGACCGTGGCGGCGGGCGGAGTCCACCGGTGGGTGCGACGGACCGAGTCGGAGACTCCGTAGTCCCTCTTCAGCTGTTCGGGGATGGCGTAGTGCATGACGCGCCCGCGCGTGAGGGACGACAGTTCTAGGACCGTGGTGAGGTGGCCGAGGCGGTCCAGCGCCCACGCACCGAGAGGTGAGCGGTCCTCGATGCTCTCCAGCACACCGAGAAGGTGGGGCACGGCCTTGACGACCGTGTCCCACGGGGTGCGGGGCACCTGGAGCCAGTCGCCGCAGGTGTCGCCGACGAGATGGCGGATCAGCGCGGAGACGATCGGGTCGAAGAAGGTGCCGGGCACGACCTCTTCGTAGAGGTCGATGAGCTGCCGGGTCAGGTGCGCGCCCTCCTCGGAAGGACCCATGTGCCGGACCATGTACAGGTCGAGGAACCCGCGGGCCTCGTCGAGGGACTTGGGGACGGCGTCCTGATCGACACCGAGCATCGCTCCGACGACCCGCCAGGCGTAGAAGTAGGCCTCGGCCCCCTCGGTGGACATGTGGATGCCGAGGCGGTGCAGGGAGTCCAGCACCAGCAGGGAGAAGAACATCTGCCCGCCGATCATGTCCTCCTGGCAGATCGGCGTCCCAAGGCCTTCGGTGTCCCAGTGGTCCTCGCGTTCGAGGTGGTGGCGGATGGAGGCGTGCAGCAGGCGGACCTTCTGGGCGGCGGGAATGAAGCGGCTGCCGGCCTCGAAGGCGTCCGGCTGCATGAGGTAGACGGTGAACTGGCCGGTCTCCGCCATCCGTTTGGACGGGTACTTGAGCCCGTGGGCGGCCGACAGGAGCTTCGCCACGTGCGGAACGACGTAACAGGCGGGCATGGAGGCGAAGGAGAGGGCGGTGGAGATGTGCACGTTGTTGTCGATGAAGAACAGCCGGGCCTTCTCCATCTCCCCCCAGTCGACCCAGGCCGGCGGGGTGCTCGTGGCCCGGAGGTACTCCCGGGCGACCTCGGGCAGTCCGTCCGGCAGAGGGGCGCCGACGGTGGAGACGTACCGCATGAGGGTGTTGAACCTGCCCACCTCGCCGCGTTCGAAGAGCGCGGCGACGGTGGCGTCGGCGAGTTCGTCACCGGACTGCCGCAGGGCGTCCATCGATGCCTCGGTGCAGTTCATGGCAAAGCTCCTTACGAGGGTCAGGACAGGCGGGCGGCCGCCGAGTGTGCCAGCGAGGTCAGGGCCGAGGCGGCAGGCGCGGGTACGTCCAGCTCGGCCAGCGCGCCGAGGGCCTCCTCCACGCGAGCGGTGATCATGTCCTCGACGCGGTCGGGTGCCTTCAGCCGGCGCATCACCTCCCGTACCGCGTGCAGACCGTCCCCGTCCGGGTCGCGTCGGCCCAGGAGTGCGCGCAGCCGCTCCCGGTCGTCGTCCCCGGCGAGGCGCCAGGTCTCCGCCAGCAGGGCCGTGGGGCGCCTGCCGCGTACGTCGTCGGCGTTGGCCTTGCCGGTCCGGTCCGGGTCCCCGAACAGGCCCAGCAGGTCGTCCCGCAGCTGGAACGCCTCGCCCAGCGGCAGCCCGTACGCGGAGTAGCCCTCACGCAGCCGCTCGCCCGCCCCGGCCAGGGCGCCGCCGATCAACAGGGGGTGCTCGACGGTGTACTTGGCGGTCTTGTAGCGGATCACCTTCAGCGAAGCCGTGATGTCCGGCTCGTCCCCGGTACGCAGAATCTCCAGGCACTCGCCCGCGATCAGTTCACGGGCCAGCACCGACCACAACGGGCGGGCCCGCGCCAGATAGGCCGCGGGCAGCCCACTGGTGGCGAACAGCTGCCCGGCCAGCCCCATCAGCAGATCCCCCACCAGCAGCGCGAGCGACCTGGCGGCGGCGACGGCACGCGGGCGACGGCGTACGGCACCGCGCAGAGCGATGTGGGCGGTGGGCCGCCCGTGCCGTAACGCGCTGTCGTCGATGAGGTCGTCGTGCACGACCGCGGCGGCGTGCACCAGCTCCATGGACGCCGCCGCCCTCACCAGCGCGTCGCTGTCCGGCTGTCCCACCGCGCGCCAGCCCCAGTAACAGAAGGCCGCCCGCAGCCGTTTGCCGTCCGCGACCGCGGCCTCCACCTGCGTGGCCACCGGCCCCAGCGCCGGATCGATCGCCGCCAACTGCCCGGCCTCATGGGCGACGAACGCGTGCAGCACCTCGTCGACGCGGGTCTTGAACGCGGCCGGATCCGATCGCTCAGACGCCATCGGCGGCCTGTCGGGCCAGGGCACGCCGGGCGAGGATCTCCAGGTGGGCCGGGGGCACGGCCGCGTACCGGTCCAGCACCAGGCGCCCGCGCGCCAGCAGATCGTGCTCGGCCTCCGCCGCCAGTTCCGCTGCGTCCGAGCGGCGCAGCAGCCCCCGCATCGTCCCCAGGGCCGAACCCACCGTGCTCACCGTCAGTTCGGCCAGTCCGGCCACCAGCAGGACGGCCCGCTCGTCCAGGCCTCCGCGTCGTCCCGTCGCTCGCGTCACGCCACTCCCCACCCACCGCACATCCGGACGGCGCCGGTCGCACGCCGTTCCTCCCAGCATCACGACATACCGGCCACAGGAGGGAAGGAACTCACCATCGAGTGATCACCTCGCTCGACCGTACGGATCACGGTCGACCCCGGCCCGCAACGGAGCACGCCGCGCCTCGACCAGACCTGGGATCGGTAGGAGCCTGTGCGCTGGGAGTGTCGCCGGATGGATGTGCAGGAGATGCTCGGACTGTGGTGGACGGTCCCCGCGGGGGCGGCGCTGGTCGGGTACGTGTGCTCGCTCGCCGGGCTGACGCGGCCTCAGCGCGCGGTGTGGGTGACGGCGAGAGTCGTGGAGGTGCACCGGCCGGGCCACGGTGACTCCAAGAGGCCCGGCATCCCGGTGACCGTCGCCTTCCACGACCCGTCCACCGGACGGGAGTTCAGGATGCGGCACGCGGGAAGCAACGGACACGTCGTGGCAGCGGCCTGGGTGGGCCAGGAGTTCCCGGTGCGCTATCCGCGCCGTCGCCCGGAGCGGTTCCACCTCATGCTGGACGCGAAGGGCGAGGAGCGGGGGCTGGGCGGCCCGAATTGCATGCTCCTCCTGCTGCTTGTGGGACTGGTCGTGCACGCGTTCGTCGTGTGGGGCCGGCCGCACGGGCTCATGTGTCTCGGAGGACTGCTGCTCGTCGTCGGCGCGCTCAGCCGGGACCGGCAGCACGCGCGCGCCCGCGCCGCTCTGCTGGACGGATCGGTCGCCGTTCCGGGCCACGTGGTGGCCGTGACCAAGGACGTCCACACGGACGGAGAGGGCGGCGAGATCGTCAATCACGCTCCCGTCGTCGCCTTCACCACCCGTGAGGGAATCCATGTCACCGCGCTGTGCCGTGAGGGCATCGCGCGGCCCGGTCTGTCCCTCGGCCGCGACCTCACGATCCACTACGCGCCCGCCGACCCGGCCGTCCTCACCCCCGACCTCGACCACGACCGCCGCGAGCGGGCCGCGGCGGTCAGGTTCATCGTCTACCTGCTGCTCGCCGGGATCGCGTCGGTCACCCTGGGCGTGGCGCTTCTCCACGACCTCCTGCCCATCACCTGACGACGGGGGGCCTCCCGGCCGTCACCTGACGATGCAGGTGACGGCAGCCCACAACAGGGGCGCGTGCTCGATGCGGCCGCCGGTGCGCCAGCGGTCCAGTTGCTCTCGTTGCCAGACTCCGAGGCGCCGCACGGGATCGGGGTGCTCATGGGCGGCGTCGACGGCGATGACGAGGTCCGTGAGCGGACGAACCGACTCCGGCAGGCCGGCCAGCCGGTGGAAGGCGAAGCTGGTCGGCAGCACCCAGCGGGTGGCGGTTACCAGCCGGGCCCCGTTGTGGATCATCGCGGACGCCAGGCCGAACGACTCGGCGAAGCGGAGATCGCCGCCGCTCTCGCAGGCGATCAGCGCGACGCGCTCCGGCGCGGGCCACAACTCCGCTCCCGGTACGCCGTCCGCCCGCAGCGGGAGCGTACCCAGCAGGAGGTCCTTGGCCGACAACGGCCGGTGGGTGCGGACCGGTTCGGTCAGTCCGGTGGTCCGCGGGCCGCAGCAGAGGTGGAGGGTGACGTCCTCGCTCCGGCCGCCCTCCACCGGTGCACCGCTCACGTGACCGACGTACAGCAGCCGTCGGGGGCCCTCGCGGAGAACCTCGCTCAGCCAGTCGCGGTCCAGGTCCGTGCGGCGCAACGCCTCGGCGGGCGTGGCGACCGGCGGCACGACCGCTCCCGTGTCGAGACGGCGCTGTACGAGCGACAGCAGCGCGGGGTCCGAGCCGGGCCGTCCCAGGACCGATCCGAGCGGGGAGTCGGCACGGAAACCGGGCACGCGGGGGTCGAGGACAAGGACGACGGCGTCCGAGGCCGTAGGGGCGTCCGAGTCCGCGTCCGGCGCCGCATCGGACTCCGGAGCCGAGGGCCGGCGGCTCACGGCGCCGGGCCGTCGTAGCGAGGCCGGCACCGAGATGGCGATGTCCGCGAGATCGATGAGTCGCACATCGCCTCCGAGTCGCACATCACCTCCGAGCCGGACATCGCTTTCGCCGCCGCCGTCCACGGCCAGGAGTTCCCACGGCACCTGGGCGACCCTGGGCGACGGCTGGAGCCGTATCAGCGGACGGCCCAGGCGCGCCGACACCCGGCGGATCTGGTCGGTCAGGCCCGGCGGCCACAACGCCTCGGCCAGCAGGCGCGCGAGGCGGCGCTCCGACTCGTACGAGGCCAGCGCCCCGGACTCGAACGCGTGCCGCATACCCTCAGCGCCCTCGCCCTCGCCCCCGTCCTCGCCTTCGATCCTGTCCGCACGCGCGCCCGGCAGCGCGGCGGCCAGCGCGCGGATCGCCTCGTCCACGTCGGCGGCGGGACCGCATCCGGTGCCGAACCCCTGGACCCCGCTGACCCACGTCCATGTCATATGGAGGTCTCCGGCGTCGGCCAGCCGGACCTGGACCACCGGCCGGTTCGGCTGCGTCAGCTCGTCGGCGACCAGAACGGCACCTCTTCCTCACTCACGATCCGCCGGTGATAGCGGAACTCGGCCGCCGCGATGTACTCCTGCAGCGCTGTACGGCCCGTCTCCGCCGCCATCCGCACCCTCGGCGGCGGCGCGACCCGCAGGCCGACGGAGGCGGCGGCCTCGGCCGCCACACCGCCCAGGGCCAACGGGGCGTCGTCGGCGGGCGCGTACGTCTTCATGGCGGCGTTGGGGAACGCCGGTGTCCCGCCGGGGTCAGGACCGGGGCTGGGGGCGGCGGACGACGGCGTACGGTCCGCAGGGCTCAGGACCAGCGACGCGCCCGCACAGCGGTGTTCCACCAGCTCGAAGATCAGGCCCTGGTCCTGGCGGCGCAGGGCGAGCCGGAACGCCAACTCCATGGCCTCGTCGGCGAGTTGCAGCCACTGGCTCCGTGCGTGGGCACTGGCGAAGTCGTAGCGCGCGGCCTCCAGCGCAAGTGCGGCGGGCAGGGCGAGGGAGAGCGCGTTGTCGACGGACCGCCGCTCGTGGTCTCCGTGGTCCGTGCGGTTCAGGTTGTCCTCAAGGGTCTTCGCGAGCATGAGGTCCACCTGGGCACAGCGCTCGTACAGGGCGCGCTCCTCGTATATGTCGCGGGCACCCTGGGCGAGGCGCTTCATCGCGTCGATGTCACCGCGTTCGTAGGCCTGCCGGGCACCGAGCAGCATGGTGTCGGCGGTGGCGATCATGGCGCCGAGCTGTTCGAAACGGGCCAGGCTCGATGCCGTCAGGGCCTGGCCCGCGTCGGCGTCGCCGCGGTGCTCGGCGAGGAAGGCACGAGCCTGTTCGCAGACCGCCAGATCCTCGGACCGGCCCTGCCGCTCGAAGATCGCGGACGCCTCGGCGTACAGCTGTTCCGCCCGGTCGAGGTCGCCGGCCCGCAGCGCGGCGTACGCCCGATGCGCGATCAGCTGCTGACGCCCGGAGTTGTCACCCAGAGTCAGATAGGCCTCGTCCGCGCGGGCGAAGTGGTCCTCGGCGGGTTCGGTCCGCCCGGTCGAGGCGCAGATGATCCCCAGGCAGTCCAGCAGCTGCGGCTCGATCGCGGGCGCGCTGGGCAGTAGCGCCGAGGCCAGTTCCTCGGCGGCGCCCCACTCACTGCGGTCCAGCAGCAGATGCACCCGGGCCAGGCCGAACTCGGCTGTGCGCAGCCCCTCGGGGTCGTCGAACTCGGGCAGCAGGGCGGCTGCTTCGTCCACCGTCGCCCATGCCGCGTCCAGATCTCCTGTCCTGCGGGACAGTTCGGCGTCGGCCTTGAGTGTCTTGAGCAGGACTTCCAGCCACAGCTGGCGGCCTCGCGGGCCCATCGGAACGGCCGCCAGACCACGCACCAGACCGAGTGCCCGCTCGATGGAGAGGCCCGCCCCGGGCAGATCCGTGGCCGTCAACCGCACCGCCGCGATGTTCGACAGCAGATGTCCGCGCAGCAGACGCACATCGGGGGAGTCCTCGAACGACTCGGCGACGGTGAGCAGTTCCGCGTAGACGGCCTGTGCGGCGGGGAGATCCGGGGTCAGCTGATGGTGTTCGGCGAGTTCGAAGCCGCTGTCGAAGGGCTCTCCGTACAGCGCCGGGGTTTGCTGCAGCCGCGGCTCGGAAGCGTCTCGCGGTGCGGTGTCCGCTTCGGTGTCCGGTTCGGTGTTCCGTTCGTCGTTCTGCACGGGTCAGAAATCCTCCCCTGCGTCGGCTGCGGCGACGATCTCGGCGAGGAACGGCGCGAGAGGCGGCTGCGTGTACGTGTCCTGCGGCGCGGGCAGGGCCGCGGCTGCCAGCCGGTGTCGCGCGAGGGTACGAACGCCGTCACGGTCGGCGCGGCCGTCGCCGCCGGAGCCCGGACCGGGATCCGGATCGAGATTCGGGTCGGGATCCGGGTCGAAGCCGGGCAACAGGACACCGACCTCGATACGCGTACGCGGCGGCAGCGAGGCCGGGACGTCTAGGTCCGCACGGCCCGCCCACACATCGCCGCGACGGGCGAGCGGCACACGAGTCGACGGTCCGCCTTCCACATCGACCTCCGCCGCGAGGCGCACGCCGCTGCCCGGTGCCGCGACATCGGCGACGACCCCGACCTCGATCATTCTCGCGGCGCCGACCGCGGAGACGGTCCAGGACACCGCGCCCTCGGCCGAGTCGACGAAACCTGGCGGGTAGCGGCGCCAGTCGTTCGTGCCCGAACCGCGGGCGATCACCCGCCCACCCGCGAAAAGCCGTTCCCCCGCCGCGAGGGCATGGCCTCCGGAGGCCGCGAACAGGCTGCCGAGGTCGGGCGGGGTCCGGAGCTCCCGCGGCCCGCGCCGGTCGTGTGGCGTACCCGCCTCCAGGGACGACCGGAGCCGGCGCGACGCGTCCCCCTCCAGCCCGGCGCAGTCCGCCGCGTCGTCGATCAGCCGTAGGACGTCGTCGAGTTGCCGCACCGGGCCCGACGCCGACTCCCTCGCTGCCTGCCACCACCGGACCAACGGGTCCAACGCGGCCTGATGCGCCTCCAGCAGTTCGGCCGGATCACCGTCGGACTGGTCCTCCGGATCGTCGAAGAGCTGCTGGCAGCGATGGGTGAGCGCGGCCAACTCCAGCCCGAGCAGGTCCGGTTCGAGCGCGGGAATGCCGTCCGTGGACGACGAGGGCCACCACCGGGCCGCCCAGTGCCCGAGGGCGAGCCGGGCGGCATGCCCCGCGAGCGCGGTCTCCGACTCCGGCGCCCTGATGTCGGCCGAGGCTCCCGGTGACTCCGCCGCGAGCGCGTGTACGGCGACAGCGGTGCGTTCGCCGTAGACCGCCCACAGCCATTGCTGGGCGCGGCCGGGGTCGTGGATCTCGGCAGAGGGAACGGCTGTTGTGCCGAGAACCGGCCAGGTCAGGACCGCGCCCGCGACATCCAGCACGGCTCGGGTGAAGGCGGGTCCCGCCACCGCGGGAACGGCGATCCGTACGGTGCCGTCCTCGGCCCGTGTGACGCGCATTCCGGTGCCGCCGCCCGTCCCCGGCATCACGCGCTCCTCGGCTCGGTCGCCCGCGCGGTACTCGTCGACAGGGCGCGCAGTGCCGTCCGGACCCTCGCGCGGTGGTCCATCATCACCGAGCGGGCGACCCCGTCGAGCACGGCCCAGGCCGACGCCGCGTCCGGCAGCGAGGCGTCACGGACATCGCGCCCGTGCAGCCGGACCCACAGTCGCCGCATGTACGCGACCCATGGGGTACGCAAGTCCTGGGCGAGCGCGCTCAGTTGCCCGCCGTCGGGGTCCGGACGGGAGGAGACGGTCATCCTGCGGGCCCGCAGAACCGAAGCCTCCCGCTGCCAACGGCTGTTGACGATGCGGTGCGCTGCCGTCCGACCGGGCCCGGCCGCCCCCTGGCTCGACGGATCGAGACCCAGCGGATCGAGGCCCACCGCGAGCCGGCCCCCGAGGACGACGGCGACCCGCAAGCTCTCGTCGGACAGGCCGAGCGGCGCGCAGCTGCGGCTCACCTCGCGCCGGACGAGTTCGGGCACCGTCGGCAGTTCCTCGCGGTGCGCCGATGCCTGGAGCACGGTGAAGAGCCGCTCGAAGAGCGTACGGTCGAACGGCGCCGGGAGCGTGGCGGTCGACGCACCGCGACCCACCCCGGGCCGGGGCGGCACGGGATGCGCGCTCAGCCCCAGGTGCGCGGGCAGGCCGGCCCGGCCCCAGACCCCCTCGGTGCGCGTCCACACGGCCTGCCCGAGCAGGCTCCCGTGTCCGGCTTCCAGCATGACGGCGAAGGCGGACGAACCCGCATCAGTGCCAGCATCAGTGCCAGCATCAGTGCCCGATCCGGGCGCGGCGCAGGCATCCAGCGCCTCGGCCGCAAGATGAAACGCTGTCGCGCCCGCGGCCGGGGCAGGTCTGCGGGCGTTCCATGCGCCGGCGAGCTCCGCGTCGAGCCGCGTACGCCGGTCGATGTCGTCCAGGTACTCCTTCAACGCCTCCACCGTGCGCCCGCCGCCCGCGTCCGCGATGTCTTCGACAACGGTCCGGGCCACCGCGTCCGCACCGGTGGAGGTGGAGGGAGTGCCGTGTTCGGTGGCCAGCTCGAAGCAGCGCTGGAAGTAGAGATCCTGAGGGTTGCCCGTCTTGATCCCCAGGGCTCGGCGCGTCTTCTTGAGCACCGTGAACCACTGCGCCGTAGCGCGCAGAAGCGCGCCCGATTCCCTTATCAGGGCGTCGAGTTGCGCGGTCTCTCGTGCGCCGAGGAAGTCGGCGGCGAGCTCGGGCCGCAGTGCGGGCCTGATGATCAGCGGCAGCACGATCAGCTTGACCGCTCGCGTCAGTGGCGCGCCGCCGGGGCCGCTCAGCGATTCCAGCCCGGGGCGCGCGCCGAGATCGCGCCACGCGCTGTCGATGACCATGGCGCGCGGACGGCGCTCGTCGGTCGGCGGCGACTGGCTCGGGGACGGCATGGCCCGAGATTACGTGGTGGGGGAACAAGCGGTCGAACCTGGGATCGGTAGGAGATCCCTCCTCCCTACTGTCCAGGTCAGGGCCAGGACGAGAAGGGAAGACACAGCATGGGAATCTTCGGGAAGCGCCGTAGGAGCCGCGAGGAGCGGGCCGCCGGGATCGCGGGGCAGGTGGCCGAGGGCAAGGGTTTCTACGGCCGTGCGACGCGGGCGTTCCTCGGCAGCGAGGACTTCGCCAAGGTGCAGCAGTCGATCGGTGCGTACAACTCGGGTGTGAACGTGCAGCAGTTGCTGGCCATGGGAGTGCCGACGACCCCCGCGGTCGTGGTGTCGATCGGTGACACCGGCAGGCTGGTCAACTTCGACCCGGTCGTGGACCTGGTCGTCCAGCCGTCCGGCCCGGCCACCGGCCAGTTCGCGCTCCGGACCGTCGTCTCCAAACTGCGTATACCGCGCACCGGCGACCAGGTGCTGCTGATCGCCGACCCCGCCCGACCGGGCGGCTACCTCTACGCCGGGGACGGCGTGACGCCGTGACACCGTGACGCCGCGACCTCGTCTCCGTACCCCCGGTGCGACCGCACACAGCAGTGGTCCCGGTGACAGGAGGAAGCCTCCCCTCACCGGGACCACCGCTGTGCGCGCTGTCGGCTACGGCTTCTCGTCGCCGTGGAGGGCGCTCACCTCCTCGGCGGTGAGTGCCCGGTCGACGGCGTGGACCTCGTCGACCGCGCCGTTCCAGAAGTCGACGTTCGAGCCGTCCCAGTGGGCCCGGCCGACGGTGAGCGGGCCGGTGCTCCCGAGGGCGGTGCCGCCGGTGGTCGTCGCCGCGAGCTTCCCGTCGAGGTACAGCCGGATCTCGTTGGTGGCCGCGTCCCGGACACCGACGAGGTGGTACCAGCGCCCCGTCTCCGCGGCGACGGCCGCCTGGGCGCGGCGTTCACCCGGGGTGCTGAAGGCGAAGTTGCCGTGTCCGTACTGCAGGTAGAACGAGTTGGCCGTGGCACGCGTGTCCTGGCTGACGGCCGTGCCGTAGTTGCCGGGGATCCCGTCGAGCCGGACCCAGGCGGACACCGAGTAGCTGCCACTGGTGTCGAGCACCGGCCCCGAGGTTTCCGCGTACTGCTTCTGGCCGTCGAACTTCAGGGCGCTGCCGTTGACACCGTCGGTCCAGGAAGCACCCTCGCGCAAGGTGAGGGGACTCTTGCCGGGTCCGGTGTCCTCGGCCGTGGTGCCGGTGCCCTCGTCGAGGGTCCAGTGCCCGCCCTTCAGCTTCTGCTTCGTGCCGGCCGCGGCACCGGCCGCGATCACCTTGAGATTGACCTTCCGCACCTCGGCGGCGTCCATCTTGATGTCGCGCCGGTCGTACGTGTACAGGCCGTTGAGCTCGTTCTCCAGGTCGGTGATCTGTGTGTAGACCGAGCCGGACAGTTCGGCGCCCGCCTGCTCGACGTAGAACTTCTCGGTGTTCTCGACGTACTTGCGGGTCAGCTCCGCCTTGGTGGTGACACCGCTGTAGATCACGGTCGGGGCGCCGGGCCACATGTGGCCGGGGGAGCGGAGGGTGAAGCCGCCGTGCTCGCCGTCCATGGCGGCCCGTTTGTCATCGGGGAAGGGTGGGTCGTCGTTGTTGTAGTCGTGGTGGTCGATGATGTCGCCCTTGCCCGAATCACCCTTGGAGTTGCAGCAGTTGACACCGCTGTGGGCGTTGACGACACGCGACGGGTCGGCGGCCTGGACGGCCTCGGTGATACGGCCCGTCTCCTCGCGGTTCCACTCGCCCCAGCCCTCGTTGAAGACGATCCAGCCGATCACGGCAGGCGAGTTGTGGTGCTGGTTCATCACCTCGCGGCCCTGGTCGACGAACGCCTTCTGACCTGTCTCGTTGGTGAGGTTCCCGGAGACGAAGTCCTGCCAGACGAGCAGGCCGAGCTTGTCGGCGTGGTAGAACCACCGCGCCGGTTCCACCTTGATGTGCTTGCGCACCGCGTTGAAGCCGAGCTTCTTGTGCGCCTCCAGGTCGAAGGCGAGGGCGTCGTCGCTGGGCGCGGTGTAGAGACCGTCGGGCCAGAAGCCCTGGTCGAGGGTGGCGAGGGAGAAGATCGGCTTGTCGTTGAGGACCAGCTTGTTGAAGCCGCCCACCTTCTCCACGGCGATCTTCCGCATGCCGAAGTAGCTGCGGACCTTGTCGCTCGTCCTGCCGTCGGTCAACGTCACGTCGAGGTCGTAGAGATACGGGTCGTCGGGGCTCCACAGATGCTGCTTCGCCACGGGCAGGGTGAGCTTCTTGCCGGCCGCCCCGCTGACCCTGCCGACGACCTTGCCGTGGACGTCACGGGCGACAGCCTGGACGCGGGCGGCGGAGGAGGCGCCCTCGGAGTCGACCGTCACCGCGAGGGTGCCGGTGTCGATGTCGGGCGTGGTGACGATGTTCTCGATCGCCGCGGGAGCCACGGGCTCCATCCACACGGTCTGCCAGATACCGGAGGTCTGCGTGTAGAAGATGCCGCCCGGGTTCGTGGACTGCTTGCCCATGGGCTGGTCCGCGCCACCGGTGTCGGTGACGGCGACCACGATCTCCTGCTTGCCGGTCCCCTTCAGCGCGTCGGTGATGTCGACGTCGAAGGCGGTGTAACCACCGGTGTGCTCGGCGACCTTCGTACCGTTGACATAGATCCGGGACTGGTAGTCGACGGCGCCGAAGTTGAGCTTGAGCCGGTTCGAGCGGCTGTCCTTGCCGACCTGCCAGCTCCGGGGCACATCGATGAGCCTCCGGTAGAACATGTGGTCCTCGTGCCGCTCAAGGCCGGACAGCTGCGACTCGACCGGGAACGGCACGGTGATCTTCTCACCGAGGTTCTTGCCGAAGACCGGCTGCTCACCCGCCTTGGCGGCGCTGAACTGCCACGGCCCGTTCAGGTTCTCCCACTTGGACCGCTTCTGCTGCGGACGCGGGTACTCGGGCAGCGGGTGCTTCTTGTCGACCTTGTCGCCCCACTTGGTGGTGAGACGGTGGGTGGAGGCGTTCTCCGCGTACCGGATGACCTTCGGTACGGCCTTGCCGCCGACCGTCAGACCGCCCGCACCGTCGTAGGAGACCCGGACCAGCTGGGCCTTCTGGATCGGCTCCGACAGATTGACGTGGAGGGAGGAGGAGTCCCCGGGGACGGACGTGACCGACTTGATCGGCATGGCGGTCGTGTCGGCCTCGACCTTCAGATGGTCCTTGACCGCCTGGAGGCTGCCCACCTTGCCCTCGAACCGGGCGCGCAGCCGCGTCCCGTTCCCGGCGACGGTGTACTCCACCGGGAAGACCTCGAAGTCGGCCGGCGGGGTGAACGCGGACATCGGCACGACCTGCTTGGCCAGCGTCGGCGTCGACCAGCGCAGATACATGTTGGCGCCGCCGGTGTCCTGGAACAGCTCCAGCCGGAACGAGTGCTTCTCGCCCGCGGTCAACTTGACCGCCTGGCTGGTCTGTTCCCGGTCCCAGTCGCCCACCCAGTGGTCGATGACGGGCTCGTCGTCGATCCAGAGGCGGAAGCCGTTGTCGCCGATGGCGTAGAAGGTGTAGTCACCCGTGGCCGGCGCCTCGATCTGGCCCGTCCAACGGGCGGTGGTGTGCTCCGTCTTGCCGGTCAGCTCCTTGAACGTGTCGGTGAGACCGGAGAAGTTGATCTGCGGGTCGAGCGTCGTACCACCGAGTTCGGCGAAGTCCCGGGCGCCGGGCGCCGACATGCTGAAGTACTCGCCCTTGAGGCCGTGTGTCACCACGGCGGCCTGGTCGGCGGCGGGTGCCGCCGAAACCACGCTCGTCGACTCCGAAGCCGCCGCGACGGGCAGCATTCCGCTCGGTGGCAGCACGAGGGCCGCCATGGCGAACAGCGCCAGCACTCTGACTCTGGCTCTGCTCCTGGTTCTGGGGCGGGTGCCGTGTCGTGTCATCGAACCTTTCCTCGCATTGAGGCCGCGACCGCGTCCGACTGCCGGGGCAGGGTTACGGGTGTTCGGGTAGCGGCCTTTCCAACGTTGGAAACCCTCTGCCTGCGGTATGACAACACGCTCTCAGGACGCTGTCCAGACCTCGTGCAGCACTCTGTTGCCCGGCGTCACGACGAGAAGGCGACACGGCGTCACGAAGTGGCCGGACAGGGCGAAACGGGTTGTGGAAGGGGGCGTTCGCCGCTCCGATCCTGATCGCGTCGGCTGTGGTGCTCCAGAGGCTCACGCCGGTCCGACGGCCGCGTCCCCTACCCTCGTCCTCGAAGGCGTCGGACGGCGCGGCCGTACACGTTCATGGCCATACACGTTCATGGGCGTACACGTTGAGGAGGCGATCGTGTTCACGAGGCGCATGCGTCTGCTCGCGGGCGGCCTGATCCTGGCCTGCCTGGTCCTCGTCGGCTCCAGCGGACCGATCGACGGTCCCTTCGCCAGTTCGCTGCGGGGCGAGGCCGCCGCGGACGTCGTACCGAACCGCGTCTTGACGTGGAACATCTGCAACCCCTGCGGGGAGAACAGTGCCGACCGGGCGGCGGAGATCGCCACGTACGCCCCGCAGGTCATCGGCATGCAGGAAGCGTGCGTGCGGGACGTCGAGCGGGTCCAGGACTATCTGGCGAGTCGTTACGGTCTGGTCTACCACGTCGAATACGGGACGGTCCTGCGGAAGTGGGGCCGTTGTGGGGGGCTGCCGTGGCGCCCGGGAGCCTACGGCCAGGCAGTCCTCTCGGCGGCGCCCATGACCGACCTCGTCCACAGGGAGTATCCGGACGGCGGATCCGAGGACCGCGGGTACATGGCGGTCACCACGACCGTGGCCGGCCAGCCCGTCCGGGTCTTCAACACCCACCTCGCGCAACGACGTCAAGAGGCGGTCCGCGCAGACCAGACCGGCGTACTCGCCGCGGAGATCGAACGCTACGACCGCGCGATCGTTCTCGGCGACTTCAACGCCGTGGCCGACGCCCCCGAACTCACCGCGATATGGAAGCTGGCCACGGACGTCGACCCTCGGTGCCGGCCCTCCTCGACCTACGGAGACTGCAAGCCGACCACCGACTGGCAGAGCAAGTTCGACTACATCTTCCTGCGAGGAATCAGCCCGCTCGGGCACCGTGTGCAGCCGACCCGGTACTCGGACCACCACATGCTGTACAGCGACCTGGACATGAGTACGGCACGGGACGGCCGCTGACATCGACCGCAACACGATGTACTCCAGCACGGCCAACGCCGCCCGTCGCCGGCCCGCCCCCGTCAAGACGCGAACGCATAACACGTCCTCTGCTGCCACGACCCACGCGTTGTGTTCAATGTATTGACACGTCCATTACAAAGGCTTTACGTTGCGCTCACCTGAGAGCGCTCTCAGGCACCCGTCCCTGAGACTTGAGGTGCCGCATGCCATCCCCCCACATCAGGCCGGCAGCCGGGTTGTTCCTGGCCTCGGCCCTTGTCGCCGTGGGCCTGGGCCCGGCCGCCGTACCAGCGGCAGCCGCCACCGTGCCCGTAGGCTCCGGCAGCTACTCCGACACCCGGCCCGCCGGTACGTCGGGCCCCACCACCAACACCGGAGCGCCGGTCACCCCCAAGCTGACCGCCGCCGCAAAGGACAGGCCCGTCCCCACCAACGACTGGTGGTCCTCCCTCGCCTTCCAGCGCTACGGCGACAACCCGTACTCGACCCCGATGTACGGACACCCCCTCACCTACCAGGCCGCGTCCGGCGGGCTCGACGTCGGCTACCCCACGAACCCCGCGATCGTCGGCGACGGCCGCCAGTACGAGTACGCCCACAAGCGCGACCTCACCATCGGGCTCACCGGCCTCAACTCGCCCGACACCAAGGCCGACGACTGGTCCGACTGGACGGTCACCCCCCAGTGGTCCGACGGCACCCGCACCCTGCGCACCACGATCGGCCACGGCTCCCCGTTCGTATACGCCAAGGGCACCGGCGGTAACGCCCAGATCACCACCGCCGGCCCGCCCACCGTCTTCGCCGACCAGGGCAACGTCCTCGGCATCACCGTCGCCGGACACCACTACGCCCTCTTCGCGCCGACCGGCGGCGACTGGAACGTGGCCGGATCCACCGTCACCGCGGGTCTCGGCTCCAAGGACTACTTCTCCGTCGCCGTACTGCCGTCCACCGACGCGCTGGCGACCTTCAAGAAGTACGCCTTCAGCTTCGTCACCGACTCCAAGGCGACCTGGAGCTACACCGGCGGCACCGTCAAAGCCACCTACACGCTCACCACCGAGGCGAAGGAGGGCACCGAGCGCGGCACGCTCCAGGCCCTCTACCGCCATCAGTGGCTGAACACCACGGACGCCCTGACCTCGTACACCTATGTCTCGCCGCGCGGGACCATGAAGGTCCGTGAGTCGGCCTCCTTCAGCACGAGCCAGAAGGCGTCGCCGGTGCTGCCCGGGCTGCCCAAGTCGAGCGGCGTGGACACGGCCGGACTGCGCGGTTACCTGGACGAGGTCGTGAACGCCGCCGACCCCTTCTCCGGGGCCTCCGACACCTACTGGACCGGCAAGGCCCTCGGCCGCCTCGCCCAACTCGTCCCGCTGGCCGACCAGATAGGCGAGACCGGCACCCGCGACAAGCTCCTCGGGCTGATGAAGGGCAAGCTGCAGGACTGGTTCACGGCCGGCGGCGCGAACGAGTTCAGCTACGACAAGGACTGGAAGACGCTCACCGGCTACCCCGCCTCCTACGGCAGCGACACCGAGCTGAACGACCACCACTTCCACTACAGCTACTACGTCTACGCGGCGGCGATCGTCGCCCAGTACGACCAGGGATGGGCCGCCGACTCCGCCTGGGGCGGCATGGTCAAGGCCCTCGTACGGGACGCCGCCAACCCCAGCCGCACCGACACCACCTTCCCCTTCCTGCGCGGCTTCGACGTCTACGCGGGCCACAGCTGGGCCTCGGGACACCAGGGCTTCGCCGCCGGCAACAACCAGGAGTCGTCCTCCGAGTCCACCAACCTCAGCGCGGCCCTCGTCCTGTGGGGCTCCGCGACCGGCGACACCTCGCTGCGTGACCTCGGTACCTTCCTGCTGACCACCGAGTCGGAGTCGATCGCCCAGTACTGGTTCGACGCCGACGAGCAGGTCTTCCCGTCCTCGTTCACCAAGGACACGGCGGGCATGGTCTGGGGGAGCGGCGCCGCCTACGCGACCTGGTGGACCGCCAACCCCGAGGAGATCCACGGCATCAACGTCCTTCCCGTGACCGGTGGTTCGCTCCACCTCGGCGGTGAGAAGGCCGCGATCCGGCGCAACATCGCCGAGATGGAACGGGAGAACGGCGGCCCGGCCGTCGAATGGCGGGACATCCTCTGGGAGTTCCAGTCCCTCGCCGACCCGGGCGCGGCCAAGGCCAAGTGGGACGCGGGCAACGCCGGCTACACCCCGGAACAGGGGGAGTCGAAGGCGCACACCTACCACTGGATAAACACCCTCGACACCATCGGCGCCCCGGACGCCACCGTGACCGGAGACATCCCCACCTCCGCCGTCTTCACCAAGGGCACGACCCGGACGTACGCCGCCCACAACTACGGTTCGTCGGCCCGGACCGTCACCTTCTCCGACGGCAAGACCCTTTCCGTGCCGGCCCGTTCCACCGCGAGCGGCACCGGTACCGGGTCGGGGGATCCCGACCCCGACCCGGACCCGCCGACCGGCAACACCTTCCAGCTGCGTACCGGCGGGGCACTGACGACGGCGACCGGGGGCACGGCGGGCAGCGACACCATCGCCTCCGCCGGCGGCACCAATCACGACGGCACCCCGTACCAGCCTCTCGTCTACGAGGTCCGTGGCGTCGACGGCACACCCACCCCCGGCGCCCAGAGCGCGTTCCGGCTCCAGGTGGACGCGGAGAGCGGCGTCGGACTCGGCCAACAGGCCCGGATCAGCTACGACTTCACCGGCGACGGAGACTTCGAACGCACCGAGACGTACAACTACTTCGCGACCGACCCGGTCTCCGGTTGGGAGCAGTACACGCAGGCACGCGGTCTCAAGGCGTCCACGGGCGCGGTGGGCGACCTGGACGGCGGCACCGTACGTCTCGAAGTGTGGAACGCCATCGGCAACGGCCCGTCGAAACTGCAGACGGGTACGGACAACTCGGTGCTGGTCATCCCCTACAGCTGAACCGGCGGAAAGACGGCGGCGGGCACTGGCGTGAGCCCTTGCCCGCCGCACCGGCGGATCAGCCCTCGACGGTGTTGTAGTTGACGATCCCCTCCACCAGGAGGGCGACCGCACCGACCAGCGGGCTGTCCGCCCCCTTTCTCACCACGTCGGGCAACCGGTGGGCCTCTTCCTCGGTGACTGCCACCGTGCCCCAGAACGCGTTGTAGGCCGCAGGATCCGCCGGTTTGTCGGTGGCCGCCCCGACCGTCACGACGCCGTCCGCTTCGACCAGGGCCAGCGCGCCCATCTGCCGCAGTGTGTCGGGATCCCGTTCCTCCGCGGCCACCACGCTCCAGCCCGCCACCTCCACCTGCTGCAACGCCGCGTAAAGACTGCCGACACTTCCCGGACCGGAGACAACGATGTCAGGGAGGACGAGGGCCACCGGTCCCCGCGTCATGGGCAGGGCGGACCGGATCGCGCCGTCGAGATCCGGTTCGAACGACTGGTCCTGGTGGACGAAGACGAGTTGCAGGGTGTCGGCGTAGCGCGTCAGATAGCTCACCGTGTCCAGCTTGTGCGTGCCGAACACGACGACCAGGCGCACGTGGAGTCCGCTCTTGGCCAGTTCGACAACGGCCTCCAGGCTGCGGTCCAGCACGGTGACCCCGGGAGCCAGACAGTGCAGTTCCTTCGAGTAGGGGGCTTTGAAGCGGGTGCCGAATCCGGCGCAGGGCAAGATGATCGAGACATCGGGGACGGGCGCGGACGGTCGATGCATTGAGCCGCTCTCAGGTTGTGTTGACGACAGGGAACCTTGCACGCGTCGGCGGGTACGGGCGGCCGGGGACCGACGTCGCGCCGTCGGCCTGAAAAGCACGCCGGCGATCACCGTAGCCATCGGGCCGGTCCCGCGCGAGAGGGCGTGGAGCGAGGAGGCCGTCCGCGTCGGTCACCACGCATCGTGCACGGCTGCCGCGCGTTCGCCGCCGGCCGAGGCACCGCCTTCGGCCGAAGCGTTACCGTCGGCCGACGCACCACCGTCGACCGGTACCGCTCGAAACCCGTGTGGCCACGAGCGCGCATGGGCAGGCATGGGCCGAAACGCGTGGCAGGCCGGAACGGAAGAGGGCGCACGATGCGGGTGTTGTTGTCCACGTACGGGACGCGCGGCGATGTCGAACCGCTGGTGGCCCTCGCGGTGCGGTTGCAGGCGCTCGGCGTGGAGGTACGGATGTGCGCCCCGCCGGACGAGGAGTTCGCGCAGCGGCTGGCGGGTGTGGGCGTGCGACTGGTTCCGGTCGGGCCGCCGGTACGGGCCATGATGCGCGGGGCGACTCTGCCCTCGGCGGCGGAACTGGCCAGGTATCGGACCGAGTTGGTCGATGCACAGTTCGACGTCCTTCCCGCTGCGGTCGAGGGATGCGACGCGCTGGTGGTGGCCGGCCTGGCGCAGATCGCCGCGCGGTCCGTGGCCGAGGCCGCGGGCATCCGCTACGTGTACGCGAGCTACGCGGCGGTCAACCTGCCGTCGCCGCACCATGCGCCGCCGCCCCGGCCGGGCTGGCCGGAGCCGGAGGCCGGCGACAACCGGACCCGGTGGGAGCTGGACGCCCGCCATGTGAACGCGCAGTTCGCCGAGACGCTCAACGGCCACCGGGCGACGCTCGGTCTGCCACCCGTGGACAACGTCCGCGACCACGTCTGCTCCGACCAGCCGTGGCTGGCGGCGGATCCGGTCCTGGGACGGTGGCCGGAGACCCCTGGCCTCGACGTCATACAGACGGGCGCGTGGGGCCTGCCCGACGAACGCCCGCTCCCCGCCGAGCTGTCGACGTTCCTGGACGCCGGCGCGCCGCCCGTCTACGTCGGCTTCGGCAGCATGCGCCCGGCGCCGGACATCGCTCGCAGGGCCGTCGCGGAACTTCGTGCACAGGGTCAGCGCGTACTCGTCTCTTGCGGCTGGGCGGACCTGGACGTGGCCGACGACCGGGACGACTGCTTCACCATCGGCGAGGTCAGCCACCAGAGTCTGTTCGCCAGGGTGGCCGCGGTGGTGCACCACGGTGGCGCCGGTACGACGCTGACGGCGGCCCGGGCGGGCGTGCCGCAGGTGGTGGTACCTCTTCAGCTGGCGGACAACCCGTACTGGGCGAGCCGGGTGGCGGCCCTGGACATCGGTGCGGCCCTCGACGGCCCGACGCTCACCGACGACGCACTCACCCTCGCGTTCAAGACGGCCCTGGCACCCGGGACCCGGGCGCGTGCAGCGGCTCTGGGCTCCAGGATCCACACCGACGGGGCGGAGGTGGCCGCGAGATTGTTGGTCGACGCCCTCTCGTGAGCGAAGCCGATCCGGCCGAGTCCGATGCGGCCGAGTCCGATCCGTCCGAGGCCGTGACACATGCTGGGCATATGTCGGCTGCTAGCGTTCTGGCGCATGGAAGAGAGCGTGTACGTGGGCAACGCCGGCAAGGACGCGGCCCTGGACCGGGGCTGGCTGCTCGGACACTTCAAGGAGCACGGCGATCCTCGCCACAGCGAGGCCCTGGAGGTCAAGTGGGGCGTACACCCCCGTGGCGAGGAGCGGGCGCAGTGGGTGAAGGGCGAGGTGCGGACAGCTCTCCTGGTGCTCATCACGGGCCGCTTCCGTATGGAGTTCCCCGGTCGTAGCGTGCTGCTGGAAGAGCAGGGTGACTATGTCGTGTGGGGCCGGGGAGTGGACCACTCCTGGGTCGCGGAGGACGAGTCCGTGGTCCTGACCGTGCGGTGGCCCTCTGTGCCCGGATACGCCGTACCGCACGGGGAAGAGCGAACGGGATCGCAGAGCTAGCAAACTCTGCCGAGTGTTCCCGACTACGTGACGGGCGCCCCCCAAGGCTGCCCCCGGTTCTGCCCCCGCGGACGTCCCAACTACAGCGCCGACCGGATATGAGGGGAGAACCCACGTCCAACAACGGGGAAAATATGCGTATCCAGAAAGAGAACAACAAGGGCGCGGACAGCGCCGGCAGGCGTCCCGCGTCCCGGCCACCCACAGCCCCGCACCCGCTGAGCGCTCTCCAGCAGACAGCCGGCAACGCCGCGGTGACCCACGCGATCCAGCGGGCACGGAACGAACAGAGCCCCGAAGGGCAGCAGAGCGTGCCCCCGGAGCGCGACGCCGACGGCCGGCAGACCGGGACCACAGAGCGCGAGCCCGAAGGGACCCCGCAGATCCAGCGGCGGCCATCGGTGCGCGACGCCGTCGGTTCCCCCGGCCGCCCCCTGGAGCCCCGCGTCCTGCAGCGGGCCGAGCGGGCCTACAACATGGACTTCGGCCATGTACGCGTACACGACGATCCGGTCGCCCAGCGCTCGGCCGAGGACCTCGGAGCCCTCGCCTACACCACCGGCTCCCACATCGTGCTCGGCGGGAACCGCGTCAACGACGAGGTGATGTACGAAGAGGTCGACCACGTGCGCCAGCAAGCACTGGGGTCCGTCCCCGGTACCCCCAACGGCAAGGGCGAGAAGGTCTCTCGTCCGGACGACGCGTTCGAGCGGAGCGCGGGCTCCAACGGCCGGAAACTGGCCCAGGGTTCGGCCCCCGACCTCTCGCTGCCCGGGACGGCCTTGTCCGCCTTACCCGCCCTACCCGGCGGGGAGGCGCAGCGCAGTGTGGACGCAGACGTCCCCGTCCAGCGGGCGGACCGCCCCGGTCCCGCGACCACGGCCGAGACTCCGGCCGTTACCGAGCCGTCGACCACGGCCGAGCCGTCGAGCACGGCCACGCTCCCGGCCATCGGCCGACTGGCGCGGCTGCTCGTCGGCGGCGAGCAGGAGGTCAGGAACAAGGAAGTACGGGCTGTCATCCACAAGCGGGTGCGAAGCGGCCCGAGTTTCACGGACGAAGAGCTTCAGACGATCAAGGCAGTGGAGTCCGAGGACCCCAAGTGGCTGAAGACCGTCGGCCTCTGCACCAGCTCCGAAGCCGAGGCCTACCTCAAGGCGGGCAAGTTCCACGACTGGCTGGAGCAGCCGGAGGGCAAACGCCTGCTCGTGGCCACCCTGCGGTGGCGGCAGGAGTCCGAGAACCGAGCCGAGGGGGAGCCGGCGGTCGAACCCAGCCGATCGGACTACCAGCTCGGCCGCCACATGGCCATGCACGCCGACGAAACCCCGCAGCCCGAGAAGGACCGGCTCACGGAGGAGCGCAACGAGCAGATCTTCCAGACCTTCGTCGACACCATGCTCCCGCCCGGCATCAGCGACAAGGTCCCGGACGCCGCCAAGCACGAGGCGCGGGTCGCGCGCGGCACCGAACTGCTGACCAAGATCTTCCTGATCCTGAAGGAGGGGCTGAAGGTCTTCAACCCGGAGGCCGGCGTCCACGAGGACTTCAAGGACGACGTCGCCCACGCACTGGCCTACGGCGGGCGCGTCAACATCCGCATTCCGCAACTGGCCGACGGCCAGCACGGATACGAGCTGCCCCAGTGGCTCCACATCACCAAGGAGGACCGTAAGTTCTGGGAGCCCAAATCGACGCCCGAGAAGCCGGTGTACCGGCGCGGGTTCGGCACACATCACATGGAGATCGGCGAGAACCAGCAGGACGGAACGCGGGGCACGTTCGTGGAGAAGGGTGAGATCGGCGCCACCGTGCGGAACTGGCTGGATCCCCACAGCCATCTCTACGGTCTGCCCCTGGCCCTCAGGGGCATGGGGAACAAGGACTTCCACGGCGACACCATTCTTCCGAACGAGTCGTACGGACACGCGTTCATGGGCTACAAACCCCCGACGGACAAGCGTGACGGGGCGTTGCAGGTCGGCATCGAGACCGCCGGGCCGGGAGGCAGGACCCCCGACGGCTACCAGCACGGCCTGACGAGCAGTGAGAAGAACAGCAACCCCGTGAGCCAGGTGGGTGGCCACAAGGACGACAAGCTCGGCGCCAAGGCCCCCCTCGGTTCGAGTCAACGCCATGTCGACCTGCGGGAGTTCGGCGACTGGGTGCAGAAGCTGAAGGACCTGGAGAAGGACTGGAAGGCCGGCCTGGAGGCAGCGGAGACGCACGAGGAACGGGCGGCCCTGTACCGGGACCTGATCGGCAAACGGGGCAAGTCCACTTCCTGACCGGCGGAGGGTCGCCGGTGCGGCGGGCGGTGCCGAGCGCCTGCCGCAGGCACGGCCCACTCACACCTGCCCTCCGACATGTGGACCACTGCCACGTCCCCCTGGGGGCATGTCCCCTGGCGTGCCCGTCTCATCTGTTCACGTCATGTTCGCGACGCAACCATCGGCCGTTCCCGCGTGTCTCACAGGCGACTGTCACCCGTGCGCGGCCTCCGAGGCCGCGGGCTGCTAGGAGGACTTGTGGGCATCCGTGGACCGGCCGTATCGACCGCAGTGGTCGCCGCCCTGATCGGCACCTTCAGCGTGCAGGCCGTCGCAGGCACCGCGTCCGCCGCGGGCCGCGCCGTCACCGTGCGAGAGGACTTCGACGGCGACGGCTACCAGGACGTCGCCGTCGCCGCTCCTGCCGCCACGGTGGGCGGCCACGCCTGGGCCGGCTACCTCACGATCACCTACGGCTCGGCGAACGGCCTCGACACGGCCCGCACCACCGTCATCACCCAGGACACCCCGGGAGTGCCGGGCGTCTCCGGCGACAACGGGGTCTTCGGCTACGCGCTGGTCCCCCGCGACCTGGACGGCGACGGCCTGACCGACCTGGCCGTGACGACCCGCGAGTACCAGCCGGAAGGCAACATCAGCGGATCTGTGATCGTCCTGTGGGGCCGAAAGACAGGCATATCCGGCCAGGATGCCGTCCGCATCGCCGGCGCACCGGCGAACGCCGACGTCGGCGGCGACATCACCGCGGGCGACTTCGACGCGGACGGTCACACGGACCTGTTCATGGGCAACGGCGACGAGTACGACTACCGCGACGTGCTCCACGGCCCGTTCGACCGCACCGGCGCCGCCGCCCGCGAGCAGCGGATGATGGTGTTCAGCACGGACAACACGATCTCCTCCACCGCGGCCGGAGACTTCAACGGCGACGGCATCGAGGACCTCGCGACCTTCTACGTCTACGAGAACCACGCCGAGGGCGGCAAGCTGTGGCTCGGAACGAAGGACGGCCTGTCCACCGTCCCGCAGCGGCTGTCCTCCGCCAGTGCCACCGCCGTCGCCGACTTCGACCAGGACGGTTATGACGACCTCGCCACCCGCGTCTTCCCGGGCGGCGACACGGAGATGGTCGACGACCCGGGTACCGTCAAGATCTATTACGGCTCGGCCGCGGGCCCCAGCCAGACCCGTACGCGGACCATCACGCAGCAGACCGCGGGCGTGCCCGGTGTGAGTGAGAAGAACGACGCCTTCGGCGCGCGCCTGAGCGCGGGCGACGTGAACGGCGACGGATACCCCGACCTGGCCGTGGGGGTCCCCGGCGAAGCGATCGGCTCGGTGGCAAAGGCCGGTTCCGTGGTGCTCCTCAAGGGCGGCGCGGGCGGTCTCACCGGCACGGGCGCGCAGGCGTTCCACCAGGACACCGCGAGCGTGCCGGGGGTCGCGGAGAAGAACGATGTGTTCGGCGGCTCGGTACGGCTGCTCGATGTGACCGGGGACGGGAAGGCGGACCTGACGGCGGGCGCGCCGGGGGAGGACCTCGGCACGGTCAGGAACGGCGGCGCGGTGTGGCTGCTGCGTGGCACGGCAGCCGGCCTGACGGCTTCGAAGTCGTCCGCGCACAACCCCGTGGACTTCGGGGGGCCGTCAGCGCAGGCCGAGTACGGCGAGAACCTCAGCGGCGACAACGGTCCGGGCATACAGATCCCCTGACCACCGCTTCCACAAGCACGAGCACGAGTGCTGGTGCTGGTGCTGGTGCTCCCGAGTACGCTGCCGGCCGTTAGGGGAGGCCACATCCCCTGTGCCCCGGCGTCCCGACCCGTCGGCTGGGCAGTCTCGGTCTTGGTGGCCGTCAGACGTCTTGTCTGTTCGGGTCCCGCAAGCGGTCGAGTCCCTTCCTGAGGGCGTTGAACGGCGAGCTGATCGCCCTGGGCGCCTCCGGTCCGAGCGGCCGGAACGTACCGTCACCGCTGGTGAACTCGGCCAGCGCGGCCTGTGCCGCGTCGGCCGCCTCCCGGTAGAGGTCACAGGACTTCGTCATGGCGTCGAGCGCTTCGGCGTACTTGACGGCCATGCTCTGGGCGTGGGCCAGTTCCTCGTCCGGGGTCAGCAGGTGCCAGCCCTGGCGCAGTTGTGTCAGGGCCTGCTCGGCGCCGTCGGGCAGGGGGCGCGGCAGACTGGCGAACTCCTCGATGAGGGCGAGGAGTTCTGTGGGTTCGGAGCCGTCCAGGAAGACGGTGTGCACGCTGAAGTGCTCCGCGTCGTGGTCCCGGCTTCGCGGGTGGATGGGCAGGATGACGGCGCCGCCGCGTGGCATCCGTACGCCCAGTTCCCGTTTCATCGCGAAGTCGGCGGTCTCCGCCTGCGCCGGCGTGGCCCGGTGCTCGACGACCCGGTGACGCAGGCTCGGCGGCAGGAATGCGGAGACCGGCCGCTGCCCGCTCGCGTCGGGCGTCATGGCCTCATGCACCACGACATGGATGTACCAGGTGTTGCGGGTGCAGTCCCGCAGGTGGCGGCGCAGCTCGCTCTCGTCCGCCGGCAGGTGGTTCGCCGTCCGCAGACGCGCCCCGGGCACCGCGTCGTGGTCCCAGGCGACCCGGTCGCTGTCGGGCCAGAACATGGTGGCCGGCGAGGGCCACCGGAAGTCCCACGGCAGCTCCGCCTCGGCGGCCAGGATCCAGGTGACTGCCTCGTCATCCGCGCGGCGACCCCGATGCTCGTACGTGGTCAGCTGCGCGCGCACCATGACGCCGTCCGCCACGCGCCAGCGGGCCTCGAAGAGCCGACGGGCCGACGGGCCGGGCGCGGCGGACGCCTCCCGCGGGTACAGGACGGTGGAGCGGGCCGCCTCCACGGGATCGAGGTCCACGAAGTCGTCGAGGACCCCGGCTGCCTTGAGGGCGATCAGATTGCGTCGGACGTCCTGCTCGGGATCGGCCCCGAGATGACGCCCGCGTGCCAGCCACACGGTGCCGGGGACGGTCGTCGCTGAGCTGCTGTTCTTAGCCATGGAACCGTTCTGTGGAAGATCAATGCCCTTACCAGTATGGCCCCTGCCGCCGCTCACGCGGTGCTGCGCCCCGACTCGCCGCGGCTACGGGGCCACAGGGCGCCGACCTCTTGTGCGTTACTCAGCGGCCATACCGCACCTCAACGAGTGACACGCACACGCCGCCGACGCCGTTTCGGCCTGGCGTCCTGGCGTCCTGGAGTCCCGGCGTCCCGGCGATGTTCCGCCCGATGGCCGGACACCGTCCGTGCCGGATCGGGTGATCACGGGGCTGCCGTGGTGCTGGTCGGCCACTCCAGTGCAGCGATGATCGATACGGCGCCGTGGCGGACGTACTCGAACTCTCGGCGGGCCGGTTGTCCGGGACGGGCGGGGGCGTCGGGGTGCTTCCGGGATTGCGCGGTGATCCCCTGGCTCTCCGAAGTGCGGGTCCTTGCTCACGGCCGGTGCTGTGGTGCGGCTGGTCCGCCGGAGGCGAGGGCGATGAGGGTGTCGAGCGCGGTTTCCAGGGCGCGGGGGTCGCGGTGGACCTGCGCGAGGAGCAGGCCCCCCTGGAGCACGGCGAGGAGGGTGACAGCGAGGTCGTCCGGGTCGATCTCGCCCGCGAGGTGCCCGGCGGTGTGAAGGGTTCGCAGACCGTCGCCGATGGCGGCTGACCACTGGTCGAATCCGGCGGCGATCAGGGCGCGGGCCGCGGGGTCGGCCTCGGCGAGCTGGCCGCCGAGCGATCCGAGGGGGCAGCCTCCCTTCGCTTCGGTGCTCATCGCCTGGGTGATCACCATGTCCCGCCAGCCCGTGAGTCCTTCGAGACTGCCGAGGTCGGCCTGCCGCTGATTACCCAGGATGGTGTCGGCCTGGTGGTCGATGACCGCCTGGACGAGTTCGTCCTTGTCGGCGAAGTAGTGGTAGAGCTGCGATCCGCTGACCCCCGCCGCCGCCCGCACATCATCGAGCGTGGTGCTCACGACGCCTCGCTCGTGGACCAGCCGGGCGGCAGCTTCCACGATCCGGGCCCGCGTGCGCGCCCCTTTGGCGGTCAGCTTCGGCCGGTCCCGCGCATCAGTGCTCATGAGCGCGACCCTAACACTTTCTGGGTTTGACAACCCAGCCTGAATGCCGAAGAGTGGGTTATGTAACCCACTTCTGTAACCACTTCAGGTCTGTGGAAAGAGGCCCCTCATGATCCTTGTCACCACGGCCGGGAAGGTCGGCTCCGAAGCGGTGCGCCTGCTCACGCAGCAGCAGGTGCCGGTCCGGGTACTGGTCCGGGACCCGGCGAAGGCGAAGGCGCTGGCCGATGCGGGCGCGCATGTCGTCGTCGGCGACCTGCAGGTGCCGGCCACCATCGATGCGGCGATGGCGGGAGTGACCGCGGTGGTGCTGGTCAGCCCCGCCGTGCCCGCACAGGAACTGAACGTCGTCGCC
Source organism: Streptomyces sp. NPDC017991 (assembly GCF_044328075.1). NCBI lineage: Bacteria > Bacillati > Actinomycetota > Actinomycetes > Kitasatosporales > Streptomycetaceae > Streptomyces > Streptomyces sp. NPDC017991. The sequence continues at coordinate 262,158 of NZ_JBIRGP010000014.1, read as the reverse complement.
GGCGCCGCGCGGGCCGGGGTCGGGCACATCGTCAAGGCCACCAGCAAGGCCTCGCCCGACTCGCCGATCGCCCGGCGGCGCGGGCAGAGCGAGATCGAGGCCGGGCTGGCCGCCAGCGGGATGCCCCACACCCTGCTGCGCTCGAACGCCTACATGCAGAACGTCCTCGCATTGGCACCCGCGATCGCCAGGACCAGCGGCTTCGGGTCCGCGGCCGGCAAGGGGCGCACAGGCATGGTCGACGCCCGGGACGTGGCGGCGGTGGCCGCCGAGATCGCCGCCGCGCCCGCCGCGCACGCCGGAAAGACCTACTGGCTCTCCGGCCCGCAGCCCATCTCCAACAACGAGGTGGCCGCCGTGCTCTCCAGGCTGCTGGGCCGGACCATCACCTACCGGGAACTGAGCTTCGAGGAGAACAAGGACGCGATGATCCGCGCCGGGGTCCCCGAGCAGATCGCCCACATGAACGCCCAGGCGTTCGGTCTGACCGCCGAGGGCGACGCCGACTGGGTCACCCAGGACGTGCCGAACCTGCTGCGCCGCCCGGCGCGCTCGTTCGAGCAGTTCGCCGCCGACCATGCCGCCTCGTTCGCGTAGACGGCGCAGTGAGAGAAGAAGGAAACAGGACCATGACGCTTCAGGAACAGACCGCGCTCGTGACAGGCGGCACCTCGGGTATCGGCCGGGCCGTGGCGGTCAAGCTGGCGCGCCGCGGCGCGCACGTGATCGTGACCGGTCGCGACAAGCGACGCGGTGACGAGGTCATCGCAGAGATCGACGCACTGGGAGGCAAGGCCCGGTTCATCGCCGCCGACCTCGCGGACTTCGACGACGTGCGGCGCCTGGCCGAGGCCGCGGCGGATGTCGACGTGCTCGTGAACAACGCCGGCGTCTTCCCGGGCGGCCCGACCGAACAGACCACGCAGGAGGACTTCGACCTCGTCTTCGACGTCAACGTCAAGGCACCGTTCTACCTGACCGCGGCAATCGCGCCGCGGATGGCCGCCCGGGGCCGCGGCGCGATCATCAGCATCTCGACAATGGCGGCGACCATCGGCATGAGCGGCTTGGCCGCCTACGGAGCCTCCAAAGCGGCGATCGAGTCCCTGACCAAGTCCTGGACCGCCGAGTACGGCTCGCAGGGCGTACGGGTCAACGTCGTGGCCCCGGGACCGACTCGCACCCCGGCGAGCGCCGCGATGGGCGAGATGTTCGACGCCCTGACCGCAACCGTGCCGGCCCGGCGAGGGGCGGATCCCGACGAGATCGCCGCGGCCGTCTGCTTCCTCGCCTCCGACGAGGCCAGCTTCATCTACGGAGCCGTGCTGCACACCGATGGAGGCCGCGTCGCGGTCTGACCACCGCTTGCGCGCGACCGTGGCGATGGGGAGAGCCCGATGGCGGTGCCGAGTCCGTTCACGATCTCGCCGACGCGATCGATGAGTTCGCCGAGGCCTACGATGCGCCCCTGGCGTGGCCGCTGCTAACACGTGACGGACGGCAGTGGTACGGGCCTTCAGCCGGCGCATGCGCCGGGCCCGGGTTCTCCGGATGACAGAGCCGCACTCCACACGTCTGGTGTGGGCGGAAACGCAGCACACCCTGACTTCAGTCCGCTAAGCGAAGGTCGGCCGGTCGCTTCCGCGGGATGGCTGTTGCGGAACATGGCCTCCTAGGATCGCCGCACCGCGCCGCCGTTCTGGGCGGTGCGCTGGTGCACCCCGCCCATCGAAGCCAGGGCTTCGCCCGGACGGCGATCAGCGTGACGGTCGAACACGCACGAGCGGCCGGCGCCGAGACGATGACTCTGCTCTGCCGCCCGGACCTGGTCACGCTCCACACAGAGCTGGGCTGGAGCCGTCTCTCCGTGCCCGTTGCCTTTCAACAGCCCGACGGCGCACGGACCTTGCCACTGACCGCAGGTTGCGTCGAGGGTCAGTGGATGGCGCGGTTTCCGAAGCGGGCCAGACAGTGCCAGACCTTCTTCAGGTCCTGAAGGTCATATCGGCCCCCGCGGGCAGCATCGCCGATGACCTTCGGACTGAGCCACCCATCAACAGCGATGTCAGCCCCCAGGTCGACGTACTCCTGTCCGCGGTAGCCCGGGTGCCGTCGCAGCTCGCCCACGCCGAGGCGAAACCCTGGATGCCATTCGACCGGACACGGGAGGTGACGAGCCGCGGATTCGACCTCGGTGCCGCGATAGCTCGGATCCAGCACCAGCGCCTCGACATCACGGTCGAATCTGACCGGGCCGTGGACCTGCGCCTCGACGTGGCGATCCAGGGTGTCCAACTGCGCAGCGGCGGCAAGCTCGATGAGCGAGCAGCGGTCGGCCACGCCGAAGTCCGAGGGCTCGGCGGAACTGTCGGGGTAGCAGAACGTCGTGCGCGCCAGCGTCTCGGAGTTGAGTCTGAGGTGCGAGGAGCCGAACCGCGGTGCACCACCGATCGGACTACGGTCATAGTTCAACGCACCGTACACGGGGCGCTGGTCGGCCGGGGCGTCGTCGTACGCACCGCCGAAGATACGGCTCTCCCAGCGCCAGCGGTCTCCGCCGGGATGAGCGGTCAGACCACCGTTGCTCGTGCCGGTCACGAACTGCGAGCGGTAGACACCGTCTTCTGCCATTCGGGACAGGACCGGACGGTCCACCGCGGCGCGATCGGGGTGGAAGTGCATCGTCACCCGCAAGTCGCGGGGGACCGGCTCGCCTCCGCAGGAAGCGGCGACATGCCGCAGAGCCTTCTCTTGGAGTGACACGGAGGTCCCAGTACGCATGCGTGCAGTGTGCACTGATCACCTTCGGCCGGTCGAGCTCCGCCCTGCCGGACCGGCACCGCTGCTGTCGACGACCTAACTGCATCCAAATGCGTGTGAGTAAATGACTCATTGCTCAAGCTGCATTTGAGGCAAGCGGAAATCGCTCGTAGTGCCGACCCGGCACCCCGTCTCTGCCACACCGAGAAGTCGATAAGTTATCCACGAAATCCACGGTGATTGTCGGCGGCGGTTTAGTGGGGCTCACAGCCGCCGCCTCCCTCAAACTCATCGGCCACGATGTCATCGTGCTGGAACAGGCGCCGCGTATTCGAGCCTTCGGTGCGGGGGTTGGCCTGTGGGTTAATGCGTTGCGGGAGTTCGACCATATCGGCATCGGCGCTACACCGCACTGTCCGGATACCTGGGTGGCGTCTCCTTTCGGGAGAACACGCTCCTTGTCCTCGCTGTCGGCGTCGGGCTCGCATTCGTCGTAACCGGTGTGGTGTAGTTCGCGCGATATATACGGCGCCGCAGGAAGCCCGTCGTACCACCTCGCAGCGTGAGTGTGAGCGTGCGGGGCCGTGCCGGGACTACTCCGTGCCGTCCGCCGGCAGGCGCTGCGGCAGCCCGAGTCGGGGGAACTGGTCGTCGTGGAACGTGATGATCTCGGCGATCGCTCCGCCGGTGACGCGCAGGACGTCGATCGTCAGCGGCAGATACGCGCCCTCCTGCTTCCGCCAGAGGTAGAAGGCGACGGCGGGCTGCCGGTTCACCGAGGTGGGGACGGCGCGCAGGCCCCGCATGCCCTCGAAGCCGTTCGCGACCCAGTCGTTCACCACCGCGTCGCGGCCGATGTGCAGGCCCGGCGTGGGCGGCATGGAGCAGCGGACGTCGTCCCGTAGCAGCGCGGCGAGGCCTTTGACGTCCGTGGCCACGCTGGCGTCGGTGTAGCGGCGTACCAACTCGCGCGTACCGGCGTCCTGTTCGCCGCCGGTCCAGTCCTGCCGCTCGGCGGGCAGATGCTCCCGCAGGCCGGCGCGGGCCCGCTGCAGCGCGCTGTTCACGGAGTTGACGGAGTCCCCGAGGTGCTCCGCGACATCCTTTGCCGGCCAGCCGAGCACGTCCCGCAGGATCAGCACGGCCCGCGGGCGCGGCGCGAGGTGCTGGATCGCGACCAGGTACGCCAGCTCGATCGTCTCCCGCGCGACGGCGACGGCCTCCGGCTCGCCCGTGTCGCCCGCGGGCAGCTCGTCGAGCAGCCGGTCCGGGTAGGGCTGCAGCCACAGCACCTCACCGCCGGTCGCAGGCTCCGGGCGGCTCTTGGCGAGCTGGTCCAGGCAGGCGTTGGTGGCGATCCGGTACAGCCAGGCCCGGAACGTCGACCGCCCCTCGAAGGTCTCCCGCCGCCGCCAGGCACGGAGGAACGTCTCCTGCACGGTGTCCTCGGCGTCCTCGAACGACCCGAGCATCCGGTAGCAGTGCACGTGCAGCTCCCGCCGGTGCCGCTCCGCCAGCCCCGAGAACGCCGGCTCGTCGACCTCGCCCAGCCCGCTCATGTCCAGCCCGCTCATGCCCGGCCCGCTCACGCCCAGTTTCTCCAGCCGCATGTCCGCACTCATCACGTCATCCTTCCGCCTCGTCGTGTCCCCTCGTAGGTGAGACGGGTACGGGCGCGAAAACTCATCACCGGGACCCGTCGGCATGCCTGAGCGTTGCACCACCCCCTCACATCCGAAGCGCGATTGCGTCTGGGTTAATCCTCGATTCAGATACATGCACTTGATGTTAAGTGAGGACCTCCCTAACGTTCTCGGCATGAACCTCACCGTCCTCGCGGCCTCCGGCCAGACCGGAATCGCCCTCACCCGACAGGCGCTGCGACGCGGTCACACCGTGACCGCCATCGCGCGTGACCCCGAGCGGATCGCCCTGCCCGACTCCCCGAACCTGCGCAAAGTAACGGGCGATGTGCATGACGCGGCCAGTATCGCCGCCGTCGTGGACGGGGATTCCGTGGTCCTCTCCGGCCTCGGTACGGATCGGGCCGGAACTCTCCTGGCCGGCGCCCGAGCCGTCGTCGCCGCGGGCCCACGGCGCGTGATCTGGCTCGGTGCCTACGGCACGGGCGAGTCGGCCGAAGTGGCGGGGGAGGGGGCGGGCGTGCTCGCCAAGGTGCTGGGCGACCGCCTCGCGGACAAGGTCGAAGCCGACAACACCGTTCTCGCGGCCGGCGGCACCGTCTTCCATGCGGGGATGCTCGCCGACGGACCGGAAAGCCCCCGTCGGCGCACCGTCGGCCTGCAGGCCGGCCCACCCTTCGACCTCGGTGCGAAGGTGAGCCGGGAGACCGTGGCCGCGGCGATGCTCGACGAGGCCGAGGTGCCTGTTCATCCAGGTGCCGTGGCCCTGCCGTTGGCGGAGTAGCCAGCCGGCGGTGATCTCCTCGATCGACGCCCGGACCTGCTCGCGGAGCCAGGCGTGGGCGGGGTCGGAATCGTAGCGCTGGTGCCAGTTGCAGTTGACCGTCGCCACCGCCTCGACCACCCGGCGGTGCAGGCCTTCGGCGGCCAGTATGTCGTCGATCGGCGCGGTGAGGCGGCCACGCCGGTAGATCATCACATGTGGCTGTGCCGCGTCCCCCGTGACGGCGCGAAGCCTGCCGAGGGTGCGGCTGACCGCGGGTGAGGACAGGTGCACCCGCTCGGCCGCGCCCGTCACGCTGCCCGCTTCGGGCAGGGCGTCCAACACAGTCAGCAGATTCAAGTCCAATTGCATGACAGTAAATCCTGATAAGACACAGATCCATTTCGATCAACTACAGGAGCGTCCCATGAGCCAGGAACTGCTTGCCGCCACCGTCGCCGCCGTCCGCGCCGCCGGCGCCCGGATGATGACGCGCTACTCCACCGAGTCCCGTCCGCCCGGTCTCTCCGAACTGCTCGTGAACCTGCAGGCCAATGACGCGGCTGTCGTCGACCTGCTGCGCCCGGCGTTGACCGAGGCTCTGCCGAGCGGGGGCTGGCTCAACGACGAGCACGGCTCGGGGCCGCTGGCCACGGGCGAGTGGTGGCTCATTGATCCGGTCGGTGGCAACGTCAACGCCGTGCACGGCATGCCCGACTGGAACATCGGCGTGAGCCTCGTCCGTGACGGCCGCCCGGTGCTGGCGGTGGTCTACTTCCCCGTCCTCGACGAGATGTTCACCGCGACCGAAGGCGGCGGGGCGTTCCTCAACGGCGTACGGCTGCGGGTCTCGGCCAAGACGTCGCTGGACGGGGCACTCGCCGGGACCGGCCAGGCCCAGCCGGGCCACAACCCCGAACTGGCGAAGCGGATGGGCTCCGCCTTCGCCGCGATGACGAACGCCGCCCTGTATGTGCGGGTGTCCGTACCGGTGACCCACCAGCTCGCCCAGGTGGCCGCAGGCCGCATGGATCTGCACTGGCAGTTCGACAACGTCCGGTCCCACGCGGCAGGTGTGCTGCTGGTTCTGGAGGCCGGAGGCGTCGTGACCGACTTCGACGGCAAGCCGTGGGACCTGACCGATGGGAGCTACCTCGCCGCCGCGCCGGGTGTGCACGCCGCCGCGCTGGAAGTCCTGACCGACTGAGGACCCATGAGGACCCATGAGGTCCATCTGGGAATCGCCTGGGACCGAGTGGGGGAGGTCCGGCTGCGCCCCCTCCGCTCTGCCAGCAACGGGGGCATGCCCCCTGGTAAGCGCGGACGTGGCGCCCAGCCGGCGTTGCTCACCGCGCGCGTAGTCCGTTGCTATTCGACGGCGTGGTGATGTCCGCCCGGCCCGGCCCGGCTGCGTGCGGGCCCCCGTCGTGCGGCACCGGTGTCCTGCTGGGACGACAACCGAGAACTACTCGCCGCACACCGCTGAACACATCACTTCCGTCAGTGCCGACGCTGGGCGGCCATCCACTGCCAGATGTGGGTTCCGTTGATGCTGGGGTCGTTGCGGGCGACATAGATCCACGACCAGTGACCGGAGAACTGGTAACCGTTCCGGACGACATGGTCGTAGAGCGTCACGAGCGAGCCGGGGATGAGGTCGTGCGCGTGGACGGTGTTGGCCTGCGGGTCCACGGTGAGGTCGTCGCGGGAGGCGACGAGCCAGCTGGGGGTGCTGATCTTCGCCAGTTCACTGTCGGGGATCAGCGGCGGGCCGCCGGGCGGGAAGGACGAGACAACGCCACAGATCGGCACGGAAGCGGCGAACAGAGTGGGATAGACGGTGGTCATCTTCATGCTCATGTAGCCGCCGTTGCTGCAGCCGGCGACGTAGATCCGGTCATGGTCGACGCGGTTGCCGCGCGTCACGTCGCCGATGATCTCGCGGATGAGGGGGGCGAAGCGGGGGCCGTCCTGCATCCAGGCGGAGGTGCTTTGCGGGGCCAGGACATAGGCGCCGTCGAAGATGCGCTGCGCTTCGGGGGTGGCGAAGCCCAGTGCGCCGCGGTTGGCTCGCAGCGTGGTCTCGTTGTCGTAGTAGTCGGGCAGCGAGGCGCCCTCGCCGCCGCCGTGCAGCCAGACGATCAGTGGGTGCCGTCCCCGTCGGGAGGAGTGGGCGCCGGTGGGGGAGTAGAGCCGGTACTTCATTCCCGAGCCCGAGATGTGGGAGCTGAACGCGTCGACCTCGGGGTCCGACAGCCGACGGCTCTGCACGAAGTTCTTGATGGTGATCGATCGGTGATCGCGTAAGGCGAACGGCGCCTGCTGGGTGATGGTGTAGACGAGGTCGAGCATGACGTTGCGGCCCAGGCCGGCGATGTATCCGAGAGTGCTGCCGCCGGTCCGGCCCTCGGCATGGCTCAGGTCGAGCACGATGTTGCCGCGGCGGTCGAGCCGGGCGGCGGTCACCGTGCGGTCGAGGTCGTACTCGCTGAAGATGACGTCGCCGTCGGTGATGGGGATCGGGCTGGTGGCTTTGGCGTGCACGGTGAAGGTGCCGGTGGTGAGGCTGGCGGGGTCGATCCGGCCGAGCCGGGCGGCGTCGAGGGTGACCGAGGTGACCTGTTCGCCACCGTCCAGCACCTGGGCGTCCAGGGTGAATCTCATGCTGGTGGCCGCATGGCCGTCGGCATACGCGCCGCCGCCGGGCAGGGACAGCCCGGCGGCGGCGCCCGTGCCGGCGGCCAGAAGGGTGCGACGGCTGAGCGGTGTTGCCATGCGGACTCCTTGAGTGGGGGGCTTCATCGCGGCCTGTTCGCCGAATCCGGCGTCGAGGCCGCTGAGGAGTTGACGGCGGCCCGCCCGTACAGGATCAGGACGGGCAGTGTCATGAGCAGCACAGAAGCGAGCACCGTCGGCACGTTACCGGCGTCGCCGCGTAGCGGACAGGTGCTGCTTCGGCTTTTCTCCTGACGGCTGACGGCTGACGGCTGACGGCTGACGGCTGACGGCTGACGGCGACGGCCGGCCCGCACGCCATGCCGATCAGCGACCGCCGAGCGCACTCGATGATCGGTCTGACTGCCATCGCCTCAAGGCTCGCCTCGGGGCGCGTCTCGGGGCGCGTCTCAGGGCGCGCCTTAAGAACCGACGCATACACCACGGACCGTCACATCGAGGGAAGTGGCGGCGGGGCGAAGGAGACGCGTGACGCGCACACCGTCGACGCCGGATTGTTCGCGAACAGGCAGTGCTGTCCGGCGCCCTGACGGATCGAATGCAGGCTGCGTCGTGTGCAAACACCGCATATATTCACCCGTTCGAGGGAGCCGCGGGAGTGGATTCGAGTGGATTCACTGGTTCCGCGAGTGAACTGCAACACAGTTGAGTCGGGAGAGGCGTAGACCACCTTCTGGCGCTTACGGGGAAACTGCTGGCCACTCTGCGTTACCGACTGGTATGCGGCGGCTTTGTGCATTGTTCAAGTACCGCTGTGTCATGTTCGCCCTGCCGCGTATGCGTGTTCGCCCGTTCAGCCGAGTTTCATAGGCGACGTCAGAAGGCGCCGCAGGTGCGCATCTCGTAGCGCGGAGCCGTTCGCATCTTGCCTCAACGAAGAGGATCCATGACTGACGATGCCCGTGCGGGGGCCGGCGGCAGCCCGGTGATAGCCACCGGTGTGCTGCCCTTCCCGCTGGATTTCGAGGCGCTCTACCTGAAGAACCAGGAGGACTACCACCGGTTCGCGCGAGCCATACTCAACGATCAGCAGGACGCCGAGGACGCCGTCCACCGCGCCTACTTCGAGATCCTCGCGCACTGGCCCGACCTCCTGGCCGACGGCAACGTCCACCAGCAGACCTGGGCGATCCTGCGGCGCACCGTCATCTCCGAGAAGCTGACGAACTACCGGGGCAACCTGGCTGAACTGACCGAGGACAACGACGTGGCGCGTGCCCTGTGCACCCTGCCGTCGCGGCAGTTCGACGTCATGGTCCTGCGTTACCTGTGCGCCTGTGCCACCGCCGACATCGCCTGGTACCTGGGCGTGTCGGCCAGCACCGTCGACTACCACGGCCGCAAGGCCAAGCAGCGCCTTGAGCAGGCCATGCCCGCCCGTATCCGAAGGAGCAACTGAATGAGCGCCCAGAAGGGATCCGTCTCGCACGCCGAACAGGTGCTGGCCGCGGCAGGCCGGCGTCTGCGCGCCCGACAGCCCGCATTCGATGTCGCTGCCGGACTGCTCCGCCTGGCCCGTGACGCCGGCTACAGCCCGGTACCGGACACCGTCCCGTCCGTCTCCCGTGCCCTGCGCCATCTGAAGGAGTTCGTCGGCTGGAGCCTGGACCAGCCCGGCGCCACCACGCACGTCGAGCGGTACGCCGCGACGCTCGGGGAGAGCGACGCCTACCGTCTGTTGACGCGTGACCGGGACACCGAGGAAGTCGACCTGGACGGCGCGCACGTCTTCGCCTGCATGCTGTACCTGGCCGGCCACCCCGAGAGCGCCCAGTTCTGGTGGCGTTTCACCGCCGGCGCCGGCAACGGCGCCAGCGCCCTGTGCCTTCAGCTGCTGCACAGGTCCCGGGGCGAGACTGCGGAAGCCGAGCACTGGCGCGAGATGCTGCTCCTCGTCGTCGACCTGGACGACGACGTCGCCGTGAGGACGACGTTCGTCACCACGGTCGGCAGGTTCGCGGCCTACACCCGGCGCCATCGGCCGCCGGCCCCCGTCACCCCGGCCCTGGACGCCGAAGTGCGCCGCCTGGCGACTCAGGACGACGACGACCGCCTCGTGTGCCGCCCTGACGCGGGCCTCGCCCGGCGCCTGCAGGACTGCACCGGCTCCCTCTGACCCCGAACAGACGAGAGGCCCGCCTGCGGTCCCGGTTCCTAGGCCACCGACCGCCGGCGGGCATCCGTCACGCCCCCAGAAGGACGTACAACACCATGAAGCGTAAGCCCCGAAACGTCATTGCCAGCACGGGATCGCGCCGCAAGAGCCGCCGCCTGCGCGATGCTGCCACCTTCGCTCTGCTGCGCGGCATGGCTTACGGCCTGGGCACCGGAGCGGCCGGACTGCTCCTGTACTGGCTCCAGTCGTACCTGTGATCCTCCAGCCGCGACTGCCCTGAGGAACCGAACGACAGCACTGACGGCGCGGACGTGAGCGCTTCTTGGGCGACTACCGAGGTGACGGGTCGTACGTCGTGCGCGAGCCTGTTGCGGATGCATGGTCTGACGACCAGTCAAGCAACTGGCTAATGGCGCGACTTCCGGCGGGATGGCCAGAAAGTCAGTGCTGGAGAAGCCAGCGGGTCAGCTTGTCGAGGTAGCCCGGCGCCGGCTCGGTGGTGCCGGGCGACTGCAGTCGGTGATCCGCTTCTGGGAGGACTTCCACCGTCAGTGTCGCTCGGCGAGGGCGCTTCGCGTGGCAGAGGGCCGCGCCGAGTACGTGGAGGCTGTCGGCGACCGGCACCACGCGGTCCTGGCCGCCGAAGAATGCCAGGTGCGGACAGCGCAGCCCGACCAGGTCGGTGGTCGGATCGTGGTCCTGTTTGCGTTTGAGGAACGTCCAGAGTCGGTCGTCCAAGTCGGCCCAGTAGTACGCCAGTCCCGGCGGCCTGCCCGCGGTGTCCACGAGGCGCAGGGCCGTCGCGAAGTCCGCATCGCGACGGCCTGCTTCGACGAGACGGTCGTAGAGAGCCAGCGTGCTTTCGGTATCGGCCCGGCTGCCCGGATGCGTCTCGCGTAGGTGATTGGCCAGCGCGTAGCGTTCTTGTACCGCCGGGCTCACCCCGGGGCAGCTGTTGGTGACGACCCAGGGCAGGTCGTCCCGCGCGGTCGCCGCACGCAGAACCACCCACCCGCCTTCGCTGTGGCCGAAGAACCCCGCGGTGCGGGCTTGTACTTCGGGCTGGGACCGCAGGAAGTCCAGTGCTGCGGATGCGTCGGTGGCCAAGTCGGTGAGGGTCGCGGCGCGCCAGTCGCCGGATGACGCGCCGACACCTCGTTTGTCGTAGGAGAGCACGGCGATCCCGGCGTTCAGCAAGTGGTGGCGCAGCGGCGGGAAGAACGTGTCGTTGTCCCGGTCGGTCGGCCCGGACCCCCCGACCAGTACCACGCCCGCACGGGCCGATCGCGATGGCGCCGGCAATCCCAGGGAACCGGCCAGCCTCACCGCTCCATTGACGAAAACGACATCTCGTATCTCCGCAGTTTCCACCGTGCCAGTGTCCTGCTCGGAGCGAGGCGGCGCCTGCGCCCGCACGAAGCGTTTCCGCCGCGCGTGATGCGCCCCTGCATGCACAGCTGCATACGGTTCTTCCTGCGATCCCGACGTGATGGGAGCTTCCGAGCCTGGCCAGGGACGAGCGGGACCGCCGTACCCCTCCACCCCGCCGCTGGCGGACACGCCCGCCACCAAGTGCGGCACGGACACCGCCGCCGAAGGAAAGGCCGGAGTGGCCGAGAGCCGAGAGCCGAGAGCCGTGGGCGGTGGGCCGTGGGCCGATGGTGACAGCGGGGAACGGTCAGATCCGTACGTTGCCCCCGGTGCGCGAGAAGGCCCAGGCTGCTGCCTGCCGGGCGGGACCACTAGGGCGTGTATCGGAAGTGCGTGCGGCGGCGGACGCGCCGTAGTACTTCTGGGGAGACATAGAGACACGTTTGCTCTCACTTGGAGTCGTCGATGGCCGTTCGCCGTGTCGTGCCCAACATCCAGTCGGAGGCCGCGCAGGAGAGCCGGGAGTTCTATGGCCTGCTGGGCTTCGAGGAGGTCATGAACCACGGCTGGATCATGACGCTCGCCTCCCCGTCCAGCCCCGCAGCGCAGATCAGCGTCATGACCAGCGACAAGACCGCGCCTGTCACTCCCGACATGAGCATCGAGGTGGACAGCGTGGATGCGGCCTATGCCGTCATGCAAGCGAGCGGTGCGGAGATCATTCACCCCTTGCAGGACGAGGAGTGGGGCGTGCGCCGGTTCTTCGTCCGCGACCCCAGCGGACGGGTGGTCAACGTGCTGGGCCACCACTGACGGCCGCACCCAAACGCCTAATGAACGTGCTGGTCACAGCCACTCGTTGATGGCCGCGACGAGGACGGTTGCTTCGTAGAGGACGGCGAGATTCTCGTAGCGCGTGGCCACTGCCCGGTGCCTCTTGAGGCGGTCGATGCCGCACTCCACCGCGTGCCGCTCGCGATAGGGCACTCACTGCGGGCTGGCCATCCACCGCCCGCCAACGGCCCGGTAACGTCTTCTCCGAAGCAACTGTCCAAGATTGCGCCGGTTCGACGGATTCCGCGAGGGCGGTGCGCCGCAGTACCGGCATGCTGCCGCAGTACCGGCATGCTGGGGAATTTCAGATCCCGCTGTCCGACCCCTCCCTGTGACCGATCGCTGTTGTCGCCGTCGCCCCTGACGGAGTTGTTGCCGTATTTGCCGTGCGAAGCAACTCGGCCAGTTCGTGCATGACCTGGGCAGGGACGTGACCATGCCATGCCAGCATGATCCGCGAGACGGCTGGGCGACCTGCCAGGTGGGCGAACCGGATGCCGGGGAGGCTGGATCGTGCGACGGCCTTCGACACCATCGCCAGCCCGTCCCCAGCGGCGACCAGCCCCAGGATCAGCTCCGTCCCGAGCGCTTCGTGCCGGATCCGCGGTACGAAGCCGGCGTGCCGGCACGCGGAAAGCGTGACGTTGAGAAGGACGCTGGTCGGCTGCCTGCTGTAGACGATGAAATCCTCGTCCGCCAGGTCCGCAAGCTCGATCTCGTCACCCGTGAGCCGATGCCCGGCGGGCAGGACGACGACGAGTTCGTCCTCATGGATCAGGACCGAGCAGTCGGGTGCCGCCGTGATCGTGCCGCGCACGATCACGGCGTCGAAGCGCGCGGTGCCGAATCCGTCGACCAGGCCCTCGGTGTGGCCTTCGCTGAGTTCCCAGACGATGTCGGGATGACGGGCCCGCATCGTCTTCACGACGGCGGGCAGCGAGTCGATGGCCATGGACTCGATGACACCCAGGACAACCCGCCGGTGCTCGCCCCTGCTGAGGTCGGCGACCATCGTGGCCGCGTTGTCCCATCGCCGCAGCAGGGCACGCGCCTCGCGGCACAGCAGGACCCCGGCCGGGGTGAGAGTCACCCCTCGACTACCACGCTCGAACAGAGGTACGCCAAGTACGCATTCGAGCGCCTTGATGTGACGGCTTACGGGTGGCTGCGCCAAATGCAGTCGAGCAGCAGCACGGCCGAAATGCAGCTCCTCCGCGACGACGAGGAAGACCCGCAACTGCTGGAACGTCGGGTCACTCATACCTCCGACGGTATCAACCCCCGACAGCATTGGTATTGGACTCCGACGACGGATGAGCGAATGCTTTTGGCCAAGCCACAGCACCTCGACCGACGGGCAGGACTCCCTGCCAAGGGCCTTCACGCCCGTTCGCCCGTCACCGGTGGCGCCCATGTCAGAAGGCCGTCCCAGCGCCTTCCAGGCACCAGGAGTGAAATGCGATGACCGCCACCACCACATCACGCACTGCTCAGAGACGGGTGTTTTGGGCCACCACGATCGGGGTCTCCGTCGAGTGGTTCGACTACGCGATCTACGGCGTCATGGCCCCCGCGATCACGCACAACTTCTTCCCGCAGGTCGATCCCACCGCCGGGCTGCTGGCCACCTACGGGGTCTTCGCGCTGTCGTTCCTGGCCCGTCCCCTGGGCAGCATGTACTTCGGCAGCCGTGGAGACCGGATCGGCCGCCGCAAGACACTCCTGACCGTCATCCTGCTGATGTCGGGTGCCACCGCCGCCATCGGCCTGCTGCCGACCTACTCCGCAGTGGGGCTGGCCGCCCCGCTGATGTTGTTGGTGGTGCGCATGGTGCAGGGCTTCTCCGCAGGAGGGGAATTCGGCGCCGCGGCCCTGCTCTACGAACATGTGGGAGAACGCAAGCGGGGCATGGTCTTCGGACTGTTCAACCTCTCCTCCTACGTCTCTGCCCTCTCGGCGCTGGGCCTGGCTGCCCTGCTCACGCAGCTGATCGGTGAGACCCAGGTGAACGAATGGGGATGGCGAGTGCTGTTCCTGATCTCGCTGCCGCTCGGACTGACCGGCCTGTACTTGCGCCGCCGCGTGGAGGAGAGCGCGGTCTTCATCGAGATGACCAAGAGCGGCACGGTGTCCGAGCGACCGGTCCGGGAAGCCGTGACCCAGCAGCGCAAACGACTGTTCAGCTTCTTCGGACTGATCATGCTCAACTCGGTTGCCTACTACGTACTCAACGCCTACCTGCCGACCTACCTGTCGGAGAACGCGGGTGTCAGCAGGGTCACCGCGCTCAGCGCATCCGCTCTCATCTCACTCACCATGCTCTTCCTCCAACCTCTGTACGGTCTGTTGTCCGACCGGATCGGCCGCAAACCGGTCCTGTTGTTCGCCGCCGTCGGCCTGCTTGTGGTGCCGCTGCCCACCTTCTTCATCGCCGGCCTCGGCACGTTCGCGTTCGTCTACCTGGGCCAGCTCCTGTTTGTCCTCGTGGCTGCCCCGACGAGCGCGCTCGCGGCGGTGGTCGGCAGCGAACTCTTCCCGGCCCAACTCCGCTACAGCGCACCGACCATCGGCTACAACTTCGCCTACGCAGTCTTCGGCGGTACCGCGCCGCTCATCTGTGCGGCCCTGCTGGGCGCCACCGGCAGTCAGCTCGCGCCGCCGATCTACATCATGGCAATCGCGGTGGTCGCCTTCCTCATCATGGCTCTCACCCTGCCGGAGACCGCGCCGTGCGTCCGGCGCCCCCGCTCCGTACCGCTCGACCAATTGGAGCGTGAGTCCCTGTGAGCATCCTGGGAAGTCGTTCCGCGAGCCGCGACATCGACGTCGACCGCGCTCTGGCGACGGTGTCCGCGATGGTCCGCCAAGACACCCGTACACAGACCCCGCAGGAGAGCTCGGCGGTGCTGTGGGTGCGCGACCAGCTGGACGAGCTGAAACTCGACACCTACCTGGTGCCCGCGGCCGGAGACCGGCTGAACGCGGTCGGAATCTGGCGCGGGTCGGGTGGCGGACCGTCGCTCATGTTCAACGGACACGTCGACACCAACCCGGTCACCGAGGGCTGGACCCGCGATCCCTGGGGCGGCGAGGTGGACGACGGGCACATCTACGGCCTCGGCGTGTCCAACATGAAGGCGGGCTGCGCCGCCTACCTCGAAGCGATCCGCGCGCTGCGTGATGACGGGTGGCGACCGAGCGGAGACGTGATCCTCACCTTCGTGGTCGGCGAACTGCAGAACGGCATCGGAACCCGAGCGGTGCTCGACGCGGGCCATCGGGCCGACCACTTCGTCAACTGCGAGCCGACCGACCTCACCGCCCTGACCACACACGCCGGAGCCGTCATGTTCCGCGTCCAACTGGTCGGATCGACCCGCCACATGTCCAAGCGCGAGGAGTCGGCCGACGCACTAGCGGCTGCCGGCCGTCTCCTTCCGCTGATCAACGGGATGAGTTTCTCCGGCGCAGCCGACCGCGATGCCCGCGGCACCAACCGGGCCCACATCGGCAGCCTGCGAGCCGGCCTGGGCAGAGGCCTCCTGCAGACCAGGCCACCCCAGGTGGCCGACGTCGCCGAGTTGCAGGGCAGCGCCCGGTTCGGCCCCGGACAGAACGCGGAGACCGTCCTCGCGGAGCTGCGCGAAGTCACATCGCAGGTCTGTGTGAACGGAATCGCCGGGACGGTGGAACAACTGACAGACGGCGGACCCACGTTGGACCAGCCGTTCCGCGCCGACCGGGACAGCCTCGTGGTACGTGCCGTCAACGACGCTTATGGGCAGCTGCGAGGAAGCACCCAGCCCACCGGCGCGATCCAGCCGTACTGCTACTACGGCAGCGACGCCTCCCTGCTGCAACACGTAGGCGACATGCCCGGGATCGTGTGCGGCCCCGGCGGCAAGTTCAACACCATGCCCGACGAGCGGGTATCCGTGGAGGACTACCTCGACGCGATCCGCCTCTACGCCATGACCACCACCCGCATATGTGGGTGACCGGAAGCTCCGGCCGGAGCCCACCCGGACTGCCCGGACTGTCTGAGAGGAGACGCACCATGCCCTTCTGGTCTGCCACCATTCCCATCCGGTCCTCCCGCGGAGGCGTCGGCGTGCACATCTTCATCGTCGACGCCGCCCACTACGAGGACGCGTGCGGCCACGCCCTCGCAAGAGCCCAACTCCCCGATGCACGGCGCCATCGCCGCAACGCCGTGCTGGACACGCGGGGCCTCGCCGTTCGGGAGATCCGCCCCAGTTGGGGCGTGTGATGCGGACCGACGGGTCAACAATTCGAAGCCACACGGCCGACAACCTTTGTTGGAGCCAGTTGGTCGCGGCCGGTGCGACGTAGACGTGACGGCAGGTGTGAAGGGGAACGTCCCGTACGACGTGGCGCGGCCGGGCCGTCGCGCAGCCCGGTGGTGACGGCCCCCTCCACGGTCCCCGTCCGTCCCGGCATGTCCGTCGTCGTCCCCCCCAGCGAACGCTCCCAGAGGCACAGCTTCCACACCCTCGCCGCAGGCATCGACTCCGACCGCGACGCCGTCATCACCGGTCTCACCGTCGCCCTGCCGCCCGTCTACGCCGCCCGCCTCTTCGACGCCCAGCAAACCGGTGCCACCGACCGCGCGCAGCCGACGGGTGCGGAACACCGTCCTGCACGCCGTCACCCGCTCGGCGCGGTCATGCGGCGGCCGGACACGGCACGTTCGAGTCAGACCCGATCGCACGCCCGAGCTCTCGCGGAAGCCCCGGAGAGCCCAGCCGGCCCACCGGCCATGCCGGTCCCGCCGGAGCAGTGAACTCTGCCGCCCGGCCAGGGACTTTCGAGAAGCTTCGAAGGTTGTGGCGGTGCCGAGGCGGGCGCTGCGAGTGTTTCCCGCGGCACCGCACGGGCCGGTCGGAACACGGCCCGTGCCCCGACCGGAGAGGGGACACACAACATGTGGCGTCCGCCGCCCCGGCGGCCTGTCCCGGCTCGCCCATCACAACAGTGAGTACGAGAGCCAGGGCACCGTCCGCAACAAGTCCGCCACCAGCACCTGCGGCGACCTCAACCTGACGTACTCCCTGAACAGCAGCTCGCGGCTCTACGACTACTACGCGGGCCGCCTGCGCCGCTCCGACGGCACCTGGTTCACCTGCGCCAAGCGCTACGTCTACGTGGAGGGCGGCTTCAACAGCATCAACGACTCAACGTACTGGCTGTGCACCGACGTAAACGACAACACACCGTTCAGCGTGGCCAGCCTCCTCGAAGGCGGCGACAGCGTCACGATCTCCCACTGACCTCGGCGCAGACCCACGGGGTGCCACCTGCTCAGCGGCACCCCGCCCCGGCGGAAGGACGGACTGACGTGCCCCGTACGACTCTCGTGCGCGCGGCCCTCGCGACGACGGCCGCGCTGCTGCTCGGCACGTGTTCGGCCACGGCGGAGCCGACCGCCGCGACCGGGCCCGTACCGGGGCCGCCCGCCGCCGTGGCACCCGCCCCGGTGACACGTTCGGTCGAAGCCGTCCGCGAACCGCTCCGGCGGTCCCTGCGCCGACAGTTCCTCGGCACGCACGCGCGGGAGGTCCGCGAACTGCGCGCCGCGCTCGTTCCGGCGCTGCGCGACGCGGAGCGGACCTACGGAGTACGGCTGGTGTTCCCGACGCCATGACGGCCAAGCCCGCTCACTTCCAGCGTGAGGAACGCGACCGCGCGACCGCCGGGCTGGTGCGGGCCGACGGGCCGCACCAGCCCGCCACCGCGGCAGCAGCCCGTCGGCGAGGCCCCGGACCAGTGCGGCACGAACGATCCGGGCGGCGCTGTCGCTCGGTGCGGTCACGTTCGCCGATCCGCCCAGGGCGACCACGCCGACCCAGTCGACCTCCAGCGACATCGTTCGCGGGCGAACCGGATCGACCGAATTACTTGGTGAGAATTACTTGATGAGACGGACAGATGCAGTGCGTCTCGCCGAACCGAGTCGGGGCCGCCGCGGGGGCCCCGAACGAGGGGGCGCTGATCCCTCAACCACCACGGCCTGCAGTGGGCCGATCAGGCGCCGGCAGCGAGTACCAGCCGAGAGCGGGACATCTGCGTGAGCGACACGCGCGCGACGGCCACCGGCGCCATGGCCCGTGCGGGGTGCGGCCGGGAAGCCTCGCCGAGTATCGTCCGCTCGCGATCACCCGCGAAGACGAACAGCCGCAGCACCAGGAACCGTCCCGTCCCCGCGAGCCCGGATGCCCCGAGGTAGACGATCTGCTCGGTGAGCACGCCGGGCGACGACTGCACCAGGTGCAGGACGAGCACCGCGAGGGAGGTCACCGCGTAGGCGGCCGTGGCCGACCCGGCGGACTGCCAGTGCCGGCGCCACCCGGCCCGCTTCCCGGTCCCGAAGGTGAACAGCGCGTGCAGCTCGGTGCACAGGACGGTCGACACGACCGTGATCACCGCGTTCGCCACCACCCACGGCACCGACCCGGCCAGCAGCGCCACCGCACCGCTGGAGAGAACCCCGACACCCCCACCGCACACCACGAACCGGACGAAGGAGACGAACGCCCCGGGAGCGGCCACGCCCACTGGTTCGCTGCTCGTGATGCTGCTCATGTTGCTTCCGATCTGCTCGCTCCATGCGGCTAACGCTCGTAAGGCTACGAGTGTTAGCCGGTCAATTCAAGGGGGAGCGAGTGTGAGTTTCCAGCTGTAAGGTAACGGTCTGGAGGCGACGTATCGGCCACACTCATCGCACCAGGCGCAACGCGGTCGACTGACGTTTCCCGGGGCGGCCATCGCTCGGTGGAGCTGCACCCCTGGCCGATGGGTGCAGCTCACTTCGACCGTAGGGCCTGGGCAGTGGCGAGTTGTGTACGATTCATCGCCGCCACCCGGGCGAGCGCTTCGTGGTTCCGGTCGATGAGTGACCGTTGGACGGCCGCTTCGGCCGTGAACCACACGCCGACCAGGTTCGTCCGCCGCTTGCAGTCGACATCGGTCTTCGCGGTGTTCCGCTCGGCTGCCGACAGCGCTGTGCCCCGGAAACGCGGGTCCTCCGGCGGGTCGAGCGGACCGGCATAGTCGTACCCGCTCGCCCGCATGCATTGCGACCACTGTTCCGTCGCGGTCCGGACACCCTTGTCCTTGAGTGACCGTTCGTAGCTCTCCGCCGACAGCGCCTGGGCCAGGCCCGGGTTCACGTCCTTGGGGCTGCCCGCCCGTAGCCGCCGGCCGGCCTCTCCGGCGCATCCTCCCTCCGGCACCGTGACGCCCTTGACCCGGTTTCCTCCTTGACCGGTCAGTGCGATGCGCTCCCGCGGTCCCGGGTCGGCGGGCGGGGCCGACCCGGCCGGGGCGCGCAGCCGGTATCCGCGGGCCGCCGCTCCGGCCGGGTCGGTGATCCCGTACCGCCGCTCCGTCCAGCTCGTCAGACCGCCGCCCGCTCCCCCCTCGGTGACGGGCGGATAGTCGAACCCGAACCGAACCATGCACCGCCGTACGAGCACCCGATGTGCCTCGGTGACCTTCGTCGTCTCACCGGGGGACAGCAGGTACGCGTCCAGCGGGAGCCGGAGCCCGGTGCTCCGCAGCAGTACGGGCGCCTCTTCGGGCTGATCCCGGTGGCCTGCGGAGCACCCCGCGGTGAGCGGGGCGGCGGCCGTCAGCGCGAGCGCCACCACGATCCCGCGCAACGGACTATGTCCAGTAAATGGATTCGACATTGCCCCGGTAGGTCACGTTGTACTGGCCGCCCGTGTTCGGGGGCGCGCCCGCGCAACTGCCCGTGTAGCTGGTGCCCGTGCAGATCACTGCACTGCGCGTCGAGTCGTAGTTCCAGCCCCACTTCGCGGTGTTGCCCAGTGGCGTGCCCTGACCGAGGCCGGGCGTGGTGTAGACGTTGTTGTTGAGGTTGGCGTCGGCGACAGAGAAGTCGGACAGACTTCCGTTGCCGAGGATGTTGCTGGCGAAACAGTATTCGCCGCCGGTGCACACGCCGTCCTGATTCGCCTGGACGGATGTGGGTGCCGCGGTGGCGGACGAGGGGACCAGTACGCCGGCTGCGGCGCCTACCGCGAGCAGCGCACCGGTTAACTTGCCGATGGTCGACGTGATCATCGTTTGCCTTCCGTGATCTCCGGGCGCCTGAAGCGCCTTGGTCATGCACCATCATCACGAAGGTGGCAGGCCTCGTCTTCGTGACTTCACCAGCAACAGGCGCTCGGAACGGCGCCGGATTCTGTCACTTCTCACCAGCGGTCGCGGGGCGGTCGGCGGTCTGTGGCGGCGCCGCGCCTTTGAGCCGGGGGAGCGGAAGCGATCCCTCGGCTCGGACGATCTCGTGGGGACGAGCCGGGCCTCGTGGTGTGCCTGCCACAACGGATGTACCCCGGCGTCGAGTTCACCGATCGCGGCGGACATCGAGCCCGTGATCGGGTCACTGCTGATGATCACTGCACGGGCTCAGTTCCCCGCCACTCGACCATGATCAACCAACACGGGCTCGACGCTCCACCGCTTTGCTGTGCACGCTCTCCAGGACGCAGTCCTACGAGCGCAGTGCTCGGTGGATTTCGAGGACGAGCAGAGTGACTGCGATGAAGGTCCCTCCGGCCCACTTGACGATGTCACGGGGCTCGGTGTGCAGGGCGCCGGCAACCAGGGCCGCGGGGATGGCCGGGTCGTCGATCGTCAACGGCCGGACGCGGCCGTCGAACTGACGGTGCAGGATGGCCGTCGAACTGACGGTGCGGGATCAGGGACGGGACGCAGGCGACGTGCGCGCAGTGAAGTTGAGACACCACCACCGTGTCCACCTCGGCCGGGCCCAGGCCTTGTTGTCGTCGCCCTGCTCAACCGTGCTGTGAAACGGCGTCGCTTACAAGGCGCCACATTTCATAGTTCCCACATTCTGCCGTGATCTCGGCCGTCGCCTGAGCCGCGGTGATGAAGTCATCGACCACCGGCGAGGTGCGCGATGCCGCCACCGCGAGGCACACCTGGTCGGGCGCCAGATCCGGGATGGGCACGTAGACGACTTCCGGATGTGAGTAGAACACGGTCGTCGAACGGGCAAGGAACGAGATGCCCCGGCCGGCCGCGACATGTTCGAGCGTCTCGTCCACTCCGCGCACCACGTACCCGGCGTTGGGGTGCGGGCGCCTGGTGGGCTGCGTGCTCGGGTCGGCATGCCAGACCAGCGGTTCGCCGGCCAGGTCGGCCTCGGTGACCTTCTCCTCGCCTGCCAACCGGTGGCCGGTGGGCAGCACCGCCACCCGCGGCTCGGTGTACAGCGGGGTGACGCGCAGGCCGACCTCGTCGATGGGCAGCCGCACATAGCCGACGTCGATGCGACCGTCGAGCAGCATCGGGGCCTGGTCGTCCCATTCGATCCGCTGTACGTCCACGGTCACGTCCGGATGCCGGGCCTCGAACGCCTGCGCCGCCGGGATGACCGGGATGCCGGCCCGGAAACCGACTGTCAGTCGCCGGCTGCCGCGGGCGGCCATGGACACCCGGTGGCGGACCGCGTGCGCGGAGGCGAGCAGCGGACCGGCGTCGGCCAGCAGTTGTCGGCCCGCCTCGGTCAGCGCTACGCCGTGGCGATCCCTGATGAACAGCGGGGCGCCGAGATCCTGCTCCAGAGCGCGGATCTGCCGGCTGAGCACCGGCTGCGCGATATGCAGCTCATCGGCAGCGCGGCCGAAGTGCAACCGGTCGGCCACGGCGACGAAATAACGCAGTTTGCGCAGGTCCAGATCCATGGCGCCTCCCGGCCCTGTGATGCCTCCAGGGTATCACCACGCCTAAAAGAAGTCTTGGACACCTGCTCAGGCAAATGACAACCTGAATAGGTACCTAAGGGGGGCGAAGTGAATTCAGCATAGGTATTCAGCGGCGGAACTTGACAGTAGGTTCCAGACCCGGAATGAGCACATCGGGAATTGGGCGCCCTGCATCGAGTCATTCGACTGCGCCTATTGCGTAGACGGAACAACCGTTAACGACGGCTGGGTGGCATGGCGTCCTGTCCAGCTACAGAAAGCAGGCAAACCAATGAGCAGCATCAGCGTCATCGGCCTGGGGAACATGGCCGGCGCCCTGGCCGACCGGGCGCTCGCCGGCGGCAACTCCGTCGAGATCATCGGCCGAGACCTGGCCAAGGCCAAGGACTTGGCTGCCGTACTCGCAGGCGCCACTGTCGGAACGGCCCGCGCCGTCCCGGCCGGGGACATCGTCGTCCTCGCCGTGCCGTACGGCAGCGCGGTGGCAGTGGTGGATGCGTACGGAGAAGCGCTGCAGGGCAAGGTCATCATCGACCTCACCAATCCCGTCTCCCCCGATCTCCAGGGATTTGTCACCCCCGACGGCAGTTCCGGCGCGCAGGAGATCGCCAAGGCCGTCCCCGCCAGCACGCATGTCGTCAAGGCGTTCAACACCTTGTTCTCGCATGTTCTGGCGGCCGGCCCGGTCGAGGGTCGCCCTTTGGACGTGTTCATCGCCGGCGACGACGTGCGGGTAAAAGCACGCGTGTCGGCGTTCGTCGAAAGTCTCGGACTGCGCCCGATGGACACCGGGCAGCTGGCAATGGCGCGGGCACTGGAGAACGTCGCGCTGTTGCAGCTGGGCCTCGTCGCCCACTCCGTGAAGCACGCCAACTTCTCCCTCGGCGTCAGCATTCTCGGCTGAGCGCGCCCGCACCACCACTTCTCGCGCCACATCATTCACAAGGAGCACTAACGTGCGCGTTTTCGTCACTGGCGGGACCGGCCATTCCGGTTCGTACATCATTCCCGAGCTCATCACCGCCGGACATGAGGTCACCGGCCTGGCCCGGTCGGACACGGCCGCGGCGGCCGTGTCCGCGCTCGGCGCGAAGGTGCGTCGCGGTGACCTCGGGGATCTCGACGGCCTCAAGGAGGCGGCAGCGGACTCCGACGGCGTCATCCACGTCGCGCACAGGCAGGACCTGCTTCCCTCCGGCGGGCTCGACGCCGTGGCCGCCGCAGAGCTCCGGATCATGCACGCGTACGGCGAGGCACTGGAGGGAACGGGAAAGCCGCTGGTCGCGGCGGGGAGCATAGGCTCGCCGGGGAACCTGGGCCGGCCGGCCACCGAGGAGGACCCGGCCCTTCCCGGTGGCGACGAGTACAAGGGCACCCTGCGGGTTCGCAACGTCGTGGAAACCGCCGTGATCGGGCTCGCCGAGCAAGGGGTGCGGTCTTCGGTCGTGCGGATTGCCAACATCGCGCACAGCACGACCGATCGCGCCGGCTTCCTCATGCAACTGATCGCGCTCGCGAAGGAGAAGGGTTTCGTCGGCTACCCCGGAGACGGCGCGAACGTGTGGAACGCCGTGCACGCCCGCGATGTCGCCTCCCTGTTCCGCCTGGCGCTGGAGAAGGGGGCGGCCGGCAGATACTGGCACGCGGTCGGGGACGGGGCGATCCCGCTCCGCGAGATCGCCGAGGCCATCGGCAGCCGTCTGGGCCTGCCCGTCGTGAGCGTTCCCGCGGACGTACTGATGGTGCCCGGATACTTTGGGTTCCTCGCGAACATAGTCACGCAGAGCTACCCGGCGTCCAACCTCATCACCCGCCGGACCCTCGACTGGGAACCCGCTCAGCCCGGCCTGTTCGCCGATCTGGACAACGGCCATTACTTCCCCGCCAGTTGACGGCAGGGACCCGAATCGCAACGGGCCCGACGCACGACAAGAGTTCGGCTCTTCTGAAGGGACGCGCCCGGCACGCTGCTGCCTTCGCAGGCACCGGCATCACCCGCTCAGTTGGTCGGAGAGTTGGTCGGGGTGGCCTGGTGGAAGTACATCCTCCAGCCCGTGTCCGCCAGACGCCACAGAGAACTCCGCCATGCCCGACGGCCCTGGTTGTCGGAGAAGTACGTCAGATGGACGACGTCCGGGGCCAGAGCGACTCCGGACATGTGACTGACCTCGACCGGGGACTCCGTCGACACCGAGCCGCCACTTGTCACTGAGAGGATTGACTCCACATCCCATCGGCACCCGGAAGCCCCGAACTCGATGAACTCCGGATCCAGGAGTTCCAGGACACGGGCGGGAAAGGCGCGCATCTCGGGATCAAGAAGCCGCATTTCCCCAGCAACGGCCGCTTGCACGGCCAGCTCGCTCTCATCCGTCATGCGGGCAGCGTAGGCCCTCGCGCTCGGCTTGGGCGGGCGCTGGAAGGTGACGCGGTCCACCTCGTGGAGTCCGAGTCGGGCGCCGTAGCCGGAGGTCCACTCGAAGTTGTCCATGAGGGTCCAGTGGTAGTAGCCGAGGACAGGTGTGCCGCCTTGATCGCCTCGCGGGCGGCGCGGCGGCGCGGGTGAACCCGGCTTGCCCGCATGAGCCGGTGCAGTTCCTCTGACCAGCCAACTCGTGCCGCTGGGAGGTCGGCGAGAGGCCGGTGTGGGAAGCCGGGACGGACAGGTCGGCGAGGAGTCCTGCCGAGCGCCTGGCGCCGAAGCCGTCGGTCCGTGTCGTTCCCGCGAACGCCCCGAGCCCGGCCGGCCAGCCGTGATCCTCGCCTCGTTGCTGACACAAGCCCGGGCCTGTGGGGCGGTCCGGCTACTCCATGTCTTCGTACCCGTGATGGAACAGCGCGGAGAAGCTTGTGAACTTCTGTATCCACGCGATGCGCCCGCACGGGTACACAAGGTTCACCCGCCCGCTCACCCGCAGCACCCGTCGCTGGCCAGCAAGAACCCGCGGAGACTGGGCAGGAACCGCACCCCGAGCCGTTCTTCGGCCGCTGCCACGGTCTCCTCCCGGGCGGGCTCCTGCCCCAACCACCGCTCAAGCCGCCGCGGGAAGCCGTGGACCGGCGGGATGAGGGCCTGGCTGTCGTGCGGGTTCGCTGGGCGTGCGGTGCAGTCACCACCAAGGCGATGTGCACTTCGTCTGCCCGGCGTTCTTGAGGTAGCCGCACGCTCGGAACTGGTAGCCGGACACGTTCATCGTCGTCTTCGCCGCGCTGGTCTTCGAGGTCCCCGGGCCGCGGTTCACGGCGAAAGGTCCGCACTGGAGCCACGACGAGCCGCCGTCCGTCGTCCAGTCCATCCATACCAGGTCGTTGTTGACGGTAGTGCCGCTGATCTTGGCCCACCCTCGCTGCGCTCCGGCGACGGTGCCGTATTCGAGGGTGACGGTACGGCCGGCTCCCATGTCGCGGGATCGGACAACGGTTCCGGACCGGTCGTCGGAGATGTCGACGAACCCGGCGGCGCCGCCCGAGCAGTCGGCGGCTGTGGCCTGGGCTGAGTTGGTGGGTCCGACGATCGACAGGCCGAACCCGAGTGAGAGTGCAGCGGCGGATGCCGCCAGGCTGTGCCAGACACGGTTTTCCATGGATGGGTCCCCTTCTTGGTCACATCCGCTGTTAGCGGGTGGGTTGGGAGCACTCGTGCACGTTCTTGGCAGAGCGGCGCTCTGCTGGGCCGCGCGGCTCGGCTCGACGCGCGTAGGCCGGTGCGCGGGGCCGGCGCCGACAGGCGGTACTCGCCGACCGGATCACCGGCATCAAGGGCAGCTGCACATGCCGTTGCACTTGTACAGGAGAAGCCAGCCGCAGCCGACGATGGGTTCCAGGCAACCGCATGATTTATAGACGCAGCGGACAGAGCAGAAGTCCGAGACCGTGGAGCACTCGCAGTGTCCCCGTGTATCGCGCGGTAGCGCTTCCACTGCTCGCGCCACAGGGCAGCGCGATCCGCCGGGGACAGTTGCTGGTAGGCGGCATGCCGGAAGGCCGCTGGGTAACGAATGAACTCCGCGTAGGCGCGCGGGAGCTGGTTCGGATGCTTCTGAGCCCAGCTCCGGGCCCGTTCTGCGGCCTGGCCGGCGAAGGCGGGGGAACGGCCGGTCACCACGATGCCGCCGGCGACTGCGAGGCCGGCGCCAAGTCGCAGGAAACGCGCCCGTCCCATACCGGCCCGTTCCGCTGCCTCCGGGGTACGGGCCTTGGACCTGCGGCGCAACGTTCCGAAGGCGATGAGCACTCGCGCTCCGGATCGTGCTCCCAGGCGGCGGGCCAAGGGGACGCCCATGGCCGCCCCGGTCCAGGCCCGCACTTCTTCGTCCGCCACTCTCAGCAGGGTCGGCGCCCAGGCGGGCTCGGGGCCCAGAGCGCGGACACGCCATCCCTGCACTTGCGGGTCGGTCAGCGGCGCTATCTCCAGTTTGCCGTCGCAAGCGGCTTCGACTGCCTCGGAGAGTTCCCGACATGTTCCGCATGACGCGTCGAATGCCACGGTCCAGCGTGAAAGTTCCCCTGCCATCGTCTGCTCCAGATCGTCACTGTCGTCCTGGTCCTTCTCGGGTGTGGCACCGATCCGTTCTCGTCGACGGGTCTACTCTTCCGGCCCGGAGCGGTGGAGTGGTGTGCGTTGTGGGGGCGGTTTTCCTTCTCCAGGAGAAGATGCACCCTGTATCCGGGCCCGTCGTTACGTAGGAGCGCACAGCTCTTTAGTCTGCGTGCACCGAGCTGGACGAGGCCGAGGACGCGGTCGAGTGTGACGGCGGCGCCGACGAGGAGAAGCGCTTCACCGGTTCCCCTCGTCAGCGGGTGTCGATTTGCCCTGGAGCGCACTCGAAGGTGTTCGCTGGAGTGAAAGGGTCCGCTCCGCCACGTACAACGGCATGACGGCGCGGGCTCGGGCGGCGAGTTTCCTGAGGAGCATGCCATGACACAGAAGAACTGGTTCATCACTGGTGCCTCACGCGGATTCGGGCGTGAGTGGGCGATCGCCGCGCTGGAACGCGGCGACTGCGTGGCCGGGACGGCACGCGACCTGTCCACGTTGGATGAACTGGTCGAGACCTACGGGGAGCGGTTCCTGCCCCTGCGACTCGATGTCACGGACCGCGAGGCCGACTTCGCCGCCGTACGGCAGGCGCACGAGAGGTTCGGCAGGCTCGACGTGGTGGTCAACAATGCCGGCTACGGCCACTTCGGCATGGTGGAGGAGATCTCCGAGTCGGAGGCCCGCGCACAGCTGGAGACCAACCTGTTCGGGGCACTGTGGGTCACCCAGGCGGCCCTGCCGTTCCTGCGTGAGCAGGGCAGTGGTCATATTCTGCAAATCTCCTCCATCGGCGGGATCAGCGCGTTCCCGCTGGTCGGCATCTATCACGCGTCGAAGTGGGCGCTTGAGGGGATCAGTCAGGCGCTCGCCCAGGAGGTCGCGCCGTTCGGGATCAAGGTCACCCTGATCGAGCCCGGCGGCTTCGCCACCGACTGGGCCGGCTCCTCGTCGAGCACGTCCGAACCGCTGCCGGCGTACGCGGAGTTCCACAAGCAGGTACAGGAGCAGCGCCGCAAGCGCGTCGGCACCCCCGGCGACCCGAACGCGTCGGCTGCCGCCGTGATGGAGATCGTGGACGCCGACGAGCCGCCGCTGCGCTGCTTCTTCGGTACGGCACCGCTGGGCATCGCCAGGGCCGACTACGAGGGGCGCCTGGCGACGTGGGAGAAGTGGCAGCCGGTGGCGGAGCTGGCCCAGGGCTGAGGCGTCGTTGCGAGCCCCGGTCGACAACTGTTGCCTGTCGACCGGGGCTCAGTGACGCACAGCATCGGCGTATCGATATATAGATATATCGTCATCATAGTGGTCGCCCGTCGTGGGTCCTGTCGACGGATGGAGCCGTGCCGCACTCTGTCGTTGGATCCCGACTGCGGCCTCGTGGCCATGACGGCCGAGCGGGAAGAAGTACCCGCCGACCTGTGGAGGACCGAACCGAAACCGCAGCAGCTCGCATCGCAGGAGGACCGCCGTCCCCGACTCCGCCGCGCCGTGTCCAGGTCGGCAGGCGGAGATCATCGATCTACTAGTGAGCCCGTTCATCCGTCTCGTACTGTGAGTTCGCTCGGTCAGGGAAGCGCTCTCGACGTAGGCGGGGTAACTCATGCGAAGCGCAGGCAAGTTGCTGATACCGGTCGCCGCTGCAGCAGCGCTGCTCACAGTTTCGGGGTGTTCGGAGGACAAGCCGACCGCTACCCGGGCCTCTGCCTCGCCGTCCGAGCTCGCTCGCTACACGGCCGCTCCCGGGTCCGCCACTCCGACGGAGAGCCCGACGACGGCCGCACCCGCGAAGTGCGTGAAGACCGCGGGCATGAACAACAAGCAGTTGACCGACTATCTGGGGGAGTTGCGCAGCAGCGGTGGCGCGTACCAGTCCAAAGGCTTGACCCTGGACTCGTCCGGTTTGAACTTCACTCCGGAGGCGGTCCAGCGGCCGTGCGAGGCGGTCAAGGTGAAGCTCGCCCATTACTGGGTCGATGTCGAGAAGACGAGGGATGCGACCGCTGTCACCCCCGCACGCTATGAGTACCAGTACTCGCTCATCGAGGCCGCCTCCTCCTACAAGGCGGGCCCGAAGGACGGCAGAGTTCCCGATACCGCGCCGCCGGGAGGCAACGGCTGTCAGGGCACGGTCTCGGTGGCCTATCTCGGCGATGACATTCCCGTGGAATCCCTCCCGTACGACTTGGAGTTGACCGGTACGACAGCCCCTGTCCCGGTCGAGGTGCACGAGGACGGGGTGCTGTCCGCGATCTACATCTCGCCCGTCGATGTGGAGTCCTGCTGAGGTCTCCTTCGGGGCTCTTGGACGGCCGGGCCCAGGTGCCGATGCCGTCGGCACCCGGCCGCGGAGGACCGGCGGTCGATCTAAGGCCGGGGCGTTGTCGAACACGCCCCGGCCCGTCCCGTACGCCGCTTGTCGACCACCCCTGCATCAGGGGCCGTTCGTCCCGCCGGCCACCGCGATGGTGACGGCCTCGGGGTGGTCCTGGATGTATGCCCTGACGACCGACTCGAAGGTGTCGTCGGGGCGCAGGCCGAGTGCCGTCGCGCGTGCGTTGTCGAACGAGGCGGGCCACGAACCGACGATCGCCTCGACGGCGGAGTCGGGCGCGACGGTCACCAGGTCGGCGACGGCGTCGCCGGCCACCCTCCGCAGCGCGTCGAGCATGTCGGCGACCGTGACGGTGAGCGCCGGCAGATTGACCGGAAGCCTGCCCTCGACTGAGCCGGGGCCGCTGCCGCGTCCGGCCTCGGTGACGCGGAGGATGCCCTCGACGGTGCGCCGCGGTGAGGCCAGTGCGACGCGCAGGCCGGGGTCGACCGGGCAGGTGGCCGGGAGGCCGGAGAGGGGCTCGCGGATGATGCCGGACAGAAAGCCGGAGGCGGCTGCGTTCGGCGCGCCCGGCCGTACCACCACGGTCATGAGGCGCGCCACGCGTCCGTCGATGAAGCCCCGGCGCGTGTATTCGGCGATCAACTGCTCACAGACGCGCTTCTCCATTCCGTAGCTCGACTGCGGCGTCGGCAGCGTCCACTCGTCGACCACGGGCGGCAGGGGCGCCGCGGGGTCGGAGCCGTACACCGCGACGCTGCTGGAGAACACCACCCGGGGCGTCGGCCCGCCGGCGGCCGACTGGGCGCGGGCGGCATCGAGCAGCGCACGCGTCGTGTCCAGGTTGGCGGCCATGCCCAGGTCGAAGTCGCTCTCGCACTCGGCCGACACGGCCGACGCCAGGTGGACGACCACGTCCACGGGCTGCCTGAAGACGTCGTCGAGGCGCTCGCCCAGGTCGCCCTGGACGACGTCCACCAGCGGGTGGTCCGCCACCGGCGTCGCGGCCGGCACGTACCGGTCGGCGAGCAGCAACCGGTCGATGGGCGCACCGCACAGGGTCCGCCGTGCGAGCAGAACGTCGGTGACCCGCTGTCCCAGGAAACCGAAGCCACCGGTGATGACGATCCTCATACGGTCCTCCTCGTGCCGCTCGGCGGCTCGGCCGGCCGGCCGGTCGCTCGCTCACCGTCGTGCGAGACCGGGGTTGGCATCGAAGTAAGCTAAGGCTAGCCTTACCGCGTGTCGAAGAATCCGCAGTTGATGCCCCGGCAGCCCCGGCTGTTCCGTTGTCACGTCGTGCGCAGTGAGCGTTACACGTCCTCGATGCAGCGGGTCACGGTGACCGGACCCGACCTCTCCTCGTTCCCGTGGCAAGGCTACGACCAGTGGTTCCGGTTGTTCCTGCGGAAACCGCACCAGGAGGAGTTCGTCCTGCCGGAGATCTCCGGGCCGACCTGGTGGAAGCCGTTCCTCGCCGTACCGGAGGAGGAGCGGGCGCACTGCGCGAACTACACCGTGGCCGACTTCCGTCCCGGCGCGGCGGAACTCGACATCGACTTCGTCGTGCACTGCGGTCCGGGTGGCGAACCGGAGGGCGCCGCGGCGATCTGGGCCTGCGGGGTGGCCCCCGGTGAGGAACTCGCCCTCCTCGACCAGGGGTTGCTGTTCGACTGCCCCGACGACGCCTCCGAGGTACTACTCGTCGCGGATGAGAGCGGTCTGCCCGCGACGGCCGGCATCCTGCGCTCCCTCCCGCGGGAAGCGGTGGGCCGTGTCATCCAGGAGATCCCGACCGCGGACGACCGCCGCGACCTGGACGCCCCGGCCGGAGTGAGCGTCACCTGGGTGGTGCGCGACGACCCGTCCGCGGTTCCCGGCGCCGCCGCACTCGCGGAGTTGCGCCGGCACGTGCCCGCCGGCCCGACGGGTTATGCCTTCGTCGTGGGGGAGTCGACACTCGCCACCGAGGGCCGACGACACCTGCACCGCTCGGGACTGCCGAAGTCGCGCATCACCTTCTCCGGCTTCTGGAAGCGCGAGACACAGGAGAAAGCCGCCGCCGCCTGACCGGCACCGCGTGCAAGGGGCCGTCCCTGCCTCACGGCCCCCTCCCGCAGACGTCACTCGTCCGGCGACGGGCGCAAGTGGAGGACGACCGCCGCCGTTCCGAGTGCCGGCACGGTGACCGGGACGGTTCCCCCCGGCTCCACGTCGATGGCGCGCGGGGCCAGGCCGAGGTAGTTGGTGCGGAACGCCTGCCCGACGGCGCGTGGGGTGCCGACCCGGCAGGTGACCGGTGCGTCCGCCAGGGACTGCAGGCGGATCATGAGCCGGTCCTCGCCAGGGACGGTCAGTCCGACGAGCCGCACCCGGGCGTCGTCCAGGGTCAGCAACCGTGTCTGCGCCGGTGGTTCCGCCTCGGATCCGACGTGGGCCCCGGCGCGGGCGCGGACCGGCACCAACGGGTGACCGGTGACGGCCGCGGTACGCACGGCCAGTTGTTCGCCGAGCCCTTCGGCGGCGTTCCCGTCGGCTTCGGTGAAGGCGACGCTGTAGCGGAACGTGTGGTGGAACGCCTGCTGGGAGGGGAAGTTGGTGTCCCAGATGTTGTTGTGCACCCAGGAGAAGACAGTGCCCGGCTCTTCCTGCGGGAGTGACTGGGGATAGGGCGCGTACGGGATCGCGATCCCGCCGAGTTGTACGAGCGGGGCGTCGGCGGTCGCCAGGGCGGCGTGGTGGGCGGCGTCGCTCAGGCTGATCCAGCGGCGGATCGCGCGCATGTGGGTGGCGGACCCCGGCACGGTCTCCCGGTCGGTGCCGAGGACGCCGCCGGTGGCCTCCGTGCGCACGGTGGGGTCGTCCAGGGCGAACGGGAAGGCGAAGAAGGCGCTCTCCTTGGTGAGCGTCGCCGTCTTGTCGATGCGGTTCTCCAGGTCGATGCGGGCCGCGTCGTGCGGGAGGTGCACCCTCACCCGGAGTCGGAGGGTCCCGGCCGGGGCGCACTCGTAGACGAGGGTCTGGCCGGTGGCATCCGAGGTGCGGTCGACGAGTGCCGCGGGCGGCGCCGTGCTGCGCGAGGCGAGCAGATGCATCGAGTCGTCGGCGACGGTCTTGCTGGACTGGTGGTTGAACGCGCCGGCCGTGGCGTACTCGTCGTACACGTAGCCGTTGAAGCCGGTGACGGCGTCCTGCCGGACCAGTTCGCGTCCGGTGTGCTTGTCGACGACGGAGCCGATGCAGGCCCCGCGCAGGTCGACGGTGACCCGCAGATGGTCGTTCTCCAGGACGGCCGGGTCCGCGGACGTCTCCGCCCGATCGTTGCCCCGCGAGGCAGGGGCAGGAGCAGTAGCAGTGGCAGGTTCAGGGACAGGAGCGGTGCCGGGCACGATGTCCAGGCGCAGCGAGCCGCAGGCCGGCACGTCGGCGACAGGTACGTGCAGGAACCGGCCGGCGGCCCGGTGCCGGTCGTTGCTCTGGGCCTCCTCCACGAACGGCAGGGCGGCGCCGGTGCGGGCGTCCAGGACCTGAACCGCGTCGGACAGCGCGACGGTGCTCTCCGGCAGGAAGAGCCGTGCCGTCTCCGTCCGCGGCCAGCTGCAGGTGTTGACGACGTGGAAGGAGCCCAACGCGTCGGAGGGCGCGGCGAAGGCCTCCCCGAGCAGTGCGGACGCGGCGTCCAGGAGCGTCTCCGCGTCGTCGTGGGCGCGCATGGCCTGTGAGTACTTCCAGTGCCACTGCCGCTCCCCGGACCCGTGGCCGTGATCTCCGTGGGTCCATGGATCTCCGGCGCCCCAGGTGTGCTCGTTGAACAGCGAGGCCGCCCGGTAGACGGCCGGCGCCTTCGCCGTGACCGCCGTGCTGCCGGGTACGCCCAGCAGGTGCGCGTACCCGGCCACCGTCTGGGCCTCGGCGAGGGCCGCCTGGCCGCGGCGCGTGGCGGCGAGCGGGACGGCGCCGGCGCCGACCCCGTCCACCCACCAGTCGCTCCAGTCGCCCCGGTAGGTCTCCAGGCGGTCCCCGACGCGCTGCTCGGCGTCCGCGAAGAAGTCCTCGTTGCGGGAGGCCCGCAGCTGCGGGTAGGCCCACTGCTCGTTCCAGCGGCGCACCGTGTCGGAGATGATCCGGCGCGGCGGGCCGTTGTCCGCGAACTTGCCCAGCACGCGCAGGTGCAGGATGTCCCACGGATAGGTGTCGACGCCGGCGGTGGCGGCGGAGGTCCGGTCGAGGATGGGGAAGCCGGGAATCCCGCGGCCCTCGTGCGGATAGGGGAACCGGGCCAGGGCGGCCAGGTAGGCGGGCAGCAGGTCGTCGACACTGTCGTAGGACTCGTCGAAACCGAGGATCGAGCCCTCCATGTACGCCAGACCGTGCGGTGTGTCCGTACGCCATACCAGGACGCTGTTGCCGCTCGGCGCCTGCCAGCGGAACAGCCGCGGCAGGTGTTCCCCGCCGACGAGGTGCGGGACGGCCCGCCCGGCCCAGTTGTGCGCCACGGACAGGTAGCGGATGCCGTTGTCCGCCAGGACGTCGGGCAGTCCGACCACCTGCCCGGGCACGTCGGTCTGCATGGCCGTGGTGATGTCGATGCCGTGGCGGTCACGCAACTCCGTGACGGGGCGCAGCAGTTCGTGCAGTTCGTCCGTGGAACAGGTCTCCGTGTGGAGGTTGAACGGCATCGCCGTCAGCTCGACCCGTCCCTCACGCACCCGGTCCAGGAAGTTCTCCACCTGGCGTGCGGGCCTGTTGGCGCTCCAGTCCTGGAAGGAGTGGAACCCTTCGACGGCCCAGCGGAACCGGGCGGGCTCCGGCCAGTCGTCGGTGTCCCGGCACAGTTCGAGCAGCGAGTCGAGATAGGCGCGGGACTCGGCCATGACCCGGCCCTGCGGGTCGGTGTAGCCGATGTCGAGGTGGGAGTGCTGCACCAGGTGCAGCGTCCAGTGGCGCTGCGGGCGGGCCTCGAAGTCGAGCCAGGTGCCTGCCGCCAGGTCGGGGAGTTCGATCCGCAGGGGAGTGGGCGCGTCCACCTCCGGCACCAGGACGCGGAGGTCCGTCCCGGGGCCGGAGAGGAGTTCGCTGCGGACGGGCGTGCCACCGCCGGTGGTGACCCGGACCCTCGTGACGCGCGGCGCCCCGGAGCCGGCCGCCGCGCCCGGACGGTGCAGCCGTACCCGGATGGACTGCAGCAGTCCGCCGGAACCGTGGTGACGCAACAGGGGTTCGCCCGACAGGCGTACCTCCAGGTCACCCAGTCCGACGGTGGCGGTGACCACGCGGTCGCGCAGGATGCCGCGCGCGATGTCGGAGTCCCACCAGGACGGCCGGGTCAGCGGTGGCTTGGGCATGGTGCGTGATCGTCCTTCGAGTCGGGGTCGGGAGTGGGTGGTACGGGGCCGTGGCGGCTCGCTACCGTCGCGGGCGCTGATCCTGCTCCGGCCCGCCGCCGTGACCGCGCCGGTCGACCCGGGCCAGGGTGGCGAAGATCTGCACCATGGCCGACTGGTTGAGGGTCGCGGCCGGCGCCTGCGGGTCGTAGTCACCGCCGTTCGACGGCTGGAAGCGGAACAGCCCGGTGGCGGTGTCCCGGTTGGTCGTGTACGTGCTGTCCGCGTAGCCGCTCATGGCCTGCCGGTAGGCGGGGTCGGGGCGGACGGCGTCCAGGTCGAGCAGGTCCTTGAAGTAGAAGGCGTTGAACACGGCCGGCTGGTCGTGCAGGCGGGTGCCCTGCGTCCAGTACGCGAGCGAGGCGTCGGCGTCGGTGACGGCCTTGGTCAGCCAGCCGGTCCTGCCGGTCCCGCGGTAGAGCGCGGTGGCCGTGCCTATCATGGCGCCCGAGTTGTACGTCCACAGCGTCTCGTTGGTGCCGCCGTCGTCGTTGCGGTCGTTGACGTACAGGCCCGGTGCCTTGCGCATGCACGAGGACACCCAGCCGTACCACTGCTCGGCCTTCTGGAGGTAGGCGCGCTTGTGGGTGTGCTCGTAGAGCCGTGCGGCGAGCTGCGCCGAGAGCGAGGTGACATTGGTGGCCCGGACGTTGTTGTTGGGCGAGTCGACCCAGTCCATGCCGCCCGGACAAGCCTTGCCGGTGTCGCCGTCCCAGGCGCGGGTGACGACCGGTATGACCTGCTCGGCCCGTCGCAGGAGCGTGCGGTCGCCGGTGGACTCGTACTGGTCGAGCTGGCTCAGTGCGACCACGGCGTTGTCGTCGTAGTACACGTCCCCGCCCGAACCGAGGGGCGCGGGCAGGTACGACTGGTAGCCGGGCCGGTCGCCGTCGGCGAAGTACAGCTCGACCGTGTCGAAGCGCTGCGCCGCGTCCGGACGGAACTCCGCCCCGGTCCCCGGGAGTTCCTGCATGTCGACGGCCGCCGCCGCGGCCTCGCGGAACGGCCACAGGTAGGAGTGCGCAGGGTCGGCCGCCTGCCGTGGCGTGTGCTCCAGGTACAGACCGTGCTGGTCCGTGCCCTCGTACAGATGGGTCTGCAGGGCCGAGTAGGCCTCGGTGGCGCGGTCGGCCCACAGGGACTGCGGGACGGGGCGGGGCCGGGCGGGGTGGTCGGACGCGGCGCGTGCGGGGACGGCGGTCCAGAGCAGGCCCGCGCAGACGGCGGTCACGGTGGCGCGGCGGAGCAGCGGTCGCGGCATGGTTCACCCTTCGCGAAGAGGAGGGAGGAGGCGGCGTACAGAGGTCAGCGGTGGATCTTGAGGCTGCTGATGAAGAAGCGCTGGGCGGAGAAGAACAGCACCAGGGTCGGCAGGGAGACGAGGAGGGCGCCGGCCAGCACGACCGGGGGACCGACGTTGGAGTAGTTGCCCTGGAGGTCGGCGAGCGCGGCCATGACCGGCCGGATGTTGCGGCTCGTGGTCAGCGTGATGCCGAACATCAGGTCGTTCCACACGGCCACGAACTGGAACACGAACACGGCGACGATGGCGGACCTGGTGAGCGGCACGTGGATCTGCCAGAACAGCCGCCACCAGGACGCGCCGTCCAGGCGCGCGGCCTCCACGACCTCCTTCGGCAGGGTGAGGGCGTAGTTGCGCATGACGAAGAAGGCGAAGGGGATCGCGATCGCCGTGTAGATCAGGACGAGCCCGAACTGGGTGTCGTACAGCGACGATTCCGCGTACGAGAGGAACAGCGGGCGGATGAAGACCTGCAGGGGCAGCAGGGTGCCGGAGTAGATCAGCCAGAACCACAGCGCCCGGTGCTTGACGGGCATGATGACCGTGGCGAAGGCGGCACCCGCGGCCAGTACGGCGGCGGCCAGCGCGCTGACGACGGAGTACAGCAGACTGTTGCCGAACGCCGGGCCGAGGTCGGCCTTGTCCCACGCCTGGGACATGTTGTCGAACAGCCCGAAGTCCGTCGGGAGCCAGTGCGGGCTGCCCGAGTAGCTTTCGGCCGGCACCAGGGCGTTGACCACCAGGAGCCAGGTCGGGACCAACCAGAGCAGGGCGAGCACCGTGACGGTGCCGGTGCGCAGGACGCGGCCGAGGGACATGGTCATTCGCCTTTCACGTCGAGCTGACGGCGCAGGTAGAGCCAGGAGGCCGCCAGGACGATGACGGTGAGGACGACGGCGATCGCCGCGCCCGCGCCGGGCCGCAGCTCCAGGAAGGTCTCGTTGTACATGGACACCGCGAGGGTCTCCGTGGCCCGTCCCGGGCCGCCCTGGGTGAGCACCCAGATCAGGTCGAACGACTTGAGGCCGTTCACCAGGCTCATGCCGATCACGATGATCGACACGGGCCGTAGCTGCGGCAGGACGATGTGGCGGAACTGCTGCCAGCTGCCCGCGCCGTCCAGGGAGCCGGCCTCCAGGGTCTCGGGCGGGATGGACTGCAGTCCGACCAGGAAGAGGATGACGGCCACACCGGTCGCCTGCCAGGCGTTGGCGAGGATCATCACGAGGGTGTTGCCCGGCCAGGTCAGCAACCACCCTTGAGCGAACGAGTCCAGGCCCACCGTGGTCAGCACCTGGTTGACGGCACCGTCGGTGGTCAGCATGAAGTTCCAGACCACCGCCACCGCGGAGCCCGACAGCGCGTAGGGCAGGACGACACACAGCCGCGCGAGGCGCGAGAAGCGGGTGGCGTCGGTCATGCAGGCGATGGCCAGCCCGAGCACGAAGGGGAGCACGACCGTGCCCACCACCCACAGCAGCGTGTTCTGGATCGAGCGGGTCAGGGCCGGATCGGAGGCGAACCGGGTGTAGTTGTCGAACCAGCTGAACGGGGAGGTCCGGGTGTCGGCGAAGAAGCTGCGGTGGATGGTCCACACGAACGGGGCGAGCAGGAACACCGCGACCAGGAGCACGGCCGGCGCCATGAACCCCCCGGCCGTCAGGCTCTCGCGCCTGCTGATCCAGGTGTGTCGCTCCGCGGGACGCGGGTCCCCGCCGACGGGCGGTGTTTGTCTGCTCCCGCCGGTGGCGGGTCGGTCGGTCGTAGAAGTGCTCATGCCTCGTCGCGCCTCCAGGCTGCCCATTCGTCTTGTGCACGCTCCTGCATCCGGCGCAGCGTGGTCTCCGGTGAGGTCTGCCCGGCCATGAACCCGCCCAGGTCGTTGGTGTTGCCCTGGATGAGGCTCGGCGGGCTGGCCTCCCAGTAGCGGATCAACGGGATCCGGCGTTCCTTGGCGACGTCGCGCTGCAGCTCGGCCACGACGGGGTTGTCCGACCGGACCGTCGGGTTGGCGGAACTGTCCTGCAGGAAGTCGCTCCACACCCGCTGGACGGGCGGGGCGAGCCACGCCCCGACGTTCGCCAGGGCGGCGTCGTGCGAGGAGGCGCGGGCGGGCACCGTGAAGACGCCCGACTCGGCGATCACGCTCTTCGGCGTCGCGGACCGCACGGTGGGCAGGATGAACGCCCCGTAGTCCGCACCCGGCTTCATGCCCGCCGCGGTCATGCCCTGGGCCTGCCAGGTGCCGTGCAGGAACATGCCGACCGTCCCGGCCTTGAGCGCACCCGGGCCGCGCGCCTGGTCGAAGTCGGGCGACGTCATCCAGCCCTTGCGCATGAAGTCGTGCCAGATGTCCATCGCCTCGCGGGCCGGGTCGTCGGTGTACGAGGCCTCGCCGGTGACCAGTTTCTGGTAGAACCGCGGATCGACCTTGGTGACCAGTTCCTGGAACCACTCGATCGCGGGCCAGCCGCCGACCTGACTGGCCAGGAACGGCGTGATCCTGTTGCGCTTGAGGACCTCGGCGCAGTGCAGCAGTTCGTCCCAGCTCCGCGGCTCGGACAGCCCGAGCCTCTTGAACACCGGCTTGCTGTAGAACAGCACGTAGTACGACTCGTACAGCGGGATGCCGTACACCTTCCCGCGGTACGACACCGCGTCCCGCGAGGCGCCGCGCACCCATCCCTTCGCCTGGTACTTGCCCCAGACGCCCGACAGGTCCGTGAGTCCGCCGGCCCGGGCCAGCCGCTTGAGCTGGTAACCCGAGGCCCACTTGACCAGGTCGGTGGCCTTCGAGGTCTGCAGCGTCATTTGTACGACCTGCTGGTACGAGGTCACCGAGGGGTTCGACAACGGCCGCAGCGCGTAGCCGGTGATCTTCTCCAGTTCACGGCCGGCCGCCCGGTAGCCGTCGTCCCAGGTGGCGTTGTCGTTGGAGATGCTCGTGGTCCCCGGCTGCGCCGACGTGCTGTCTCCGCGGGCGCAGCCCCCCGCGGCGAGCGTGGCCGCGCCCGCGGCCATCCCGGCGAGAAGGCGTCGCCGGGTGAGCGGCGCGGCCGCACTTCGGGTCCTGCCCGATGCTGACATTGATCACCTTCACGGAAGCGAGCCATGTGCATGGCCGGATGTGAACCACAGGGCACAGGTGTGTCCCGGAACGCCCGGGGTTGCCGAGTGGGTGTTGCGTGGAAGTTAACGACAACATCTCCGCAGTGGCAAGGGTCTGTAAGACGGAAGAAGCGGAAAGGGATGCACGACCAGCGAAAGTGCCAGCTTGCGAGGTTGTGTGTCCGTTCAAATGACCACCGATCGAGGATGGACTCTCTCGGACAGGCATTGTTATCGTTAACGCACCGACAGAACCTACTGAGGAGCAGATGTGCAGTCCGCGTCTCGTTCGTACGACCCCCACCCCAGTTACGAACCGGTCGACGGGCGGGTGACCGAGGGGTGGCCGGCCGCGGTCGCCGCACTGCCACCCGGTCCGCTCGTCCTGGCCGTGGACGGTCCTGCCGCGCTGGACTGGGACGCCCTGGCCGACGGCCTCACGGCGGCCGTGCGCCTCGCGGGTCGACCGGCACAGCCGTGGGACGTACGCGATCACTACGCGCCCTCCGCCGCCGAACGGATCGCAGCCCCGCCGCACCCCGCCGACGATCCGTTCTTCACCCCGCTCTCGCAGGCGGGTGTCGCGGATCTCTTCGACTCCGTGCCCCGGCCGGAAAAGCCGGTGGGCGACGGAGTGCTGCTGGTCTTCGGGCCGGGCGCGGCGCTCTGCGAACCGGACCTGCTCTGGTACGCCGACCTGCCGAAGCGGTACGCCGAAGCCGCTGTCGGCAAGGGCGGGCTGCCGGTCGGCGCCAACCTCGGGCGGCCCGGCGAGCCGGGCGACCTGGTGCGGCTCTTCTACACCGACTGGCCCGTGTCGGACCGCCACCGCGACGCGATCGCCGGCCGGATCGACCGGTGGATCGACACGCAGGACCCGGCGGCCCCCGCCTCCCTGGACGGCACCGCGCTGCGCGGCACACTGCGCCACCTGGCCCACGGGCCCGTCCGCACCCGCCCGTACTTCAACTCCACGCCCTGGGGCGGCCAGTGGGCGGCGAGCGAACTGGGCTTCACCCCGCAGGCAGGCAACACCGCCCTCGGCTACGAACTGATCGCTCCCGAGGCGGGGGTCCTCGTCGGCGAGAAGGGCGCGGCGCAGGTCGAGATCCCGTTCCAGCTGCTGTGCGTCGAGCATCCCGAGGCCATGCTCGGCGAGGAGGTGCACCGCCGGTTCGGCACCTCCTTCCCGATCCGCTTCGACTACCTCGACACGATGGGCGGCGGCAACCTCTCCCTGCACCTCCATCCGCGCGAGCAGTACATGCGGGAGGTGTTCGGCTGGCCGTACACCCAGCACGAGACGTACTACGTCACGGCGAACGAGGACGGCGCCCGCGTGCTGCTCGGACTCACCGAGGACGCGGACCCCGAGGCCATGCGCCGCCAGGTGGAGGAGGCCATCGCCGACGGCACCCCGCTGCCCGTCCAGGACCACATCCAGACGCACCCGTCGGTCCAGGGCCAGCTGTTCATGATCCCCGCGGGCACCCCGCACGCCTCCGGTGCCGGCAACCTGGTCCTTGAGGTGAGCGCGACCCCGTACCTGTACTCCCTGCGCCTGTACGACTGGCTGCGCAAGGACGCCGCCGGCGCGTCCCGGCCGTTGCCCTACGAGCACGCCTTCGCCAACCTGGACACGGCACGGCGGGGGGAGGACGTGGTGAAGGACCTGATCCAGCAGCCGCGTACGCTGCGCGCCGGCGAGGGCTGGCGCGAGGAGGTCATCGGCGCGCTGCCCGAGATGTTCTACGCGGTCCACCGTCTGGTCGTCGCCCCGGGGGCCGGCATCCCCGACGACACCGCGGGCCGCTTCCACATCCTCAACGTCGCCGCCGGCCAGGGCGCCGTCGTCGAGACCCACGACGGACGCAGCCACTTCCTGGCCTTCGCGGAGACCCTCACGGTCCCCGCCGCGGTGGGCCCCTACCGCGTGCGTTCCGTGGGCGGCGACGAGGTGCGGATCGTGAAGGCGCTGGTGGTCGAGCCGTGAGCGTGGCCCCCACGGGCCGGCCGACCGTGCCGGTTCCCGTCCTCGACGTCGGCGGTACGCACGTCACCGCCGCGCTCGTCGACCCCGCGACCGGCCGACCCGTCGCGTCCTCGGTGATCCGCAGACCGCTCGGTTCGCACGAGGCCGCCGACGGCATCCTCGACGACATCGCCCGTACCGCGCTCCAACTGCCGGTCGGACACGGCCCGTCCTGGGGCGTGGCGATGCCCGGACCCTTCGACTACGACACCGGGATCGGCCGTTTCACGGGTATCGGCAAGTTCGAGTCCCTGTCCGGCGTGAACGTGGGCGCCGGACTGCGCCGGCGGCTGCAGGAGCGGGCCGAGCGGCTGTGCTTCCTCAACGACGCCGACGCCTTCGCCCTCGGCGAGCACCGGGCCGGGGCGGCCGAGGGACACGACCGGGTGGTGTGCCTGACACTGGGCACCGGCATCGGCTCCTCCTTCCTGCGGACCGGACTGCCCGTGCACGACGGCCCCGACGTGCCGCCCGGCGGCCACGTGCACCGGCTGGACATCGACGGCCGCCCGCTGGAGGAGACGGTCTCGCGCCGTGCCATCCGCCTCCACCACGCCCGGCTCGCGGCTCCGCACCGGGAGCCGGACCCGAGCCAGGAGCTCGCCCTGCCGGACGTCCACGAGATCGCCGCGGCGGCCGAGCAGGGCGACACCGCCGCGTCGGAGGCCTTCCGCTACGCTTTCGACGCCCTCGGCAGGGCCCTGGCCCCGTGGATCGACCGTTTCGAGGCCACCGCGGTCGTCGTAGGCGGTTCCATGGCGCAGTCGTGGGATTTGATCCATCCCGCGTTCACCCGGGGACTGGCTCGGGCCGACAGGTCGCCCGTACGCGTTCTGCAGGCCCGGCAGCCCGCGTCGGCACCGCTGATCGGGGCCGCGCACTGGGTCCGGCGCACGGGGGGCACTTCATGAGGACCGGTCCCGGGCGAGGTCGCCGCGGCAGGCCGACGAAGAAGGGGGAACGGGCATGACCGCTCGTCGAGGCGGCGGGCCGACCATGCATGACGTCGGGAAGCTCGCGCAGGTCAGCGCCATGACCGTCTCCCGCGTACTGAAGAACGACCCCGGTGTGTCCGAGGCGACCAGGGAACGCGTCTTCGCCGCGGTGGACCGGCTCGGCTACCGCCGCAACGAGACCGCGCGCAGCCTGCGCCTCGGCGGCAGCGGGATGATCGGCCTGGTCGTCACCAACCTCGCCAACCCCTTCTACTCGCGTCTCGCGCTCGGCGTCCAGGAAGTCGCCACCGAGTACGGCTTCCGGATGGTGCTCAGCAACTCCGCCGAGCAGGCCGACCGGGAGCCCGGCCTCGTCGACGGACTCATCGACCACCAGGTCGAAGGACTCATCGTCGTCCCCGCCGGCAGCCGGCAGCAGCACCTGGCCGCCGCCATGCGCCACGTCCCCGTCGTGCTCGCCGCACGGCCGCCCGCCGGACTCGACACCGACTGCGTGCTGGTCGAGGACTTCCACGGGGCCCGCGAGGCCACCGCCTGTCTGCTGGCCGAGGGGCACACCCGCATCGCGTTTCTGGGCAACCCGCCCTCGCTCTACACCGGGGCCGAACGGCTGCGCGGGTTCTGGGCGGCACACGACGAGGCCGGCGTCGAGCCCGAGAGCGCCCTCATCCGGCAGGGCCTCGTCGACGCGGCGACAGCCGAGGCGGCGACCCTCGCACTGCTGGACCGGCCCGACGCCCCCACGGCGCTGTTCTGCACCAACAACCGCATCAGCCAGGGCGCCATCCGGGCCCTGCAC
Organism: Streptomyces sp. NPDC017991; assembly: GCF_044328075.1. Taxonomy (NCBI): domain Bacteria; kingdom Bacillati; phylum Actinomycetota; class Actinomycetes; order Kitasatosporales; family Streptomycetaceae; genus Streptomyces; species Streptomyces sp. NPDC017991. The sequence goes on along the minus strand of NZ_JBIRGP010000014.1, from coordinate 219,708 downwards.
AAGTCGGGTGTCACCCTGCCCCTGGCGGGCTTCGACGACTTCGACCTGTCCGACGTCCTCGGCCTGCCGCTGACCCTCGTCTCCTACGACGCCGACGAGATCGGCCGGGAAGCCGCACGCCTGCTCATCGACCGACTGGGCCACAAGGACGCGGAGCAGCCCCCTTCCCGCCGCGTCACGATCCCCACGCGCGTCGTCCGCCACGGCGTCCACGCCGACGGCCGCGCACTCGGCACACCGCGGACCGACACGTAACAGGTCACGTAACGGGTCACCTGACAAGTCACGTAACAGGTCACGCAACAAGTCACGTCAAAAAGAAGGGCCGACCATGCAGTTCCCCACGAGTGTCGCGGACCATCCGCTGGTTCGGCGCGCGGTGCGGCACCTCGACGCCCTCGGCGACCCGCGCCACGGACAACTGCTGGTGCGCTGTCTGGACGACACCCTCGCGCGCACCATCAGGACGATGCCCGACGGCAGTGCGTTCGTCGTGACCGGCGACATCCCCGCCATGTGGCTGCGCGATTCGTCGACCCAGCTGATGCCCTACCTCGCGCTCCTGCGGGACGACAAGGGCCTGCGGGATCTGGTGGCGGCCGTACTGGAGCGGCAGTTCGACCAGATCCGGCGCGCCCCGTACGCGAACGCCTTCAACCCCGAACCGTCGGGACGCGCGCACGACGGCGACGACCTGTGCGAGGACCCCTGGGTGTGGGAGGAGAAGTACGAGGTCGACTCCCTGGCCTTTCCGCTCCTGCTCGCCCACCGCTTCTGGCGGGCCACCGGCCGCACCGACCACCTCGACGGGGCGGTGCGCACCGCTCGCACCGTGCTCACCGTGTGGCGCACCGAGCAGGACCACGAGCACCTGTCCTCCTACCGCTTCTCCCGGTCGTCAGGCCCGGCGAGCGACACGCTGCCCCACGCGGGCCGGGGAACGCCCGTCGCCCGCACCGGCATGACCTGGAGCGGATTCAGACCGAGCGACGACGCCTGTACGTACGGGTACAACGTGCCCGCGAACCTGTGCGCGGCCGCCGCCCTCGACGGGACGGCCGAGATGGCACACCAGGTCGGGGACAGGGCACTGGCCGAGGACGCCACCGCACTATCGGCCGAACTGCGCGAAGGGGTCGCCCGCCACGGAACGGTCGACCACCCCGACCACGGCACGATCTACGCCTACGAGGTGGACGGACTCGGCAACGCCCTCCTGATGGACGACGCCAACATGCCGAGCCTCCTCTCCCTGCCGCTGGTCGCGAACGTGTCCACCGCCGACCCGCTGTACCGCGCCACGCGCGAGTTCGTCCTCTCCCCGGCCAACCCGACCTGGTACCGGGGGAGCGCGGCCGAAGGAGTGGGCAGCCCGCACACCCCCGAGGACCACATCTGGCCGATCGCCCTCGCGGTGGAGGGGCTGACCAGCGACGACGACCAGGCGCGGCTCGCGGCGCTGCGCACGCTGGCGGACACCGACGCGGGCACCGGCGCCATGCACGAGTCCTTCCACAAGGACGACCCGCACCGGTTCACCCGCCACTGGTTCTCCTGGGCCAACGCGATGTACGCGGAACTCGCCCTGGACGTGGCCGGCCTCGGGACCCGCCCCTTGTGGTCCGGCGCCTCTCCACATCCGCCCGCCCCTCCGGCGTGAACCGCTCGGTGTCCTGCGGGCCGTGACCTCGCACGGCCGCGGCGGGCCGGTGCGCGCCCCGGCACACCACCCGCGGGCCCCCGGCCGACCGTGGCTGCTGGAGGCGGGGTGGCCGACGCGCCGCCGGCTCGGCAGGGAGTCGTGCCGCACCTCCCCGTCACCGGGCTACGCCCAGCAGGCTCGTTGTTCGCGGCGATCCGGGGGTAGCGTTCTCGACATGGACTTTCGCACCACAGTTGAGCGTGCTCAACGCCTCAAGCAGCTGCATGCCGAGTACAAGCCGCTCGTGCTTCCGACCGTCTGGGACGCCTGGTCGGCGCGGACGGCAGCCGGCGCAGGATTTCCCGCGCTGACGATCGGCAGCCATCCACTCGCCGACTCCCGGGGGGCCGAGGACCACGAGGGGCAGACCTTCGAGGAAGTACTCGCCGCCGTCGGGCCGATCATCGCGGCGGTCGACGTCCCCGTGTCCGTGGACCTGGAGGCCGGGTACGGACAGAAGCCCGCGGATCTCGTCGCCGGACTCATCGAGGTCGGCGGCGTCGGTCTCAACATCGAGGACACCGTCCACTCGGACGGCGGACGCGTGCGCAGCACGCAGGAGCACGCGAGTTACATCGCCGGCCTGCGCGCGGCGGCTGACGACGCGGGCGTCCCGGTCTGGGTCAACGGGCGTACCGACCTCTTCCTGCACGCGAAGGATGCCTCCGGTGTCCTCGACGAGGCGATCGAGCGACTGCGGGCCATGGAGCAGGCCGGCGCCGACAGCGTCTACCCGGTGGCCATCCAGGACAACGACGACCTGCTCACGGCGGTGACCGGCGCCGTCGCCATTCCCGTGAATTCCACGGCCCATCCCGTCAAGCACGACCTTGAGCGCTTCCGCCGTCTCGGCGTCGGTCGGATCACCTACGGTCCGCTGCTGCAGATCGCGTTGACGGACACGATGAAGGACATGCTCGGGCCGTGGGCGCCCTGACGGGTTGATCGAGCGTCGGGCGCACTTGAGGAAGGGCGCCCGACGCGCAACTGCGTTGGCTGTACGGCGACAGTCGGCACCCAGGTGTCGACCGGCTCGTACCTGTCGTGTTCGGACCTCGGCCTCGGCGGGGCAGGAGGAGTCTGTCCGCCGTCGGCGCCATACTGGCCCGCGTGCGAGTAGCGATCATGACGGCGGGTTCGCGGGGCGACGCCGCGCCGTACACGGGACTTGGGCGCGGGCTGGCGGAAGCCGGGCACGAGGTCACGGTGGTGACGCATGCCTGCTTCGAAGGTATGGTCGCGTCCGCGGGGCTGGGCTTCCATCCCCTGCCGGTGGACCCGCGGGCCGAGCTGGAGTCCCCACGCGGGCGCGCTCTGCACCGCAGTGCCACCGGGATCGGCAAACTGGCGCGGATGGTCGCGATGACACGGTCGCTCGTGGAGGAGATGACGGACGACCTGGTGGCCGCCGCGGGGTCGGCCGACGTGCTGCTGTTGTCGAGTTCGCTGGGGCCCCTCGGTCACGCCGTCGCCGAGGGACACGGCCTGCCGAGCATGGGCGTCTACCTGCAACCGCTGGCGCCGACAAGGGAGTTCGCACCGCCGGTGACCGGCACACGGTCCCTGGGGGCGGCGGGCAATCGGCTCGCGGGGCGTGCCGTCAACATGGCCGTGGAGCAGATCTTCGCCGGTGCGACGCGGGCGTTGCGGACCCGGCTCGATCTGCCGCCGCTCGGCTCGTATGCCGCCCGCCGGGCCCGCGAGCGGCGCGACTGGCAGGTGCAGCACGGGTTCAGCCCGCTGGTGGTACCCAGACCCCGCGACTGGCGAACCGGGCTCGGCGTCGCCGGGTACTGGTGGCCGTACGACCGGGACTGTCAACTCCCGTTCGCGCTGCGGGACTTCCTCGATGCCGGGCCGCCGCCGGTCTTCTTCGGGCTGGGGAGCGCCACCGTGCCGGATGCGGAGCGGCTGGGTGGGGAGGTCGTGCGGGCCCTGCGCGCGGCCGGGGTCCGGGGTGTCGTGCAGCGGGGCTGGGCCGGGCTGTCCGCCACCGGCGACGACATGTTCACCGTCGACGAGGTCCCGCACGCGGCGCTCTTCCCGCGGATGGCCGCGGTGGTCCATCACGCGGGTGCCGGGACGACCGGGGCGACGCTGCGTGCCGGCGTTCCGGCCGTGCCGGTGCCGATCCAGTTCGACGAGGCGTTCTGGGCGGCCCGGCTCGTCTCGCTCGGGGTGGCCCCGGCGGCGGTTCCACTGCGCGGGCTCACCTCCGACGCTCTCGGTGCCGCCGTGGCACGGGCCGTGACCGAACCCGCCTACGCGGAGCGCGCGAAGGAGCTGTCGGGCCGGCTCGGTGGTGAGGACGGTGTACGGCCCGTCCTCACCGCCGTGGACCGGCTGGCCGGAGCCTGAAGCCACCGACCGAGTGGGGCAGGCGGGCCGGGCAGTCGTCGGCGCGCGCAGCCATGCATCCGGCCAGGGCGGTGTCGCCGTCGACATCACCTGGTGCGCGGTGCCCCTGGGCCGTAACGCCCCTGCGCGGCGCCGCGCTTGGCGCGGCGTGGACGGACGTGGGTGCCACGAGTGAGACCGGGGACCCAGTTGTCGTCCTGCTCCGAACCTCTTGACGTCGTTGGTTCAGACCTTTACGTTCTTCCGCACACCGCGTGTTCATAGGTGAACTCATCGTTCACTGACGTGAACGAGCCTCCCCCACCGTCTGATTCTGACGAAAGGCTGCGATCACCCCCATGACCGTGCGAAAGCATGTCCGTTCCCACACCCTGCGCGGCGGACTCGCCCTGGCGGCCCTGCCCCTGACGGCGGGTCTCCTCGCCGCCCCGCACGCCGACGCCGCCCCCGCGGCCACCTCGACCGCCGTCGCCCCGTACCTCTACAACGGCTGGGGCAACCCGCCCAGCCCGACGACGATCACCCAGGCCACCGGCGTGAAGTCGTTCACCCCCGCCTTCATCCTCAGCAACGGCTACTGCAACCCGCAGTGGGACGGCAGCCGCCCGCTCACCGGCGGCGTCGACCAGCGCACCATCACCACGATCCGCAACGGCGGCGGCGACGCCATCCCGTCGTTCGGCGGATACAGCGGCAACAAGCTGGAGAGCTCCTGCTCCAGCGCGAGCGAACTCGCCACCGCCTACCAGAAGGTCGTCGACGCCTACACGCTCAAGGTCATCGACATCGACATCGAGGCCGCCGCGTACGACAGCCCCACCGTGCAGCAGCGCACCGTCGACGCCCTGAAGACCGTCAAGTCCCGCAATCCGGGCCTGAAGGTCCACATCACCATCGGCACCGGGCAGAGCGGCCCCGACACCAGCCTCATCAAGCGCGCCGCCGCATCGGGCCTGTCGGCCGACAGCTGGACCATCATGCCCTTCGACTTCGACGGCGGAAGCCAGAACATGGGCACCCTGACCCTGCGCGCCGCCGAAGGCCTGAAGACCGCGCTGAAGCAGGCGTACGGCTACAGCGACGACCAGGCCTACCGGACCATGGGCATCTCCTCCATGAACGGCGTCACCGACCAGAACGAGAAGGTCACCGTCGCCGACTTCCGCACCATCCTCGGCTACGCCCAGCAGCATCACCTGGCCCGGCTCACCTTCTGGTCCGCGAACCGCGACCGGCCCTGCACCGGCGGCGACTCCGAGAGTTGCTCCGGCGTCGCCCAGGCCGCCTGGGACTACACCCGCGTCTTCGCCCAGTACACCGGCTGACCCCCCACTGTTCCCCGTCGTCGAAGGACCTCACATGATGCGCTTCAAAGCACTGGCCACCGCCACGGTCGCGGGACTCGTCGGTACGATCGCCGTCCTGAGCACCGGCAGCGCCGCCGCGGCCGACCCGAACAAGGCCCCGGGCGGCAACTTCGACCTCTCCGTATGGCAGTTGCAGGAGCCCGTCGGCTCTCCGGGCTCACCGACCACCATCTCCTCGTCCCGGCTCCAGGGTGCGAACGGCTTCCAGGACTCGTACTTCTACACCGACACCCGGGACGGAGCGATGACCTTCTGGGCCCCCGAGAAGGGCGTCACCACGCCCAACTCCAAGTACGCCCGCTCCGAACTGCGGGAGATGAACCGCAACGGCGGCGCCGCCGACTGGTCGCTCAGCGGCAGTCACCGTATGAACGCGACCCTGCGCGTGGTGTCGGTGACCTCCAACGTGTGCGTGGGCCAGATCCACCTCGGTTCCGGAGGGTCCTCCACCAAGCCGCTCGTCGAGCTGTACTACCGGGCGAACGGCGACATCGTTGCCGGTATCGAGAACTCACCCGCCGGTGGCCAGACACCGCACACCGTCGGTCACGTATCCCTCGGCAAGACCTGGACGTACTCCATAGCCGTCTCCGGCGGCCGGACCATCGACCTGACCGTCAACGGAAGCACCACGCACTACACGATCCCGACCTCGTTCGACCCGTACAAGCAGTACTTCAAGGCCGGTTCCTACAACCAGTCCTCATCGGACAGCACCACCAAGGGGGCCCGAGTCGCCTTCTACGGCCTGACGGTCTCCCACAACTGACCCTGGCCGGGGGTGCGTGCCATGGGTGCGTACCCCCGGGCCGAGCTTGTTCCAGTACTGGTGTGACGGCCGGTGCGTCGAGTACTTCGAGCCCGGCATGGAGCAGGGCAGCGCAGGTTCAGCGGGCGGCGGAGTTACGCGCGGTGACCGTGGCGGCGTCGGGGTGGATGGTGAAGACCTGGTCCAGGCCGACGACGCCCAGGATGCGGGCGGTGTTGGCGGGGACCGCGGCCAGGGCTATGTGGCCACCTTGTCCGATGGCCAGGCTCCGGGCCGACAGCAGAGCGCTGATCCCGCTGGAGTCGCAGAAGTCCAGACCGGCCAGATCCAGGACCAGCAGTTGCCCCGCGGCAAGGGTGAGGTCCTTGACAGCCCCGCGCAGTTCGGGCGCCGTCTCGTAGTCGAGGTCGCCGGTGATCTCCAGTACGGGACCGGTGGCGGTGTCTCGGGTGCTGATCGTCAGTGCGCTCATGTCAGGTCTTCGCTCGTGGTGGTGGGAAGCGGGGCGGGCACGCCGAGGGCGAGCAGTGCGGTGTCGTCGTCGAGGCCGTCGCCGAAGGACGCGAGCAGCCCGCTCAGGGCGGTGATCAGCGCCTGAGGGCCTGTCGGCGGCTGGGCGGCGGTGAAGGCGAGCAGGGCGTCCTCGCCGTAGAGCGCGCGGTCGGGACCGGTACGGGCTTCGGTCAGGCCGTCGGTGTAGAGCAACAGGGTGTCGCCGGGCAGGAGCCGGGCGCGGGCGGCGGTGAACGGGGCTCGGGGCAGGACGCCGATGAGGAGCCCGCCGGGGGTGGGGAGGTAGTCGGCGCTGCCGTCCGCGCGCTGAATCAGGGCGGAGGGATGTCCGCCGGAGGCCAGGTGCACGCCCGCGTGGCCGTCGTCGGGTTCGAGGACGCCGAATATGGCGGTGCAGTAGCGGCCCTCGCCGCTTCGGTATCGCTCGTGCAACACGGTGTTCAAGGTGGTGAGGACGGCGACGGGGTCGGCGTCGTGCAGGGCCGCGGCGCGCAGGGTGTAACGGGTCAGCGAGGTGACGGCTGCGGCCTGGGGGCCCTTGCCGCACACGTCGCCGAGGAAGAACGCCCATCGCCCGGCGTCCAGGGGGAACAGGTCGTAGAAGTCTCCGCCCAGCAAATCGGGGGAGGCCGTGTGGTAATAGGAACTGGCTTCCAGGCCTGGGACCTCGGGCAGTTCGGCGGGCAGCAGGCTCTGCTGGAGGACGGCGAGCGCCTCCTGGAGCCGCTCGCGGTCGGCTTCGGACCGCCGGCGTGCTTCCTCGGCCGTCCGACGGCCGCGCAGCAGTTCCTTCTCGTAGGCGCGACGGTCGCGGGCGTCGAAGACGGTGGTGCGGATCAGCAGCGGCTCGCCGTCCTCGCTGGTCTTCACCTTGGAGGTGACCAGCACCGGCATCCGCAGACCGGCGGACGCCTTGATGTCCAGGGCGATGCCGCTGACCTCACCCTTCATCTGCAGCAGCGGTGCGAAGTGCGTCTCGTGGTAGAGCTTGCCACCCACCGTGAGCAGATCGGCGAACCGCATCCGCCCCACCACCTGGGACCGGGCCAGGCCCAGCCAGTCCAGCAGCGTGGTGTTGATCTTCGCGATGGTGCCGTCCATCAACGTCGACAGATAACCGCAGGGGGCCTGTTCGTACAGTTCCTCGGCGCTGTCCTCCAGCAGTGACGTGAACGCCGCGTCCGCGGCGTCCACGTCCTGCCCCTCACCCGGTTCGGGCACCGACCGGTCGGTGCGGCACATCATCAGGCCGCCGCGATGAAGTCGGTGATCGCCCCCGTGGTGGCCTGCGGCGCGCTCAGCTGCGGGCAGTGCCCCGTCGCCTCCAGCGTCACCAGCCGGCTGCCCGGGATGACGTCACGGACGTAGGCGCCGACCTCCCGCGGAGCGATCATGTCCTGCCTGCACTCCAGGATCAGCGTCGGCACCGTGACCGTCCTCAGATCCTTGCGGCTGTCGGACAGAAACGTCGTGCGGGCGAAGACGCGGGCCATGTCCGGGTCGGTCGCGCAGAACGAGGCGGTCAGTTCCTGGCCCAGTTCCGGCCGGTCCGCGTTGCCCATGATGACCGGGGCCATCGCCGCCGACCAGCCCAGGTAGTTCGACTCCAGGGACTCCAGCAGTTCGTCGATGTCCTCGGCACTGAACCCGCCCCGGTAGCCGTCGTCGTCGATGTAGCGGGGCGAGGGCGCGACCATCACCAGACGGGAGATGCGCCGCGGTGCCTTCGCCGCCGCGAGAACCCCCACCATCGCGCTGACCGAATGCCCGACAAACGTCACATCTCGCAGGTCCAGTTCCTCACAGATTTCCAACACATCGAGCGCGTACCCCTCAAGCGAGCTGTAACGCCCCTCGTCCCAGGCCGACGGGTCCGCCCGGCCCGAGCCGACGTAGTCGAAGAGCACCACCTGGTAGCGCTCGGCCAGCGCGGGAGCCACCAGGCGCCACATGTTCTGGTCGCAGCCGAATCCATGGGCCAGCAGAAGCACCGGCCCGCCCGCACGGCCGGTGACGGTGACGTTGTTCCTGCGAGCGATATCCATACCCGCCAGTTTCCCATCACCTCCTTCCACTCCCGGCAGAGGCCCGGCGCGCCGGTGCGCGGGCGTCGTGCAGCTGATGGGTGTCGGCGCACGCCGGCGCTTGTCGGCGTAGGGACGACGTGCTGCTGTCGCAGACGCCTGGCATGCTGCCGCCATGATCATTGAGAACGGGACATCGCCGGCGGGCCTGGACGACGTGGACTGGGCGGGCCTGTCGCACGCGTACGGGTCGGCCGAGGATGTTCCCGGCCAGCTACGTGCGCTGTGCGGGGATGACGAGGCCGCACGGGAGAGGGCGTTCGGCAGCCTGTTCAACAACATTTTCCACCAGGGCAGCCGTTGCCAGGCATCGCCGGTCGCGATTCCGTTCCTGGCCCGGATCGCGGTGGCCGGCCCGCCGGCCGCCCGTGCGGACACGATGTGGCTGCTGACCCGCCTCGCGGTCGACTGGTACGACGAGTACCGGCTCACCACCGGGATCGACACGGTGGCCTGGCGCGCGGCTGCGTCCGAGTGCTCCCCGGAGAAGATGTTGTCCTGGTACGACGAGCAACTGGGCGTGGAGACGGACGAGCAGCAGCGCCGGCAACTGCTGGACATACGGAGCTGGGTGGCAGCCGGCAACTCTCCCGACGCGCGGTGGACGGCCCTGTGCTCGTACGACGCGGTCCTCGCCGAACTGCCCGGTCTCCTGGCCCTGCTCGACGACGTCGATCCCTGCCTGCGTACCCGGATCGCCTATCTGAGCGCCTGGTTCCCCGAAGCCGCGCCCGTCACGGTGCCGCGTCTGCTCGCTCTCGCTGCGCGTGAGCACGATGCTGTAGTCGCGGCCACTGCCCTGGTCGCCGTCGGCCTCGTGGGCACTCCCGAGCATGCTGCCGGGCTTGCCCCGCATCTGGACAGCGAGGACAGACTGGTGCGGTGGGCGGCAGCCACCGCGCTCGCCCGCATCGCCAGTGCCGGTCGAGCAGGCATCGGGCCCGCGCTGCTCGACCGTGCCGTCGCCGAACTCACTGCCGCAGCCGCCGGCCCCGCTCCCGCCTCCGCCACCGACTACAACGAGGGGGACTTCCACGGTCACATCGAACGCACGCTGCGCGCTCTTCGCTCGGACGCGCCATAGGTGCGCTCGCCGAACTCCGGGCTCGGACCGTGGGCAGCATGAGGTTGGTGTGGCAGGACGACACCGCCTACTGGCTGGGCGCGCAGCCTGCCGTCCGGTACCGCGAGGACCGATTCGTGCCGGAGCGCCTGAACGGGCAGCAGCGAGCGGGCAGTTCACGCCGGCCTGGAGAGCAGCGCCGTGGCGGGCTTATGCGCAGACGTTCTGCTTGCGGGTGGGTTCCGGTTTCGGGGCGAGAGTCGGGCTGGGGCTGGGGCTCGGATCCGGGCTGGGGTAGGGATCTGGGCTGGGTGGGGGAGTGGTCAGTGAGGGAGTGGTGGGTGTGGGTTGGGGGAAGTCCGCGGGGCAGCTGGTCCGGCCTGCGTAGTAGATGCACATGCCCGGCCTTATGGCTGGTCGTTGCTGCATACCTGCTGCGAGAGCCGGGTGGTGGGGCTGTCGGTGGCGTTCGGCGGGGAGCGAGTGCTGGGTGGTGCTGCCGGTGTGTGCGGCCGTGCACAGGTGGGGGCTGCTGGCGTCCAGCGCGAGGATCAGCAGGCCCGCCAGGCTCATGGCTGCCAGTGTCCGGCCCGCCTTGGCGAGGGCTCGCGCTGCGACGTGGCGGGGTCCTGTCGGCGGATGCGGTGTGCTCATGCTCGGCGAAGGCATTTCGGGGGCGGGCGGTGGGGCCGGCGGAACGGCCGCGGGTTCGGGTTCGGGGTCGGCCGTCGGCTCCGGGTCGGCCGCCGGCTCGGGCTCGACGGGACGGCCCTGCGAGTCGTCCGGATCGGCTGGTTGCGGACCGGCCGGCGCCGGTGCGGGGGCGGGGGCCGGCGTACGGGCCGGGGTGGTGCGATGCCGGAGGGAGCGCAGTTCGGCGATGGCGCGCCACTGGTCGTGCCAGGGGGCAAGGTCGGGATGGGCGCGGTCCGGGGCGGGACAGGGTTGGCCGTAGGCGTCCCAGGACATCAGGGTGCGTACGAGGGCGATCAGCTTGTCGAGGCTGACGTAACGGCCGTTGAACGCGGCGTGCTGGGTAGCCGGCGGCAACGGCACCCCCTCACCGAACAGCTCTCTGGCCCGCGCCTGAATCCTGCGCAACGGCGGATCACCCCGCTCCACCTTCAACCGCCGCAGTGCCTGCGCCTGACGTTCCAGGTGCTGTTCATACAAGCTCGTGCCCTCAGTGCCCTCAGCGCCTTCGGCCTTCGTGTCGTGCTCGCCCACCGTCGCCCTTCCCCCTGTCCAGCTGTGCTGAGCAGGCTAGAAGGGCTGCGGTGGAACAGCACCGAACTCGGCCGAACAGCCCGCCGGTGTGACACAGGGGCAACGCTGCGTTCGACCGGGTAGGAAAAGTGTTCACTGTCACTGGCCTGTTGATCGAGTGTCATCGGATCCGTTCGGCCCGCGCCCGCCGTCGCCCCGCCGGGCGGGACGGTATTGCCATGAGCACTCCTGAGCCCGTCCAGCCGATCCCCGCCGTCCAGCCGATCCCCGCCGCCCGGCCCGATGCCGCCGCCTCGTCCGAACCCCCCGCCCGGTCCGGCCCCGTGCCCGCCCCCGGGACCGAGCCGTTTGTGTCCCTGCACACCGCCGTCGTCCTGCTCGCAGCCGTGGTCATCGGCCTGGTGATCGCCACTCTCACCGTTCTGTCCGGCGCTCACCCGGCCACCGCGGCCGTCGCCGGGCTGACCGCCGCCGGCGCCGGCACCACCGTCCTGCGCAGCCTCATCCGGTGACACATCCCGCCGGGCCACGAGCTGCCGACGCCGCCGGCCCGGCGTGCGCGGAGTCTTCCAGGCGCAGCCATCGGTCTACGGATCGACCGCTACGCCGCAGACGACACCTTCTTCGCCACGCCACGCCACGCCACGCCGCGGCCGTGCTGGGGCGCGCGCGTTGCTTCTCTGGCTATTTGCGCCAGAAGAGGTGGTGGGTGACGCCGCTCGTGCTGGGCAGGGCCTCCATGTGGTAGCGGTCCAGCAGCTCATCGGGGGAGTCCCACAGGCGTAGCCCGGATCCGAGTTTCACCGGTGCGACGACCACGTGCAGGGTGTCGATGAGGTCGGCATCGAGGAACTCCCGGATGGTGCTCACGCCGCCGCCGAGCCGGATGTCCTTGCCCTGCGCGGCCTCCCGCGCCTGCGTGAGGACGGTGGCGGGGTCGCTGTCCACGAAGTGGAACGTGGTGTCGGACAGCGTGAAGGACGGTCGGGTGTGGTGGGTGAGGACGAACACCGGGGTGTGGAAGGGCGGCTCGTCGCCCCACCAGCCGCGCCACTGGTGGTCGGTCCACGGGCCGCGCTGGGGTCCGAACTTGTTGCGGCCCATGATCTCGACACCGATGTTGTGGGTGAAGTCGCGGGTGAAGTAGTCGTCGAGGCCGCGGCTTCCCCCGGGCTCGGTTCGGTGGGGCCAGCTTGCCGTGGCGCCGGCCCAGGCGAAGAGCTTCCCCGGATCGATGTGGTGGCCGAAGGGCCGCTCCAGGCTCTGGTCCTCGCCGGCGGCGATGCCGTCGCTTGAGATGGTGAAGTTCTGCACGCGCAGCAGCTGTTGCATGTGATCCGTGTGTTCCATGTGTTCCCTCATCAGGTTCTGTCGCGTCCTCTGGTGATGCGTCCTACACCCGTACGTCGAACGGGCCCTGGACGCATCGACAGCGGCGCCCAAGTTTTTCCAAGGCGGTGTCTTGCCCCACGAGGCCCGAGCCCCGACCGGGCCGGCGGCAGGCCACCTGGCCTCGGCGGCCGTGCTGCGGGACCGGGCCCGCCAGGCGTTCGTCATCGCCGGGCTCATCAGCTCGCCCGAAGGATACGTTCGAGGTGGTTGTCGTCGGCGCAGGCGACGTTGGCCGGCGGGCCGCGCCGCAACAGCGACCAGCTGCATGTTCGGCGGCGTACTCGCGCATCCCCGGTGTCGTGTTGTTGGCGTTTTTCGGCCTGGTCATCGGGGTCCGGGGGGTCGCATGCTGGCAGGTACATGTCGTAGGGGGTCGTCGTGATTGCCATGCTTTCTGTGAGGCGTCTGCGAGTCGCTGTCCGCGTCGTTGTCGTATTGGCGCTGTGCTTCGGCTGGTCCGCTGCTGCCGGATCGGCCGCTCACGCCGATGCGCGGGCGGGGCGGCAGGCGGCTGTCGTGGTGCGTGGGGGTGACACGCTCTACAGCACGGTCGGCCGCTGCACGGTGGGCTTCAACGCCCGTTCAGGCTCCACGATGTACGCGTTCGTTTCGGGTCGGTGTGCTCAGGGCGCCACCACCTGGTACGCCGATGCCGCTCTGACCGTCGGTGTCGGTGTTACCGCGGGGGTGAGCTTCCCGGGCAACGACTATGCGAGTGTCCGGTACACGAACACGGCGGTTTCCTATCCGGGTGAGGTGTCGCTGGGTGCCGGTGCTGGTACTCGTGACATCACGGGTGCGGCGAATCCCGTGGTAGGGCAGTCGATCTGCCATGTCGGGCGGGTCGGCGGATACCGCTGTGGGAGTGTCCAAGCGGTGAATGTCACGGTCAATTACGGCGGGGGAGTGGTGTCCGGGCTGTTCAGGTCCACCATCTGCTCCGAACCGGGAGACACCGGAGGTCCGGCCTTCTCGGGCGGTACGGCGCTCGGTGTCATCGTCGGCGGCAGTGGGAACTGCAGCTCAGGGGGGGTCACTTACTACCAGCCCGTGGTCGAGTGGCTGTCAGCGTTCGGCCTGAGCATCTACTGAGGCTGCCGACGGCAGTGTCATGTGGCTGGAATATGCCTTGGGCATGTGGGTCGATGCGATAGTCGCCATGGAGGGCGTCGCCGGACCTCAGGCGGTCGCACAGAGCGCCGCACGGCCGGAGAGCTCACGGCGCTCTCGCGGGCGGCCCCGTTTCACCTCCCCGCCGGGCGGGGCCGCCTCAGTTCGACCGGAGCGTCGTTGGCACCGGTCGGAGCGCGGCGATCGGGCAAGCCACCGCAGATGTCGTGCCCGCCGCAGGAGCGCCCCGCCGACGCGAGGACCGTGGCGGCACGGAGCAGCGCACGGCGGGGGCGCGAGGGGCGGGCCCTGGAGGGCCCGCGGATGTCTAAAGCCCCAGTACCTCGCCGTAATTGATCGCGCCGAAGGGCAGCGCGAAGCCGTAGGGGGTCAGTGACTTGCCCGGCGGGTAGGTCTCGTCCGTGCTGCTCGGCGCGAACCAGACGCCACCGGACCTGGGCTCACCGGCGTTCTCTCCGGGCGCGCTCACCGCGGTGTCCCACAGTCCGTCGAGGTTGTAGTCGCCGACGGCCAGCTGTGCACCGAAGCGGTCGCCGGCCTCGGCGGTGCCGGGCATGTTCGGGGTGCTCTGGCTGCGGGCCGGCCCTCCGTAGAGGCCGTGCTCCGTGCCGTTCAACGTGACGTATCCGCCCGCGTCCTTCACGGTGCCCACGTCCTCGCCGGGCACGCCCACCACCAGTTCCGGGCGGCTGTCGCCGTTCAGGTCTCCGGCGGACAGCGAGGCGCCGAAGTCGTCGCCCTCCTCGGCGGTACCACCGACCTCCGGGTTCGACTGGGTGACGCACTCGTACTCGGCGCCGAAGGTCGCGCTCTTCGAGCCCTTGAGCAGGAGCACCGCACCGCCGAGCCGGTCCTCGCAGTGCGTGCTCTCCACCTCGGGGTTGGGCTGTACGAGGCCGACCGCGAGGTCGTCCGTGCCGTCCCGGTCGAAGTCGGCGGTGGCGAGCGCACTGCCGCGGTCGGAGTCCGCGTACCACTGGGCCGGCTGGGCCCGGTCGTCCCAGCGCGTGATGAAGGTGCTGGAGTCCTCTATGCCCTGCCAGGTGGCGGCCAGGTCGTCGCGGCCGTCACCGTCGAAGTCGCCGGTGGCCAGGTCGCGGGTGGTGCCGCCCATGCTGTAGCGGCGCAGGGTGGTCGTGGCCACCGGGTCGGCGGTGAGCGGGCCAGGGCGGAACCGGAGCGCTCCGTGCTCCTCGCCGTTCTCGCCGAACGCGAGGTCGGTGTCGCCGTCGCCGTCGTAGTCACCCGTGGCGATGGTGCGGCCGATGCTGCTGTACTCGGACGTGCCCCTGGCCACGGTGGTGCCCTTGATCTGCCACTGCGAGCCGTCCAGGACGGTGATGGTGCCCTCGTCCTTGAGCTGGTCGGAGGTGAGTGACTCGCCGCTCGCGCCGACGACGAGTTCGAAGACGCCGTCGCCGTTCACGTCGACGGGCGCCACGGAGGAGCCGAAGCGGTCGCCGGTCTCGGGCGTGCCGGGTATGCCGGCCTCGGCCTGGCTGATGACGCCGGTGGACTGGTACGGGCTCTGCGCGCCGCCATAGATCACGCTGACGTAGCCGGCCTTGGCCTTGCCGTCCACGGTGGCGTTGGGCATGCCGACGGCGATGTCCGCGTATCCGTCGCCGTTGAAGTCGAACCGCGGAGTCGTGGCGGCCGCGGCGCTCGCGGCGAGCGGCAGGGTCAGACCGGTGGCGGTGAGTGCCGCTACGGCGGCGGTGGCGGCCAGGGTACGTACACGCACAGGGCAACTCCCGTAGTCAGAAGGGGAAGCGAGGGGGAAGGGCTTCCGGGGCTGTGACTCGCGAGGCGTACGAAGGGTTGTGCGAAGCTGTCCGTCCGGTGAACGCGACGTGTTGCACAGCGAGTTCGACCCGTGGTGGGAACCGAAAGAACGTCGGGGCGTGGTCCCTGCGCCGACGCGGTAAGACCCACTTCACATGGTCTGGAGTCAGGCCAAAGATGCGAGCGTGAAGTGTCGCACCTGAAGTGGTTCAAGCAGGTACTCGTCCTCACCCGGCAGAACCACGGGTTGGTCCCGCCAGTGCTCGCCGGCGTAGTCGGCCAGGTCCTGCTCGCTGCGCCAACGACTGACGTAGAGCAGCGAGTTGGGCGGTGCGAGCAGTACCTCGTGCTCGATCAGGCCTGGGTAGCGGCCGGGAAAGTCGCGCACCGCGGAGACGATCATGTCGCGGAACGCTTCGAAACGTTCAGGACGTACGCGTGCCTCGCTCACTCTGATGATCACGGCCAGCAGAGTGGCACACGGGCAGCTGCGGTGTCCCCCTTTTTCCGCCCCAGCGCACCACCTTGCTCTCACGAGACCATCCGGATGAGCAATCTCTGGGACGCCCCACAGGTGCGCCCGGGGTCAGAACAGCTCGGCCTGATCGAAGGGCGGGGCCCCAGGGCGCTTCTTCGCGCGCTCGGGGTGTGCGGCGGGACTCTCGTCGCCGAACAGCGGGGCCGTGCCGCACTCGTCGGGTACGGCCAGGACGGCGGCCGGCCCAGCGGGCGCGTCCGGTCGCGGTGGCGCATCCTCGTCGAAGTCGTCCGGGGTCATGCGCGTCCAGTCACGTCCGTGCTGCTTGCCCACTCGCCGCCTCCGTCACCGTTTCCATCGGTTCCCTGCTGTTCACCTTCCCCGGATCCGGGCTCAGCGATCATGGTGTGCGTTTCTTCGTATCGAAAGACGGGCGAAGGGCGCCGCGACAGAGTGCTTGGTGCGGGCAGCTCGTCCTCCGGCGCCCGCAGCAGATCTCCGAGCCCGGACGGACGGCCCTCCTGCGGCGTCACCCTGTGCCGGCTCAACCGGCGTGAGCGCGCAATCGACTCGCCCACCAACCTGGCCACGATGACGAAGCCCCTGCCTGCGTGGGCGTTTCTCGGCCAGTTCGGACAGGCGGCGGGACAGTGGAATGAGACGACTTGAGCTCTTCGGCCGGGGCTTCGTCCGCTTCGTACGTATGCGCGGGTAAGGGTGGATACGATGACGGTGGCGGGGTCGGCCCCGGGATTCGTGCCTGGCGACGGTTCCGGCCCTGTCGGATGGCCGGCCCGGACTCGGTACAGCTTCCTCCGCGGTACGGCCGCACACGGCAAGCGGACGCAAGGCAACGTATCCCCGTGCAGTTGGAGCTGTCCATGCGCATCGACCGTTCGAAGCTGTCGCTCGACCAGCCCGTGTCCTTACTCGATCCGAACCGCGGGACCCACGAGGAAGCAGCCGAGTGGCTGCGGGACGGCCCCGTGGTCCCCGTGGCGCTGCCGGACGATGTCCGTGCCTGGGCGGCCATGTCGGCCGAGGCGGCCCAGACGGTACTGGACGCGCACCCCGACCTCTCCAGCGATCCGCGGCACTGGGGTGCGTACACGCGCGGGGAGATACCCGCCGGATGGCCGCTGCTCAACCTGATCGTCGGGGAGTCGATGCTCAACGCGGACGGGGCCGACCACCGCAGGCTTCGCCGCCTGGTGAGTCACGCCTTCACCGCCCGGCGGATCGACGCGTTCGCGCCTCGGATCCGTGAGATCACCCGGGAGTTGCTGGACGGCCTGGAGTCCGGGCCGGAGTCGAGTCCGGGGGCGGTGACCGATCTCAAGGAGGGTTTCGCCTATCCGCTCCCGCTGTTGATCATCTGTGAGCTGTTCGGTCTCACCGACCCCGATCAGCAGCGCCGGTTACGCGGTCACTTCCGGACGATGCTGAGTGTCGAGGTGAGTGGCGCCGAGCGGCAGGAGGCAGCGGTCCGGCAGCGCGAGGTGCTGGCACGTCTGGTCGCCGACCGGCGCGCGGCTCCGCTCGGCGATCTGACCAGCGCGCTCATCGAGGCGTTGGACGAAGAGGACGGAAGGCTGACGGAGAAGGAACTGATCGACTCCCTGGAGATCATCCTGCTGGCCGGCCACGAGACCACGGTCAACTCGATGACCAGCACCGTCCATGCCCTGCTCACGCATCCCGACCAGCTCACCGCGGTCCTCGACGGCGAACTGGACTGGCCGGCCGCCGTGGAAGCGGGCCTGCACTGGAACAGCCCGCTGCGCAACCTGTTCATGCGCTACGCGCTGCGGGACACCGTCCTGCACGGAGTGACCGTGCGCCGCGGCGAGCCGATCGTTGTCGGGCTGGCCGCCGCCAACCGCGAACAGCGCGGAACGGTCCCGGCGCGCTTCGACATCCGCGACTCCCGCCACTACGCGCGCCAGCTAGCCTTCGGCGCGGGCCCGCACTACTGCCTCGGTGCCCCCCTGGCCCGCCTGGAGAGCGCGATCGGGCTCTCCCAGCTCTTCACCCGGTTCCCCGCCATGAGGCTGGCCGTGCCCGAGTCGGAACTGGTGCCCGTGATCTCCACGGCGATAAACGGCCTCGTCGCCCTCCCCGTCGTCCTGCGACCGGCATCCGCTTGAGGCTTCGGCGATCCCGCCGCGCGGCCGTGCCCCTTCCCTGCGACGACCATCGGCCCTCGTCGCAGGGAAGGGGACGGTTGCGGCTTCTCGACCACGTAGTCGGCGCACTTCGCCAGGGCCTCCGACGATCGCCGGGGCCGATCGCCGCATCGATCAGCACGCTGCCTCGGGACATCGCGTGCCGACCCGGCCTCCCCGCCGGCACGTTCACCTCAGGGACCGGCGTGAGGCATCGGTCCGGACAGATCACGATTCCCCGGTCCGGTCACCGTCTCGGGCCCGCCAGCGCGTAGGCCGTGATGCCCGCGGTCGTGAGGATCGCGGCCGTCCACGTCGCCAACGGGGTGCCGGGTGGCTGCAGCATCCAGGTGGCCACCCGCATCGGTGTGCTTGTCGGCGGCGGGGCGAAGAAGGCGAACGAGAGCCAGGCGAACGGCAGCGTCCAGGCGTACTGGCCGCCCATGAGCGCCGCGCCCAGCGCGACCAGTCCCAGCAGGCCCGCGCTGTCGCGGACGACGAACGCGGCGGTGGCCATGGGCCCGCCCGCGATCTGCACCGTCAGCAGCACCGCGGCGACGACCGCGCCGGCGAACAGCACGTGCGCCGCTCTGCGGGGCACCCAGCGGATCGCGGCCGTCCGGTCCAGCGCGGGGTCCTGCCCGCTGAGCCCGACCGAGAACGCCATCGCCCCGGCGGCGAGGACGAGCACGGGCAGCCCCGGCTCGGTGGGGCCTTCGCCTCTACTCCCGTCCCGGGTGAGTACCGCCAGCGTGACCGCGCTGACGACCACCGCGGCGAGCGATGCGGGGACCTGTCGTGAGCGGGCGTACAGCGTCAGCCACCTCACCGGGACGCACCGCCCTTCAGCGCGGCGAGCGGGTCGCCCTCGCAGGAGAGCGCGGCGTCACGCATCGCGCTGATCCGGGAGAGTTGGCCGTCCGGCGGCAGCGCTCTGAACTCCTTCCATACGGGGCTCGCCTCGGCCAGTTGCTCGGCCGCGGAGTACCCGGTGCCGTCGAGCGGTGCGAGGTCACCGGTGACCCAGCCGACCGCGATGATCTGCGAGGCGGCGTCGGTGGTGCCGCTCCAGCCGACAGGGACGCACGACGGCACCATGGCCTGTGCGATCAGGGTCCGGGTCAGCTCCTCGCCCTCCACCCCGGTGATCATGTCGTCGTCGAAGTCGAACAGCACGCTCTCGCGGGACCACCGAGGTGTGGAGCCCTGCGGCAGAACGGCGGCGTTCTCCCGGACCGAGATCGGCGCCTTGCCGCCCAGTGCGGCGTGCAACAGCCGCAGCGCCTTCCTGCCGGGGCCCGCGAGGCCGTCGAGCCGTGCCCGCTGCGTCGCCGTCACGCACACCGGGCCGTCGCACACCAGCTCCGCGGCGGCCTTGTCGACGACGTACATCCGGCCCGGGTCGGAGGGCAGCACGAGCAGGGCGATCACCGCGCCCGCCAGAAGGGGTGCAAGGGCGGTCAGCCGGGCTGCCGGGGTCGCCGCGATCAGCAGTGCGAAGCCGGTCGCGGCCATGCCGAGCAGCCAGACCGTCTGCCCGAGGTGCACGGACGCGGAGAGCGTGACGAGTGTGTCGCGCACCTCCTCCACCGTCGGTGACAGCAGCGAGACCCGGTTCGGCTCCGTGACCGGGACCCCGCCCGCAATGACCGTCTCCGTCCGCCCCAGGGAGGAGTGCATCAGCACGGTGAACACGAAGGCGGCCATGGCCACCGCGGGCGGGGTGAGCGCGGACGGCAGAGCCCGACCGGCCCCCATGCCCAGCACGGCCCCCGCGACGAGGAAGAGCGCCCCCACCAGTGAGATCGGCAGCCAGCCGAGGTGCGTGTACCGGGTGTTGCCGAGTACATGCAATCCGCCCACGAGGACGAGGAGCGCGAAGCCCGAGGCCAGCGTGAACGCCGTCGCGCCCGCCAGCGCGGCAGCGCGGTGCCGGGCGGGCCGCGGCGTGCTGGTCAGCAGCTCGTACATCTTCGAACGGTGGTCGCGCAGCCCCTGCAACGCCCCGAGCCCCACGGCCAGCGGCCACAGGTAGAACAGCAGGGAGCGGGTCCACATGGCCATGGACGTCCACTGGGCCGTCCACGCCGTGGTGCCCCTCCACCACGCGGCGTCCACCAGATACAGGAACGCCAGCGCCGGAACCAGGACCACCGCCCCGGCCCACGGGGCGACGGAACGCCTCAGCTCGATGCGCAGGACACGGAGGTTCACCAAGTGCCCCTTTCCTGGCCGGGGTTCTGCAGCAGCGCCGAGTAACCGCGCTCCAGAGGACTGTCACCCACGTGCTCGGGGCCGCCCGCCGCCGCCAGTTCGTCCGGGGTGCCCTGGAAGACCAGCCGCCCCTCGGCGAAGAGCACCACGTCGGTGCAGGCGGCGGCGACGTCCTCCACCAGATGGGTCGAGACGAGCACACAGGTGTCCGTGCCCAGTTCCTGCAGCAGTTCGCGAAAGCGCAGCCGCTGCGCCGGGTCCAGCCCCACCGTCGGCTCGTCCAGGAGCAGGACGGTCGGGTCGTTGACGATGGCCTGGGCGATTCCGACGCGCCGCACCATGCCGCCCGACAGGGCCTTCATCCTGTCGTCGGCGCGGTCCGCCAGTCCCACCCGCTCCACGGCGCGCTGCACCGCGGCGGGGATGTCCGCCTTCGGCACCTCCTTCAGCCACGCCATGTACTCGACGAACTCGCGCACCGTGAAGCGCTTGTAGTAGCCGAACTCCTGGGGCAGGTAGCCGATCCGGCGGCGCAGCGCACGGTGCTCGCCCAGGCCGCCCGCGGATTCGCCGAGTATGACCAGGGTCCCCTCGGTGGGACGCAGCACGGTGGCCAGCGTACGGATGAGGGTGGTCTTGCCCGCCCCGTTGGGACCGAGCAGGCCGTGTACGCCGGTGCCGAGCCGCAGGTCGAGGCCGTCGACGGCCATCCGTCTCCTGCCCACCCTGACCTTCAGCCCGGTGGCCTGGACCTCCCAGGCGTAGGCCGTCGGCACGAGGTCGGCCGCGTTGACCGCGGATGTCATGTGGTGTTGTTCCTCTCCGGGGATCATCGATGTGTTCTCAGCACGGAGTACGCGCCTCTGCGGGCGATCACGACTCCGGTGCCCAGGGCGAGGAGCAGCGCCCACATGGGCAGACCGTCCGTCCGCAGAGCGAAAGCCGTCCGGCTGGTGGCCAGGGTCGGTGCCAGGACCAGGGCGGCCCACACGACGGCCAGCCCGACGGCGGCGCGGGTCACGCCGACCATGCTGCCGAGCGCCAGCGTCGCCGCGGTGAAGGCCAGGCAGGGCAGCAGCCACTGGGCCACCATCACCCCGGTCAGCCACCCGCACACCAGCAGCGCGGGAACGACCACGCCGAGCACGGACGCGGTGCGCCGCAGCACCAGTTGGAGCCCGGCCCTGGGCGCCGAGGCCGTCAGCTCGTACGCCGGGTCCAGCCCACGGGCCCACGACGCCGCGACACCGAGTACGGGCAGGACCGGCGCGAACAGCAGCACCATCGACACCTCGCCCGTGCCGACGCCGACCAGGTCGAGCAACAGGGCCACCAGCGTCACGCCCACGACCATGGCCAGCCACGGCACCATCACGGGCGTCATCCACCGCGACAACCGCGACAGCCACGCCTGCCGGAACCGTCCTCGCCGCATCGTGGCGGTGACCGTCAGCCGGGGCTCCAGGTCGGACCACACGGTGCCGACCAGAGACGTCACGGCGGGCACCTCGGCGGCGACCACGGCGGACAGCCGGTCACGACACACCCGGCACGCCTCCAAGTGGGCCTCCACGGCCCACACCTCGTCGGCGGCGAGGTGTGGGCCGCCACGCGCGTACCCCTCGATGATCCGCCCCGACGCGTGTTCCCCGTTCATGCCAGCGCCCTCCGCATCGCCGTCCTGGCCCGGCGGGCCCGGGTCTTGACCGTGCCCTCCGGCAGCCCGAGCAGGACCGCGGTCTCCCGGACGGACAGCCCGTCGAGCACCATGGCCTGCAGTACCTGTCGTAGTTCCGGCGCGAGATACCGCAGCGCGTCACCGACCTCACCACCGACGGTCGCCGCGAGCGCCTCCTCCTCGGCGGCGGGCGCCGCGGCCGGCGCAGCGGCAGCCGGCGGCGGCTCCGCATGGTGGGCCCTGCGCCGGAACGCGTCGACCAGGCGCCGCGCCGCGATCGTCCACAGCCAGCCGGTGGCCGTCCCGCCGACCGCGGCCCCGGCGAACGCGCCCGCCGCCCGCCACACTGCCAAGTAGGTCTCCTGCATGACCTCCACGACGATCTGCTCGTCCACGCACCGGCGGCGCAACCGCACCGCCAGCCACGGCGACGTACGCCGGTACAACTCCTCGAATGCGGCACGGTCGCCCTTCGCCACCAGGCGGACGAGACGTTCCTCGTCCACCTCGTGCAGCGGTGCCCTGACTGATCTCACACCCGCTAGACGCCCGGCCCGCGCGCCAGGTTTTCCTATCGTCGTGATCCGCGTCACATGAGGGGGCCTCCCGGGAGCGCCGGAGGAGTGCCCAGCCGGGTCGAAGCGCGGCTCGAACCATGGCTCGAAGCGAGGCTCGAAGCGTGGCGCACGTGGCCGGGCCGATGCTGCTTCGTGGACGGTGACGTCGTGTTACAGGCTTGCGGAGCGTAGTGCGATGAGGGCGACGGCGGCGGCCGTGAGGACGGCTGCCGGGGGTGCTCCCTTGTAGTCGCCGACACGCAGGTGGGTGGCGACCGCGCCGATGAAGTAGAGCGCCAGACCGACGGCGGAAGCGATTCCGAGGGGTCCCCACCAGAGTCCGATGACAAGGCCGCCCGCGCCGGCTATCTGCGCGACGCCCAGGAACGGCAGCACGCCATCGGGCAGGCCAAGGGTGGACATCTGGTCGACGAGCCGCTTCGGCCGCGTGAATTTGGCGCCGGCCGAAGCCAGGAGCACTGCCGACATGACTGCAGCGACGATGGCATAGGTGATGAACATGATGTGACCTCAACTGCTGGGCGGGGCGGAGTGGTTGGTTACTCGCTGACCTGGCCGTGCTGTGCTTCGCGGGTGGTCAGGCGGTTTCGAGCAACAGGGCGCTGAGTTCTGCGGGCCTGGTGAGCATGGCGTCGTGGCCGGTGTTCAGCGTGTGGACGCGAGACGGTGTGCCGTTGGGCTGGAGCTTCGGGACGGGCCGGCGCGTGACGCCGTTGGGCTCGTTGCCGATGCAGAGGATGTGAGCCCGGGGGATGACTGCCTGTGCGGGGTTGGACATGTCGGCCGGCTGCTCGAAGCAGAGGACCGACTCATCTGTCAGCGTGGTCTTGAGCCATGCGATGTCGTCGGGGTCGGTGACTCCGAAAAGACCGAGGGGCGCGGGAGCCTCGGGCAGAGGCGGAATGCGCCAGGGCTGGGCACCGTCGGCGGCTCTGTCGATCAATACGCGTGTGAGCGGCATGACATCGATGGCGTTCTCGCCGTGCGTCGGCACCATGGCGTCGATGTACACCAGGCGTGAGATGCGCTCGGGAACCCGGTTCGCCACGTTGGAGATGACCATGCCCGCGTAGCTGTGTCCGACGAGGACGATGCCGTTCAGGTCGTGGTCGAGGATGAGGCCGACGACGTCGTCGGTGTGAGTAGTAAGACCGGTCTCAGGGCTGAGCAGGTGTGTCTTGTCCCCGTGGCCGGTGAGGGACGGCGTGAAGACACGGTGACCCTGAGCGGTGAGCAAGGGGGCGACGCGGTTCCAGGACTGTCCGTCGTGCCATGCGCCGTGCACGAGGACGAAGGTGATCGGGCTGGTCATAGCTGTTTCCTTGCGTTGCGTGTGCGTGTGCGTGCGGGAGACGGTCGGCCCGCCGGGCGCTGTTCGGTGCCCGTCCGACAGCCAGGCACGGGCGCGTCGGCAGTGCACTGTCCAGGTGGGGGCCGATGGCAGCGCCTTGCAACGGGGGACGGAGCCTTCCTGCCCACGTAGCGACTGCCGGCGAGGGAGAAGACGTCGAGTTCGGCCTCGGTGCCCTGCGAAGTGGTGCGCTGCATGCCTTCGACGTTAGGCATCCGTTAGGTACTAAAAGGTAACCTTCGACATGTGAGCCTCCGTCCCGGAACCGTGTTCCTCGCCGACTGTCCCGCCCGCATGGCCATCGAGATCATCTCCAGCAAATGGGCCGTGGTCACGCTGTTCGCTCTGACCGACGGCCCCCTGCGCCATGGCGAGCTGGTCGAGCTCATCGGAGGTGTCTCGCGCAAAGTACTGACGCAGACGCTGCGCCGCCTGCAGGACAACGGGCTCATCGAGCGGCGCGCGTACGCCGAAGCGCCGCCACGTGTGGAATACGGCCTGACCGAACTCGGGCGCACCCTGGAGGAGCCCATCAGAAGGCTCACCGAATGGGCGAGGGCCAACGGTGAGGCGGTCGTCGCCTTCCACGAGGGGGCTGGGGAGAAGGACGCATAGCGCGTACTTCTCCGGCGAGTCGGCCGTGCAAGTCGGTGCAGGCAGACTTCGTACAGGTCGGTCGGTTCGCGTACCGCGGCGTGCTCGCTGCCAAGGGAAGGACTGGACATCGGCCCGCCGTCGAGTGCGTGGCCGTCGATGGCCATGGCCGGCACCTGCCCGCCGATCGCGGCGAACGAATCGCGGACTCCGGCCAGTTGGGGCGCCGCCGCCGATACGGTCCTGGGGCTGGTCAGGCGCCGTAGTAGTTGTCGTCGTCAAGACGCTCATCCTCGGGTGTGCGTCGCAGACGCCACACGCCGAAGACGGCTCCAAGGGCCCCGCCCGCGACAGCCGCCGCACCTGCCCATACGGCGCTGCCCGAGAGCCCCGTACCCAGCAGGCCGGCCAACAGGGCCCCGATCAGCAGATACATGACGACGATGAAGCCCGCAGCAAGGTGTCGATTCCTCAGCGGCGGCAGGCCACCGCTCACTGTTCCGCTCCCGCATCGATGTCCGCGTGGAGCACGGCGTCGGCGCACGGGCCCGTAGCGGCGCGACTCCTGGAGGCGTTCATCTGCGTGACGTGCGCGTGCGCGGCTCGATGGCATCGTTGCATGAGGTCCTCGCGTCCCGGTCGATACATCTCCTTGTCGGAACATCTCCCTGTCGGAACATCTCCCTGTCGGAACATCTCTCTGTCGGATGTCCCGGAATGGTCGCGGCAACCCCCGCCTACCGAGAGTGGTCATGTGCGGGGGCTTGGAGGTGGCCGGGATCAGCGCCAGTGTGGCGGGACGTTCGCCTCGTCGTCCACACTCACCCCGACCACAGCCCCTCATACGCAGTCGGTGTCGACAACCGCCGAGCGGGTCGGTGTCGCGCCTTGCTCGACGGGCAGGGAATCGTCGCGGGCCCAGGCCGACCAGGAACCCACGAACAGGCCCACCTGCTGCCCGAGCAGGGCTCCGGCGAACACCAACGGGGGAGCAAGGATCAGCAACTCGCGCCGAAGGGCTCGAAGTTCCTGCGGGAGGAGTTCCTGGGTGGGGAAGGTCCTTCGAAACGGCGAGCGTCGACAGCCCGAGCGATGCCCAAGGCGAACGCCTCAGTGCGCGGAGTGAGCGGCGATCAGCGAGTGGCGGCGCAACAGAGCGCGGCTGCGACCCGTACGAGTTCGACGCAGCGGCGGCAGGTCAGCGACTGGCGCGGCATGCGACGATGCAGGCACGGAGGCCGGAAGGCGTCAACGCGCCTCCGGCATTCGAGACGATCACCGTGCGGAACAGCCCGCGCGAACCGACACCGGTGCGGAACCCACGGAGGAGCCCGCGTTGTGGTGTTGCCCTGGCCGTGATCGCATGCCTCGCGGTGCCAAACGGGTGGTCGAACGAAGGCGAGTTGCTGAACCTGCCCGTGATCGTGGCGCTGTAGACGGTCGCGATGCACAGCGACCGACCACGCATTCCGCGCATCTCGCGTACCCTGCGCGCCTCGCGGACCCGGCGGACCGCGCTGATCGCCTCCCTCGCGTCGGGCGCGGTCGAGCCTCGGATGGGCAGCCCTCTTCTGCCGGATCGCACCGGCACTACCACGTCGACGGGGTCGGACGGCCTGCGGGCGAACCGAGTGCCCGTTGCCCCCGGGTGTGCCCCTGTGGCCCTTCCGACCACCGGACGCCCCATGATGATCTACGAATCTCGGCTTGAAGATCCGTCATCGTGATGGGAGCGACATGCGTGTGCAGAAGCAGTCCGAGCAGGCCACAAAGGCCGGCCCGGGGCAGCGGCCGGTACCGAAGGCGAACCACCTGTCGCCGCGGGACCGGAGCCCCCAGGGAGTGCTCGCCCTGCAACGGACGGCGGGCAACGACGCCGTCGCCCGGACGCTCACGCCGGTGCAGCGTACGGTCACGACCACCGAGCCGGCCGAAGAGGTGAAGCACATCCACGACTTCGTGACGGAGATGATCGGCGCGGCCGACAAACTCATGGGCGAGGCCAAGGGCTTCGCCTGGCGCTTCAAGTCGGCTGCGGTCCGGCAGGCGCACCTCGACAGGATCGGCCAGACGCTCGACGGCGCCGAGCACATGGTCTACCGGCAGTTCCGCGACGATCCCGGGGGCAAGGACGACAACCCGAAGAACACCGGCTTGAAGGAACTCCTCGACGCAGTCCAGAAGCGGCACGTCTCCTACGTCGAGATCCTGCGGAACAACAGCGGCACGCGGCCCGTCGGGATGGACATCGACGCCGACGACACCGAGGCCCAGGGCGAGCTGTCCCAGACCTGGTCACGCGTCGTGCGCGGGCAGGGCATCGCTACGTCGGACAAGCCCCGCCCGGTGGGCGACGACCGGGATCCCGCCGCGCTGCCCGGGTACGGCAACCAGATGCTGTCCGCGCACGCCCGGCTGCTCTCCCGGCAGCGTGGCCGCGCCCTGGTGAGTGATCTGACCTCACCGTCGAACGCCCACTCGCCGATGGTGAGCGCCGTTCCCTACCACCCCGAGGTCGTCGACGCCATAGGGAAGACCGACCTCGCGGCGCAGGCGGACTCCAACTCGATGCCCGACGCACGCGCCGCCTCGGTCGACCGGCCGAGCGCCGGTTCCAGCACCACGGTGACCGCGCCGCACGACTTCAAGGACAGCGAGGGCGCCAAGCCGGGTGAGGCCGTCTCCCCCTTCTTCCTGCTCTACGGTCACGAGCTGATCCACGCCCAGCACAACAAACACGGCATCAATGTCGCCGCCTTCGACGACGAGGAGACCGCAACCGTCTCCGGCACGGAGTCGTCGAAGCTGTTGCACGCGGGCAAGGGGTTGCGCGTCACGACGGAGGACCAGTTGCGGGACGAGCACTACATGCCCCGCCGGGGCGGCTACACGTAGGTGTAGTCCGCGACGCATACGGCGGCGCGGCGGTGGGCGCAGGCGTTCGTGCGGGCGTCGCAGCTGGGGAGCTTCGGCAGGCTGGCGGTGAGCAGCCTGGGCGTGGCGACACAGGCCAGGCAGCGGGTTCTGGTGGCTGGGCGGGCGCCGGTCCGGCTGGCCATCGCCCCCGCGAGGCCGAGGCATGCAGCATTCGGAGCAGGTCCGCTCCAGGCATGTGCTCGCGACCCCGGACAGTCGGCGAAGCGTTGCGGAGTGAGGGCGGTCTCCTGTTGCCTTGGCAGCGACAGGCACAGCGCCCCGAACGCCCCGCTCAACCACCGCTGCACACCGAGGGAAAGCCGCACCATGTCGAACGAACTGGCACCCGCCGAGGGGATGTCGCAGGCGAGCACGTCAACAGGATCCGGTGAACGGCCATTGCCGGCCATCGACTGGGCGGCTGTCAGGGCAAGAAATGAACACCGTCGTGTGCGGCGCAGAAGGATCGGGGGAGCTGTCGGGGTCGCTCTGCTCGCCACGGTGTCCATCGGGGTCTGGATCGCTACCGGAGGCGAAGAGAAGCCGCCGGTGCGGTACACGGCCGAGATGCCGGCCGCGTTCGGCGACTACCGGCTCGCAGGCCCCGGTGAATCCCTCTGGGACAAGACGGGGGTCGGTGAGAACCTCGACCCGACGTCGGAGACTGCACACGCCACCTATGTGCGCGCGGACGACAGGAAGTCCTTCATCATCACTCTGGACCTCGACCCGGTCGCCGACGTGTCGGACCCGGGCGAGGGCGACGACTTCGTCTCGGTGATCCTCGGCACCTCCGTTGATTCAGGCGAGGCGAAGACCTACGATCCCGGTCCCATCGAAGGCAAACTGCTCTGCGTGCAGTACGAGGTCGCCGACACCACCAGCTCCCGCTGCGTCTGGGGCAACGGCACGGCCCTCGTCACCGCCCAGCCGGTCGTCACCTCCGGCCCGAGACCCACCCCCAGGCAAACCGCTACAGAAGTACGCTCCTTCCTCGGTGAACTGCGCATACACCCAATGAACTAATGCCTTCACCCGCTTCCCATCTGCTCTTTGAGCAGGTCCGCCGCTGTCACCGGAAGGGTTCGCCGGGCGGGGCGCCCACCAGGCAGGTTGACGGGCTGGGAGGCCTGCGCACGGCCGGATCTTGCCGAGCGCCTCGAATTCGACAGCGAGGGCGGCATGTTCTGTGCGCTCGGGAGCTTGAGTGACCTCACGCACCTCAAGGCCGCGCTTGAACCCGTGACCTCAAGCGCCGGCGCGGTTCGAGAGATCGTTGCCCGTGCCGAGACGACAGGCCTTGAGCTCGACGACTGATGCTTGCTGTGACGAGCAGGTCTGCCGGATTCAGATGGCAAGTTGAAGAGGCCTGCCGATCCAGCGGATGTGCCGGGTCGGCGCCCGCGCCGGAGGCCGGCTCGGGCAGGGCGAGGTCCGCGAGGAGCCGGGGAAGCGGCAGGCGCGGGTCGCGGACCGCCGCCCGGCATGTCCAGACGTCCGGGTCGTGACTCAGCCGCTGCGAGCGAGGCCGGCGGCGGGGTCGCGGACTGCCGGCTGCCGGTGGATCCCCCGCGTATGGTCCGCGTGACGGATGGCCTGGCCCTCGGGGAAAAGCGGGGGTGGCCGGTCGCCATCCAGGCGGAGAACGTCCGGCCGAGCCGTACGTACACGCTCATCAGGGCCTCCCGGAGGGTGTCGGGGTGATGGCCCGAAGAACCGGCCCGACAGACCGGCCAGGAGTCCACGTCCCCACGAGCGCGCGTCATCCCGGGACCGTAACCACACGTCATCACACGGATGACGGGCACCGATCGGCGGCCCACTCGGGCCGATCCGGCCAATCAGGCGACGGCAGGCGCGTGGCGCCAGGCGCCGCAGGACGCTGTCGTGCCGGGAAGCACGAGGCGAACTACGGCGTGCGCTTCCAGGTTGAGACCGACGCCCACGGCGACGCCGTCACGTCCCCGCGTCGAGGCAGCGTCACCTAATTGTTATGGCGGATGACAAATAGCGCCTCCCACGCTCTGGGCACGGGGTCCGGACCGTCGTAAGTTCCCGCTCACAACATTCAGTTCGGGCGGATCATCCGACACCCGGCAATTCCCCCGAGAGCGCGCTTCTCGGCTTCCTCCTCACCACCCTCGTACGTCCGGTCGTGCGGTTGTCCGGTCGTGACACCAGAAAGGACCCTGCCCATGCGCAAGGGATTCCTCCTCCTCGCCACCGCCTCGGTGGCGCTGGCCGGCTCGCTCACTGCCTGCGGCGACTCCTCGTCGAGTGACGGTGACTCCGGCTCGGGCTCCGGCTCCGGCTCCAAGCCGAAGATCGGGGTGATCCTCCCGGACAGCAAGTCCTCGGCCCGTTGGGAGACCGCGGACCGCAAGTACCTCTCCGAGGCGTTCGAAGCGGCGGGCGTCGAGTTCGACATCCAGAACGCGCAGGGCGACAAACAGGAGTTCCAGACCATCGCGGACCAGATGATCACCAGTGGTGTGAACGTCCTGGTGATCGTGAACCTGGACAGCGGCACGGGCAAGGCGGTGCTCGACAAGGCCAAGGGGCAGGGCGTCGCCACGATCGACTACGACCGGCTCACCCTCGGCGGCTCCGCCCAGTACTACGTGAGCTTCGACAACACCGCGGTCGGCAAGCTGCAGGGCGAGGGCCTCAGCAAGTGCCTGAGCGACAAGAAGGCCGAGAAGCCCGTCATCGCCACCCTCAACGGCTCCCCGACGGACAACAACGCCACGCTCTTCGCCGACGGCTACAACGGCGTCCTCGGCCCGAAGTACAAGTCGGGCGACTACGTGAAGGGCCCGGACCAGTCCGTCCCGGACTGGGACAACGCCCAGGCCGGCACCATCTTCGAGCAGATGCTCACCAGCCAGCCCAAGATCGGCGGTGTGCTCGCCGCCAACGACGGTCTCGGCAACGCGGCCATCGCCGTCCTGCGCAAGCAGAACCGCAACGGCGAGGTCCCGGTGACGGGCCAGGACGCCACCGTGCAGGGCCTGCAGAACATCCTCGCGGGCGACCAGTGCATGACCGTCTACAAGGCGGTCAAGAAGGAGGCCGACGCCACGGCCGCTCTCGCCGTCTCCCTCGCCAAGGGCAAGAAGGGCGAGACGAACGCGACCGTCGAGGACCCCGAGGGCAAGCGCGAAGTCCCGTCCGTGCTGGAGACGCCGGTAGCCATCTACAAGGACAACGTCAAGGACGTCGTGGACGACGGTTTCGTCACCGAGGAAGAGCTGTGCAAGGGCAAGTACGCCGCCCGGTGCGCCCAGGCCGGCATCAAGTAGCCCAGAAGGGCCGACCGGACCGTTACCCCTGGTCCGGTCGGCTCGGCCGGCCAAGCCGACCGGACCGACCGGGTCCCGGGCCCCGGGGGGCTCCCACCGCCCTGGGATCCGCGGCCTCACGACGACCCCAAGGAGCCGTCTTCCATGACAGCGACCCCGACGACCCCGATCCTTCGACTGTGCGGGATCGACAAGAGCTTCGGCGCCGTGCGGGTACTGCACGACGTGTCCCTCGACGTCCTTCCGGGGGAGGTGACCGCCCTCGTCGGAGACAACGGTGCGGGCAAGTCCACGCTGGTCAAGTGCATCGGCGGAATCCATCCGATGGACGGTGGCGAGTACTGGTTCGAAGGTGAGCAGGTCCAGGTGCACAGCCCGCGTGAGGCGGCGGCCCTGGGCGTCGAGATCGTGTACCAGGACCTGGCGCTCTGCGACAACCTCGACATCGTGCAGAACATGTTCCTCGGCCGCGAGAAGCGCCGGGGGCTCGTCCTGGACGACACGACGATGGAGGAGATGGCCGCCCAGACCCTCGAAGCACTGTCGGTGCGCACCGTCAGGTCCATCCGCCAGCAGGTCTCCAGTCTCTCCGGCGGCCAGCGGCAGACCGTGGCCATCGCCAAGGCCGTGCTGTGGAACAGCAAGGTCGTCGTCCTGGACGAGCCGACCGCCGCGCTCGGTGTCGCCCAGACGGCACAGGTCCTCGAACTGGTCCGGCGGCTGGCCGACAACGGTCTCGCCGTGGTCCTGATCTCGCACAACATGAACGACGTCTTCGCGGTGTCCGACCGGATCGCCGCCCTCTACCTGGGCCGGATGGCCGCCCAGGTCAGCACCTCGGACGTGACGCACTCCCAGGTCGTCGAACTCATCACCTCGGGCCGCAGCGGGGACCTCGGCCTCGCCCAGAGCAACGGAGTCACCGCATGACCGCCGCAGTCGCCCCCGAGAAGCCGGAACTGCCGCGCGGCCCCGGTGCGCCGAAGAAGAACGGAGCGGCCACAGCCGCGAGTCTGCGCTCGGTCGCCAGGAACTACGTCGACCGGGTACGGGGCGGCGAGTTGGGCGCCCTGCCCGCCGTCCTCGGTCTGATCGTCCTGTGCGGGTTCTTCGCCGCCCTGCGCCCGGTCTTCCTGTCCGAGCTGAACTTCGCCAACCTGCTCACCCAGGGCGCGGGCAGCATCGCCATCGCCATGGGACTGGTCTTCGTCCTCCTCCTCGGCGAGATCGACCTGTCCGCGGGGTACGCCAGCGGGGTCTGCGCCGCCGTCCTCGCCATCCTGCTCACCGACCACGGATGGCCCTGGTACGGCGCGGCCGGCGCGGCGATCCTCACCGGCACGGCCATCGGTCTGCTGCTCGGCCTGCTGGTGGCGAAGGTCGGCATCCCCTCGTTCGTGGTCACGCTGGCCGCCTTCCTGGGGTTCCAGGGCATCGTGCTGATGCTCCTGAAGGAAGGCACCAACATCTCGATCCGGGACGAGACGATCCTGGCCGTCGCCAACAACAACCTCTCCCCGGCGCTGGGTTGGGTCCTGCTCGCCGTCAGTGTCGGGGCGTACGCGGCCATCCAGTTCCGGCAGAGCCGCAACCGCCGGCGGCGCGGGCTCGCCCCCGCTCCACCCGCCCTGCTCGCGGTCAGGATCGGCGGCCTGGCGGTGCTCGGCGCGATCGCCGTCCACCTGCTCAACCAGGAGCGCAGCCGCAACGTCATCGTCGACTCGCTCAAGGGTGTACCGATCGTGGTGCCGGTCATCGCCGTCCTGCTCGTCGCCGGTACGTTCCTCCTCCAGCGCACCTCCTTCGGTCTGCACATCTACGCGGTGGGCGGCAACGCCGAGGCGGCCCGCCGGGCCGGCATCAACGTGGCGGTCATCCGGATCTCCGCTTTCGTCATCTGCTCCGCCCTGGCCGCGGTCGGCGGCATCATCGCCGCGTCCCGGGGCAACTCGGTGGACCCCAACACCGGTGGCAGCAACGTGCTGCTGCTGGCGGTCGGCGCCGCCGTGATCGGCGGGACGAGCCTGTTCGGCGGGCGGGGCAGGGTCGTCGACGCCGTGCTCGGCGGCATGGTGGTCGCGGTCATCCAGAACGGCATGGGCCTGATGGGGTACAGCTCAGGGGTCAAGTACGCTGTCACGGGTTCGGTCCTGCTGGTGGCCGCAGGCGTGGATGCGCTGTCCCGTCGCCGGGCCGTACGTCGATGATGTCTGGGGTGCCATGAAAGCCGGTCCCTCGCAGGAGGAGATCCGCCGGCACAACCTCGGCACCCTACTCCGTCATGTGCACATCGGCGGATCCATGTCGCGTGCCGTCCTGGCCGAGCGCATGGGGCTCAACCGCAGCACCATCCTGGGTCTGGTGAGCGAACTGGGCTCGGCCGGCCTGGTCCGCGAGGAACTGCCCCGGGAGACCGGCAGGGCGGGCCGGCCCTCCCTGGTGGTACGGCCCGAGTCGGACCGCGTGTACGTCCTCGCCTTCGACGTGGGGGTGGACCGGCTGGCCGCCGCCCGCATCGGCCTGGGCGGGGTCTTCCTCGACCGCAGGGAGATCTCGGTGCTTCCCGGCCGTCGTCACGCCGGCAAGGTGGCCGAGGTCCTCGCCGGCTCCGCGCTGGACATGCTGGGCGCGGCCGGGCACGGCACCTACTGCGTCGGGGTGGCCGCCGCCGTCCGCGGGATGGTCCGCCGACCCGATGGCCTCGTCCGAGCCGCCCCCCACCTCGGCTGGGAGGACGAGGAGTTCGGCGAGGACCTCATGCGTCTGCTGGACCTCGGCCTGCCCGTCTCGGTGGGCAACGAGGCCAGTCTCGGCGCGCTCGCGGAGCACCTGCGCGGAGCCGGAACCGGCTGCCAGGACCTCGTGTACCTGCACGGCGACATCGGTATCGGCGGCGGTGTCATCACCGGCGGCCAGTTGCTGGCCGGCGACCAGGGATACGGCGGCGAGATCGGGCACATGGTCGTCAACCCCCGGAATGGCAGGCCGTGCGGCTGCGGAGCGCGCGGCTGCCTCGAAGCCGAGGCGGGGGAGCGTGCCCTGCTGGAGGCCGCACAGCGCGACCCGTCGGCCACCGGCCGGGAAGCCGTACACGCTGTCGTCGAAGCGGCGGACCGGGGCGACATCACGGCCCGCGCCGCCCTGCACGACGTCGGCGACTGGCTCGGCATCGGTGTCGCCAACCTGGTCAATGTGCTCAACCCGCGCACGGTCGTCTTCGGCGGGACGCTCCGCGAGGTGTTCCTCGGCTCGGCCGCCCAGATCCGCAGCCGTATCAACCGCATCGCCCTCAGAGCCTCCCGCGAGAACCTGCGACTGCGAGTGGGGGAACTCGGCGACGACGCGGTGCTCATCGGAGCCGCCGAACTCGCCTTCTCCGAGATCCTGGTCGGCCCCCTGGAGACGCTGGCTCGCGCCGGAGCGTAGTGCCGAACCGGGGCGTGGCGCCGAATCGGACAGAGGACGGGCCGGCTCACGGATGGAGCCGGCCCGTCCGGTCGTGTCAGCGGCTCAGCAGGCCTTGCGGACGTAGTCGCCGCCGCCGGGGGCGGTGACGAACACATCACGCAGGACGACGCTGAGGCGGCCGCCCCACTGGGCGCATGTCTCGTCGAAGTACTTCTGCTGGTACTCGATCACGATGACGTGGTCGTTGAAGCCCTCGGTGTAGTCGCCGCATTCCTTCCACTCGCCGCACTCCTCGGCCACGGCGAAGTCCAGGCCGGTCTCGGAGCGCTCGGTGGAGAGCTCAGGCGTGTTCTTCTGTGCGATGGCCAGGCCCTTGTCGTGGGCGTGGTCCGCGAGCAGCCTGACGAACGCCTTGGCGTTGTCCTGGCTGATCAGGTCGGTTCGGGTGAAGGAGTCGAGGTTGTCGGGCTCGACGGCGTCGAAACCCTTGTCGGCGCAGGCGTCGATCCAGGAGTTGACCTTCGCGGCGACCCGCTGGCGCTTGGCGGCGGTGCGGATGTCGAGGAAGGCCTCGTCCCAGTCCGGGTCGTAGACGACCTCTCCGTCGGCGTCCGTCAGCAGCAGGTCGCCCCACTCCTCCTCGGCTCCCGGCTGGGCCTGGAAGGCGTTGACGTAACAGATGTTGTACAGGCCGGCGGCCGGGGAGGCGGTGTGGTCGCGGGAGACGACCTTCACGTCGGCAGCCGGGGTGTAGGCCTGGCCGATCTGGTAGTCGAAGGGCTCGTTGACCGGCGGCAGTTCCACCGCCGGGGCGGCAGCGTTCGCACTTGCGGAGACGAGCAGTGTGCCGACGACGGCACACGTCAGGGACGCTGCCACGACGGCGGGCTTGCGGGATCGCACGCGATGGGTGTGGGGCATGTGGAGCTCCAGAAGGTGGGGGTACGTCCCCGCCTCGGACTGCGCTTCGATGCGTCCGTCCTGGCGACTGTGTCCGGACTTGCGGTGGAGAGAACCGCACTACCGGCTGGGCGTACCTCTGGCGCCAGGGGTCTTGATGTTGGCGCTGCAGGGAGTAAACCGAGCGGCTCACGTCATGTCAACCGGCCGGATCCGGTTGCGGAACGTTCAACACCAAACTCGTCTTTGGCACCAAGTAGTCCGCTTTCTCCACCAGTTGAGGCACTTTGACGGCGCGCCTGCGGAGCATGAAAGCCCAAGATTCAGGCGCCAACTGGCCAGTGAAAGCGGATGACTTGGTGAAAACCCAGCATTAAATCACTTGCTCAGTCGGCGGTGAGGGCCGGGTAGTCGGTGTAGCCCTCGGCGTGGCCGGCGTAGTGGGTGTCCTGGTCGCTGTCGGCCAGCGGACGGTCCTGCGCGAAGCGCTCGACCAGGTCGGGGTTGGCGATGAAGGGGGCGCCGAAGGAGACCGCGTCGACGATGCCGTGGTCGAGGATCTCGTTGCCGAGGGTCTGGGTGAAGCCGAGGTTGGCGACGATGTTGCCCTGGTAATGGGCGCGGTAGCGGGAGAAGAGGGCGATGCGCTCCTCGATGGTGCCGGGGGCGCCCAGGAGGTGCAGATAGGCCAGGTCGCTGTCGTTGAGCTTCTTGAGCAGCTGGTCGTAGTCGGCGAGTGTCTCCTCGTCCGCGGTGAACGCCGTTCCGCTGGTCCAGCCCGGGGACATCTTCACGCCGATACGGTCGCCGCCCCACACGTCACTGACGGCGTCGAGGATGTCGAGGAGGAACCGGGCCCGCTTCTCGCTGCTGCCTCCGTAGGCGTCGGTGCGCTGGTTGAGACGGGGGTTGAGGAACTGCGGGATCAGGTGGGACACCTGGGCGTGGAGTTCCACGCCGTCGAAACCGGCGCGGCGGGCGTTCTCGGCCGCACGGCGGTAGTCGGCGATGGTGTCGGCGATCTCGGCGGCGGTGTAGGCGCGCGGGGTGAGGGTGTCCTTCGGGCCGGAGGGGGTGAAGGACTTCTCGCCGGGGTTGACGGCCGAGGGCCCGGCGGGCAGGCGGCCGCCGAGGTGGTCGGGGTGGGAGGCCGCTCCGGCGTGGCCGAGCTGGGAGATGATCCGCCCGCCCGCCTCGTGGACGGCTCCGGTGACCTTCGCCCAGCCGGCGGTCTGCGTGTCGGTGTAGATGCCGGGGACGTTGATGAAGCCGATCGCGTCGGGGCTGACCCAGGTTCCCTCGGTGACGATCAGTCCGGCGCCGGCGCGCTGCGCGTAGTAGGTCGCGTGCAGGTCGGTGGGGGCCAGCTCGGCGTTGTGAGCGCGGGCGCGGGTCATGGGGGCCATGACGACGCTGTTGCGGAGCTCCAACGCGCCGAGGCGGACGGGCTGCAGCAGGGGCTGGGGGGTCATGAGCAACTTCCTTGTGCCGGGGGGTGGATGAGGAGAGGGTGAGGACCGGGCGAGGGTCCGGCTCAGTCCTGTTTGAGGGCGTGCAGGGCGGAGAGTGGGCCGCCGAGTTGCATGAGGCGTCCGCCCTCGCGCAAGGAGCCGAGATCGACGGGGGCGAACCCGAAGGCGGCGGTGAGGTCCTTGACGGTCGTCTTGGCATCGGCGTCGTCACCGGCGAGGAACAGCACCTGCCGTCCGGCCCGATGGCGCGGATCGGCCGCGATGTACTGGCCGTAGAGGGTGTTGAACGCCTTGACGACACGGGCTCCGGGCAACAGTGAGGCGACGTACTCGCTGCCGGTCAGCTCGCCCAGGTCGGCGATCTTCGGGTGCGGGGGCGGGGAGACGAACTGGTTGGTGGCGTCGATGACGACGCGTCCGCCGAAGTGCGGCAGGCCGGCTGTCGCGTCCGGGATCTGCGGCCAGCCGACCGCGAGGAGTACGAGTTCCGCCGCGGCGGCTTCCTCCGGGGTGCCGGCGTGGGCGAGCGGTCCGAGTTCGTCGGCGAGCCCGGCCAGGGAGGCGGGGCCGCGGCTGTTGCTCAGGACGACCTGGTGGCCGTGGGCCACGGCATGACGGGCGATGGCCTGGGCGACGGTTCCGGAGCCGAGGGTTCCGATCTGCATGGCAGTACCCTTCGCGGGGTTCAGGACGCGGGGCTGGTGAGCAGGACGGTTCCGCTCCTGCCGGGGCGGTGGACATGGTCGACGGCCTTCGCGAAGTCGGCGAGGTCGTAGCCGGCTGCGACCTCGAAGAGTTCCGGGGCGGTCGCGGCCAGACCGGCGGCGAAGGCGACGTCCTCGGCCCGTTCCTCAGGCGTGCGGGTCATCCACCGGCCGATGGACACGCCCCGCACGGTCAGGGCCCGCGGTGTCAGCCCGAGCGACTCCAGCGGCGTGCTGCCGGAACCGAGCTGTCCGTACGTGATCAGCGTGCCGTCGTCGTCGAGCAGCCCGGCCAGCTCACCGGTCAGGGATCCGCCCACCGCGTCCAGTACGACCTGGGCACCCCGGCCGCCGGTCGCGTCCCGGACCTGGGCGGGCCAGTCCGCGTCGGCCGTCGAGATGGTCGGCAGTGTGGGGAAGCGCTGCCGCAAGGTCTGTGCGCCCGTGGCGCTGCGTACCAGGTTGACCAGTGGGATGTCGTGCCTGAGCGCTGCGGCGCTGACCAGTTTTCCCAGCGACGAACCGGCGGCCGTCTGCACCACCGGACCTGTCTGGCCGTGCTGGGCGTCCTCGACCGCCCTCAGCAGAGTGAGCAGGGTGAGCGGGTTGACCAGCATCAGTGCCGCGGTCTCGTCGCTGAGGCCCTCGGGTACCCGCACCACCAGATCGGCCGGCGCCGTGAGGAGTTCGCTCCACGCGCCCGGCACCGGGAAGAACGCGACCCGTTGACCTGGCCGCAGATCCTGTACGCCCTCGCCGACGGTCTCGACGACGCCCATTCCCTCCAAACCGGGAATCCGTGGCGTGGCGAACCGCCCTTGCGGCGCACCCGGAAAGCCCCGCACTCCCGCCAGGTCGCCGGGGTGCATGGGCCGGGACAGAACACGCACCTGCACCTGGCCGGCTGCGGGCACGGTGGGAGGCGGCTGCTCGCTCAGGCGCAGGACCTGCCTGGCTTCTCCGTGCTGGTCGTGGGTGATGGCGCGCATGACACTCCCGTTGCATGGATTAATAATGATGGGCATCATCGTAACTCTTGCTATGATGAGAGGCATCATCGAAAAGGTCAAGTCGCGAGCGACGTGGGAGGACGGCAATGCCGCGGATCACCAAGGAGGACAAGGCCCGCAACCGGCAGAACATCCTCGAAGCGGCGGGCCGCATGTTTCGCTCGCAAGGCGTCGACGCGGTCGGCATCGCCGAGCTGATGAAGGAAGCCGGACTCACCCACGGCGGCTTCTACAACCACTTCGCCTCCAAGAACGACCTGGTCGTGGAGGTGTGCGGGGCCTCCTTCGCCGCCTCGCTCGGGACTCTGGCCCGGACGGTCGAGGACGGGCCGGACCAGGGCGGTTCTCCGCTGGAGCGGGTCGTGGCCGGGTACCTGTCCACCGCGCACCGTGACGCCCCGGACGGCGGCTGCCCTTCCGCCTCCCTGGTCACCGACGCCGGACGGCACAGTGGAGCCGTGCAGAGCGCGTACGCCGAAGGGGTCGAGGGTTATCTCACCGGCTTCGCCGCCGAGTTCCTGCGCGAAGCCGAGGAGAAGGGGCACGAGCTCGACCCGGGCGAGGCCCGCCGTCAGGCCGTGCGCCTGCTCAGCGAGATGGTCGGCGCGATGATGCTCGCCCGGGCCGTACGCCACGTCGAGCCCGAGCTCTCCAACGAGATCCTGCAGACCGGCCGCAGCCGCGCCCTCGACTGACGCGACTCAGACGCGACTCAGACGCGTTGGGCGATTTCGAGGTCGATGCCGAGGGCCGCGAGCTCAGCCCGCACTCGGTCTCCTTGGAGGAATCGTTCATGGAACTCACCGCAGAGAGCGTCGAATTCACCGCTGCAGCTGCCCGATGACCCCCGTACTCGACGAGACCGCCGCCCGTCCCCCCGCCCGTCTCCAGGTCCGGGTACCCGCCCGGTTCCGTCATCTCCTCGCCGCCGAGTGGATCAAACTCTGGGCGCTGCGGTCCACTTACTGGGTGCTCGGTGTCGGTGCGCTGACCGTGATCGGCATCAATGTGAACTCCGCCGTGTCCAACGCGGACCGGCTGGCGCGTCAGGCCCTGCGGCCGCCGGAGAGGCCGGAGTTTCCGGACCGCTCCGAGTTCCTGTTCGATCCGCTCACCACAGCGTTCGTCGATCCCGCCTGGCAACTGTTCATGATCATCGCTGCCACGGTGGGGGCGATCGCGGTCTTCGGCGAGTACTCCAGTGGGCTGATCCGTACGACCTTCGCCGCCGTCCCCGACCGGCAGGCGGTGATCGCCGCCAAGGTGACCGTGGTGTCGGCGGTCGGCGTGCTGGTCTCCGGCACTTCCTTCGGCGTCACCCAGATGCTGCTGCGTGATGATGGCGGCCTGTCGTTGGGCGACCCGGGCGCACTGCGCGCCGTGGCCGCAGCCGCTCTGCTCGCACCGCTGTGCGCGCTGGTCGGTATGGCGGTGGGGGCGGCCGTCCGGCACGCCGCGGGCTCCGTCGTCACGGTCATCGCCCTGCTGTTGCTGCTACCGGTGCTCTTCCAGGGCGAGCGCTTCCGCTGGGTCAAGGAGATCGGCAACGCCATGCCGCTCAGCGCGTGGGAGCGGCTGGTGACGAACCCTGAGAAGGCATACGACCTGGGCAAGTATCCACTGACGGTCGGCGAGGCGTGGACCGTGTACGGCGCGTGGGCCACCGCCGCGGTGGTCATCGCGGTGCTCGTGGTACGACGCCGGGACGTGTGAACGGGGCCGCTTCTCCGCCAACCGCACTCCGTGGTCAGGGGAGCCGGCGGGGGCGCCGCGGCGGGTCATGCCGTGCGGGCCTCCTCCGTGATGGCCTGGTCCAGGATCTCCAGGCCGAGGGTCAGTTCCTCCTCGGTGGCGGTCAGGGGCGGGGCGATGCGCAGGGTGCCACCCATGCCCGGCAGCTGCACGATGTTCATGTGCAGGCCCAGTTCGAGGCAGCGGCCGGTGACACGGGCACCCAGGGCGTCCCCGGCCGATGTGCCGGTGCCGCCCGTGGCGAACTCGACGCCGAGGAGCAGGCCCCTGCCGCGTACGTCGCCGATCACCGGGTGGCGGGCGGCGAGTTCGTCGAGGCCCTTGCGCAGGAACTCCCCGCGGCTGTGGGCCTGTTCGTCGAGGCGGTCGGTTTCGAGGACGTCGAGGACCGTGTTGCCGACCGCCGCGACGAGCGGGTCGGAGACGTGGGTGGTGAAGAACAGGAAGCCGCGTTCGTGGGCCCGTTCCTCGATCTCCGCGCTGGTGATCACCGCGGCGAGCGGGAGCCCCGCGCCGAGTGTCTTGGACAGGGTGAGGAGGTCGGGGACGACCCCGTCGCGTTCGAAGGCGTACCAGGTGCCCGTGCGGCAGAGGCCGGTCTGCGCCTCGTCGAGGATCAGGAGCATCCCGCGCTCCAGGCACTTGCGACGCAGGGCGGCGAAGTAGCCGGCGGGCGGCTCGATCATCCCACCGGAGCTGAGGATCGGCTCGACCAGGCACGCGGCCAGGCTGCCGGTGGACTGGGCGTCGATGAGGTCGAAGGCGAGGTCCAGCTGGCGCTGCCAGTCGAGGGTCCCGTCGGGGTGCGTGATGTCGGGGTGGTGGGAGTGGGGTACGGGGATGGCGAAGTTGCCCGGCGCGCCGGGTCCGTACCCTTTGCGTCCCGCGCTGTACGTGGCCGACGCGGCGGCCTGGGTCATGCCGTGCCAGGACCGCGCGAACGACACGATCTCGTGGCCGCCGGTGACGAGTTTCGCCATCCGTACCGCGGCCTCGTTCGACTCCGCGCCCGTGGTGAGCAGCAGTACCTTGTCGAGCGGGTCGGGCAGCGTACCGGCCAGCCGCCGCGCGAGGTCCACGACGGGGCGGCTGAGCATGCCGCTGTAGAGGTGGTCGAGGCCGGCGATCTGTCGCTGGACGCACTCCACGATGCGTGGATGACTGTGCCCCAGGATCGCGCTCATCTGGCCGGAGGTGAAGTCGAGGATCCGGCGGCCGTCGGCGGTGTGCACGAAGCTGCCGCTCGCGCGCTCGATGATCTCGGGAGTGAAGGCGACGCCGTAGCGCAGCAGATGGCGCCGTGCGTCGTGCCAGAACTGTGCGTCGTGGTCCGTGCCGGTCGTGTCGTCTGCCATGACGTCGACGGTAGGGACGGGGCGAGGCTCGCGTCCATCACACGACGTCGGCTTTCCTGTGCGGAAAACCGCCGTCGTGGTCCGTCGTGGTGCTCCCACCCGCGCCGCCGTCCGCGTGGCCCTCGACGACCCTGCGGCACGATCCGACGCTTCCGCCCCTCAGACATGGGGGAGGGGCCGCCAAATACCTCAGCCGTCGAAAACGGCGTACAACACCACAACAACTGCCAAGCGCACGGCAGTTGTCGCCATGGACGTGGCCGAGGTCGTAGCGTGGGATCATGCCCGAACGCACGCACACCCTCCACCCCGCAGAGCGGCCCCGGCGGGACGCGGCTCGTCGGCACGGCGCGTATCCCCTGCCGACACACGGCCACAGCTTTGAGCAGGAGGGCTTCACCCACGGTGCGACGCACGCTCAACTCCCCTCCGCAGCGGCCATCCTGTACGGCTCCTACGAGGGCCCCGACGAACAGGTGACTCTCGGCGTGGGACTGGATGCGCTGGTCCAGGAGACGAAGCTGTGGCGGTGACGGGTCCACGTGGGGCATGGCGGTGGGCCGTGGCGGTATGGCTGGTCCTCGTGGCAGCCGCGGGCGGCCTGACCTTGTGGTGGCAGGACCCGGCAGAACCGCAGCGACACGGGAGGGAGGAGTCAGGCCCGACACCGTCGCTTCCCGAGGGATGGCAGTCGGCGTGCGCGGACGCCACACCGGACGAGAACGGCCAGACACTCTGCTTCTTCAGGACTCGCTAGTGCTGCGTTCCTTGAACGAGGTGGACATGAACAGAGCGGCCAGTACCAGGCTGGTGGTGCCCGGCAAGGCACCTCGCGGCGTTGTCGTACGGCCCGAGCGTATCCGTGCACGGGTCGTACTCCACCTTGCGATGCGTCTCACCGGACACCAGGGCGCGATCCGACACGATCCAGAGGATGCGAAACGTCCTAAGCCAGCAGGGCGCCGAGGAGCAGACCGCCGATCAGGCCGACAGCGCTGACCACGAGGGCGGGTACGGCGAGTCGCTCGTGCCGGACGGTCTTGGCGATGATGGCCAGTATCAGGCCGATCACACCGAAGACGATCGGGAAGAAGAGCAGCGAGATCACGCCCAGCACCATCGCGATGATGCTCAGCACGTTGCCCGTTGCCGTGCCCTGCGGTGCACTTTGGCGTTGCTGCCCGGTCGGTCGGTCGCCATACTGCGTGGTCATCTGTCTCTCCTTCGGGTGATCGCACTCGGACCCGATCCCGTCATGGATCGGCCACCCTACGATTGCCCCCGATTCCCGTGGAAACACCGCGACTTGAGGCCGCGGTCACCATGACCACGACATGACCACGAGGAGAGCCGTACGGTCATCACCCGTGCCGCCAGGCCACCGGCCGACAAGGACCGCCTGCAGACACCCAACGGCCGGCCCGCCGTCACCGGACGACGCACATGTGACTAGGAGCCCTCGCCCTTGCTGGGTGTGAGAGGGAAGGATGCCTCGTCGCGGTTCGTGCCGTCGATGATCCACCATCTGTCCTCGCCGAGAAGAGCCAGTTCGGCGCGGCCGTCGCCGTCCCAGTCCTGGACGGCGAAGAGCGTGCCGTCGACGGGGCCGTCGTCTCCCGGCACGGAGCGCTTGGTGGCGCGCCAGGGCTTCGACCCGAGCCCGTACTCGGAGCCACCCCGCAGTACCTCGATCCGCGCGTCCCCCGTCTCCTTCTTCCTGGTGAGTTGTACGGCCAGGTCGTCGCAGCCGTCGCCGTCGAAGTCCGCGGCGGCGAGCCTGGCGCCGAAGCCTTCCTTGAAGCCGCCGCCGTCCATGGTCACCCACTTCCCCGGCTCCTTCCCGTAGCGGACGCTGACCTGGCCGCGCCGGTGGGGTGTGTCGATCTCGTCGTCGCCGTCGACGAAACTCCGGCCGATGGCGACGTCCTGCCGCCCGTCGCCGTCGAAGTCGCCGAAGACGACGTTCTCGCCCTCCGGCAGACGCTCGGGCTCTCTGCTCAGACCGGCGGCGGTACGGGCGCCGCCGGTGAACAGCAGGGGCGGATCCCATGGCGAGTCGTAGAGCGCGAGATCGGTGGCGCGGTCGTCGTTCGCGTCCCCCGCGACCAGCACGGGCGACGCGCCCTCGTGGACCGGGCTGGGGATCTCCACGGTCCGGGCAGGGGCTCCGGAGCGCCTGAACGGTCCCTTGAGGACGACCAACTCCTGATCCTCGTTCGAGAACCTGAAGACCACGAGGTCGGTGTGGCCGTCTGCGTCGAAGTCACCGGCGATCGGCGCGGTGCTGTATCCGCTGCCCG
Source organism: Streptomyces sp. NPDC017991 (assembly GCF_044328075.1). Classification (NCBI taxonomy): domain Bacteria; kingdom Bacillati; phylum Actinomycetota; class Actinomycetes; order Kitasatosporales; family Streptomycetaceae; genus Streptomyces; species Streptomyces sp. NPDC017991. Next base: position 176,140 of record NZ_JBIRGP010000014.1, on the reverse strand, counting down.
GCAGGGGCACACGCCCGTGCGGTCCGTCGGCCTGCGGGCCCTTGGGGCCTCCCCACAGGACCTGGGCGGCGCCGCTGACGACCAGGTCGGCGTGGCCGTCCTCATCCAGGTCGGCGATCGTGGGCTGCCACGGATCATCGCCCGTCTGGATGTCGTCCGGCACGCCGAGGTCGTCCTGGGAGAGGACAGTCGTGCGGTCGTGGTCCGGACCGTGCGCGGAGCCGGGCACGACGACCACGTCGACCTTGAGCGACCGGGAGATCTCGTGCACCAGATCGACGAAGCCGTCCCCGTCGAGGTCGGGGCTCACGGGGGTGTCCTCGCGCGCCGAATCGGCCGGTCGGCAGGGGCTGTTGGGCACCGAGCGTGCGCCGTCGGACGGGAGAAGGACAAGGGCCACCACCACCGCCACCCCTACGAGGGAGGCCGACACGGCGTGCCACATGCGCAGGTGGCGGAAGAACGGACCGCCTGCTGTCGGAAAGTGCATCAGCCCACTTCAAGGGCGTGGACACGGCCCGCACAAGGAAGCAGATCATTTTGTTACGGGGGTGATGCACGACGGGCCCGCCTCATCGGCGGCGTCCCGCGCAGCGGGCAGGTCGTCCCATCCCCACGAGCGGTTGCGACCGTCACGGACTCCGAGCGGCCACGCTTGCCCTCGACGTCGAGGGCGAGGTCGTGAGGTCGTGAAATCCGTCCTCGGGGTCCGGGCCGCGCGGCGTCACCTTGTCGTTCCCGCATCGGCGGCAACCCCTCGCTCATCACCATTGCCGCCGGCAATGCACCTCGCTATGTTAATGGCGAATCACCTATCTGCTACAAGACGCAGCACGCTCGGAGCATGCAAATGGCGCTCGCCGTAGCCTGACCCGGTGTCGCCCCCCTCGATGGGAAGCGGGTAAGTCAATGCAGAATCTCAGCAGAAGAAGGGCGTTGTCCCTCGGCGCCGCGCTCGGCCTGGTGGGTGTGGCGAACCCCGCCGGGGCGTTTGCGTCGACGGGCTCGGCGACGGGGGCCGCCGCGGGGGCCGATCCGGCATGGATCTGGGACGACGCGACGGATCCTCTGATGGTTTCGATGCTGGAGAACGGCCACGTGCCGACGATCAACACCGCGTGGGCGTCATGGGTGAACAACAACGACCCGCTGCCCGCCGGCCTCCCGGACGTGTTCGCCGCGCACCTGCGGCAGTTCAACCGGTTGCCCGCCTGGGCGGACCGCGCCAAGCTGGCACGCGCCGCCGACTTCAACCGGCGCAGGGACACGTACCTGTTCATGCTGTACGGCCTCGGCAGCGGAATCATGAGCACCGTGATCCCGCGCGAGGCCAAGAGCGTCTACTGGTCCGCGGGCGGCGCCGACATGCAGGACCGCGCGGCCAAGACGTTCACCTTCGGCTACGACCTGTCCCAACTGCGGGCCTTCGAGCCGACGGGGCAGTTCGTCGTCACCGCCAACAAGACACGTGTGGTGCACGCCGCGGTACGTCACCTGCTGCCGCAGTCTCCCCACTGGAAGGCGGTCGCCGACGAGACGATTCCGATCAGTGCCGCCGACATCCTGGTGACCTTCCACAGCCTGGGTACCTTCGTGTACAGGAAGCTGCTCGACTGGAAGATCCCTTTCCCGGCCGCGGACCAGGAGGCGTTCCTGCACTCGTGGCAGGTCGCCATCCATCTGCTCGGCGTACCGGACGAGCACATTCCGCAGACGTGGGCGGCTGCCGAGAAGCAGGCGGCGCAGGTGCTCACCCCGATACTCACTCCCTCCACCGAGGGCATCGCGCTGGCTGAGGACCTGCTGGGCCTGACCGCGCAGATCGACCTGGGCGTCACCCGCGGATTCCTGAACGAGTTCGTGCGTTACGTCCTCAACGACGAGGTGGGCGACTGGCTGGGGCTGAAACGCGATTACGCGTCGGCCGCCCTGGTCCGTACTGCCTGGCCGGCGTTCATCCTGTTCCGTGAGGGCCTCTCGCCCGTCATGCTGGGCACCTTCTACGTGTTCGACCAGTTCGTGCGCGCCCTGGCCATGCTGTTTCTCAACAAGGGCTCCTCCGGGACGACCACCCCCATCACGATCCCCACCGGCAACAGAGCGAGCTGAGCGGTCGATCCGTTCAGAGCCCCAGCGCGCCCAGCATCAGGGCGGTTACGGCCGCACGACGGTCGGGGCTGTCCCGCCACCGCAGTCTGCGTCCCGCCTCGACCACCACTCCGAACCCGGCGTGTACCAGCACCCGGGCCTGGCGCGGGTCCAACTCGGGACGGACCAGCCGCAGTTCCTGTTCCCAGACGGCTATGTGGTCCCGCTGCGCGAGGACCACGGGCTGTCGCAGTCCGGCAGGCAAGCCGGCGAGTTCGGCCTCGGCGACGCTGTTCAGTTCGGTGTACTCGAAGCTGTAGGCCACATGGGTCGCCGCCAGCGCGACGACGGCCTCGTAGGACCCCGCCACCTCGTGCAGGTTGCGTTCCACACCCTGGGCCAGCAGTCCGGCGGCCTGAAGGCACGCGGCTGCCAGGATGTCGATCTTGCCGGGATAGTGGCGGTAGAGCGCGGACGGGGTCAGTCCCACCGCTTCGGCGATCTGTCCGTTCGTGACGCTGGGGAATCCGTGCCGGGCGAACAGCGGGATGGCGGCCGCGAGGATCTCCGCGCGTCGCGTGCGCGGTACCGGCCGGGCGGGCAGATCGATGCGCTGCGCTGCGGGCCGGCCCGAGGTCGGATCGCTCGCCGCCACGCTCGACGCGGACGCCAGCAGCAGTTCCTCGGCCCGGCGTTGGGCGATGGACGTGTGGTGCATCGTGATGGATCCGATCGCGCCGAGGGCCGCCGTGGCCCGCAGTCGCTCGTCGGCCAGCGGGTGCTCGCGTTGTACCGCGTCATCGACCCGCTCGACGAGGTGACCGAACTTCGCTGCGAGACGGTGGCGGTCCTCGCGGCTGAGGTACCGGGCCTCCCAGCGGTACACGCCGCCCGACGCGCGATGAGCGACGGTGATCCGGGTGAGGGCGGTGAGCACGTCCGCCAGGGCCGCCCCGGGCGGTACTTCGTCGAGCGCGGCGACCAGTCCGTCCACCATGACGTCGGCGCACTCGGCGAACAGCGCGTACTTGTTCGGGAAGTGCCGGTACAGGGCGGCCGCGGAGATGCCCACACCGGCAGCGACCTGTTCCATGGACGCCGAGTGGTAGCCGCGCTCGCTGAAGACCCGCCCGGCCGCCTCGACGATGAGCTGTCTGCGGTTGCGGGGCCGAGCGGCCGCGGTGCGGCCGGCGGTCTCGGCCGAACGGGCGGACGGGGAGGCGGAGGCCATGCGAATCAGTCAATCACACGCCGTCAGGAGGCGGGCTCCCTCGGCGCCGCCCGCACTGCCCCAGCCGTCCGAGTCGCTCGCAAAGCCCGCACAGGCCGCACAGGCCGCACAGGCCCGGCGCCTCGCCCTTTCCGTGTCGCGCCGCTCCGCCAGGGATACGCCCCCTAGGGCCCCCGGGGGTGGGGCCCGGGCCTTCGGCTTCGGGAGCAGCGCCGTTCCCGGTCGGAGGCATGCCGGGAGCGGTCCGTTTCAGGCGAAAGTGAGCACCGGCTTGACCACATCGCCGCCAACCATGGCGGCCACGGCCGCGCCGATGGCCTCGAAGGGGTACGTGGTGACCAGCCGGTCGAGCGGGAAGAGGCCACGTTCGTAGAGGCGTACCAGTTCGGGAATGAAGCGCGCGGGGTCGGAGTCCCCCTCGATCACTCCGTGCACACGGACCCCCTTGGCGAGCAGGCCCATCACGTCGAACGTCACCTCCCCACCGAGCCCGAGCAGGACGACGTTGCCGCGCGGGCGGAGCGCGCCGACGGCCTGGCGGGCCATCTGCGAAAGGCCGGAGGTCTCGATGACATGCTGCGCGCCCCCGCCGGTGAGGTCGCGCAGCGCCGCCACGAGTCCGTCCCCGGGTGGCAAGGCTGCCCCGGCGCCGAGTGCGGTGGCCAGGTCGCGGCGGGCGGCGACCGGATCGACGGCCACCACCGGGTCGCAGCCAACGGCGACCGCGGCCATCAGCGCGCTCAGGCCGACCGCGCCCGCGCCCAGGACGACCAGTGACGAGCCGGGTTCGGGGCGCAACCGGTTGAGGACGGTGCCCGCGCCGGTCTGGCCGCTGCAGCCGAGCGGCGCGGCGACCGTGTCCGGCAGCCCGGCCGGCACCCTGATCACACCGCGTTCGTGGACTACGGCGTACGTGGCGAAGCTGGACTGGCCGAAGAAGCCGGCGCGCAGTGGTGTGCCGTCGAGGGAGAGTGGGGTGGTGCCGTCCGCGCGTCCTCCGGAGAGGTTGTGGGTCCGCGCGGCGTGGCAGTAGGCCGGGTGGCCCGCCATGCACTGGTCGCAGGTGCCGCAGCTGGCGAAGGTGAGACAGACACGGTCCCCGGGCGCGAGGCCGGTCACCTCTGGTCCCACCGCCTCGATCCGGCCGGTGCCCTCATGGCCGAAGACCATCGGGGTGAGGTGGAGGCGCCAACTGTCCCGCATCCGCAGGTCGGTGTGACAGACACCGACAGCGGTCATCCTGACCAGGACCTCGTGGGCCCGCGGGTCCTCAATGTCCGCGGCGCGGACGGTGAACGGGGCGCCCGGCGCCCCGGTGACCGCGGCGCGGACGCGTCTCACGCGTTCTCTCCGGTATGCGCACCCCCGCGTTGCGGCTTCGCGCCGTCCTGCGGAGGCACTGCGGCTTTCTGCCGGGCATCTACGCCTGCGCCCGCGGTACTTGGGGCCCGCTCCAGGAAGAAGTAGTAGAAGGGGCCCTCCTCGGGGACCCCCTTGGCGTGCATGATCCCCAGCAGCGTGGTGTCGTCCACCTGCTTGAAGTGGTCGAAGACCGGCTGCCCGTCGTAGACCATGGTGGCCGTCGTCTCGCCCCGGAACTCGACGGTCCACAGGCTGGCCTCGCCTTTGCCGAGTTCGCGGTTGGAGTACAGCCGGCCCGTCGCGTCACGGCACATCAGCGGCTTGACGTCGTGCACGGAGGTGAACGTCTTGCCGTACCAACCGGCCTTCTCCAGTGCGCCGTTGAGGGGGTGACCCGTATTGAACTCGCCGCCCTTCCACTCGCCGAGGATGTCCTCGGGGCGGACGGTGGGCAACGCCGCCCAGATCGCGTCGAGTTCGCGGGGCACGACGGGGCTGTCCTTCTCCCGGAGTTCCTGGAACCGGGCGCGGGCCTCAAGCATGTCCATGTGGCTTGCCTCTCGTCGGTACTGGAGCGGGTCCCTGTGGCGGAGGGCTTCGGTTCGGCTACGTGTTCAACAGCTCTCTTCCGGACGGGCGGCGATCGGCGGCCTCGTACGGCCGTGAATGCGGCGTGCCCTCCTCGGATCTGCTTAGCGATCGATCAGTAAAGCCCGGCCTCTGGCGCCTTCTTCGACGTCACTTCCCCAGCTTGGACGCTCAAAAACGAGTATCGCAGGGGGAGTTGCTCAACCACACCCGTATGCCGAAGCTTTTAGCGAACGCTCAGTATGTCCCGGATCCCGCCCATGTCCCGTCTCCGGTCGGGCGTACCGCACGTGGGTGCAGGCGTCGCGCCGCGCGGGGCAGGAGGTCGGTGTCGACGAGCCGCGCCTGCACGGGTCCGCGACGCAGATTCCGATGGCGGAGCGTCAGGTGACGGTGACCCGGGCGGACTCACGGCCGTCGACCAGCACCACCGGTTCGGCACGTCCGCCGTTCTCGCCGAGGGTGACGCCGAGCACGGGTATCGCGATCGGCCCGGGCATGAAGACCTCCATAACCTCGCCACGGGGCGTCGGCCCGTCCAGCGCGGCTACGCCGAGGTGGGCTGTTGAGGGGAGCGGAGTACGAGCAGGGTGATCTCGCTGGGGGCGAAGACGCGGAACGGCGGGCCCCAGAAACCGGTGCCGCGGCTGGTGTAGAGGAGAGTGCGGGGGCCGTGGTGGCTGAGGCCGGCGAGGGCGGGCTGGTCGATGCGGACGAGGTGGTGGAAGGGCCAGATCTGGCCGCCGTGGGTGTGGCCCGAGAGCTGGAGGTCGATGCCCTCGGCTGCCGCCCGGTCGATGAACTTGGGCTGATGCGCCAGGAGCAGGACGGGTAGGTCGGGGTCGGCGTCGCTCAAGGCTCCGGCGAGGTGGGCGCCGTGTCCGGCCAGGCCGGAGGACTCGGCGGTGACGTCATCCACGCCGGCGACCACAAGGGTGTCGCCGCCGCGTTCCACCAGCACGTGGCGGTTGCGCAGCGGCTCCCAGCCCAGTTCGTCCATCAGGTCGACCCAGCCCTGGGCCTCGCTGTAGTACTCGTGGTTGCCGGTGACATAGACCCGGGCCCGGGTCGCCTCCACGGTGCCGAGCGGGGCGGCCTGGGCGCGACGGCGTTCGGCCGTGCCGTCCGCGATGTCGCCGGTGTGGCAGACCAGATCGGCCTCCAGGGAGTTCACCGTCTCGCATACCCGTTCCGACCAGCGGGCGCGATCGAGCGGGCCGTAGTGGGTGTCGGTGATGAGAACGACGCGAAGACCGTCCAACCCCGCGCCCAGGCGCGGCAGTTGCACGTCGAGGCGGCGCACACGTGGTACACGGCGGGCTTCGGCGTAGCCCCAGGCGAGCAGTACGGCGGTCACGCCGAGGACGGCCCACGTGACGATTCGGGCCCGGTCCTGGCCCTCGCCGACGCCCAGCACGCTCAGGGCGAGCCGCAGCAGGACACCGAGTAGAACGGACCAGGTGAACAGGACCCAACTGGCGCCCAGGAGGGTGTCACCGACGATCGCCGCCCAGTCCTGCTGACGCCGGCCGTGACCACGCGCCATAGCGAGCGGCATGGCGACGAGGCCGAAGGCGAACAGAGTGGTGCCGAGAAGAGCGGCGGGCAACGGCCAGCGCTGTCCGCCGTACAGGAGTACCCCGCAGGGCACGGCCCACAGCAGGACGGGGGCGATCAGGGGGAGGTAGCGCATCAGGCGGTTCAGCGGGCTCTGCCGCTCGGCTTGTGCTTCACCGCCGGTGGGCCGGGTGTCGTTGGTGTCGGTCACGCTTCCACTCCTTGCCCAGACTGCCGTCCCGCGCACTGTATCCGGTCGTCCTCGGGCTGGCCGGACGTGGTCGCCATGTCAGGAACGCAGCGCAGCCACGCCTTTTGGCTGCACCTTTGGTGCCCGGACAGCGCCACCAGGCATCCACGGCGGGACCGGGGTGCCGGCGCGTGCGGGTCGCCTCCTTGCGCCCATGCGGCTTGGTCCTTTTGGCCACGGTGGAAAGGTGTGGCGACGTCCTGGCGTCGGCGGCAGTTTGGACGAAGCGGGTCGCAAGGACGTGTATCGGACGCGTCACGGCTACCGCGGTCGTCTACCGGGGTGCCGGTTTCTCAGGTCGGCTAGGAAAGAGGGGTACCCATGCGTCGGTTGCGCATACGGGAAGGCAGGAGAGACAGGAAAGGCAGCATGGAGAGTGCGGCCCCGGCAAGGGCCGGGCGGGCGGCCGCTGCGGCTGTCCTGGTGACGGCGGGCCTCGGTCTGGGTGCGAGCGGCACGGCGGTGGCTGCCCCGGCAGCCGGCTGCTCCGGGGCAGGGCCCACCGTGACGGATTTCTTGGGCACCACGTACACGACCACCTACTGCAACGCCTACGAGGGCGGCAATCTGGTGCGGGCCGGCTATCCGGTCTACGTGTACAGCGGCTATCTCTACGCCGGTCGGAACTGGTTCGCCTGCCAGATGAAGATGGAGGGGGTGGAGAACCCTCCGGTCGGTGAGGCCCGCAACAACTGGTGGCTCTGGACGCAGGGTGACGTCGCCGACTCTGACAACGGCTGGGGCTGGTTCCCCGCCACCAAGGTGTCCGGCGGCGGCAACTACGAACCCATTCCGGGCCTTCGCACCTGCTGAACAGGATGTCCTGGCGCTGCGGCGTCGGCCGTAAGGGTGCGGCGTCGACTGTGACGGCACGGCCGGTCCTTCTACGGATCGAGGGTGGCGCGAAGCTGCGCCGCCTCCTGCTGCAACTTGTCCACCTCTTGCGGCAGAAGCCGTCGGAACTGCATGTCCAGGAGCACTCGCGCGGCGGGTTCGGTGACGCCGAGGCGCGTGATGATCTCTTGCAGGGCCAGGTCGGTCGATTCACAGCCTGACAGGATGTCGACCAGTTCGTGTCTGCGTTCGATCGCCATGAGCAATCCGTCGAGGACATGCAGGCGTTGCCGAAGAGAACGAGTGGAGTCATTCATCTCGGCCCTTTCTCGAAATCTGATCAAGCGCGGTGGCAAGAAAGCAAAGCACCGGTGGGCGCGTAGTGCGGGTCGCGCCCACCGGTGACTCTGTCACGTGTGCGTCATGACGAATACTGCCGGAATTCTTGGGAGCCGCCGCCGTCAACGTACCAGCGCCGGGACTCCCAGTTGAAGGCGAATGCCTGATCGCTGCCGGTCGGAGTGAAACGCAGACCGATCGCCAAGTAGTTCCACTCGTTTTTGCGCATCTGGGTGACGTTCCCCGGGAAGATCGTGTACCGGCTGGTCTGGGAGGCGGTGTCGCACCTGGGCCAGTCCGCGAGATTGGGGTCGATCTGCCAGTTCAGGTCGGCGTACAGAGTGCAGTCGTGGTTGTTGATGCTGAACTTCGCGCCCGCCCGGGTCGACAGTTCCCCGTCCAGGGTTGTCTCTCCGGTGAAGAAGATGTTGAGGGCGTAGTGCGCGTCCAGCGTGTCCCGTTGCGTGCAGCCCTGCGGATCGCAGTAGCCGAAGATGATCGGCTGGTCCAGGCGCCAGGACCATCTGCTGGTGATCGTGCCGATTCCGTCATTCTCGGGGTCGTTGAGAATGTGGACGTCGGAGGACGTCTTCGGCGACGTCACCAGCGCCTGGAGTGTCGTCTGCAGGCTGTCTCGGTGGTTCTCCGCGCGGTGTTTCACATAGCCGCGCGCCTGCGCCGCGTCACCGCGCTCGACGGCGGCACGCACCGCCCCGATTTCGGGTTTCTCGCCGCCCGTCACCGCGAAAGCCAGGCAGGTTCCATCCGTGTAGTCCGATGGCGAGCATGCGGTCCGGTCCTGTGCGCTCGCAGCAGCCGGAAAGATACTTCCGGCCAGAGCCGCGACCGCCACCAGGACGCCGGCTAAACGTCTGGACATCAGCGAACACCTCAATTCGTGTGGAACTCCAGGAACCGCGCAGGCGATTTCCCTCCTGCCGGCCCAGGATTTCCACACCGCACCACCACGGCAACACGTTTCGACGACAGCCAAATACTGCTCCGAGATGCCGGGAACTCCGCTGATCAGAGTTCTGATCGTGTTCGATTGATCGTTCGCTCGGGGATTCCCCGTTCCGTGGTACCACCGCGATGCGGGGGCGGTGATCACGGCCTTTTCGGCCGGGCAAGCAGCGAGAGGGCGTCTTTGTGCTGGTGCTCGCCACTTTCGACGAGTGCGCGGCCGAGCCGAGTAGCGCTGTGCAGGACGCGTTTTCCGTCACGCTGGCTGGCGATCAGGCCCGCGGCCCGCAGGATGGAGATCTGCTGACTCGACGTCGGCAAGGAAACCCCGACAGTCCAGGCCAGTTCGGACGTCGACTTGCCGACGGCGTCCGCGAGCGATTCCAGGATCGAAGCCCTGGTCCGGCCGAGCAGTGCCGAGAGAGCCGGATCGTCGGGGTCGTCAGCAGACGCGGCGAGCAGTCCGGGGGCCTGGCGTTGCACGGGGTAGACAAGGGTCGGGGTGAGCGCCTGGTCCACGAGCGTCAGCACCCTTCGCCAGCAGAAGAAGGACGGCACCAGCCGCAGCCCTCGCCCGGCGAGGTGCAGGTCCCGGTCGGCCGGATAGGGAAAGAGCAGGACCGGGGGCTCCCACCGTGCCGTCGGCAACTCGCGGAGCAGCGCTTCGCTGCCACCGTCGACCAACTGGCGTACGCGAAGGTGCACATCGGCGTCGACCTGGCTGCGCAGGTCCTGCCAGACCGGGGCGAGCGTGGTTTCGAAGTAGCCGTGCAGCGCCCGCCCGAGCCGGTGGAGAGGTGTCCTCTTCCCATCGGCCAGCTCCGACGTCCAGGAGGGCAGGGCCGTGACATTGCCGAGCAGCGTGAGGTCATGCCGCAAACGCTGCGGGGAAGTGCGCAGCACCGTATCGATCGCGCCCTCCGGATCGACCTCGGGCTCGGCGGGGGTGAGGAAGTCCGGAATGTAAGGCCCCAGCGGTACCAGGGGCCGGAGTACCGTACGCAGGAGGCCGGAGTCCGGCCGCGACAGCCTGGTCACCGAGTGCCGGCGCCACTTCCCGAAGACGGCCTCACCCTCATGGCTCTGCAGTCGGCAGAGGCTGCAGACAACCTCCCACATGGGTTCCGGCTGCCGTGCCAGGCGTATGCGTTGCAGATCGTCAGAAGTGAAGTGAATACGCAACATGAGGTCCCCCGATCCTCGTAATGACAGCTTGGTCTCCGGGGGCACATAGCGGGAGGCATATTCGCGTCAGAAGCCCCCGGGTCCAGCACCGCTCCGACCGGGATGGGGCGAGATCGAGACGGTCATGGTTGCGGTGGCTGTTTTCTGTGGTGGGGGCGCCGGCCCGGGACGGTCGTGTCTAGGCTGGCGGCATGGCATTGGTGTGGGTGACGGGCAATTCAGGCGCCGGCAAGTCCACGGTCGGTGGGGTGTTGCGGGCGCGTGGCTACGTCGCCTTCGACGCCGACGAGGACGGTTTCAGTCGCTGGATCGACCGGGCCACGGGAGAGGTCGTGGTGGATCCTCCGGATCCGGTTCCCGGCGGTTGGCTCGATCGGTACGGATGGGCGATCGTTCGTGAGCGCGTTGAGGTTCTCGTCGAGGAGTCTCGTTCCCGGGTCGCGTTCTTGTGCGGGTCGGCGGAGAACGAGGCAGACGTCGGCGATCTTTTCGACATGACTGTGTGCCTGGTGATCGACGAGAAGACTCTCCGGCACCGGCTCGCGACGCGCACCACGAACACCTTCGGCAGGCATCCCGAAGAGCTGGCAGCGGCGCTGAAGTGGAATCTCTTGACGGAGTCGATCTATGTAAGCCGTGGGGCCACGGTCATCGATGCGTCCAGGCCGCTGGCCGAGGTGGTGGACAGGGTGCTCGACACAGTTCAGGAGCTGACGGCGGCCGTCCGAGGGTGCCCAACGGATCGTGACGGTCACCGCTCCGCGTAGACGGGACTGTCCAGCGAGGGTCCAGTGGCGATCAGCACGCCATGGTCCCGAAGTGGCCGACAGCCTCTTTCAGGGTGCGTCGCCGTTCACGTGCTCACGGGGCGCACACCGTTTCGAGATGAGGGGTGCCGAGAACCGGAGGTCCTGGACAAGCCCGCCGAGTCAGACGTCCGCAGTTGGTCCGAGGGCGTCCCAGGACAAGGCCTGGTTCCGGGCATGGCTCTTGGTCAATCAGGCATCAGGTGCCGAAGAACTCCTGGACGCGGGAGACGAACCATTCAGGTTGTGCCAGGTGCGGATAGTGAGTGCGCTTCGGTGTCTGCTCGGCCACGGCGCCGGGGATGCGGCCGGCGAGCCAGCCGGCATAGTCGTCACCGGGGTCCGTGCCATGCAAAGACAGGTAGGGGACACCAGGCGGGAGACTCGTGGTCCGCCGCGACCACGCTGCCAGGGTGTCGGCGTCCCAATCGAGCAACGGGGTCCAGAAACCGCTGAACACGTCCCTGTCGAGGGTGCGGCGCTGCTCGATGTCAGCCACGAGCGCGGGGTCCAGCTCACCGTACAGCGAGGCGAAAACCGTACGAACGAAGTCCGCGAAGCCCTCTCCCCGCACTGTGGTGGCTATCTCCGCGGGCAGCGGGCCGATCCGCAGGGACTGGTCGACGTTCACCACACCACGGGTCGGATAGCGAGCTGCGTAGGCAGTGGCAATGACCCCGCCAAGGGAATGGCCGACGATGAACGGGGCCTGGTCCCCGGGCAGTTCCGCGCCCAGCGACTCGATAAGTCGGTGGATGTCCTCCACCGACTCGTCGATGCCGAACGGCGTGGTCCGAGGCGACTCCCCGTGGCCGCGCAGGTCGACGCGCAGCACGCGGAAGTGTTCCTGCAGGTTGACAGGGTCCCAGAAGCTTCGGTTCTCGGTGATGCCGTGGACTGCCACAAGTAGCGGTCCCGTGCCCTTGAGGTCATGGGCCAGCTGTGTGTCGGGTGTCATGGTCACTCTCGGTCGCGATGCGGCTTCGACGGATCGGCACCGGTTCAGGAAACAGCCCGAGGGACGGACTCTTCGCCAGCGCCGTTGCCAGGCAACCCTAAACGCGTCGAACCCGAAGGGTTACAACAGACCGTCATGTTCCTGACGGCATGCCTCGCAAGCGAGCGCGGCTTGTATACGGTCACCGGTTCAGTCGTCCTCGGCGCGGACGCGGTCGGCGATGCCCTGGGTCAGTTCCTCCGCCTGGTCCTCCAGGTTCCACTTGCCGTCCTGGTAGGCGTGGTTGCTGACCCAGTAGACCAGGACGCCGTCGCGCAGCGACCTCGTGAGGTATGCCAGCGACCAGTCGTTGCCGCCGTTGTGCCAGACGGTCCGTCCGGCGGGGGTCTCGCGGACGGCCCAGCCGTATCCGTACGAGCCGTCCAGGCCGGGCACCCGTACGCGTGGCGCGAACAGCTTCTGCCTGGCCTGCTCCGGCAGCACATCGTCGCCGGAAAGGGCCCGGTGCCAGCGGAACATGTCCTGGGCGGTCGAGAGCATGCCGCCGTTGCCCCGCAGGTGCCAGTACGGCCCGTCGGCGGCCCAGGGGTGGTCGACGGGCCTGCCCTGGCTGCGCCCCTCGCTGTCGTACTCCACCGCGACCAGGTCCCGCGGCCACCGGGGCAGGACGTATCCCGTGCGTTCCATACCGGCCGGGGCGAACAGGTGCCGGGCCAGGAACGGTTCGTACCCCTCCCCGGACGCCTTCTCGACGATCGCGGCGAGCAGGCTGTATCCGGTGTTCGAGTAGTGGAACTCCTTCCCCGGCGCCGACTGCGGTTTCGATGCCATGGCCTGCCGCACCAGTTCGTCGCGCGAGACGGGTTGGTAGTCGTCGCCGAGCGCCTCCACGAGACCCGAGGTGTGCGTGAGTAGCTGGTCGATCGTGATGTCGCGCTTGCCCTCGGGGACCGGCCCCAGGAACCGGCTGATCCGGTCGCTCACCCGCAGCCGCCCCATCACCTCCAGCTTCAGGATTGCGGCGGCGGTGAACTGCTTCGTGATCGACATGACGTCGTACACGGTGCGGCAACTCGCGGGAGTGCCGGAGGCGCGGTCCGCTGTCCCGAACCCTCCGCAGTACGCGAGTTCGTCGCCGCGTGCGGCGATCACGGTGCCGCCCGCCCCGGCAGGGAGGACGCGGTGGAGGAAGTCGGCGACCGACTCTCCGCCGCGCGCCTTCGGGGCGGCCGAGGCGGACCCGGTGGCCGGCCGCCGGACATCACCCTCCTGGGAGCACGAGCCCAGCATCAGCAGGGCCACCAGAGTGGTGACGGTGGCGCGGGTGCGACGGCAGTGGGACAGACCCATATGACCTATGACCTCCAACATCGGGAATCCGCACCGAGGTTGACGGTCGCTGCTGCCGTTCTTCAAGCTGTCAGGGTGTTCGAGCTTGTGCGAGCCCGTGTACGTCCAGCTCATCAGGGGGACCACCGTCATGACCACCGCACCGCCCACACCGCCGGACACCGACGCGGCCGCCTTTGTGGCGGCGCTGCGGCGGCTCAAGGTCTGGTCGGGCCTGAGCTACCGTCGACTGGAACGCCAAGCGGCCGACGCGGGCCACTGTCTGCCGTACTCCACGGCGGCGACCATGCTCGGCAGGGAACGGCTTCCCCGCGAGGAGCTCGTCGCGGCGTTCGTAGCGGCCTGCGGAATCCGGGGCGACGAGGCGGAGGCATGGCTGGACGCCCGCACCGACATCGCGTACGGTTCCGCACCCGCACCCGCACCCGCACCCGCACCCGCACCCGCCATGCCTGCGGACGCCATGCCCTCGAACATCGCACCCGTGGTCGCCGTATCGGCGCGCACCAGGCCGGGGCGGACGAGGTGGGCACTCGTCGGCGCGGCGGCACTCGTCACGGTGCTCCTCGGCGGGGCGACGGCGTCCGGTGTCTTCACCGACGACGAAGAGGTGGTGCAGACGCCGATGTCGGTTCGCCTGTGATGCAGCACAGGTGAGCCGCCGTCTCGGCCTCGTCGAGGGCTACGGAACCATCCGGCCGAGTTCCTGACGCGGTCGGCACTTCGCCCTCACTCTGCGCCGGGATGTCGACGGGGGAGAGCGACTAGGAGTGGGCGACTCAGGGTGAGCGACTACGGCTTAGCCCTTGTGGGCCCCTGCCCGTTCGCTCCTGCACCTTCTTCTTCCCGCCAGTCGAAGTCTCCGCGGGCGCGTTCGATGGCGGGCATGTTCTGTGAGGCCCATGCCAGCAGCACGTCGATGGGATGCCGAAGGGTCTTGCCGAGGGGCGTGATCCGGTACATGACCGCAACGGGGCGGGTGGAGACGACCTCGCGCTCGATCACGCCGTTTCGTTCGAGTCGCCGGAGCGTCGCGGTCAGCGATTTCTGCGTGACCTGGGGGATGGCTCGACGCAGTTCGTTGAAGCGGCACGGGCGTTCGCAGAGTTCGTTGAGGACGCTCAGCGACCACTTGTCGAGGATCTGATCGAGCAGTTCGCGGTGCGGGGCCGCGATGAGGAACTCGTCGTCGGTATCCATGGCGAAACCTGGTCTCGTTGAAGTGTCCTTCTTCTACTAGGTAGCTTACAGATACTTACTTCGGAGGAGAGAAGATCATGACTGTTCAGTACTTCACGCCGGAGGGCATGCTGCGGCCGACCCCGTATCACCATGTCGCCGTGGGTACCGGGACAAGGCATGTCCACGTCAGCGGGCAGATCGCGCGCCAGGCCGACGGGACTCCGGTCGCACCCGGCGATCTGGCCGGGCAGGTCGCCCAGGCGCTGCGCAATACCTCCGTCGGTCTCGCGGGCGCGGGCGCGTCGTTCACGGACGTGCTACGCCTGACGTTCTACGTGACCCAATGGAGCCCGGACAAGATCGGCGATTTCATGGACGGTGTGGAGGCTGTCGCCGACGAGATCGGGCTCCGGCTTCCCCTGCCGCCGGCCTCCCTCATCGGTGTCGACCACCTCTTCGAGCCGGATGTTCTCGTCGAGGTCGAGGCAACCGCGATTCTTGAGTGACCGTCGAGGCGGGATCGTTCAGCCAGGACTTGACGCGGCCGTGTGAAGAGATGGCGGTGGCCGGGCCGTTGTCGGCTGGAGGACGCAGGCTGAGGCACCGCTTCTCCACACGCCGCATGGTGCCTGTACCGGGGCTCTGCTGGGGGAGGGGGGACGCCGGGCGTCCGGCTGGCACGGGCGCGCTCCGGGCCGAACAGACCATGGTGTGGAGCGGAGTCGAACGCCGTGCGCGTCCCGGGTCTGGTCCACGCCGCCCCGCACGCCTGCCGTCCACCTGGAGCCCTCCTGGACTGGCTCATCGGACTGGCTAACCGGACTGGCTCACTGGACCTGGCCTGCGCTGCGCGACCGGCGCCGCCGCTGTCGACGTCGTCCAGGAGCACGTCGAAGAGCAGGCCGCTCTGGTTGCCACGGCTTGGCGGGAGCGCACGCAGGCCAACGCCGCCGTCCCTCTCACCACCGCCTTCACCGCCGTATGAGAGGCGCACCTCCAACCCCCACCACAGCCGCCGTCCACCGCTCCGGCGACGCCCCGGTCAGGTCCGGCCCGGTCCGGTCCGAACAACGAGCGCGCCCCCCCGCTCCGCTACTGCTCGGTGCCGGATTGCCGGCGGTGGGTGGCGTGCAGGCTGCCGAGCAAGGACAGCGCCTGACCGCTGGGACTTGACGGTTCGGCGTGGTAGATCACCAGCTGCTGGCCCGGCGCTCCACGGACGTCGAAGGTCTGGTAGGTCAGGGCGATGGGCCCGACATCGGGGTGGAGGAGGTCCTTGGCGTCACGGGTCTTGTCGTGGACGGCGTGCGAGGACCACAGGGCGGCGAACTCCTCGCTCTCCTCGGTCAGCGAGGCGACCAGGTCGTGCAGGCGCGGGTATTGCGGCTCCAGACCCGTGGCATGACGCAGTCCGGCAACGACTGCCTCCGCTGCCCGCCCCCACTGCGCGAAGAAGGTCCGGGCCGCCGGGTTGAGGAAGGTCATGCGGGCCATGTTGTCCATCTGCCCGAACGGTGAGAACAGCGCGTCCGCCAACGAGTTCGCGGCCAGGAAGTCGGTGGCCGGGTTCAGGACGAACGCCGCGGCGTTCGGGTATCCGTCCAGCAGTTGCCGCAGCGCCGTGCTGACCGATTCCCGAGGCTGGGGCCGTTCACCTTCCGGTGCGGTGCCGGCCAGCCGGAACAGGTGCTCGCGCGCCTGGTCATCCATCCGCAGTGCGCTGCTGAGGGACTCCAGAATCTGTGGGGAGGGACTGCGTTCGCGGCCCTGTTCGAGGCGGGCGTAGTAGTCGCTGTTCATCCCGGCCAGGACGGCCACCTCTTCGCGCCGCAGCCCCGCCACCCGGCGGGCGCCGTAGGAGGCGAGCCCGACGTCGTCCGGGCGCAGGCGGGCGCGGTGGGCGCGCAGGAAGTCTCCGAGATCGTTGCTGGTCACCCCTTCAGGCTAAGCCGCACCCCACCCGTGTGCCTGGGTGCGCCATACCCGGACACGACTCGTCCTGGTTCCCGTCGCCGGGTCCGCACAGGCTGGTGACCAGCACCCGGACACGAGAAGGAGCAGCACGGTGAGGAACGAGTCGAGCCGACCGGAGCAAGGTCCCGGGCGAAGGACCGGAGACGTGGACGTGGACGTGAACGTGGATGTGGACGTGAACGTGGATGTGGTCGGGATGTATGTGACCAGGGACGGGCACATCCGCCAGGAGCTCCGCGCCGACGGCCGCTACGACGAAGCGCGCGGGAGCCGCCGCAGCGCGTACACCGGCCGGTACACCGTGACCGGTCACCACCTCGACTACGTCGACGACACCGGCTTCACCGCCACCGGCGACATCCGCGACGGCGTGCTCTTCCACGAACATCTCGTCCTGTACAAGGAGAACCAGGCATGACACGACCCACCACCAAGATCTTCCTCATCACCGGCGTCAGCAGCGGACTCGGCCGCGCCTTCGCCACGGCCGCCCTGGACGCCGGCCACACGGTCATCGGCACCGTCCGCAAGGACGCCGACGTGGACGCCTTCACCGCTCTCCACCCGAAGCGCGCCCATGGCCGCCTGCTCGACGTCACCGACGACTCCGCCGTCCTCGCCCTGGCCGGCGAGGTGGAGCAGTCTGTGGGTCCTGTCGACGTGCTGATCGCGAATGCCGGATACGGCCTGGAGGGCACCTTCGAGGAGACGCCCCTGGCCGACCTGCGCGCCCAGTTCGACGTCAACGTCTTCGGCGCCGCCGCCACCGTGCAGGCCGTTCTCCCGTTCATGCGCGAACGGCGCCGCGGGCACATCCTGGCCGTCACCTCCATGGGCGGCCTGGCCTCTTTCCCCGGTGTCTCCGCCTACTGCGGCAGCAAGTACGCCCTCGAAGGCATCCTCGAAGCCGTCGGTAAAGAGGTCGCCGGCTTCGGTATCCACGTCACCGCTGTCGAGCCGGGCTCCTTCCGCACCGACTGGGCGGGCCGCTCCATGGTCCGCGCACCGCGTTCCATCCCCGACTACGACGAGCTGTTCGAGCCCATCCACGCCGCCCGGCAGACCGCAAGCGGCAACCAGCTCGGCAACCCCGCCAAGGCCGCCGCCGCCCTCCTGCACATTCTCGACACACCTCACCCGCCGGCCCACCTCGTCCTCGGATCCGACGCTCTCCGCCTGGTACGAGCTGGACGTGAAGCAGTCGACCACGACCTCGACACCTGGAAGAACCTCACCCTGTCCACCGACTACACCCCCGCCGACGACGCTCCGTAGGCCGCGCGGCCTACGTGACCAAAGCTGCCCCGTCAGGGGCCCTTTGCGTCCGCCGGTCAGGTCGTGAGGTGTCTGTGGAGCGCGGGCCACGATGCCCACGGGAGGAGACGGGCAGGAGAACACGTTGTCCGACCGGACATGGCACCCGGGGCAACGCTGTCCGATCGGACAGACATGGGAGACCAGGCGGGCCTTAGGTTCACCTTCTGTTCGCGTTCTGCGACGACCGCCCGCCTTGCGCCCACCGCCCAGAGTCACCGGAGCATGCCATGAGCACCACCCCACCCGCGTCCACCCCACCGGCGACCACCGCGTCAACTCCCCAGCCGGAAGCCCCACAACCGAGCAATATGCGTCGGGTCGCCACGGCCAGTTTCATCGGCACGGCGATCGAGTTCTACGACTACTACATCTACGGAACCGCCGCAGCCCTCGTCCTCAACGAGGCGTTCTTCCCCGAACTCTCCAAGACGGCAGGCACGCTCGCCACTCTGTCCACGTTCGCCATCGGCTTCGCCGCCCGCCCGCTGGGCGCCGCGGTCTTCGGTCACTTCGGTGACCGGGTGGGCCGCAAGGGCGTCCTCGTCGTCTCGCTGCTGATGATGGGACTCTCCACCGGTCTCATCGGCCTGTTGCCCGGATACGCCACACTCGGTGTCTGGGCCCCGATCCTGCTGGTGCTGCTGCGCGTCGTCCAGGGACTCGGCCTCGGCGGGGAGTGGGGCGGAGCGGCCCTGCTCGCCGTTGAGCACGCGCCCGCCAAGAAGCGCGGCCTGTACGCGGCGGCGCCCCAGATGGGCTCGCCCGTCGGCTACTTCGCCGCCACCGTCACCTTCCTGGTCATGTCCACCGTCCTCGACGACGGAGCGTTCCAGAGCTGGGGATGGCGCATCCCCTTCCTGCTCTCCTTCGTCCTGGTCGCCGTCGGTCTGGTCATCCGCCTGAAGATCGCGGAGAGCCCCGCCTTCGCGAAGGTCACCGAACGCCGCGAGACCGCCAAGGCCCCGCTCGCGGAGGCGTTCCGCAAGCACCCGAAGGAGATGCTGCTCGGTGCGGGGATGATCACCGTCGTGTACGTGATGTTCTATACCGCCGCCACGTACTGCATGACGTACACCACCAAGACGCTCGGCATCCCGAAGAACGACATGCTCGCTCTCACCCTGGTCGCCGTGGCGGTCCTCGGAGTCTCGACGTTCTTCGTCGCCCGCTGGTCCGACCGCGTCGGCCGCCGCAAGCTGATCATCGCCGGCGCCGCGTTCGGGGTCGTGTGGGGAGCGGTGCTCTTCCCGCTTCTCGACACCCGCAACTACGTCCTGATCGCCGTCGCGTTGAGCGGCGCCCTGCTCTGTATGGGCATCATCTACGGCCCGGCCGGCGCATACCTCCCCGAGCTCTTCGCCACCCGCGTGCGTTACTCCGGTGCCGGCTTCTCCTACAACCTCGGCGGTGTCCTGGGCGGTGCGGCCGCGCCGCTCATCGTCACCGCGCTGGCCGAGAACTACCGTCCCTCGGTGGGGGGATGGTTCATGAGCGCGATGGCTCTGCTCTCCCTCGTCTGCGTCATCGCGCTCCCCGAGACCAGGGAACGCGACCTCGACAGCGTCTGAGACACGTACGACGGACACCCGTACTGCCGCGAGCACACGCCGGGCAGCGGAAGGAGGCTGAGACCTACCTCATGGGCATCACTCGTGACTCCGCCTACCCTGATCCGGTGGACCACACCTCTGGCGTCATCGCGCGCGGTGACGACGGCGTACAGCTGAAACAGGTCCTCGCCGCACTCACCGTGCCCTTCGTCGTGGAGGGAGGCGAGGCGGTGATCACCGACGTGATCCTCGCCGAACCGGGCGAGCATCTCGGGCCCTCGCCCGGGGCGTTGGTGCTCGCGGTGGGCGCACGCGGCGAGGCAGCGGTTCCTGTCGTCATGGCGGCCGGTCGTTCCGGCGCCGCCGCCGCGATGGTCAAGGTCGACGCCGACGGACTTCCCGCGCGGCTTCGGGAAGCCGCACGCGAGGCCAACATCACGGTGCTCGCGGTGCCGGAGAACGCACGATGGGACCAACTGGCACATGAGGTGCGCGCGGGACTGACCCGCTTCGGGGCCTGGACCGCCGCGGCCCCGGGTACATCGGGCGATCTCTCCTCGCTGGCCCAGACCCTGGCCACCGTCACCTACGGAGTGGTCAGCATCGAGGACTCCGCCGGACATGTGCTCGCGTACTCCAGGTCCGGCGAGGAAGCCGACGAGCTGCGGCGACTCACCATTCTGGGGCGCGCCTGTCCCGAGCCGTATCTCAAGTTGCTGCGCGACTCGGGCGTGTCGAGGCGGCTCCGCTCCGGTGAAGAGGTCATCGAGACCGCGGAGCAGCCCGACCTCGGCTACCGGCGCCGACTGGCCATCGGTATCAACGCCGGCCATCGTCCCCTGGGCGCGATCTGGGTCCAGGAAGGGAAGCGTCCGCTCTGCGAGAGCAGCGCCGAGACCATGCGGGGAGCCGCACGGCTTGCCGCACCCCAGCTCGTGGACCACTACTACCAGGGGGACCCGTCCGCCCGGCTGGCCTCCCGGGTCGACCTCGCCCACGGTCTGCTGACCGGGCGCTTCAACGCCGAGGCTCTCGCCCGTCACCTGGGGCTCGACCCCGCGCAGGGCGCCACTGTGATCGGAGTCGACCTGCGCGAACCAGAGCACCCCGGCGCCTCGGCGGCCCTGGACCTACGGCGCGAGGAATCCGCCGGCATCATCTCCCTGCATGCCTCGGCGTTCCGCCGCGACGCCCTCGTCACGCAGGCCTGCGGCCAGATCTACGTGCTGCTTCCAGGGAGGAACGGGGCCGACGACGGCACCGCGGTCCAGCGCTGGGCCGCCGAGCTTGTCGCCGTACTCCGACGGCAGTTCGGTACTCCTGTCCAAGCGGTCCTCGCCGGCACCGCGCCGCACCTCGAAGCCGTCCCCACGGTGAAGACGCGCGGCTATCACGCCCTGCAACTGATGGCACGCACACCCGCACGCGCGGTAGCCACCTACACGGTGCTCCAGGCATCGCTGCTCCTGGGGGACGTGCTGCGACTGCTCGACGAGCATCCCGACACCCGCCACGAAGGTCTTGAGGCACTCGCCGCCCACGACGCGGAGATGGGATCCGAACTGGCCCGCTCCCTGCTCGCCTACCTCGACGGGTTCGGAGACGTGGCGCGGACCGCCGAGGCGCTCAACGTCCACCCCAACACCCTCCGCTACCGGGTTCGCAAGGCGATCGCCCTGAGCGGGATCAGCATCGACGACCCCGATGAGCGGCTCGTCGCCATGCTCCAACTGCGCCTCGCCCTCAACGGCGGGCCCATCGCGAAGGACCCCTTCCCGGGCCCGTGACGGCGCCGGGACTCAAGACGACGAGGGGCGGGGCGAAGGCCAACAAGTCGCGGGCGACGGTCCAGAAGAGGGGGCGCTGTGACAGGCCCGTCGTCGACGGCGGGCAACACGAGGGTGACTCGACGCCGGGTGGGACAACCGCCTGATCGCGGTGGGACGCGAGGGCGGTGGGACAGGCGTTGATACCGGACCTGGACATTCTCGGGATCATCTGAAGATCGACTCGGCCCTAGTGTCGGTGGTGTCAGCAGGAAGTACTGCAGCCGACAGCCGACAGCCGACAGCCGACAGCCGACAGCCGCTGGAGATCATGATGCGCTCGCGTCTCGCCACCCGTTCCACCCGCCTCGTCCTGGCCGCCGCAGCCGTGACAGCCCTCGCCGCCACGACCGGCTGCGAATCCGAGGACTCGACGGACACCGGCAGCTCCGCGGCCCCTTCCTCCGCCTCCTCCGGCGCCGCTGGGAGCGCGACTCCCTCCAGCGACAGCCCGTCGACCGGGGACAGCACTCCTGCCGACGGCTCCAGCAGCGGCGGCTCCAGCGACGAGGGCGACTCGGGCGACTCGGGCGACGGCGACAAGACCGGCTACGGGCAGTCCTGCGGCACCAACGACCTGGACCTCACGGTCGCCTGGAAGTCCGATCCCGAGGTCGACGGCTACTACTTGGTCACGGCCAAAGCCAAGTCCGGCATCACCTGCTACCTGGACGTCAACACTCCCAGCGTGTCCTTCGGCTCCGGCGCCGACGGCGTGGCCTCCCCTGTGGGACAGGGCGGCGAGGACCCGATCAAGCTCACCGGCTCCGCCGTCGCGTACACCGGCATCGATGCCAAGACCACCGACGGTGACGCCGGCACGCAGTTCGAGAACGTCATCATCGCGGTCACCGAGGACGACCCCGACCCCGCCGAACTCGAACTCCCCGACACGGCCACCGTGGACAAGCCCATCGTCACCAACTGGTCCACCCAGCGCGACGAGACCGTTCCCCGCATCATCTGAGTGCGGCGGGTGCACGGTTGAATCAGTGGCCCGCTCGCCGCGCTCCGAGCCGCAAGTTTCAGCCCGCCGCTCCGTCGAGCAGCCTGCTGTACCGCAGCCGCAGTGCCCGCTCGGTACTGGCCGCCAGCGTCACCAGGGTCAGGACGACGTTGCACCAGGCCGGTGGATGTACCGGCGCGGTGAAGGCTCCGACGCGTTCGGCCACCGCGGGTACCCCGGCGACGTGTTCGGCGAGTTGCGTGACCAGCATGACCAGGGCGATGACGAGTACGGTCAGCGAGAAGGCGCCGATCCAGCGGCTCAGTGCCGGATGCGCGCGGTCGAGGTGGGCGCGGCGTCCCTCGGCGGAGTCGCGGTCCGGGACGAGCAGATGTGCCGTGCCCTCGGCCGTCACGTAATGGCAGCGCCGCAGCCCGAAGTTGCTCAGCCGCACCTCGACGGTGCCGCCGGGGACCGGGAAGGCGGCGGGCAGCCTCGATCGGGCGTGGTGCCTGCCGTCGAGGTACAGGTCGGCCTTCGCCTTCGCGGACGTCTGGTCCTGACCGCGTCCGACGTCCACGGCGTAGACCGCCTTCCCGCCGTCACCGTCGGGCAGCGGCAGGTAGAAGAGGGAGCGGTAGGGCAGCTGCCACCAGCGGAACCGCTTCAGTGGCCGTCCGTCCCCGGGGGTGATCCGCCGGGCGGCCCGGCGGCTTCGCATCTCTTTGAACATCTCCGGTACCTCCCTCACTCGCCCACTGTGCCGGGTTGCGCCGCGTTACCGGCTTCCGCTGCGCAGGCGAGGTCCCGGGCGGGGCGTTCCCCGGTGGTCAGGAACGTCGTCGCGGCATCGGTGGCGCACGTGTTGCCGCCGTACGGGTAGACACCGTGGCCGCCCTGGTCGACCGTCACCATCGTGGCCCGCCCGCCGAAGGCCCGCCGCAGCTCGCGGGCGCCGGCCAGTGGCGTGCCCGGGTCGCGCTCGTTCTGCATCATCAGCACGTTCGAGGGGCCCCGGCCGGTGATGCGCACCGGCGGTTCGGTCCGCTCCCGAGGCCAGAACGCGCAGGGGTTGATACTTGCCGTGGAGCCGCCCAGCATCGGGTACGTCAGCCGGTCGACGGCGACATTGCGCTGGTACCGGCGGACCGTTCCCGGCCAGCGCGAGTCCCCGCAGACCACGGCGAAACGTGCGGCCAGGAGATTCTCCAAGTCCGCGGGCAGCTCCGGGAGGGGCAGTTCCCCGCCCGTGTCGACCGCCTGCCAGAACTCCGCGAGCCGGGGCATGGAGCTGTCGGCGTACAACTGCTCGAAGGTGAACGCCCGGAACGCGGTCCCGTTGACGTTCTGGACCGGCTTCGCGTCCAGCCGCGCCACGAGCTCGTAGAACTTGGCGGTGATCTGCTTCGGCGTGGAACCCAGACCGTACTCGGGGTGCCCGGCGGCGAACGCGGCGAAGTCGGGGAAGCGGTCCTGCAGCCCCCGGGCGAACAACCGCATGGCCGTGACGTCGTAGCCGCCGGGACCCAGGTTGCTGTCGAGTACGATCCGGTCGCCCCGCCGCGGGAACAGCGTCGTGTAGACCGCGCCGAGGTAACTGCCGTAGGAGGCGCCGAGGTACGACAGCTTCGGCTCACCCAGTGCTGTCCGGAGGCGGTCCATGTCGCGTGCGGTGTTGGCGGTGGTGGTGTGCGGCAGCATCCACGCCGTCCGCGAGGTCCCGCACTGCCCGGCGATCTTCCGCGCGTACCCCGCCTCTCGTGTCACGTCGGCCGCGGTGTGCGCGTACGGCGGGAAGTTGCCGCGCCACTGCTGCTCCTTCGTCAGGTCGCAGGTCACGGGAGTGCTGCGGCCCACCCCGCGCGGGTCGAAGCCGATGATGTCGTAGGAGTCGAGCACCTTCCGCGGCAGCCCCGACGCGGCGAGGACCGCCGGGTATGTCAGGCCGGAACCGCCCGGACCGCCCGGGTTGGTCAGCAGGACGCCGCGTCGCTGCGACGGCTTCTCGCTCGCCAGCCGGGAGACGGCGACATCGATCCGTCGGCCTCCCGGATCGCGGTAGTCCAGCGGGACTTCGAGCGTCGAGCACTCCAGGCGGGGCGCGGAGGCTCCCTGGGGGCACGGGCCCCACCGCAGGGCGCCGGGCGCCGGTGCCGTCGTGGCCGCCGCCGCGGACGCTGACGGTGTGGATACGGACGCCGGAAGTGCGGTCACCGCCACCGCCGCGGCGGTGAGGGCGAGGGACAGACTTCTACGCATGAGGTGTCCTCCTGTGGGGGGCTTTACCGGCACGCGAACGAGTCTGTTGATCAGGAACGGCCGGCACATCGGTCCGGCGGACCGACCCGGCCCCGACCGCGGGAGAGGAGCCGGTTGGACCTGGGTCGAAGGCGCATCCGTCCTGGGTGTGATCCGCCGGTCGCCCGATGTGGCGACAATGGCCTGGTGAACACGGACGTTGTGCCGCGGCTCGGGGTGTGGCAGCAGGCCTGGCGGCTGATGGTGGCCGCGGTCGTGAGCCTGCCGATCTGGCTGACGACCCTCGCAGTGACGCGAAAGCAGCCCGGCGGCCCGGACACCTGGATACTTTTCGGCGATCCGCTGGTGGCCCTGGGCTGCCTGACGGTGCTCCTGTGGCGGCGGCGGTGGCCCCTCACGGTGGCCCTGACGGTCGCGGTCGCCTCGACCGCCTCGGCGCTCGCCACCGGCGCCGCCCTGCTCGCACTGTGCTCGGTCGCCACCCGCCGTCGCCCGGTGGAGATCGGGGCCGTCGTCCTGGCCTATGTGATTGCGTCGCAGTTCGCCGTCGAGATGTTGCCGGTGCAGGGCTCGGCCGACGTGCCGTGGTGGGTCCAGGTCGTGGTGCCGGCGCTGACCGCGGGGACAGCGGTGGCCGCGGGAATGGCCGTCGGGGCGCGGCGGGTCGAGGTACGGTCCCTGCGGGAGCGGGCGGAGAGCGCGGAGCGGGAGCAGAGCGCGCGGGCGGCGCAGGCACGGGCCCTGGAGCGCAACCGGATCGCCCGCGAGATGCACGACGTCCTCGCGCACCGCATCTCCCTGATCGCCATGCAGGCCGGAGTACTCGACCACCGCCGCGACCTCTCGGCCGACGAGAACCGCGTCCTGGTCCGCGGTATCGCCGAGGGCTCCCACCAGGCACTGGAAGAACTGCGTGAAGTCCTCGGCGTGCTCCGCGCCGACCCCGGCCGCCCGGAACCGCCGCAACCCTCCCTCGACCGGATCCCCGACCTGGTGGCCGACGCCCGCGCCTCGGGACTCGACGTCCGGCTGACCGACACTCTGACCGCGAGCCCGCCCGGCGGCGTCGGACGGACCTGCTACCGGATCGTCCAGGAAGCGCTGACCAACGCCGCCAAGCACGCCCCCGGCGCGGTCGTACAGGTCACCCTCGACGGCACCGCGGGCGGCACCCTCGACATCGGCGTCCGCAACGGACCGGCCCCCCTGCGCACCACACGGCCGCCCGCTTCCGGTTTCGGCCTGCTGGGCCTCGGCGAACGGATCACCCTCGCCGGCGGCGAACTCGACCACGGTCCCACGCCCGAGGGCGGGTACGTTCTCACCGCACGACTGCCCTGGCCGGACGGCCCCGCCCACAGCCGCGAAAAGAGCGCATGAGCCACGACAAGAGCACGTCGACGGAGAGCCGGCACGATCCCGTACGGGTCGTCATCGTCGATGACGAGGAACTGGTCCGCATGGCCCTGCGGCTCGTCATCGACGGCGAACCGGACCTGACCGTCGTGGCGGAGGCGGCCGACGGGAACGCCGCGCTCGCCGTGGTGGACGAGCAGCGGCCCGACGTCGTGCTGATGGACGTACGGATGCCGGGCCGGGACGGTCTGGACACGACCCGGGAACTGCTCACCCGGCCGGCGCCGCCCCGGGTGCTGATGCTGACCACCTTCGACTCCGACGACCTGGTGCTCGGGGCGCTGCGCGCCGGAGCGCTCGGCTTCGTCCTCAAGGACACCCCGCCCGCCCGCATCCTCGACGCGGTGCGGACCGTCGCGGACGGCAACCCGGTGCTGTCCCCGGCGGCCACCGCGCGGGTGATCGCCGCCGCCACCGGCCCGGACTCCGCGCACACCCGCGACCACTACCGCGCCGCCGCGCGCGAACGGCT
This sequence comes from Streptomyces sp. NPDC017991, assembly GCF_044328075.1. Classification (NCBI taxonomy): domain Bacteria; kingdom Bacillati; phylum Actinomycetota; class Actinomycetes; order Kitasatosporales; family Streptomycetaceae; genus Streptomyces; species Streptomyces sp. NPDC017991. The sequence continues at coordinate 149,687 of NZ_JBIRGP010000014.1, read as the reverse complement.
GTCCTCACTGACCGAACGGGAACGGGAGACCGGCCGGGCGATCGCGGACGGACTCGGCAATGCGCAGATCGGCGAGCGGCTGGGCATCACCGTCGCGACGGTCAAGGCCCACACCGGCAGCCTGTTCGCCAAGCTGGCGGTCGAGAACCGGGTACAGATCGCGCTCCTGATCCGCGACGCGGAGGGCTGACGGGGGAGTTCTCTTCTCTGAGGGCTCTGCTGTCTGCGCGCCTCTTCGACACCGGGCTCCACGACGGCGTCCGCGTGCACACCTGACCTCGGAATGGCCCGCTCCTTCGCATCCCCAGCGGAAACCCGGGACGGTTCGGGACCCCTGCGAGAAGTCCGACATTGCGTACGTCACCGGCCCGTTGTGGCGGCGGCACGGCTCCACCTGGAGGCGCACGCGGTCAGCCGGGCGGGGTGTCGCCGTCGTTTTCGAGGCGTAGTTGTCCGGTGAGGATGTCGTGGGCGACGTCTCTGAGGAGTTGTTGGTGGCTGAAGGCGTGGGCGCGCATGCGGGCCAGGGCTTCGGAGACGGGGACGTTGCCGGCCTCGGCGGCGGCGCCGGCTGCCTGGTGCACGAGGGGTGGATAGCCCACGGGGCCTGTTTCCGGGGGCGCTTGTTCCCAGCCGATCAACATGGGGTGGGCGTCCAGGGTCAGAAGGGCGAGGATCCGGGCGTAGGCCCGGAGCCGGGCCCGGTCCGCCGGGCTGAGGGGAACGCTGGTGGCGTGGTACAGGTCCATGGCGCCGACCGGGAGATCGTTGCCGACCAGCAGCGGCACGGCCACCACGCTGCGGATGCCGAGTTCATCGGCCATCCGCGAAAAGACGGGCCACTGCCCGTCGGCGGGGTGCGCGTCGGTTTCCACGATCTGGCGTTGCCGGTAGGCCTCGGTGCACGGGCCTTCCCCCGCTACGAGCTGCGCGTCCTCCAGCCGGTAGCTGCGGTCGTCAGCGGCGTAGGCCACGGTCCTGATCCGGCCCGAGGTAATCAGGCTGACCCCCAGACCGTCCGCACCCACGTCCTCGACACAGGCCGCCACAGCGGACGGCAACGCCACAGGCCGGCCGACGGTACTCGCGGTCTCGACGACGCGTTTCCACGCTGCGGTGTCGCTCTGCACGTCCATGACACAGCCCCAATGCTCGCCTGGAGCGCGGTCAGGCCGGTCGTGCGCTCACCAGTGCAACAAGCGTAGACCCCTCCTACGGGCCCCCTGCCCCGGGACGCGGCGAGTGTCCGCGCCCTTGGGGTTCGCAGCCGCGATACCGACGACGCGGCTCCAGCTCCAGCTTTTCGTCCTTGTCCCGCTCTGTGACGACCGGGTTCACTCTCGACAAGGGGAGAGCGCGTGTCGAGCTCTGGATCTGAGGACCGTGCTCCGCGCTTCTGCCCGTGTGGCCGGTGCGACTCAGTGCGCGGGGTGGGAGGCCTTTTCGTGCGGTCGGGTGCCTCAGTGCGCTGGCTGTGCTGCGCTCAAGCCGGTCCGTGCCCTGGCGTTGGCGGTCCATGCCTGTCTACTGTTCGAGCAGAGGCCGATGCCTGTGCTGATGTCCCGCACGGTCACCGCGCCCATCAGGCTCCCAGACCCCGGGCTGCACAGGAACAGGACAGCCCGAAGACGGCCGGAGCCCTCTCATCCTCGCAGCGGACACAAGGGGCCCCGGCACCTCGTCCTCCCCGCCGACCTGGGGCGACTCCCGCGCGCCCCAGCAGGGAGGACCGACCGGCGCGGGGACACCTGCGGAATGGGGGCCGCTGGTGTCCCCGCGTCGACACCGCGGCCACCGTCGAAGCCGGCGAGCGGGAGTCTGGGCCGGGTCGACGACCGCACTTCTGACAGACACGTACCTGACCAAGCCTTTCAGGCACTTGCGTCGGTGCGTACGAAGAGGCAGAACGGGTGGCCCGCCGGGTCGCACAGGACCCGGACGTCGTCCTGCGGCTGGAAGTCTGCCACCGTCGCACCGAGGGCAAGGGCACGCTCGACGGCTGATGCCAGATCATTCACCTCGATGTCCAGATGCATCATCATCTGCTGTCCCGACCGTGTGGAAGGCCACCGCGGAGGTGTGAAGAGTCGCTCTGTCTGGAACGACAACCCGGCACCGCCGTCGGGCGGTGCGATCTCCACCCAATCCGGTTCTGCCTTCAGAATCGGCCACCCGAGCAGGTCGCGGTAGAACAGCGCCAGCTCGTGGGCGTTCGGGGCATCAAGAGTGGTCGCGGTCAACGTGAAACGCGGCGGGAACTTCATGCAGTGCTGCTGCCCTGTTTCGCCTCCGAAAGGCCGACCGTCGCTGTCGCCCCTGCTGTACGCGCAGCCATGCGTGCCCGTCGTGGGACTGCGGTGCGCCGTGCTGCGAGGCTCGCGGGGCCGCGCGATGCCGGGCGGCTCGTCCAGGGAGACTCCGTATGCCGCGCCCACGGTTCTCCACGGACCAGCCCCGTTCCACGACATGGACCGAGCGGACCCGATCACTCGCCGTTCGCCGACAGTGTCGGCATGGGCAGGCCCGCCAGTGCGCCCCGGACAGCCCGCGACCGCGGGCGGTCGTCTCGGGCGGTCGGCGCGGGCGGGCGAACGGGCCCAGCACGACCGGTCATCCCGACGCCGACGGGCCGGCGGATGCCGTGACCACGCGCCCGGCGGCCACAAGAAGCGCCCCGCGTCAGTTCTTCCCGTCGGGGACCGTCGGGCAACGCATTGTCGGGATCCGCACGGAGATGGCCGAGCGCGGACCGCGGTTGGGCGGCCGGCTATCGTAGATGATCTTTAACTGGGCGTTTACGTCGTGACGGTTTCTGTTCCCGGACCGTGTCGTTGGTCGGAGCATGTTGATCAATACGACTTCTCATGTCTCTGACGGTCCGCGTCTCACCCCGCGTCCCGCCCCGCGCCTGGACGAGCTGACCGGGATCGTCTTCCGGGACGGCGATGCGGGGCCCGACCTCCACGCCGCCTGGCGCAAGTCGATTTCCACGGACCTGTTCCGCCACCGCACCGACCTGTCGGTCGAGGAGCGCCGGCAGCAGTCGTACGATCGCCTGCGGGCGCTGAACGAGGAAGTGCTGTGCGCGCGGGACCTGGCCCGGGACCCGCGCGCGCTGGCCGCCCTGCACGAGTGGACATCGGTGGTGGACGGCGGCACGGCCACCGTGGCCGGCATTCACTACAACCTCTTCCTCGGCAGCCTCCTCGATGACGACGTGTCACCCGCGCGCGACCTGACCGAGTGTGCCGCGCTGGCCGTTACGGGGACCTTCCTGTGCACCGAGCGCGAGCACGGCAACGACGCCGCGGCGCTGGAGACCCTCGCGCGCTATGACCGCGAGCGGGACGAGTTCGTGCTGCACACGCCGCACGACGGCGCGCAGAAATACATGCCCAACACCAGCGCCGCGGGCGGGCCGAAAACCGCGGTGGTCGCGGCCCGGCTGCTGGTCGACGACCGGGACGAGGGCGTCTTCCTGTTCCTCACCCCGCTGCGCGACCGGCGCGGAACGCTGCCGGGTGTCACGGTGACGACGCTGCCGGACCGGATCGGCAGCCCGGTGGACCACTGTGTCACCGGCTTCGACCACGTACGCCTGCCACGCACCGCGCTGCTCCAGGGCGAGCACGGACGGCTGACGCCGGACGGTACGTTCACCAGCGCCGTGGGCAGTGCGCGCAAACGGTTCCTGCACGCGATCCGCCGGGTGACGGTCGGCAAGCTGTGCATGAGCGCGAGCACCCTGGGAGGGTGCCGCGCGGCGCTGGCGATCGCGGTGCGATACGCGTATCTGCGGCACATTTCGGGGCCGGTGGCCGCGGAGCGCGTCCCGCTGGCCGCGCACCGCAGCCACCACGCCCGGCTGCTCGCGTGCACGGCCACCGCGTACGCCATGACATTCCTGCACCGGACCGTCACCGAACGCTGGATCACCCACGCTCCCGAGGACCGGACCGAGACGGAACGGCTGGTGGCGATGGCCAAGGGCTGGATCACCTGGCAGGCCCGCGACATCACGATCGAGAGCCGCGAACGCTGCGGCGCCCGCGCGCTGTTCCCCGTGAACGGCCTCGCCGAGTTCACCGCCAACGCCGAGGGAGCCATCACCGCCGAGGGCGACAACCTGGCCGTCTGGTGCAAGGCCGGAGCCGAGATGATCTTCGGCCAGGTGGCGGCCCCGGAGCCGGAGACGGGGGCGAGCGACCAGGAGTCCCTGACCGATCCCACCTTTCTGCGTCGCGTCCTGGCCGCAGCCGAGCGCCACTGGCACCTGGCCGCGCGCCGGGACGTCCGCGGCGGCGGGCGCGACGCGCTCGGGCGCTGGAACCATGCCTCCGCCGCCGCCCTCGCCCTGGTCGAGACGTACACGGTGGGCCAGGCCGCCGACGCCTTCGCCGCGGTGTGCGACCAGGTCACCGACCGGGGTACCCGCGCCGCTCTGGATGATCTGCGGGCGCTGTTCCTGCTCGACCGGCTGGTCCCGCTCAGCGGACTCCTGCTGGCCGAAGGCATCGTCACCGCCGACCAGGTCCGTTCACTTCCCGACGTACTGCGCGACCTGACGGCCGGGCTCGCGCCGCACCTGGCAACCCTGACGGAGGCGTTCGACGTGCCGGAGGAACACCTGGCGTCGCTGCCGATGCTGACGACAGTGAAGACGTCAGTGAACTCGTCCCGACGCGACTCCTGATCGGCCCGCACGGGCGGGGCGGATGCCGGAGATGCCGGGGAAGCGTCGGTCACCCCTACACAGGTGCCTTTGGATCGCTGTCGGCTCAGTCCTCGGGTGCCACCAGGAAGCAGTCGCGCTCGCCGCCGCGCACGAGGCAGCCCTCGACCTTGGGGACGGCGCGGGAGTTCGCCGCCGCCATCGGCGTCGAAAGGGAGCCCTCCTCGTCGAAATGGTCCCGGACCTCGCTCTGTTGGGGTTCGATCCCCGGCGCGGTGATCTCGATACGGTCCCCCTCGCGGCCACGGTCGATACGGGCCCATACCGTCCCGCACCTCACGGAGTGGCGCACTTTGACCACCGTGCCGCCATCGAAGCGCCGCTCGGCCAGGGTGCCCGGTGGGTGCGCGGCATTCGAGCAGCTGGTCGACTCCGCGTTCCTGCCGGTGCACGCGTCACCGAAACAGCTCGGTCCGGGTGCGGAACCGCTCGGCGAACCGCTGCCCCTCGCATCGCTGCTACCGCTGCCGAAGTCCCACGTCGCCATGAACACTCCGGCGGCAACGGCCGCGCCACAGACGAGCGCTCCGGCGACGTGGCGCACAGAGCGGTGGCGCCGGGTCTGGGGGTCTGGGTGATTCGGCGCTTCGTCGGCCGCGACTGCCGGGCTCCGTAGGACCGCCCCACTCCCTGCCCCGACCCCGGCCCCCGTCCCGGCCCGCCCGCTCCAAGCGGACTCGGCCAGCTCCCACAGGGCGAGCGGCCGATCCTGGCGCTCGCCCGCGAGACGGCACAGCTGCTCGACGGCTTGCCGGGGCGGCAGCGCCTTGCCGTTGAGATAGCGCTCCCAGGACGACTTGCTGTACGGGGTCTTTGCCGCCAGCGCGGCCAGGCTCAGCCCTGTTGCGGACCGTAACTCACGCAAGGTACGGGCGAGCCGCTCGCACTGTGCCGGCCGCACCACCCGGCTCACCGCCCCTCCCACGCCGTCCGGGCGCGTTCCCCTCACCTCCCTCTCCTGGTTCACTTCCGCAGCACCCCCCAGGTGTCCGGCCCGATCTTTCCGTCGACCGCGACCTTCCCCTTCTCCTGGGCACGCTTCACCGCGCGTTCGGTCGCGTTGCCGAAGATTCCGTCGGCCGCACCGAGCGACTGACGGTGGTATGTGAGGAGACACTGCGCCTCCACCACCGACCACCGGGTGGACGATTGCTGAATGAGCTCCGTCCGCGTACGGCTGTAGCCGGCGTAAAGGAGGCCGTCGTCGTCGCGCTTCACCCTGCAGCGGTAGTCCTTGCCCGGCTGATAGACGAACTCCCCCAGTTTCGGGTGGGATTCGCCGGTATACGGCTTGTCACCCCCGCCCTTTTCCCCGTCGTCGCCCTCCCACGGCGCCACGAATGCGAGCACAGCCAGAATCACCAGGGCCGTGGTCGCGCTGGACAGCACCACCGCCAGCCATGGCACTCGCGTGGCGCGGTGACCGTCGACGACCTTGTCCGGCCCTGACTCCCGCTCAGGGCCCGGTCCGGGCAGGAGCCCGGCCTCCGGTGCCGTGCCCCATGCCTCCGCGGCCACCTCCCACTGGGCGACGAGCCGTACCGGGTCGGTGTCGCAGACCCGGGCCAGGGCCTCGACCGCCTCGATCGGCGGCAGCGCCTTTCCGTTGAGATAGCGATCCCAGGAGGAGCGGCTGTACGCCGTTCTGTCGGCCAGCGTCGCCAGCCCTAGGCCGCTGTGATCCTTGAGTCTTCGCAGTTGTACGACGAACTGCCGGACTTGCGGGTCGAGTAAGTCGGGCAGCTTCTTCCATCGAGACATGTTCCACCCCACGTCTTGAAGTCCCGCACAGAAAGATGTCGTACTTTCCCGTTCCAGTTCCCTCCCGTGACAGGGACCGGCGGAGCGACCGAACCGTTTCAGCCGTTTCTGCCCGTCCCGGCGTCCCACTGAAGCCGCGCCTCCTCCGGAGTCCTCGCAGGCCGGCGGCCGGGACATCCCAAGCGCGCCCAAGTCGCCCAACCGCACTGGTGCGGAAGGCGAGTTGGCGCGCAATGTCTGTGGTGCACAACGGGCGGCGCGGTCCACCCCGCGCCGCTCCACCTCACACCGAGAAGCGGAGCGGCACCACAGCAGGACCGGCGGTCCGCCACGACGATCCACAGCGCCGCACGCCCCACAGACGGCGCCTCGTCCTCCCCGGGGGAGAGGACGAGGCGTCAGGGGGCAGCGGCCGGTACGTGGCACGTCAGCCCCGACGGGTGTCGCCCCACGATCAGAAGGGAAACACATGCGCGTTTTGGCGAGGACCCTTGTCAGCGTCACCGCGGCTCTCGGAATCGCCGCAGGCGGCCTGGCCACCGCGGGCGCCGGCTTCGCGGCTTCCGCTCCGACCGTGAAGTCCGCGGCGATCTCCCAGGAGGCCGCCCCGCTGGCGGTGGTCAACCTCGGCCTGAACACCACGGAGGCCGGGTACGTCCAGTGCTGGCTCAAGGACTTCTGGTCCTACACCGGCGCCATCGACGGACAGCTCGGAACCAACAGCTGGAAGGCGATGCAGCGCAACCTCAAGGCGCACTGGGGCTATACCGGCGCGATCGACGGCATCGTCGGAAGCGGCACGGTGTCGGGGCTGCAACGCAGCCTGAAGGCACACCAGGGTTACACCGGCCCGATCGACGGAATCGCCGGATCTGGGACCCAGGCCGCGTTCAAGCGCTTCGCGGCCGACAGCAGGGCGTTCTGCTGAGCGACCGAAACATCGCAGCGCATCGGGCCCGGTACCGATCTCTCGGTACCGGGCCTTACGCGGCCGCACAACGGGTGGTCCCCGGGTTCTCACCGCGTGCGTACCCCGCGTGTCTCACCCAGCTGCTGATCGATGGGCCTGGCGCCCAGGGCACAGTTCTTGGCCGATTCCGAGGGTTACGAGGGCACTGCGGCGTCGGAGTTGCGGACGGCGAGGGCGGGGGAGAGCTCGTCGACCGGTCCCGCCAAGGATCCGGGCGCGTCCGCCCAAGGGTGAGCTGTCTTCGGCCGGTTGCTCCCGATGCGGCGCTGTTCGGCGCGCCCGTGACGCGGGCCGTGCCCTACGCGTGCCATCCGGGCGCTGGACCGCTGCCCGACCACCTGAACCTGCCTCTGCCAGCCTGCCACCCGAGCATGTGCTCCGCGGACTTGCACGTGGCATGGGATCCGGTCGTCGAGGGGTGCTTTGGAGCCATTTCATCGCGTGTGTGCCGACAGACCCGGCAGGTTCGCACTACACCTGAAGGAGCTCGCGCCTGACCGGGGAGGGCTGCCCGATGCTACTGACGATCAACGTAGCGGTGCTGTTGGCGCTCATCATCGTCCTGCGGCTGCGACGGCGTACGCAGGCCCGCAGCCGTAACGACGAGAAGCTGACCGTGGTCATCGTGCTCGTCTTCGGCATCCTGGTCGCCCCCACGGCATTCGGCCAGGGCATCCTCGACGCCCTGGAACAGCTGGCACAGGGCGTTTCCCGCACCGGCAGTCCGTGACCCGGACACAACTGGCCCCTGAACAGGCCGAGGACGAAGGTAGGCAGTTTTCGCCTCCACCAGCCACGGCAATCCCAGTATCCTCATGAGTGGACAGTAGGACACCATCCCCCCACCAAGGTTGCGTGCCGGCGCGGGTGACACCCACCGCACTCCGCCCCAGCAACTGCGTGACCTACCGATTCGCCGCCTCCAGGAGGATCACGGTGAAAGTTCGCACCAGAAGCTCGGCGGTCATCGGCACCCTCTGCCTCCTCGCTTCCCTCGTACTGACCACAGCGTCCGCCGATGAATCCGTATCTCCAGGTCAGGCAGCGCCGGTCGTGCTCACCGCACTGGCCACGGCCCAGAGTCCGACCGCCGGCGCTGCCGGTCCCGACGGCACGGTCTGGATAGCCGAACGTGCGGGCACTGTACGGGTCCTGGACGACCAGGGTCTCGGCCAGCCCGTCCTCGACGTGTCCGACGAGACCACGACCGATGGCGAACGCGGCTTGCTGGGCATCGCCTTCGACAAGGAGTTCGCGCACTTCTACATCTCGTTCACGAACCTCGAAGGCACCAGCACGGTGGACGAGTTCGTTCTTCAGGAGGGCAGGATCCAGCCGGATACCCGGCGTACGGTCCTCACCCAGACGCAGCCCTATGCGAACCACAACGGCGGCGACATCACCTTCGGCCCCGACGGGTACCTCTACATCGCGCTCGGTGACGGCGGCTCAGGCGGCGACCCCCACGGAAACGGGCAGAACCTCGACACGCTGCTCGGCAAGCTGCTGCGGATCGACCCGAACGGTGGCGAGCCGTACGCGATTCCGCCGGACAACCCCTTCGTGGACGATCCGAACGCGAAGGACGAGATCTGGGCCTACGGCTTGCGCAACCCGTGGCGGTTCTCCTTCGACGAGGGCACGGGCGATCTGCTGATCGGTGACGTCGGTCAGAGCGCCTGGGAGGAGATCGACTGGGCCCCGGCCGACAGCGAGGGCGGCGAAAACTACGGATGGTCCCAGATGGAGGGCAACCACCCCTTCCGGGGCGGCACGGAGCCCGAGAACCACGTGCCGCCGGTCCACGAGTACGACCGCAACGGCCTGGGCTGCTCGGTGACCGGCGGATACGTCTATCGAGGCAATGAGATCCCGGACCTCAAGGGTCAGTACGTCTTCAGTGACTACTGCGACGGAACCATCCGCACGCTCCAGATGGAGAACGGCGAGGTCACCGGCGTGAGCGACCTCGGAGTCAACGCCGGTGAAGTGGTGTCGTTCGTCCAGGGCGGCGACCGCGAACTGTATGTGCTCGCCAGCGGCGGCAGCGTCTTCCGCCTCGACCCCGCGTAACGGCCACCGGATGGGGGCTCGCGGGGGCACCTCGATCCCGCGCCCCCCAGCACGCGCCGCCAGAACGCGTCGGCTGACACACGCATGCGTTCTACGGCGTGTGGACGGCGGCGGTGCCGTACAGCTCCCTCGTGAACGCGGAGATGTCCGCGCTGCGGTCGGTGCCGTTGAGGTTGTACGTCAGGAAGACTCCGTATCCGTCGCTCACGGTGCGGCGAGCGAGGTCGGCGACCGTGCTCTGCGATGTCCTGCCGATCTCGACGGCTGCCGGCGACAGTTTCGACTTGGGCAGTCCGATGCCGGGGACCTGCCAGGTTCCGTAATACGGGTTCCAGGCATAGTCGAACTTGGACGAGATGTTGACGCCGCCGAAGGACAGACGGGATGCGGACGGCCCGATGTTGTAGAGGCTGATGATCTTGTCCGGCATGTTCGCACGGAGCGCGGTCACCAGATGTACGAACGAGCCGGCGTTGGGCTGCCCGGTGCCGTTGTTGCCGTACTCGGCGTATTCGTCGTCGAAGTCGATGCCGTCGAGACCGTATCTGGTCACGGTGTTCGACAGTTGTTTGGCGAACGCTGACGCCGTTTCCTGCGACGGGAAGTTGGCGAAGCCTGCCCCCTGGTGATTTCCCAGCACCGACAGGACGACCTTGATGCCCTTTTGTTGCAGCGGCCGGATCTGTGTGGCGGCGTTGTCGAGGACGCGCTGCACATTCTCGTTGAAATACAACTGTGCCGTCTTCGTGCCTGTGTTGTAGTTGATGTTGGCCGCGAAAATCACCGCAACGTCGAAGACAGTGTCGCTGCTGTTGGCGAGAGTGTATTTGCCGACGTTCAGCATACTGTTGTTGTTGACCTCGACATACGCCACCGAGGTCGGTCCCGCCTTCGCGAGTGTCGGGGCGGCTGTGGCGTGGGTCGTGACCGTCGTGCCGAGAGCGAGAGCCGCGACGGTCGAGAGGGCGACCACGGTCGCCTGCATCCTGCTTCTTACACGTGTGAGCATCGTTGACCGGTCTCCCATCGCATGGTCGGCGCCCGGCCTGCCCGAACGTGCCGAGCAGTCCCTCCGAGTCCCGACAGCCGTGCGCCAATGCTTCCCAACTTCCACTCACGTCACACTGCAACTCACTTGATCTGTAGGCTGGTTGACGGTTTTGTCTTGGTCCGCGTCCTGATCGAGCGTGCCCGTACCTGCTCGGTGCCACCACCTGGAGGCGAGCCCGCGCGGCACACCATCGAGCCGACGCTCAAGCGTGGGATTCAACAGAGTGCTGGTGGCTCACCGGCAACGGCGCCGAGAGGGAGGGCGAGCATGAGTAACTGGGTCGTGATCGCGCAGTACTACAGCGACGTGTACAGGACCGAATTCATCTGTCGTGGGCTGGAGACGAAGGACCAGGCACTGGAAGCGCTGCGTGCAGCTCTCCACACGTATCTGCCGAGCAAAAGTATCGTCGAGAAGCGGCGTCGCGTGTATCGCTTCGCCGACCAGGAGACCTACCTGGTGGTGATCAAAGGCAAGCTGACGGAGTGGGAGTGCACCCTGCGCCTCGCGGAGCTGATCTCCGACTCGACCGACGCGGCCGTGGCCGAGCACGCGCAGCTGGAGGACCGCGTATCAGAGGGGACTGATGGGCCGCAGGACCGGATTCCGCCCGGCTACTGACCGGCGGACCGGGTTCTGCTCAAGTCGGCCGTGCTGTAGAAAACATGGCCTGGCATTCGGTCGGATCGACCGCAGTCACGAGGTCGTCGCTGCGCCAATGCCCTTTGACTTACTTCGCGGAGTGACCTCGCGGAATGGGACCGGCAAGGTCCGTAGGACCTCGTGGCCGTGCTGACGGGACATCAGTCGCGCGATCATGTCGATTCGCGTACCACGAGTTCGTTCGGCATGATCACCGGGTCTGTGGGGCCACCGTCTATCAGGCTGAGGAGCAGGTGGACGGCCGCCGTCGCCTGGTCCGCCATCGGGCTGCGTACCGAGGTGAGCGCGGGGCTCGTGTAGGACGCGGCCTCGATGTCGTCGAAGCCGATCACCGCCACGTCCTCGGGAACGCGCCGGCCCGCCTTCTGGAGGGTGCGCAGGGCTCCGATCGCCATCAGGTCGTTGGACGCGAACACCGCGTCGAGGCCGGGATCGTCCTCCAGGAGCTGGCGCATGGCCTCGGCGCCGGAGACTCTCGTGAAGTCGCCCAGTGCCACGATCGAGCGTCGGCCGGTGTCTCGCAACGTCTGCCGGTAGCCGGCAAGGCGCTCACGCGCCTCGTAGAGTTCGAGCGGGCCGGTGATGGTGGCGATCCGGCGTCGGCCGCGCTCCAGAAGGTGACGTACGGCCAGTGCCGCCCCGCCGGCGTTGTCCAGCGCCACGTACGGGACGTCCTGTGCGGAGGTGCGGTTGAAGGACACGACGGGCAAACCCTGCCGGGCGAGCGCGGCCGGCAGGGAATCCGTACCGTGCAGGGCGACCAGGAGCACGCCGTCCACGTGCCCGCCGGCGATGTACTGCACCACTCGGGTCCGGCTCTGGTCCGATTCCGCGAGCATGAGCACGAGTCGTTTGCCCGCCTTCTCCAGCTCCCTGCTGACGGCGCGGACCACAGCGGAGAAGAGGGGGTCGTCGGAGACGACTCCCTGCGGCGGGTCGGAGACCACCACGGCGAGGGTGTCCGTGCGGCGGGTGACGAGGTTGCGGGCCGCCCCGTTGGGCACGTAACCCAGTTCGTGCACCGCGCGCATGACGACGTCCCGGATCTCCGGGGCGACCGTCGTCTCGCCGTTGATGACGCGGGAGACGCTCGATTTGGACACGCCCGCCCGGGCGGCGACCACTTCCAGAGTGGGGCGTTTCATACCTGTCCGTCCCCTGTGCCGCCGCCCGGGGTCGTGCGCGGGGCGGGTTTTCTCATCAGGGCGACCTCCGGCTCAGCGTCATGACGTTGTGAGCAGCGTATCCGCAGGCCGGGGCGTCCTGAGCATGCCCAGGAGTTCTTCGCCCCCCGAGCCGCCCCCCGAGTCGCCCTCCGGCCGACAGTGCGCCGCGGAGGTCGTGGGGGACCGCTCCCTGTAGAAGTCGTTTGCGTTACACCGTTGTTTTTCCGAGGTGAAACAGCTCTTGACAGCCTTCCCGCGCCCCTCCATTCTCCCCTTCAGGGAGCGCTCCCTCACCTCGCCCCCACTTGAGGAGTCGCCCATGCACAAGCTGCTGCGTCGCTTCGCCCTATTTCTGACACTCGCGGCCTCATTACTCACTTTCATCGCTCTTCCCGCGCCTTCCGCACAGGCCGCGGAGATCCTGCTCTCGCAGGGAAAGACCGCCACCGCCTCAAGTACCGAGGGGGACTTCAACGCTCGGAGCGCCGTCGACGGAGACCCCGGGACCCGATGGTCCAGCGCCTTCGCCGATCCGCAGTGGATCCAGATCGACCTCGGGGCAAGTGCCGGGATCAGCCGGGTCGTCCTCAACTGGGAAGCCGCGTACGGCACGGCGTTCCGAATCGAGGTGTCGGGCGACGCGCAGAGATGGACCACCGTCCACCAGACGGCCACGGGCACGGGCGGCACCCAGAACCTGACCGTCTCCGGCACCGGCCGCTATGTCCGCATGTACGGAACGCAACGTGCCACCGCCTACGGCTACTCGCTGTGGGAGTTCCAGGTGTACGGAACCGCCGGTGGTTCCGGCGGCGACCCCGGCAGACTGCTCTCCTACGGCAGGCCGGGCGCGGCCTCCTCCTCCCAGAGCGACGGGAACTGCTGGGAGTGCACACCGGCCAGGGCGTTCGACCGTGATCCCGCCTCCCGCTGGGCCACCAACTCCACCACCGGATGGACCGATCCGGGCTGGATCTCCATCGACCTCGGCGCGACGGCACAGATCGACAAGGTCGTCCTGCAATGGGATCCCGCCTACGCCAAGTCCTTCCAGATCCAGGTCTCACCGAACGGCACCGACTGGACGCCGATCTACTCGACGACGTCCGGCACGGGCTTCAAGCAGACACTGACCGTCTCCGGCTCCGGCCGCTACGTGCGCATGTACGGCACGGAACGCGCCACCCCCTACGGCTACTCGCTGTGGGAGTTCCAGGTGTACGGCACCGGTGGGGACCCGATCACGCCCCCGCCCCTGCCGAGCGACCCCGCGAACCCGCCGCGGCTGGTGTGGAGCGACGACTTCGACGGCACCGCGGGCGGCAGGCCCGACGCCTCGAAGTGGCGGGCCGACCCGGGCACCGGGCCGAACAACGAGCTGGAGTACTACACCGACCGCAACGCCTCACTGGACGGGTCGGGACACCTGGTGATGGAGGCCCGCAAGGAGGTCACCGCCGGATCGTCCTGCCCACGTGACCCGTTGAGCGGCAGCACCACCTGCCAGTACACCTCGGCGCGGATGAACACCGGCGCGACGTTCCAGTTCACCTACGGGCGCGTCGAAGCACGCATCAAGGTGCCCAAGGGCAACGGCCTGTGGCCCGCGTTCTGGATGATGGGCGCCGACTTCCTGACGGGCCGGCCGTGGCCGTACAACGGCGAGATCGACATCGTGGAGGTCCTCGGCAAGGACGTGAAGACCGCCTACTCGACCGTCCACGCACCCGCCTACAACGGCGGAGGCGGAATCGGTTCGCCGTACACCCTGCCCGGGAACGCCGACTTCTCCGACGACTTCCACACCTGGGCCGCCGACTGGAACAGCAAGGGCATCACCTACAGCCTGGACGGCCGGACCGTCTTCACCCTCGCCAAGGACCAGGTGGAGCAGACACGCGGTCCGTGGATCTTCGACCACCCGCACTACATGATCCTCAACCTCGCGGTCGGCGGTGACTGGCCGGGCCCGACGGACGCCGGCACTCCCTTCCCCTCCAAGATGCTCGTCGACTTCGTACGGGTCTATCAGTAGCCCTCGGTTCCCGAGCCGCAGGGCGAGACCAAGCGCGAAACGAAGACCGAGCCGAAGACCGAGCCGAAGGCCGAGTCCCGGCCACCCGGCGTTCGTTCGCGAAGTTCCAGGGCCGCTCCGCCCCGTCCCCTCGGGATGGAGCGGCTCTCCGGCAGGAAGCAGCCCCGTCGCCCAACCCCCTCGCCCCATCCCTTCACCCCCGATGTTCGTGAGGAAGTGGAATGCGCAGATATCGCGTCCCTCTGTACACACTCTTGGTGAACGCCCTGGTGGTCGCACTGGCCGCCGCCCTGAGCCTGACCGTCTCGACCCAGCGGGCGCAGGCCGCGACGGTCACCGTTCAGGCCGAGTCCTACGCGGCCCAGTCGGGCGTCGCGCTGGAGGCGACCGCGGACATGGGAGGCGGGCAGAACGCCGCGTTCCTCGCCGACAGCGACTGGATGCGGTTCGACAACGTCGACCTCGGTACGGCCGGGCGGCTGACGGTGTCGGCCCGGATCGCTTCCGCCGTCGGCTCGGGCACGGTCGAGCTGCGTACCGGCAGCCTCACCGGACCGCTGCTCGCGGTCATCTCGGTCTCCCCGACCGGCGGTTGGCAGAACTGGGCGACCCGGGAGACCGAGGTCTCCAGCCACCCCACCGGTTCGCAGACGGTGTTCGCCGTACTGCGCGGCACGGGGTCCGCCGACTTCGTGAACATCAACTGGTTCTCCTTCGTCGGTGAGGGCGGTGGCGCGGAGCCCGGCTGGGTCCCCGTCGACCAGGCCAAGTGGAACGCCCAGCTGAGTCAGTTCCGTGCGATGACGCCGGCCGCGGTGCCCGGCGGCGTGGTCAGGGTTCCGGAGTTCAACGCCACCTGCACCTACAGTCACTCCAAGCCGGACGACCCCATCGTCCTGCCGGGCCTTCCCGGTGCGTCCCACATGCACAGCTTCTTCGGCAACAAGAGCACCGACGCGTTCTCCACGCCCCAGTCGCTGCTGGCCAACAGGCCTACCAGCTGCACCCCTGCCGACGACCTCTCGGCGTACTGGATCCCCAGCCTCTACGAAGGTGACAGGGCCGTCGAAGCCGAGGGCATGATCGTCTACTACGGTTCCCGGCTCACCGACCCCTCGGCGACCGTGCCCTTCCCGGAGGGATTCCGCATGATCGCAGGTGACGCCAAGACGCAGACGCCCACCCCGGCGGGATCGACCGGTCAGTACTGGTGCTCAGGCGAGGGCGGTGAGACCGGCCGCAGCGCCGACGGCAACTGGCCGGTCTGCGCCCCGAAGGCCCACCTCACCCACCAGCTCGTCTTCCCCGACTGCTGGGACGGCAAGAACCTCGACAGCCCCAACCACAAGTCGCACGTGGCGTTCACCTACGACGGCAAGTGCAGTGGCGCCTACCCCGTCGCCATCCCCAACCTCTCCTTCGTCGTCAGCTACCCGACCAGCGGCAGCAGCGCGGGCTTCCGGCTGGCCTCGGGCATGGCGTCCTCCATCCACGGAGACTTCTTCAACGCCTGGGACAACGCCGCTCTCGGACACCGTGTGAAGGACTGCATCACCCAGAAGGCCAAGTGCAACTCCGCCGGCACGTTCTGACCCTGTGGTCGGTGTGCGCCGCGGCTGTGGCGCTGCTGGTTGTCGGCTGCACCGTGCAGCCGGCGACCAGCGGTACGTCGCCGGGAGCCGCCGCGTCGCGGACCTCGGCCTTCAACGCGACCGACACCGCCTGGATCCTGCTGATGATCCCCATGGCCGAGCGTGCCCGGCAGCTGACCGACCTGGCGCCCTCCCGTTCGGCGGACCCGGCCGTGGCCACGCTGGCGGCGAAGACCGGCTCGACACTGCGTACGGACCTGCGCCGTCTGCGCGCCGCACTGAGGCTGTCAGGTGCACCGGACACGCGCCCCCACGAGGGGCACAACATGCCGGGCATGGTCAGCCTCGACACCCTCGACCAGGCGGCCGCCATGAAGGGCCGGCCGTTCGACCGGATCCTCACCGACGCGCTGCGCGCCCATTTCACCCAGTCCCGGGTGCTGTGTGCCGGCGAGCAGAACCAAGGCCGGGCCGGTGAGGCGACGGGACTGGCCGCGGCCATTGCGAGGAGTACGTCCCATCAGATGGCTGGGCTCGACAAACTGCGAGCAGCGCGGCCTGCGACGCCCGGTGGCCGGGCCACCAGGTGAGCCGGGTGCGTTCCGCTCTCTACCAGGTCACCGGAAGGGCGAGTGGATAGCGCCAGATCGACGTGGTGTTCCACCGCAGCTCGTCCTCGGGCACGGCCAGTCGCAGGGTGGGGAACCGGGTCAGGAGCGTGCCGATGGCCACTTGGAGGACCATGCGTGCCAGGTGGGAGCCGAGGCAGTGGTGGCTGCCGTATCCGAAGGTCATGTGCACGGCGGGCGCCTGCCGCCCGAAGTCCAGCTCGTCGGGCCGCTCGTACACCAGGTCGTCGCGATTGGCGGTCAGGTACGACACCTGCACAGTGTCGCCCGCTCGAATGATCTGGTCGCCGAGTTCCACGTCTTCCAGGGCCACCCTGGGAATGCCGACGCCCTGGCGGAAGGGGATGTGGCGCAGCAGTTCCTCCAGCGCCTGGGGCAGCAGTTCGGGCCGTGTTCGCAGTTGGGCCAGGTGAGTTGGGTGGGTCAGCAGGGTGTACACGATGTTGCTGATCTCGTAGGTAGTGGTGTCGTGTCCGGTGACCACCAAGAGCATGGCCAGCACGGCCAGCTCTCCTTCCTCCAGCATCTCGTCCCCGATGCGGGCGGTGGCCATCGCGCTGATCAGATCGTCGCCCGGGACGCGGCGCCGCGCTGTGGTCAGTGCGGCGAAGTAGTCACGCAGAGCCGACTTCGCCTCGATTGCCGAGGACCTGTCGTCAGCGCTCATCGACATCATGGCCATCGCCCATCGGCGCAGTTGCGGGCGGTGCCCTTCCGGTATGTCCATCAGCTGGCTGATCGTCATCAGCGGCAGTTCGTCGGCCAGGTGCGCGGCGATGTCCGCCGGTGCACCGCGTTCGGCCATCGCCTCCAGCAGCGCGTTCGTGGTCCGCTGCGTCCACGGGCGCAACGCCTCGACGTGCGGAGTGGTGAAGGCGTGGATGACGAGTCGGCGCACCCGGTTGAGCGCAGGCGGGTCCATCAGGTTGATCGCCTCGGGCTGCGCGATGGGCACCGGGGTGATCCGCGGGTAGTCCCGGCCGATCAGTGCGGCCCTGCTGAACCGCCGGTCCGAGGTCACCGTCCGTACGTCCTCGTAACGTGTCACCAGCCAGCAGGTACCCGTCCCGTAGGGCATCCGGACCCGGGTCACGGGCGCCTCGGTCCGCATCCTGGCCATGAACGGGTCGGGTTCCAGCGCAGTGTCGTGGCGGAACGGACACGCCGTCCCGGTCTCTGTATCCGCCGTGGTCATCGCTGCGTCTCCCCCTCCAACACGAGGCTCGTGTACACGAGTTCCGCGTACACGAGGTCCGTGTACACGAGGTCCGCGTACTGAGTGCCTCTCAACGCGATACCCGGCCCATTACGGGGCGACCGCAAAAGGCGGTAAACCGCCCGTATGAGGGGTCTTCGCGTTCGGGTTTCCGGCGTGGGCCCGCGCCGGATCGGTAGGACGAGCTGAGGGGTTGCCGGCCGCGCAGGGGGCGCAGCATCGGCCGGCTCGTCGGAGGTCGTGGGTCGGGGCGGCGGACGGGTCGGTACCGGTATGGACCCGTCCGCAGGTGTGGTGTAGGTCTCAATTCGCGTGCCCGGGCGTCTTCGCCATGCCTGGCACCCCGTTTTCCATTTTGTTTACCCTGTAAGGGATCACTGTCAGTTTGATTCCGTCGTCGATGATGTCCGCACATCATCGCGGTGTCGCCGGTATTCCGTTTCATCTTCCGAGTGAGGGAGAAAGTCAAACGGTGCCGTCAGGTGTTGACAGGGGCCGGTATCGGACTGTTGTATTAATTCCATCCACGGGGGGTGGATGGCAAACGGTGACCGGTCGAATGACTGACACCGTAAGGGCCTCGCTTTGGCCTGCTGCCATCTGCAGTTGGGGGAGATGGTGAGCAAGGTCAGGCATGCGCTTTTGATCGTGGCAGCGGCCTATGTGCTGACGGTCGAAAGAGTTGCAGGCCACAAGGCTCATGCGGATCGAGTCAGTGACCGCCGGCACGTCCGTCGTCTTCGGGACCGCGCCGGCCGCAGAGGGTCTGTCGGCCACCCGTGCTTCTGCGGGGACCGGATCCGGCGCGAGGCGGAGAACCAGGGCCGTCGCCACGACATCCCAACTGCTGCTGGGCGGGCATCACCGCCCTTCCCGAGCCCGTGGCTGCGCTCGTCGTCCACGGTGGACCGGTCATTCGAGGCCGCGCGGCGATCAGCGTGTGCTGCGTCGCTTGTTTCACGTCGGACCTCGATGTCGGTCCTCCTCGGAGCGTCATTGCGGACTTCGCCCTGTGGAAGGGCACGGCGGGTGAGACCCGCGAGAACTTCACTGCGTTTCGTTGCGGCACCGTGCGGGAGCGGTGCCGCACGGTGAACCGGCGGCCCCGGCCGCCCACTGCTCGTCCACTGCCCCGGCGGTGTTCTCCGAATGTTCGTGCAGCCGACCGGCCGGTGAAAGCGCTGTGTCATTACGCGTCCGACCGGCCGGATTCGATGATCGTCCGCCCCTGTCGATCCGGCATGCCGAAAAACGAGAAATCATTTCCCCTTGTCCGGTCCACTGCGGGCCGGGAGTTCCCGAACAGAAACAGAGTGATGAGCGTTCTCGAAATGTCGTTGGTACCCCCTATATTATCGAGGTCGACATGGCGTCAACTTCTCCGTCCGTCCGGCTCAGGAATACACCTTTCGTCATCAAGGAGTCGTCCGCTCAGTACGAGCGTGCTGTAGACAGCAGCCTGATGCAGGTAAGCATCACCGGCCGAAAAGGGAAGCAGGTGTTCCTGCCGGACGGCCGCGGGGTGGTCGAGTTCGTCAACTGCTCCTACCTCGGGCTCGACCTGCACCCCCGCGTGATCGCGGCGTCGAAGGCCGTGGACGAGGAGTGGGGGATGAACTTCTGCTGCGCCCGTTCGCGTTTCTCCTTCGAGCCGCAGCGACTCCTCGAAGAGGAACTGTCGGCGCTGTACCGGGGGCGGGCCATCACCTTTCCCTCGACGACCACCGCGCACATCTCGCTCATGCCGCTCCTCGCCAGTGGGGTGCTCTTCGAGGAGGGCACGGCGCACAAGACGTGCCTGATCTTCGACCAGTTCGCCCACTCGTCCATGGCCTATCTCAAGCCGGTGCTCGCCGCCGAGGCCACGGTGGAGACGGTTCCGCACAACTCCTTCGAGGACCTGCGCAAGCAGGTCGCTGCCGCACGGGCGCGCGGTGAGGTGCCGGTCTACGTGGCCGACGGCATCTACTCGATGGGCGGTCTGTGCCCGGCCCGCGAATTGCTCGACCTGGCCGAGGAGCTGGACCTGTGGCTCTACATCGACGACGCCCACGGCCTGGGCATCTTCGGCGAGCGCGGTGAGGGCCAGCTCCTCAGCCAGATCGAGGGCGACATCCCCGAGCGCGTCATCCTCACCTACTCGCTGTCCAAGGGCTTCGGCGCCTACGGCGGCGGGCTCCTCGTCCAGGGCGAGTGGCGCGAGCAGCTGATCCGCTCCTACGGACAGGTCTACGCGTTCTCGGCGGCGCAGACCTTCCAGGCGGTCTACGCGTGCCGCGCCGTCGTGGAGCTGCACGAGGAGGGGGCGATCGCCCCCCTGCAGCGGACCCTGCGTGAACGGGTGGCGCTGTTCGACGAACTGATGGGGCTGTCACTGCCGTTCAGCCCCATCCGGATGGTGGCGATCGGGGACGAGACGAACGCCCTGAAGGCCGGCGAGGAACTCCTGGACGAGGGCTACTACGCGTCGGTGGTCTTCTTCCCCATCGTCCGCCGCAAGTCCGCGCAGCTGCGGCTGTGCATCGCGGCCAACCACACCGAGGACGACATCCGGGGTGTCGCCGCCGCGCTCAAGCGCGTCCACGCGACCTACGCGACCTACGAGACCTGCGGGAACGGGGAGGGCGGGAAATGAAGCACAAGGAACTGCACGTGGTGATCGGCGCGGGAATCGCCGGCTGCCTCGCCGCGATCACCCGCAGCCGCGCGGGGTACGACGTCATCGTCCTGGAGCGGCAGCAGGCGCGCTCCGAAGGCACGTACCCCGTGTGCACGCAGACCAGCAACATCGTCAGCGAGAACCACAGCGGCGCCGAGTACCCCTTCGACCCGCAGAGCGCGCGGGACTGCCTGGACGGCCGCATCGAGAACGAGCGCTTCTTCCCCGAGACGATCTACGGCGGCAAGACGAACAGCCGCATCATCGCCTCCCGGAGCATGATGGACGACGGCCACGACATCGTCGGCCAGTGCCGCACGAACATGGACGTCATCCGCACGCACTACGCCCGGCGGTGCGAGGAGGACCCGGCCAACGCCGTCTTCGGCGACCCGTCGCAGGTCTGCCGCGAGGTCCCCACCGTGGACGGCGTCCACGACGTGGCTGCCGCGTTCCTGACTCCGCAGCGGGGGATGAACCCCGCACTCGTGTCCACGGTGCTCGACTGGGAGCTGCGGCGGTGCGGCGTCGACTTCCGTGAAGGCAGCAGTGTGCAGGCGGTGGAGCGCCGCGCCGACGGCCGGTACGACGTCGTCCACACGAACGCCGGTGGTGCCCGGCACACCGTGGTCGCGGACCAGGTGAGCCTGTGCGCGGCGACAGCGGCGTTCGGCCTGGCCAAGTCGCTCAATCCGCGGATCGAGTTCCCGCGGCTGTTCATGGCACTGCGGCAGATCCTCTACGTCGACCTCCCCGACGGTACGGAGAAGAACTTCACCTGCCTGAAGCTGGAGGACTCCTACGGGGGCATGCTCAGTCCGCTCAACAAGCACGTCGCGATGGTGTACCACCCGCCGGCCGGGCACGTGATGAACCTGGTGATGGACCCGGCCACCGGCGCCACCCCGTACGCGCGCTACCTCGCCGAAGGCCACCCGGAGATGGAGGAGCGCGCCGAGCGGACGGTGAGGCGGCTGCGTGACTTCTACCCGGAGCTGCGCCGGTCCAAGATCCTCGGGACGTACCTCAAGGTCGCGATCAACACCGTCTCGGACTCCCGGATGCGGCGCAACATCGGCGTCTTCGGCGTCGACTCCGGTGCCACGATGACCGTGCTGCCCAAGTGGACGATGTGCGCCGTCAACGGCCGCAAGGAGCTGGCTCTGGCATTGGAGCACTCCCGGGCCGCCGGCAACGTGGGCGCGGACGAGGCCCGGGAGATCCTCGCCGGGGCGACCCGCGCCTGCTGGGAGACGCCGCCCGACTGGGCGGGCAAGCCGGAGTTGCTGACCGCCCGGGCGAAGAAGCACGCGGTCAACATGAACGTGCCCGAGGTCCTCGCCCTGCGGTTCAGCGACGCCGTCGACCGGCCGGGCATACGGCAGGCCTCGTACTGACACGGCCGGTGCGGCACAAGGAGTTCCTGCCAAGAGCGTGGGCCGTGACATCCGGCCCGGAGGGGATGCATGCATGTCTGGGAAGAACATCGTGATCACGGGTGCCGGCAGCGGCATCGGGGCCGAGACGGCGCGGCGGCTGGCCCCGGGAAACCGGCTCGTCCTGCACTACCACACGGCGAAGGAGGGCGCCTTGGCCCTGCGGGAGGAGCTGGCGCCGGTCTGTGCCGGCGTCGACGTGGTCGAGGCCGACCTGACCACGGACGCGGGCTGCGAGGCGCTGTCCGAGGAGATCAGCAGGCGCTTGGACGCGCTGGACGTCCTGGTCAACAACGCGGGCGGCATGATCGAGCGCCAGTCCGTCGGGGATCTGACATGGGATCACCTGGCCGCGACGTTCGCGCTGAACACCTTCTCCGCGATGCGGCTGACCAGCTTGTGCACCGGGCTCCTGCGCCGGGGTGGCAACGACCCCTGCGTCGTGAACGTGACCTCGATCGCGATGCGCCACGGAGCGCCGACCGCGACGGCGTACGGCGCGTCCAAGGCCGCCATGGACTCCTTCACACGAGGCGCCGCCGGCGAACTCGCGCCGGACATCCGGGTCAACGCGGTGGCGCCCGGCATCATCGACACCCGCTTCCACGAGCGCGTGACGTCCAAGGACAGGATGCGGCAGTTCATCGAGAACACCCCGCTGCGGCGTGCGGGAGGGGTGGCGGACGTCGCCCGCACCATCGAGTACCTGATCGGCGCCACCTTCGTCACGGGGGAGACGGTCGACTGCAACGGCGGCCTCGCCATGCGGTAGGCGTCGTCGCCCTCTGCGCCCCCTCACGGCTCACGGTTCACGGTTCACGGAAGGTTTTACCCGTATGCGTACACGTGTTCTTGTCACGGGTGGTGCCGGATTCATCGGATCACACCTGTGTGAGCGGCTGATCGACGATGGCCACGAGGTCATCTGCCTGGACAACCTCTTCACCGGGCGGCGAAGCAACATCGCACACCTGCTCGGTAGTCCCCGTTTCGAGTTCGAGCGGCATGACGTGGCCGAGCCCTTCCACGTCGAGGTCGACCAGATCTACCACCTGGCCTGCCCGGCCTCCCCGGTCCACTATCAGCGCAACCCGGTGCGCACCGTCCGCACCTGTGTGGAGGGCACGTTGAACGCCCTCGAACTGGCCCGTGAGACCGGCGCCCGGCTGTTCATCGCCTCCACCTCCGAGGTGTACGGCGACCCCCAGGTCCACCCGCAGCAGGAGGACTACTGGGGGCACGTCAACCCCATCGGCGTCAGGGCCTGCTACGACGAGGGCAAGCGCTGCGCGGAAGCACTCGCGGTGAGCTTCGCGCGGCAGTACGGAGTCGAGGTCCGGCTCGGCCGGATCTTCAACACCTATGGGCCGCGGATGCACGAGAACGACGGCAGGGTGGTGTCGAACTTCACGGTGCAGGCGCTGCGCGAGGAGCCGTTGACCATCTACGGCGACGGCAGCCAGACCCGGTCCTTCTGCTACGTCGACGACTTGGTCGAGGCCGTCGTCCGCCTGATGGCGACCGAGACCGACGCCCGGCCGGTGAACCTGGGCAACCCGCTGGAGACGACCGTCGAGCAGATCGCCCGTCAGATCAAGCGGCTGGCCGGTTCCCGGTCCGAGCTGGCCTTCCGGCCGCTGCCCGAGGACGACCCCACCCGCCGCCGCCCCGACATCTCCCGGGCCACCATGTTGTCGGGCTGGGAGCCGAAGGTCGACCTGGAGGACGGGCTGCGCCGGACGATCGCCGACTTCGCCGCCAGGACGACCCTGGCGGGCGGGCAGCGGGCCGAACCCGTACCGGTGCAGCAGGGGGCCGGCCGATGAGAGGGAGGGCAGACGCCGGGCCGGCCTCTTTTCCGGTCGCGAACCGCCTGCGAGGCCTGGCCCAGTCCGACATACGGCGCATGAGCCGCGAGAGCGACCGGCTCGGAGCCATCAACCTCGGACAGGGGATCTGCGACCTGCCGACCCCCTCGGTCGTGGCCGAGGCGGCCAAGGCGGCGATAGACGCCGACGAGAGCATCTACACCTACCCCGAGGGACACCTCGCGCTGCGCCGGGCGATCGCCGAGAAGGCGGCGCGGGACAACGGCCTGACGGCCGCACCCGAGGGGGAGATCGTGGTCACCGTGGGCGCCACCGGCGCGTACACCGCGGCGGTCAACGCGTTGCTCGACCCGGGCGACGGCATCCTGATCATGGAGCCGTACTACGGCTACCACGTCAACGCCGCGGTCGTCGCCGGGCTCGAACCGCAGTTCCTCACCCTCGCGCCACCGGAGTTCACCCTCACCGAGGAGGCGCTGCGGGCCGCGGTGCGGCCCACCACCCGCGCCATCGTGGTGTGCACGCCGTCGAACCCCAGCGGCAAAATGTTCAGCCGGGCCGAGCTGGAGGCGGTCGCGCGCGTCGCGCACGACCGGGACCTGCTCGTCATCAGCGACGAGATCTACGAGTACATCCGCTACGACGACTGCCCGCACCTCTCGCCGGCCACGGTGGGGGGCCTGTGGCCCCGCTCGGTCACCATCACGGGCCTGTCGAAGACGTTCAGCATCACCGGATGGCGCCTCGGCTACGCCCTCGCGCCCGAGCCGCTGGCCAGGGCGATCGCCCTCGTCAACGACCTCTACTACGTCTGCGCGCCCAATCCGCTCCAGCACGGCGTCCTCGCGGGCTTCGCCCTGCCGCCCTCCTACTTCGCCGAGATGCGCTCGGACTACCAGCGCAAGCGCGACCGGCTGTGCGACGCGCTGGCCGAGGCCGGCATGTCGCCCATCGTCCCGAAGGGCGCCTACTACGTCCTGGCCGACGTCTCGGAGTGGGGCTTCGGCACCGCCCGGGGCGCGGCGATGGCGTTGCTGGAGCACGGCGGTGTGGCCTCGGTCCCGGGCAGCGCCTTCTACCAGGGGGCGACCGGCGAGAACCTGCTGAGATTCTGCTTCGCCAAGGAGGACGCGGTGGTGGAGGAGGCAGGCCGGCGGATACGGCGCTTCCGGCCCCGTGGCGACCTCGTGAACGCGGACGCCGGCGGGCTGGGGACCCGGTGAACGACGCACGCCGAGGAGGCTTGTACGGGGTCGCCGCCTACGCGCTGTGGGGCCTGTTCCCGCTGTACTTCCGGCTGCTGGACAGCTCCAGCACCCTGGAGATCCTGCTGCAGCGGCTCCTGTGGACGCTGCCGGTCTGCCTGCTGGTGGTCGCGGCCACCGGCGCCGCGGGCCGGCTGCGCGCGCTGCTGCGCCGGGGGCGGCGCGTGTCCGCGCTCGCGGGGGCGGCCGCCGTGCTCGCGGTGAACTCGGGCTGCTACGTCTACGCCGTGAACGCCGACCGCGTCATCGAGGCGTCGCTGGGCTACTTCATCAACCCCCTGGTCACCGTGGCGCTGGCCGTGCTCGTACGACGAGAACGGCTGCGTCCTCTGCAGTGGTCGGCGGTCTCCACCGGCGTCCTGTCCGTGCTCGTCGTCACCGTCGACTACGGCCGGCCGCCCTGGATCGCGCTGATCCTCGCGACCTCGTTCGGCCTCTACGGACTGATCAAGAAGCAGGTCGGCGAGGACGTCGAAGCACTCCCCGGGCTTACCACCGAGGCCCTCACCCTCGCCCCCCTGGCCGCGGCCGGACTGGCCCTCTACACGGTGACCGGGCACGGGACCTTCACCCAGGACGTCCCCTGGCACGCCGTGCTCCTCGCCGCAGGCGGCGTGACGGTCGTCGCTCCGCTCCTGCTGTTCGCGGCGGCAGCCCGGCGGATGCCGCTGGCCACGATCGGGCTTCTGCAATACCTGACGCCCGTACTGCAACTGCTCATCGGCGTCGTGCTGTTCCACGAGCAGATGCCGGCCTCGCGGTGGAGCGGCTTCGTCCTGATCTGGATCGCACTGGCCCTGCTGAGCACCGACGCGCTGCGCGAGCAGGACCGGCAGAGCACAAGGCGCAGGAAAAGCGCGCCTGCCGCGCAGCCCGTCCGGGCGGAACTGCGCGTCCCCGAAGAGTGAATGACACGCCGGCGAACCGACGACACCATGGAGTCCTCCGTGCAGAGCAAGACCAAAACAGTCACTGCCGCGCCCCCATCACCCCGCGACCGCCGTCTCTCCGTGATCGGCACCGGATACCTGGGAGCCACCCACGCGGTCTGCATGGCCGCGCTCGGATTCCAGACCCTGGGCCTGGACGTGGACGCCGAGAAGATCGCCGCCCTCTCGGCCGGCCGGCTCCCTTTCCACGAACCCGGACTCGAAGACCTCCTGCGCAGCCAGCTCGCCACGGGGCGACTGAGGTTCACCACGTCCTACGAGAAGGCCGCCGCCTTCGCCGACGTCCACTTCCTGTGCGTGGGCACCCCGCAGCGCACCGACGGGCCGGGGGCCGACCTGCGGTACGTGGACGGCGCGGTGGAGGCGCTCGGCCCGCACCTGACACGCCCCTGCCTGCTGGTGGGCAAGTCCACCGTCCCGGTCGGCACGGCCGCCCGCCTGCGGACGCGGCTGGCACAGCTGGCACCGGCGGGGCAGGGCGCGGAAGTGGCGTGGAACCCGGAGTTCCTGCGCGAGGGATTCGCGGTGCAGGACACCCTGCGACCCGACCGGCTGGTCTTCGGTGTCGCGTCGGACCGGGCGGAGCGGCTGCTGCGCGAGGTCTACGCACCGCTGCTCGAACCGGCGGAAGAGGGTGAGCCGGTGCCGTTGGTGGTCGCCGACCTGGCGACCGCGGAACTGGTGAAGGTCGCGGCGAACTCCTTCCTGGCCATGAAGATCTCCTTCATCAACGCCATGGCCGAGGTCTGCGAGGCGGCGGGGGCCGACGTCCTGCCGCTGGCACAGGCGCTCTCCCACGACCCCAGGATCGGCGGCCGTTTCCTGCGCCCGGGGGTCGGTTTCGGGGGAGGCTGCCTGCCCAAGGACATCCGCGCCTTCACGGCCAGGGCCGAAGAGCTGGGCGTCGGGCGGGCCGTGGCGTTTCTGCACCAGGTCGACGAGGTCAACCTGCGCCGGCGTGACGCGGTGGTCGACCTGGCGAGGGAGTTGAGCGGCGGTGACTTGCGCGAGCGGCGGATCACGGTCCTGGGGGCGGCCTTCAAGCCCGGCTCCGACGACGTACGGGACTCACCGGCGCTCGCGGTGGCCGACCTCATCGAGCGGCAGGGCGCCGAGGTGGTCGTCTACGACCCCATGGCGATGGACAACGCGCGCAAGGTGTTCCCGTCGCTGTCCTTCGCCGACTCCGTCACCAAGGCGGCCGTCGGAACCGACCTCCTGCTGCACCTCACCGAGTGGCCGGAGTTCGGGAACATCGACCCCGGCGCCCTGGGCGCCACGGTGGCCGGGCAACGCATCATCGACGGCCGGAACACCCTGGACGCGTCCCGCTGGCGCGCGGCCGGCTGGGAATACCGGGCACTCGGCCGTCCGTGACTTCGGGGGGCGGGGGGGCGACCGGGGCGGTGTGCATGGTGGGTCGGGCTTGACCAGACCAGCAGACGAGGGCGGCCCAGCCCCGGAACGCTGCCCCCGCCCTGACATCGTCCGCGCCGATCGGCCCCGGCAGCTGACTCCGCCCGGCGTGCTTGTCCTCGGCAAAGGCGTGGACCGGTCAAACAGACTTCACTGATGTGGCTGTTGAGCGGCCTGGTGCGGCAGCGTCCGTGCGGGGCCGGCGAACCAGCAGGTGGCGGCCTGCTCGAATGCTTCGAGGTCGGGGGAGGGCCCACTGGCCCAGGCCACGACACCGTCGGGGCGGATGAGCAGAGCGACCAGTCCGAGGTCGTTGCGTGCCGGGCCGGCCGCGTAGGTGATGCGGCCCTGCCAGCCCATCGCCGCGCTCTGCAGAGCGTGGTCACCGCTGAAGTCGAGCACTACGCCCTGGCCCTGGCGCAGGAGTTCACCGAGACGGGGGCCGGCCTCGAAGCGGAAGTCGGGTGCGGTGCAGCCGACGAGCGGGTGCGTGCTGCCCAGGTCGTAGTGGTGGAACAGTCCCGATGTCCTGCGGTAGACGTGGGTCGTTCCGTCGGTGGTCCGCATCAGGTCGTGAACCAGCCGGCGCAGCGCGGGGGCGTTCGGGCCCGGCTTCATGGTCGCCACCTGGGCGCGCGACCAGTTGAGGATCGCGGCGCCGACGGGGTGACGCTCACTGTGGTAGGTGTCGAGCAGTGTCTCGGGGGCGGTGCCCCGCACGGTGGCCGCGAGCTTCCAGCCGAGGTTCATGGCATCGCCGATGCCCAGGTTGAGGCCCTGGCCGCCCAGCGGGGAGTGGATGTGCGCGGCGTCGCCCGCAAGCAGTACGCGTCCCTTGCGGTACGACGTCACCTGCATCGCGCGGTCGGTGAAGCTGGAGGCCTGATGAACCTCGGTCAGCACCACATCGGTGCCGGAGACACGCCGCAGGACCTCTTGGAGGTGCTCGCGGGTCAGCGGCTCTGAGCGGTCGAACGTGCCGCCGTCGAAGTCCATCATGCCCAGGTGCCCCTCGAAGGGCGTGCGCAGGTACATGCCGTGGGGCGTCAGGTTGAACCCGAGCGCCAACTGCTCAGGGTCGGCGAACGCGACCCTCACGACGTAGCCGGTGAACAGGGGCTCGGTACCGACGAAGTCGAAGCCGGCCAGCGAGCGCACGCTGCTGCGGCCGCCGTCGCATCCCACCAACCAGTGCGCCCGGTACTCCTGGCCGCCCGCTGTGGCGACGACGCTCTCGTCATCCTGGGCCACAGCCGTGACGGCAGCACTCCGGACGATCTCGACGCCGAGGGCGCCGGCGCGCTCGGCCAGGACCGTGCTGACTGCTTCGAGGCTGGTCATGAAGCCTTCCATCGCCGGACCGGGCAGCCGGAACGGAAGGGCGCAGACGTCGATGTCGGCCGCGCTGAGGCTCATGCCCGCAAAGTGGCTCACGTCGCGGGGGTCCGGTGCCTCGACCGCGTCGGGGGCTGCGCCGACCTTCGTCACATCGGCGCCCGAAGCGCTGATCACCGCGTCGAGCAGTCCTCGCCGGTAGAACGTCTCGGCGGATCCGGCGCTCAGACCACGCATGCCGAGGGGCAGCGCCTTCCACGGCGAGCCGAGCTCGTCATCGCGCTCCAGGACCAGAACGGAACAGCCGTTCAGGGCAAGCTCGCCGGCCAGGAACAGGCCGACCGGCCCGCCGCCCGCGATCACTACGTCATACATGAGAGACGCCCTTCTGAAACGAACACAGGGGGCCCACCCGGCCGGTGTCGGCGGGTCAGCGAAGACGGGTGATTCCGCCGAGGACGATGGCGATCCCGGCGAGGAACTGCTCGCGGTCGTCGTGCTCGCTCACCTGGCCGACGAGGGCGTGCATGAACGGGTAGTCGACGGGGTCGAGCTCCTGCCACGCCGTCGCCGTCGCATCGATGAAGACCGCGCGGTCGGGCTCGGCACCGCTAGCGTCCCCCTCGATGCGGGCGTTCTGACTGATCGCGCCGAGAACGAAATGCACGAGCGTCGAGGTCGCGTCGAACCAGGAGGCCTGGGGCACCCCCAGCGCACTCACCTGCCGGCCGATCCGCTCGAAGATCTCCACGGTCACAGGACCGACCGGGTTGCGGACGATCTGCAGGGTCAGCCACGTGGCCAGCCAGGGGTGGTCGACGATCGCATCGAACAGAGCCAGCGCGACGGAGCGGATCTCCTCCGAGGGCGTGGCCGCGGCTCCGGCTGGTACGGCGGCCAGCGCGGCGATGACGACCGCCTCCGTCGCGCCGGCCAGCAGCTCGTCCCGGGTGCCCACGCGGTAGTAGATCGCCCCGGACCCGGTGGCCAGACGCTCGGTCAGCGCCCGAGTCGTCAGCGCGCCCTCACCACCCGCATCGAGCAGCTCCACTGCGGTCTCGATGATCAGCTCTCGGGAAAGGACCTGGTTGCGCCGCCCGGGGCGGCCGCTTGGCGATGGCATTCGTCTACCCTGACACATTTGGAGCGACGCACCAAATTAGTGCACCGTTCCAAATGGCTGGAGCAGCCCTCGGGGACTCTCGGGCTCTTGACGGGGATGAAGGAGACCTGGCGGGGTGGCGCCAGGGCGTACTGTCTGCTCACGCGCTTGCTACCACCCTGCTACCATGTGGATGTGACTTCCATGAAGAAGCAGACGCAGGTCCGGCTGGAAGAGGACGTGCTGGCCGCGGGCAAGGCCGCCGCGGCCGCCCGACGGCTCGACTTCAACAAGTACGTGGAGCGGCTCATCGTCGAGGACACCACCGGTGCCCGCGCGGCGGGAATGGCGGCGGCCCAGCGGCTCATCGATGAGCACGGCAGCTTCCTCGACGACCTGGAGGAGCAGGTCGACGCCCCGTATGCTCAGCTCGGCACCCCGTACGTTCAGCCGCGGCCGGGCGCCGCCGCGTGATCCTGCACGTCGACGAATCCTGGATCCTCGAAGTCGCGGAACGGGCCGGCCACCGCGACCCGGCCGCCGACGACTACGGCGTGCCCATCGCGGCTGTTGCCCGCCATGGTGGCGAACTCCTCGACACCCCCGTCTACGACGGTCCCTACGCCCGCGCTGCCGCCCTGGTCCACACCCTGGGCCGCTGCCGCTGGTTGGAGCGCTCCAACCTCACCGTCGCCTGCGCTGTTGCCGTCATGTACCTCGAAGCCAGCAACATCCCCGTCAACCCCACCCGCGAACAGCTCACCGCACTCGCCCACGAACTCAACAACCCACGCTGCACCGCCGAGCGGATTTCTTCCTTCCTCCGCACCTGGAAACCCTGAAGGAAGCCGGCCGGCACTCGCACCCCGTACGCCGGCCCGATGGGTCGGCGCGGGGCGGAGCAGCGCGACGAAGGTGCCGACAGCGACGCGAACCGCACCGGGGAGACGCGCATCCGCGAACCGGTCCGCCCCGACGTTGTAGGGCGCGGCTGGTTTTAGCGAAACGGACGTGGGCGCCCTGACGGACGGCGAGGTGGGCCGAAAGTTCGGGCGGGCTGGGTCTTGCCGACGCCGACCGGTTCGAGGGGACGACCGCCTCACCGGGCACGCAGTCGACGCAGAGTTCCCAGGTCATGGATCTGGGCGGCGTGCGGTTCCGAGGAGGAGTGTGTGGTTGGGGCTACCCGCGGGGCTCCAGGCCGTCCAGGATGACGTCGATCAGGCGGGTACGGGTCTGCGCGTCCGCAGTGGCCTGGGCGGCTCGGCCGGCCGCGATCAGCAGGGCGATCAGATCGTCGAACGACACGTCTTTGCGGACGGTTCCGGCAGCTTGGGCGCGCTGGAGCAGGGCGCCGACGGCCGAGCGCAGCCGGGCCGTGACCTCGGGGTCGGCGTCCACCTGCAGGTCACTCAGGGCGTCGGCGAGGATGAGCTTCTCGGCCGACGTGGTGGCCATGTCGGTGAAGAACTGACGAAACCAGGTGGGCGGAGCATTGCCCGTCCCGACGGTCGACGCTCGGGCGGCCAGGTGCTCCAGGCGCCGCTCGTATACCGCCTTGAGCAGAGCTTCCTTCGTCGGGAAGTGGCGGAAGACGGTGCCGATTCCGAGGCCGGCCCGCCGGGCGATCTCCTCTGTCGATGCTGTGACCCCGTGTTCGACGAAAACCTCGTCGGCGGCTTGGAGTACGGCGGACCGGTTGCGTGCGGCGTCGGCTCGGGGAGACACGGGAACCTTCCTTGACAAGCGGAGTCGTCACTCCGTAACGTTCCTTCCGGAGTGGTCACTCCGATTCTAACTTCTGGAGGCAATCATGCCCGACAACGCGGTCAGTGGTCCCCGTGAGGTGTTCGAGCTTCTGTTGAAGTCGCTCGCCGACCGGGACATCACGACGGTGACCGGTCTGTACGCCGAGGACGCGGTGGTGCGGCAGCCGTTCGCCAAGCCGGTCGAGGTCGTGCTGACAGGCCGGAGCGAGATCGAGCAGCACCTCGCCGCGTTCGGTACGGCCCCGGTCACGCTGTCGCCGCGGAACATCGAGGTTCACGAAACGGCCGACCCGGAGGTCGTCGTGGGGGAGTGGGACAACGAAGTCACCCGGACGACGGACGGCACGACGGTGACCACGCACAACATCGCCGTGTTCTGCGTCCGGGACGGGCGGGTCGTGTGGTCGCGCGACTACCACGACCACGCCGCCCTGGTGGGTCTGCTGTCCTGACCTCAGGAGCAGGATGAGTCCGAGCATGGTCAGACCCCCTCGTGCCGGGTACCGCGCAGCTTCTGCTGGGTGACGCAGCCGGACTACTGGTCGCGGACCGGGCCGGCGGTATCGATCCTCGCCCCGTGGTTCCACGCGCCCTGCCCGCGTCCACGAGCGTGCGGCACTCCTTCGTCGAGCATGCCCCGGACGGTGCCGTGGGCCACGCGGTCCTGCTCGATCTGATCGCGCAGCTCGAACTCCAGCTGCACCAGCGCGGCCAGGTGGCGCGCGGCCTGACCCTCTCCCTGCGGTTCGTCGGCGACACATGGTGCGAGACATGGTGGGAGAAGATCCGCCACCTGCCGGAGGCCTCCGCTCACGACGACGACCTGCGCACGATGGCCTACCGCCTGATCGATGCCGCAAGCCTGCAGCGCGGTTGTCGCTGTTGCTGCACGTCCGACTCCCGCTCGGCGGCGATCAGTTGCTCGATCGACCAATAAGAAGGTGAGCTCCCCATGCGGCGGCAATCAGTCCGAGAGGCACGAACACTCCACCGACCGCTGCCGCCTCCCAGGACCACCCGCTTCTGAAGCGCAGGACGCACATCAACGTCAATGCCGCCGGAGGGCAGTAAAAAACCAGGTACTTGACGTCCCACTCACGCACTTCAGGCCCCCGACCGCTCCATTTGGAGACGAAGCTTCTCACGGAAAAGCGGGGTTTTGAATCTACGGTCTCTGCGTGCCTCTGCGTGCCGAACCGTGGTTGGCGCGCGGCCTCGGGGCAGCTCTGAACAGTTGGGGGTCAGGACCTGCGCGGGGACGTTGCCGCGTCGAGCGTCTACCAGCGCCACCTTCTGATCACCGGTCTGTCCAGCAACCACTTCCACCGCTGAGCTACTTGACCAATGGTGGCGGAGGCGGCGGCGGAGGCAGCGGCGCCTTCGGCGGAACCGCGGGCCCCGGGCCGTCCTTGCCCCTGCCTCGGCTTGCTCTCGTGAACCACACAAAGTACGCGGGCATGACGAGCGTCATGCCTATGGCGATCGGCAAGACAGATTCCCACGGCTTGCCGAACGCAAGGTTGGAGACTAGTACGTACAGCCCGTAGAGCAGGGAAAATCCCCAGACCGCAGCCACATAGCGCAACTGCGGGCTGTTTCTCCAGCCGAGACCTGGTCCACCCTTGCGCGGTCTTCTTCCGGTCATGTCCGCCGACTCCCCCGAAACATCGGAAAAAGGGTGCACCCCGTCAAGCCAAAGACCCGGGCCGTCCCTGCCAACCAGTCCGCAGACCCGTTGCAGGTCTCCCAGCATGACGCACCCCGGTGACATTCGGCGAGTGCCGGCCGGGCTCACACCCGCGGCAGCACGACGTGCCCCTGCTGCCGCTGCGAGCGGTGAAGGGCTCCTTCGGCAACTGCCGTACATGCGCCCGGAACGTGTGCGGCGGCCGGCACGCCCGAGGGCGTCTCGTCCGCCTGGCCGAGGGAAGGTCCCCCGTGCGGGGGTGAGTGAACGTTTCCGTCCTTCTGGTCATCCCACCAACGCAACGATGATCACGTAGCCCCCTGCCTGCCCTGGGGGACTTTCCTCAGACCTCCCGGAGGTGGCTTCAGTGGCCCTCGTCATCATCGTTGCCGTACTCGCCTTGCTTGCGGGTCTCGCCGCCAACCGTTGGCTGCGACCACGCCTGCTGAACATCGGGGACGACGAGGGGATGGCCGTCAAGGATCTCGTCGGCCCGCTGCTCACTATGACTGTCCTGCTGCTCTCCTTCGTTCTGGTCACCGCCAACGGCTCCTACGGGAAGGCCGAGGTCGCCTCACGTGGCGAGGCCCGCGCCCTGGACCAGCTCGTCGAGACCGCCGAGTACGCGTCGGCCGCCGAGCGGGCCCGGGTGCAGGCCGGCGCCGTCTGCTACGCGCGCGCCGTCCGCGTCCAGGAGTGGCCCGCGATGGCCGACGGCAACGGCTCGCCCGCCCCCAGCGTGTGGTCGACCGACTTCCGCCAGTCCTTCAAAGCCCTGGCCGGCCAGCCGGTCTTCGGGATGCTCGTCGCCGCCGACAACAAGCGCTCCGACGAACGCGAGGAACGCCTCACCCAGGCGACCTCCAGCATCCCGGGCACCATCTTCTGGTTCCTGCTCGCCACCCTGGTCCTCACCGTCACGGCCCTGGGGATCTGCCTGCCCCGCAGGAACAACCGGGGCCAGATCCTCACCCTCGTCGTGATCACCGCCCTGCTGACCACGGCCCTGGTCATCATCCGCGACGTCGACCGTCCTTTCGGCGGCATCATCAGCGTCGCACCCACCGCGATCACCGAAGCCGAGCGCCAGGCCGAACGAGACTTCACGGCCAACCACCCCGCCTCCGACCTCCCCTGCAACGCCGACGGAGACCGGCGCACCGTCTGACCCCCGCTTCCCACGTCCCCGCACCGGAGGGAACCCGGAAACCAATGGCGTGCTCTCTCGCCTGGCTGCACCCCTCTGCAGCGGCACGGGACGCCCACAGGGCCGGCCGCGTGTAGCAGCCGTCTCATACACCGTGACGAAGTGCTGCGAGTGGGGCGGTTCGACGGGGACGTCGAGGCGGCTTTGGCGACTTTGCAGTCCAGTGTGTTCCAGGAGGAGTACGGCGACGGTGCGAGCTACCGCAGCCTGGAGGACCTGTACGAGGATGAGGAGTTCATGGGGACAGAGGGGACCCATACGATCCTCGACATCGACAGCATCGTTGCCACAGAAGACCCGCCGGTTCGGTCTCGGGCCTCTGACTACGGCACCCTGCGTCATCGGCAGCCGATCGGCCGCATTCTGCACCGGTAGGACATCTCGGTGGGCTCCACCATCGTCCGTGCGTATCAGCATGCGGCTGGCGCTCGCACTGACCCACCGCCGGTCCCGGCGTCACAGGGGGCCGCACTCGTAGAACACCAGGAAGAAACCGCATGGCAGAGCCTTCGCGCTCGCACGGCGGAAGTGAGGGCCTGGGCCGGTCACGGCCCTCGGTCAGGTGTGCGCGGCACTTCTGGCACCATGAACCTGAACGTTGCGACGATCATGCAAGTCCGCCCGTTTACGTCTCGCCTCAGCATGTCGCCGCGACGACAGCCGTCCTGCGTCGCCCGACTGCGCAGGCATGCAAGCGGAAGGAACGCGAAGTATGAACCACGATCTTCATTTTGCGCGCAGCGGTGACCTGAGCAGGCTCACCCCCGATGCCGATGCCGATGCCGATGTCGACGCAGGAGACAGCGAATCCGCAGTGGTCTCCTTCGCTCCGGGCTACACCCTGACGATCGCCGACCGGCAGGAAGTGCGCGAAGCCCAGCAGTTGCGTCACGATGTCTTCGCAGCCGAGTTCGGCCCTCACATGTCCACTCTGGACGGCGGCCTGGATGCCGACGAGTTCGATGCGCATGCCGACCATCTGATCGTGCGGGAGAACAGCAGCCGGAAGATCGTCGGAACGTATCGCATGATGTCACCGCGCTGCGCGGCCCTCGTGGGGGAGCGGTTCGGGGACCGCACCTTCGATCTCGGTGCCCTGCGACCCATCGCCGCGGATCTGGTGGAAACGGGACGCTCGTGTGTACACCCCGACCACCGAAACGGCGCGGTCATCAACTTGATCTGGAGCGGCATCGGCCAGTACATGCGCCGGGGCGGGCACCGCTGGTTGGGTGGCTGCGCCTGGGTTCACCTGCGGGGTGGCGAAAGCCGACCCGCTGTCACCTGGAACGCGATACGCGCGAAGTACATGGCCCCGGCCGAATACCGAGTCACCGCCCACGAGCCGCTTCTGAGTGATGACACCGCCGATGTGGACGGTCTGGTCATGCCACCGTTGCTGCGCGGGTACCTACGGTTGGGCAGCTGGGTGTGTGGTGAGCCCGCGTACGACCCGGACGCCAGAGTGGCCTCGTTCTACGTGCTGCTGTCGCTGGACCATATGAACCCGCGCTACCGCCGCCACTTCTTCGAGTAGGGACAGCCGGAAGCGGGGGCAGCAGCCCACCGGCGACAACGGCCAGGTCCGGAACTTGGCCGGCCGGCAGGGCACCTGTGAGCGCACCGTCACCTGTCACGTCCGCCGGGTGGTCTCCTGCTGGTCGGCAGGCACGTAGACAGGCACGTCGGCAGGCTCCTTGCTGAAACTGACCCGGGTGAGCGCCGCGTGCTCCTTCCGCTCGGGCATCGACTGGCGGCGGCCCGTTGGTACCCCGGTACCAGTGGCCCGCTGAAGAGTCGCCCCCGGTCCCAACGATCCAGGTTCTCCCGCCCGTAGCTTCGACATGGGTCGCGGCCCGTTCGTGACCGGTTTCGAAGCGAAGAAGGGTGATCTTGATGATCGAAGCGCAAGAGCTGACCAAAAAGTATGGCGACAAGACCGTCGTCGATCGTTTGAGTTTTTCCGTCAAACCGGGCGAGGTGACCGGCTTCCTGGGCCCCAACGGCGCGGGCAAGTCGACGACCATGCGCATGATCGTCGGCCTGGACAGCCCCACCGGGGGCTCGGTCACCGTCAACGGGAACGCCTATGCCAAGCACGCGGCGCCGCTGCACGAGGTCGGCAGCCTGTTGGAAGCGAAGTCTGTCCACCCGGGGCGCAGCGCGCGCAACCACCTGCTGGCGCTGGCACACACGCACGGCATCGCGCCCCGCCGGGTGGACGAGGTCATCGAGCTGGCCGGACTGACCAGTGTGGCCGGCAAGCGGGTGGGCGCCTTCTCCCTCGGCATGGGGCAGCGGCTCGGCATCGCAGCAGCGCTTCTTGGCGATCCGGACATCATCATGCTGGACGAGCCGGTCAACGGCCTCGACCCGGAAGGCGTGCTGTGGGTGCGCAACCTCCTGCGCGAACTCGCCGACGAGGGCCGCGCGGTGATGCTCTCCTCGCACCTGATGAGTGAGATGGCCCTGATAGCCGACCACTTGATCATCGTCGGCCGCGGACGAGTGCTCGTGGACACCACACTGGACGACTTCATACGGTCGGCCGGCGGAGGCGGCGTGAAGGTCGTCACCGACCAGGCTGCGCGGTTGCGCCCGCTGCTGGAAGGCCCGGATGTGGCGATCACCTCCGACTCCGCGGCCGAGTTGGTGGTCACTGGGCGCACTGCCCGGGAGATCGGCATGATCGCGGCCAGTCACGGGGTCCCGCTGTACGAGCTGACTCCGCAGGCCCCTTCCCTGGAGACGGCCTTCATGGACCTCACCCGTGAGGCTGTGGAGTACCACAGCGCCCCCGCGGGTACCGACCGAAAGGCCGCATGATGACCACCTCCGCACTGGCCGTGACACCGGGCGCCACGACGACGGCCGGCAAAGTGACGTACCGAGGAGTACTACGTTCGGAATGGGCCAAGTTCTGGTCGCTGCGCTCCAGTTGGATCACCCTGAGTGCCTCCGTGGCCATACTGGTCATTTTCGGGGTGATGGCCGCCTATACGTACTCCTCGGCCCCGGGAGCGAGCACCGACGGCCCGTGGGCCTCCGAAGGCGCCGCTGACGCGGTCAGCCTGGCCCTGATGGGCGCGACGTTCGCGTCGCTGGTCGTGGGCTCGCTCGGGGTGCTGATGTTCGCGGGTGAGTACAGCACGGGCATGATCCGCTCCACTCTCGCCGCCGTTCCCCGACGGCTGCCGGTGCTGTTCGCCAAGAGCGCCGTGGTGGGGCCGCTCGTCCTGGTGCTCGCCTCGGTCGGCGCGCTGCTGGCGTTCCTGCTGGGCTCGGGCAGCCTGGACGGCGAGCGGATCGCCATGTCGCTGGGAGACGACGGTGTGCTGCGCAGCCTGCTCGGCGCCGGCGTCTACCTGGCCCTCGTAGCGGTGTTCGGTGTGGCCCTGGGTGCGCTGGTGCGCTCTCCTGCCGGGGGTATCACCGCCTTGGTCGGCATCATGATGATCCTGCCCAACCTGATCTCGTTGCTGTCCGACTCGCTCCAGCCGTATTTCCCCAGCAGCGCCGGAGAGGCCGTGTTCTCCCTGCACCAGCAGACGGGTTCCCTCTCACCGGCAGCCGGACTCGCGGTCTTCGCCGGCTGGGTCGCCCTCGCCCTGAGCGCAGCGGCCATCCGGCTGCGGCGCGCCGACGCCTGAGGGCTGTCGTCGCATTCCCGTCCGCCGGGCGAGGGCCGGTACGAGGCCCTCCACCCGGCACACCGAGAACACGCACCAGAGGCCCCCGGCCACCCGCAGGCCGCCCGGGCCCGCCCAGCGAACGGACGGACGGACGACGGGAATGTGACAGCAGCACCCGGCAGAGAACAGCACCCGGCAGAGAACAGCACCCGGAGAGAACGGGACCCGGAGAGAACGGGACCCGGCAGAAAAGTGGGGACAATCGGGCTCATGAGTTGGCACCGCGCGGCCATCGCCGCGAACCAGGTCCAGGGGATGTCCTCGGCGCCCGACCCCGGGTCAGAGGCTGCCTGGGGCCATCCACTGCAAGTGGGGCTCCTGCGTGGCCAGCGCAGCTTGAAGCGGCTGGACCAGCGGCACCCCTGGCTGCTCGACGCCGCGGTGGTGCTGTTCCTCGCGGCGATCGGTGCGGTCGACGCGCTCTCCGGCGTCAGCGACGGCCCTTTCGAGGAGACCGGAGTCCGCGACAGCCTGCCGGCCGCTGTTCCGTACGTGGTGTCCGCCGCGCTCATCGTGCCGCTGTGGTGGCGCCGCCGCGCCCCGGCCCCCGTGTACTTCGTGATCGCCCTGGTCACTCTCGTCCAGGGAGTGCTGGGCCTGCAGCTGGCGGCCAGCATCGCCGCGCTCGTCGCCCTGTACACCCTGGCCCGCTACGACTCCCTGCGGCGGCTGGGCTGGGCCGCCGCCGTCGCCATCGCTCAGATCACGGTGCCGGTCCTCGTCCTGCTGCCGGACGAGGGCTGGCTGGAGAGCCTGTTCTTCCAGCTGGCAACGGTCACCGCGGCTGCCGCCCTCGGCCTGACGCTGCGCACCCGCCAGATGTATCTGACCGCGCTGGAGGACCGGGCCCGACGCCTGGAGATCGAACGCGATCAGCGTGAACAGCTCACCGCCGCCGCCGAACGCTCCCGTGTGGCCCGCGAGATGCACGACATCGTCGGCCACAACCTCTCCGTCATGATCAGCGTCGCCGACGGCGCCGCCACCCTCGCCGCCAACAGAGGCGAGCAGTCCGCACAGGCCCTGCGCATCCTCGGTGACACCGGTCGCCAGGCCATGAGCGAACTTCGGCGCGTCCTGGGTGTCCTGCGCGCGGAACAGCACGGCGAACGGCCGCTCAGCC
Source organism: Streptomyces sp. NPDC017991 (assembly GCF_044328075.1). NCBI lineage: Bacteria > Bacillati > Actinomycetota > Actinomycetes > Kitasatosporales > Streptomycetaceae > Streptomyces > Streptomyces sp. NPDC017991. Next base: position 110,329 of record NZ_JBIRGP010000014.1, on the reverse strand, counting down.
CGCAGCCCGGCATCCGTGATCTGGACGCCCTCCTGGCCCGGGTCCGCACCGCGGGACTGTGTGTCACCTACCGCACCGTGGGCGACCTCGACGCACTCGGCAGCAGCGTGCAGTTGACCGCCTACCGTATCGTCCAGGAAGCCCTCACCAACACGCTCAAGCACGCCGGTGCCGATTCCACCGCCGAGGTCACCGTGTCCGCGGACACCGGGGGGGTCCGCGTCCGTATCGCCGACACCGGAGCCCAAGCGGCGGTCCGCCGGCCGGGGCCGCGGTCCGACGACCCCGGGCACGGCCTGGTCGGCATCCGCCAGCGGGCCGCCCTGTACGGCGGCACCACCACCATCGGCCCGCGCGACGACCGGCGCGGCTGGCTCGTCGACGTCGCGCTCCACGCATCCGGCGAACCCGCCCCACCGGCACCAGGAGAAGGATCGCCGTCATGACCACCGTGCTGATCGCGGACGACCAGCCCCTGCAGCGCATGGGCTTCCGCATGCTCATCGAGGGCACCCCGGGCCTGACCTGTGCCGGTGAGGCCGAGCACGGCGCGGAGGCCGTGCGCATGGCGGCCGACCTGCGCCCCGACGTCGTCCTGATGGACATTCGCATGCCCGGTATGGACGGCCTGGAGGCAACCCGCCGGATCACGGCCGGCGGTGGCCGGACCCGGATCCTCATCGTGACCACCTTCGACCTCGACGAGTACGCCCATGACGGGCTGCGTGCCGGAGCCAGCGGCTTCCTGCTCAAGGACGCCCGCCCCGAGGAACTGGTGGCCGGCATCCACGCGGTCGCCACCGGTGACGCCGTCGTGGCGCCCAGCCTGACCCGGCGCCTGCTGGACGCCTACGCCCACCAGGTCCTCGCCCCCACCGGCACCCCGCCCACCGAGGACCCCCGGCTGGCCACCCTCAGCACCCGTGAACGGGAGGTGCTCGTCGCCATCGGCCGGGGCTGGAACAACACCGAGATCGCCGATCGGCTCGTCCTCACCGAATCCACCGTGAAGAAGCACGTCGGCCGGGTTCTCGCCAAGATCGGAGCCAGGGACCGCATCCAGGCCGTGATCATCGCGTACGACGCGGGGTTGGTCCGGTCCCAGCCGTAGCGAAGGGACGGCTGCGTCGGCGGAGCCCACCACGGCTTCCGCGCCACACCGCTGGGGCGCGCGGGCACCCCGAGGCGGCAGAACCCAGGCCGATCGGCAGGCCGCGGTATGTCAAACTCGCTGATATGCGTGAGTATGAAGATCAGCCGATGGGCTTCCTGCTTTACCAGGTGATGGCGGCACTGCGTCCCCTCGCGGCCGAGGAGCTTCAGCCCCTCGGCATCGGGTTGCCGGAGTTCGTGTGCATGCGCAACCTGTCCATGTTCCCGTCCCAGTCCAACGCCGAACTGGCCCGCCATGCCGGTGTGTCGCCGCAGGCGATGAACAAGGTCGTGAAGGATCTCCAGGAGATGGGCGCGATCGAGCGGCCCGCCGTGGTGCCGACGGGCAGGAGCCTGCCCGCCCAGCTGACGCCCAAGGGCAAGGCCCTGTTCGAGCGGGCCGAAGCGGCGGTGCGCGTCGCCGACGACCGACTGATGACCCATCTCGCGCCGGGCAAGCGGAACGAGTTGAAGAAGCTGCTCCACGCGATCGACGCACGTAACGTCGGTAATGGAGGACCGGCTGCTCGGCCGCGCCGGAACGCGCCGAAGTAGACCAAGCTTCAGGTACGGCTTCAGGTAGGGCGCCGGGTACGCGCGGGTGGTGCGTGACACCTGCCTGCCGGAGGCCGGTGCATCCCACGCGTACCAGGGACCCGCTGTCAGGTTGTGTCGATGACGGTCAGTTCGCGCGGGCGGGTCCCCAGCCGCTCGGCGCCCTTCTCGGTCACGACGACGGTGTCGCCCCAGGTGACGTCGTGGGTGCGTGGGGACGGGACGGGCGCCTCGGGCACCTCCAGGAACGGCTTGAGGACGAACGTGGTGTTCGCCGTGATCGGCATGTCGGCCACATGGGACCGGTCGCGGTTGGGAATGAGCAGCGGTCCGTCGTTGCCGAGTCCCCGGCCGTGCAGGAGGGTCAGCATGTGTCCGTCGTCCGTACCCGCCACGGACTCCACTGCTGCGAAGACATCGCCCCACCGTTTGCCCGGCCGCATCGTTTCCAGGGCGATGTCGAAGGCCGCCGCGTTGCGCTCGAAGATCTCTCGCGCCCGGGCCGAGGGGGGACCGATCACCATGGGCTGGGCCACCTGGGCCTGGTAGCCCCTGATCTCGGGCATCAGTTCCGTGGCGACGTACATGCCCCGCTCAAGGACTCCCGGCGGCGGTGTCACATAGCGATGCCGCATCGAGCCCCACGGGCCGGGTGCCCAGGCGACGTGCAGCACGTCCGCGCCGGCCCTGACCTGTGCCAACAGCATCTGTCCGAACACCTCGGCCTGGGCCGTACCCTCCTGCGCCGAGGCCGCCATCGCCGCGAGTGATGCCTCGCCCACGCGGACGCCGGCAGCCAGGCGCGCGATCTCCTCCACGCCCTTGACGTACCGTGCGCGTCCGAGGATCGCGGTCCCGTCGACGACATTCTCGGCACCGACGGCTTCCGCTATGCGCGACACCGTGGTGTGCGGGGCGTAGCCCTCGGGTTGCCGCACTGACGAGTACTCGTCGCCGCGAAGCCCGGCGATCGCCGTACGTCGCCCCACGAGGCCGCGCCGGCGAAGCACCTCGGAGGTGACCGTCCCGTACTCAGGAGCGGTCGAGCCGAACGGTGAGGCGCTCATCCGGTCGTCGATCCAGTGGGGACGCTCGACGGCGTAGTTGCTGTGTTCGCCGCCGAGGATCAGGATCGGGTCGCCCTCTCGCGGGAAGATGGTGACGCCGATCGTGTCGGCGATGTAGAGCGAGTCCGACGTGACCCAGGCGGGCAGCACGATCAGCAACTCCACACCCTGCTCGTCCATCAGGGCCCGCAGTCGACCCCAGCGCCGATCCCGCTCCGCCGTGCTGAACATCGGTTCGTCGACAGGCGCGGGGATACCCAGGATCCCTTGGACGCCACGCATAGCCTGCACTGTTTTCTCCTTGCTTGCGGATCTGGTCGGTCCACCGCTCCAAGGTCACGGAGCGCGGTCTCCTGGTGAGCCGGTCGGGCCGACCGGAGACGGTATATCAACTAGGTTGACACATGAGAGCGGGCGTTGATAGTCGTTCGGTGCGGCCCGTCGTGCCGCATGCCGATTCACTCAGTCGCTGTGGGAGGAAACGTCTCGATGTCGCCGGAAAGGTCCTGTACGAGTTCTGGTTCGACTCGCCGTACCCGTGAAAGTCATGTCCTTGCCGACGTCGTGAGCGGCAGCCGCGTACTCGCGTCCGTCGGCCTGTCCGACATGGTGTGGGGCCACGCCTCGGTCCGCGATCCCGAGGGGCGCGGCGCCTGGATGAAGGCCTCGGGATTCGGCTTCGAGGAGATCGGCGAGGACCGGGTCGTCCTGGTCTCGCCCGACGGCAAGGTGTTGCGGGGTGCCGGGAGCCGACATCTGGAGTTCCCCATCCACACCGAGATCCTCGCCCGCCGTCCAGATGTCGGAGCGGTGGTCCACACACACGCTCCCGCGCTGAACGCCTTTTCCTCGCTGCGGCGCGATCTCCTGCCCATCTCTCATGACGCCGTGCCGTTCACCCATCCGCAACTGCCGAGGTTCATGGCCACGGGAGCGCTGATCGCGACCAGGGACCTCGGACGAGAACTGGCCGGGGGACTCGGTGACGCCCACGCGATACTGATGCCGCACCACGGCGCTGTGACGGTCGGTCCGGACATCGGGACGGCCGTCATGTACGCCGTGCTGCTTGAGCGCGCCTGCCGCACCCAACTCCTCGCCGAGGCTGCTGGTGGCATATGCACGGCATCGGACGAGGCGGAGACCCGGTTCAAGCGTGAGCAGATCTGGAATCCGGGCCAGATCAATGCCGGGTGGGAGTACTTGGTGCGCCGCGCGCACGGCCAGTGACCAGGTGTGGGCCATGAGTGGCTCACGGTGAATCATCGGCGAGCGAGTCCCGCCGGTGGTGCGAGCCGTCGTCCGCCCGCAGGGTGCCCGAACCGCAAGGTGCCCGAACGGGTGCCGGGCGACCCGAACTTGTGGACGTATATCAACGAGGTTGATATAAAGGGGTGTGGGCCCACGGCGTGCACAGCACCCGGTGGCGGACGCCGTGGTCGGGGTCCAGCGAGGTCGCGACGCGCGCGCTCGATGCCGTCGGGCGTCTTGAGGATCCCGTCGTGGCGCCACCCAACTTTCCGAGAAGGAGGCCTTCATGAGGGTCGTAGAAGACGTGATGGTCATCGGATCCGATCGGCCACTGCGCAGCATCGATCGCGACGAGCATCTGCTCCTCTCGTCTCCCCACCCGAGCAAGATACCGATCAAGCTGTGGAACGATCACGAGCCCCTGCCCGTGGTCCACTTCCCGCAGGAGTACGTCGAGCAGAGGTTCGCGCCCCCGCGCGGGGTGTACGAGAACGATCAACTCCGGGTCGAATGGCAGGTCATGAACGGCCGTCAGCCGTTCTACCACCGCAACAGCGATGTCGATGAGATCTCGTACCAGATCGATGGTGAACGGACGTTGATGACCGAGCTCGGGGTCATCGAGCACCGGCCGGGCGAGTTCTCCCGGATCCCGCGCGGGGTCGGCCATGACAACTACGGCCGCCAGGAGAGCCACCTTCTCTTCTACCTCCCTGCCCCGGTCACCGAACTGGGCGAGCCGGTCCGGACGTCACAGCCGGTGATGCCGCCGTTCCCCGGCTGGGTGCCCGGCCAGGTCAACGAGGCCGTCACCCAGTGCATGGGAACGGTCGGTCACGACATCGTGGTGTTTCCCACGGACGAGACGTCGCTCCTTGAACGCGTGCACGCCGAGCCCGAGCGGATGGGCGTGCACGCGATCGGTGACGGTGTCACCAGCACGTGGATCTACGCCACACCGACGATCCGACTCGGTTACGTCAACATGGCCGCCGATGACGGAACTCGGCGCTACCGGCGGACGCTCGACGCCGACGAGATCCAGTACCAGGTCTCCGGAATCCGCACCCTCGTTACCCAGCGGGGGATCGTCGAACTGCATCCGGGCGACTTCGTGCGGATTCCGCTCGGCCTGGCCCACACCGGCGTCACGCACGAGCGGTCGACCCACATCTCGCTCCTGTCGCACCTCGAACTTCCGCAGGTTGTCGATGCCGCACGCACTGCGGATCCCTACTCGACCGAGCGGCTTGCGAAAGCCGTCGAAAGGAGCCAGGCATGAAGACCATGCTGGCAACACGTGCCCATGACGCTGAGAGCGCGCTTGTCGTCGAGGAGGTCCCGGTCCCCGAGCCGGCGTCCGGTGAAGTGATAGTCAAGGTCGAGTCCGCAGGCCTAGCCCCCGGGATGATGTCGCTGCTCAAGATGGGAGCCTTCAAGCACCTGCCGACGATTCTCGGGCACGAGATGGCAGGCACCGTTTCGGAGGTCGGACCCGGCGTACCGGGATTCACCGGTGGCGAGCGTGTCCGGGTGCACCCCCAGCTCACCTGTGGCCGCTGTGTGTACTGCCGATCCGACCGCGAGAACATGTGTGCCCAGAACGCCATGATCGGGCACGCGGCGTTCAGCAACGGTCCGCTGCCGCTGTACGAGCGCTACCACGACGGAGGGCTCGCCGAGTACGTGCGCGTCCCGTTCTGGCTGCTCGACAGGTTGCCCGCCAACGTCAGCTTCGACGTCGGCGCGAAGGTCCACGACCTGGGCAACGCCGTCCGCGCGCTGAAGGAGTGCCACCTGCCGCAGGCCGCGACCGTGGTCATCACCGCGGCGACCGGCACGATGGGCACCGCGAGTGTCAAGTTCGCCAAGCAGTTCGGCATTGGCCGGCTGATCCTGGTGGGCCGCAGCGACGAGCGCCTCAAGGACGTCGAGAAGCTGGCGGTGGCCGACAGCATCCTCGTCGACTCCATCGCGACCGAGAACCTGCCCGACGGCTGGGAGGCCAACGGTGGCCTCACAGCCGCGATCCGGCGTCTGGTTCCACAGGGCGTCGACGCGGTCCTCGACTATGTGCCGGCCGGCCCGATCACCACCCACTCCATGGCGGCACTGGCCACCGGCGGCGTGCTGGTGCACATGGGCGGCAACACCGTTCCGGTGGCCATCCCACCGCTCGCGATCATGGCCAACTGCTGGCGATTCGTCGGCACCAAGGGCGACACCCGTAACGACGTGGTGGACGTGCTGAAGCTGCTTGAGATCGGCGCCGTCTCCGCAGACGACTTGATCACGCACCACTTCCCGCTCGCCGAGACCGTCACGGCGATCCAGGAGATGCAGCAGCGCACGAAGCCCATGTGGATGACGACCATCCACCCGTAGCGGACCGCCGACAGGGAATCACACCATGAAGCTGACGCACTACGGACATGCGTGCGTACTGATGGAACTCCCGGGCGACGACGGCGTCATCCGCTTCCTCTTCGACCCCGGTGGCTATGCGCGGGACTTCGAGCACCTGGTCGGGATCGACGCCGTCCTCCTCACGCACGCGCACCCGGACCACGTGGACGCCGAACGCCTCGGCACACTGCTGGCCGCCAACCCGCAGGCCGAGCTCGTACTCAACGCTCACACGCAGGCAGCCCTCTCGGGGCTCCGGGACATCGCATCGGGCCGGACGCGCGTCGTCGGTCCCAGGGGCACGTTCGTCCTTCGAGGAGTCGGCGTCGAGGTCGTCGGCGGGGACCACGCGTGCATCCACCCCTCGCTGCCGACCGTGCCGAACAACGGGTACATCGTCGACGGTGGCCTGCTGCACCCCGGTGACGCCCTGGATGCCGCGGCCGGACCGGTCGACGTCCTGCTGCTGCCCGTCGGTGGGCCATGGATGAAGATCGGCGAGGCGATCGACTACCTGCGGACGATGGCGCCCCGGCTCGCCGTGCCCATCCACCAGGCCGGCCTCGCCCCCGTACACCAGAAGATGCATTACGGACTGCTGCGCGACCTGGCGCCGGAGGGGACCGGGATCGCGGTCCTCGAACACGGGGTTCCCCAGTACGTGGGGACGTCGCAGTGACCAGCTCACAGAACGGAAGAGACCGCCGATGATCGCACTGAACGATTTCGACGCCCGGGCACCGTTCATGGCCCAGTTGGGTGAGCCAGGAGGCGAACCGGTCACGATTGTGAACACCTTCGTCGCGCCTCCCGGCCTGGACGAGGAGGTCGTCGAGGTATGGCGCCTGGACTCGGGGGTCATGAAGACGAAGGCAGGGAACATCTCCCAGCAGCTGTATCGCGGAACGGCCGGCCGCGTGGTCACCAACGTCGCCCACTGGGAGTCGGTGAAGGATCTGCAGAACGCCTTCATGAGTCCCGAGTTCCAGGGTCTGCTCCCGTCCTACCCGGACGGATCGGTGGCGTACCCGCACCTGGTGCGGCCGGTGGAGGTGCCCGGTGTCTGCCTGGGCGCACCGTGGGACCGGGAGTCCGCCCCGGCAGCGGGGGAGTCGGCTGCTGAAGGCGGGTCAGCGTCCGGGTCCGAGATCGAGTACGTCGATCTGTGCCCGGACGTTCCCCTCACGGAGCAGTTCCGGGCCACCAGCGGCGCCTTCGTCCTGCTGCAGATCTTCGTCGTTCCGGACGGTGAGGTCGATCGAGCCATCCATGCGTACCAGAAGACCGGCGCGTACATGAAGAGCCGCAACGGGTACATCCAGGCCCAGCTCCACCGGGGTATCGGGGGCAGCAGCGTTCTGGTCGACCTGGCTGTCTGGGAGTCCGTGGGCGCCCTGCGGGCTGTGCTCCTCGACCCGGACTTCCTGGCCGTGTCCGCCGACTACCCGGCCGGAACGCGCTGCTTCCGGCAGGTGCTCCGCCGCGCCGCCGTGCCCAACGTCTGCGTCGCCTAGGCAGCACAACCGCCCGCGGTCCGCCGTCGACTGCGGGCCTTCCGGAACGACGGTGAGTTCCTTCGCCCCCCTGCCGCTGGAGCCGCCGCTCGTCGCTCCGATGTACACCGCCAGACGCTTTGCGGTGTACATCCGCACCACCGACCACGCCATGCTTGAGGATCATCCCGAACGGTATGTTTGGGGGCTCGGGGGCCACTACGGAGGTGTGGGCACCGCAGGATCCTGAGGGTGCGCAGGGCCTCTACTCGTGGCCGCCGCCACCGCCATCCTTCCTGGCCCCGGACGACCTCGCGGCCCTGATGACCGGGACCCCTTCCGGTTGAAGAGCGGTGATGGCGCTCGTAGGACAGTGGGGTCCCTGGCTGTCGTATCTCCGGCCGGGCCTGGTTGTCGGTACGTGCTGATACAGCTACTGCGTACCGAACCGACGAGCGGAGGAGAACCGATGGGCGACTGGGGCACAGGCAACTTCGAGAACGACACGGCCGCGGACCACCTGTCACACCTCACGGACCGGCTCGTCACCGAGGTGGCGGAGGCGATGGCGGGCGACCCCGTCGGGATCGAGCCCGACGAGTACTGGGGTGTCGCGGTGCCGGCCGACCTGGAACTGCTGAGCCTCCTGGCGCGGCAGGGCTACGTGGGGGCGTCGCTGCCCGAGGCCGATGTGGTCGAGGGGTGGAAACGGACGTACATGGAGGTGTGGGAGGGCTCCATAGACGGGTTGGAGCCTTCTTCGGGTTACAAGGACGCGCGACGCGCGGTCCTGATCCGTACGTTCGACGAGCTGGCCGAGCTCAGGAGGACGAAGGACGCCGGCTGATGCCGGTGGCCTAGGACACCCTGCTACGGCTCCTCCTGGCCTCCGCGCTCAGGGAACCCGGTGCGGTACGGGTCCTGGGAATGAGGCGGAGGACCAGGTTCGGCTCGAATGCCCGGGTGTTACCGGGCGGTGCTGCGGGCGGCCTGTCGGATCAGGTGGGTGACCGCGTCGGGGTGGGAGATGAGGACCGCGTGCGAGGACTTGATCTCGACCGTGTGGGAGTGGGCGCGTGCGGCCATGAAGCGCTGCTCGTCCGGGGCGATGGCCTTGTCCTCGGTGGTGACCAAGTCCCATGAGGGGATGGTCTTCCAGGCGGTTTCGGTGGCCTTGTCGGCGAGGGCCGAGGCGGCCAGGGGGCGCTGGGTGGCGGCCATGAGGTTGGTGACCGATTCGGGTACGTCGGCGGCGAAGGCGTCGTGGAACTTGTCCTTCTGCACGTAGAGGTCGGTGCCGGTGCCACCGCCCGGCAGCGGGAAGGGCACGGCGTCGACGGCGGACGCGAGGGTGGCCCCCGGGAATTCGGCGCCGACCTCCGTGAAGCTCTCGCCCTTCTCGGGCACGAACGAAGCGATGTAGACCAGGGCCTTGACCTCGGGGTTGCCGGCGGCGGCATCGCTGATCACGGTGCCGCCGTAGGAGTGGCCGACGAGCACGACCGGCCCCTTGACGCTCTTGAGGAAGCTCTCGATGTAGTCCGAGTCGCTCGCCAGCCCGCGCAGTGGGTTGGCGGGAGCGACGACCGGATACCCGTCGTGTCGCAGACGTGTGATCACTGCGTTCCAGATCGAGGCGTCTCCGAAGGCTCCATGCACCAGCACGACCGTGGGCAGCACCCCTGACTCGCGGGACTGGGCCTGGGCCGCGGGGGCCGACGTCGTATTCACCCCGCTGAGGGCCACCACGCCCGCAAGGGCGGCCAGCATGGAAGCACTCCTGCGGGAGGGCTTGAGAACAGTCTTCGGATTCATGTGCATCTCCTTGGGATATGTCGTTCAGCAGCGGTCGGACGGCATGTCCCGCCGTCCGGCATGCGTCGTTCGGGTGGCGCGGTTCAAGGTCTGTCGGCTGTTCGCCTTCGACGTCAGGACCCGGCGCTGTTGACCGCAGACGGCGTGACGGGGCGCGGTTGCGCGGGCGTTCGCGCTGCGAGATGCCGTACGACGTACTCCGCCTCGTCGCCGACGCCCTGGATCATCGAGGAGACCATCGAGTACTGGAAGAGACGGCCGATGAAGTACAGACCCGGCTGCGAGTCCACCACACCGCGGTACTGGGCCGGTTCACCGTCCGTGTCGAACACCGGGAGGTCGATCCAGGAGGTGTCCGGCCGGAAACCCGTGCACCACACGACGTTGGCGACCTTCGGTGTGGTGCCGTCGGCGAGCACCGGCTGTCCTTCGCGTACGCCGGTCGTGCGTGCCACCCGCTGGACCCCGGCCGCTGCCAGGTCGGCAGACTTCACGCGGATCCGCGGAGAACCGTGCGCGAGTACATTCGGGCGGATCTTGCGGCCGATCGGGGTGCGGACGGTCAGCAGGTGGCGGAAGAGGAAGGAGATGGCGGGGACGAAGAAATGGGCGGGGCGCCGTTCGACACGCCACGGAACCTGTCCGGGGTCCCGGCCGGAGAGAAGCACCTGGTGGGTGCCGGCGAGTTCGAGGGCGATGTCGGCGCCTGAGTTGCCCGCGCCGACCACCAGGACGGGTCCGTCCTGGAGCTGGCCGGGGTTGCGGTAGTCGTGCGCGTGAATCTGCGTCGTGGACGCAGCCAATTCGGCGGCGTAGGTGGGCAGTTTCGGCAGTCGGTCGTAGCCTGCCGCTATCACTACATTGTCGGCCTCGTACGTCTTGTCCCCGTCCGTCTCGACGACGTACCGGCCGCCCTCGGACGACACCCGCCGTACCGCGGTCCCGGTCCGCACCGGCAGCTCCGCCCAGGCCGCGTAGTCCTGGAGGTAGTCGGCGAACTCGTCACGGGTGGGGAAGGACCAGGCGGGGCCGGGATACGGGCGCCCGGGCAGCCCGTCGAACTTCGCCGGACTGAACAGACGCAGGGAGTCCCAACGCCCGCGCCACGCGTCGCCGACACGCTCGCCCGCGTCCAGGATCACGAACGGTCGGCCTTGGCGCGCCAGATGGTATCCGGTCGCAAGGCCTGCCTGGCCGCCGCCGACGATGACGGACTCGATGCGCTCGGTACTCATGACAACTCCTCGGTGGTACGGCTCTGATCGACATGTGTCCGGCAGTCGGCCTCGTAGATCTCCAGCGCCTGCCGCAGCAGTCGTTCGGCCTGGTCGTGCTCGCCCAGCAGCCGCAGGAGCGTGCCGAGGTCGGCAGCGCTGTCGGCAAGCCGCAGACGCGCGGTGCGGACCAGGTCGCGCAGGCTTTGCGTGGTCTCGTCGTCGGGCACATGCCGATACTCCCGCCGGGGTGCTCGCGGGCACATCGACGAGAATGCCCAACCGTCCGGATGGGAGCATGGGTACTTCTACGCAGTCGTGTCCCGCTCGACGATGCCGTGCGCGAAGGCGTACGCCGCGGCGGCGGTGCGGGAGGTGACACCGAGCTTGCCGAAGATGTTGCTGACGTGGCGGGCGACGGTCTTCTCGCTGAGGAACAGTTTCGTGGCGATGGCGTGGTTGCTGCTGCCGAGGGAGATGAGCTCTACGACCTCCAACTCACGGGGGGACAGCAGGGAGGGGGCCGTGCCGGTCAGGCGCTGAACGCGGGCCAGGTCGGGGCCGGCCCCGAGCTGCTCGAACAGCTGCCGGGCCGCGTCCAGTTCGAGTGCCGCCGACCCTTCGTCATCCAGCGCGCGGCAGGCAAGACCGACCAGCACACGGACACGCGCGGCCTCGTAGGGCACCTCCAGTTCACGCCACAGCCGCCCGGCCTCCCGCAGCGGCGGAAGGGCTTCCTGGGCCGCCCCTTCGGCCAGCCGCACGGCGCCGGCGGCCTGCCCGGCCATGGCACGCAGAGCCGCGGCACCGTGGTCACCGGCGATGCCCTGCAGTTCATCGGCGACGGCCGCCGCCTCGCCCGGGCCGTCCGTGACGTTCGCCAACATGATCTCCACCGCCGCCGGCAGCAGCCGTGCCCGGCGCAGCGGTTCCGTCGTCTCCGCCAACACCCGCCGGATCGCGGCCGTCGCCTTGTCCTTACGGCCGCGGGCCAGCCAGAGCAACGCGAGGCCCGGTTGAGCATCCCAGCCGTGGTTCAGCGTGTCGAGGTAGGCCCGTTCGGAGTCGGCGTACTCGCCGCGCAGCCGGTGCAGCTCGGCCAGCTCGTAGAAGGCGCCGCCCGCCGCGCCCTCCCCGTAGCCTGCGGTCAACTGCGTGCAGGCCAGGCGCGCTTCGCGGACCGCGTCCGGCCAGGCGCCTCCGAGCTGCAGCAGGGTGGCCCGGTGCACTCGGCACAGTCCACGGTAGACACCGGTGAAGTCGGGCTGGGCGGCGCACCACTTGGCCAGCGCCTCACTCCACTCCTTGGCTCGGCGCAGTTCCTGCAGGTCCTGGCAGGCGCCGATGACGGCGCAGTAGATCATTCCGGTACAGCGCGCGGACACCGTGCCCTCGGCCACGGCCACCATCGCGTCGTCGAGTTCGGCGAGTCCGGCGGTGATGTCGCCGTTGTTCACCAGGGCCAGGCCGCGTGTCATGGTCGTGCTGGCCACGAGGTCGGGATCGGTGCCGTCACGTCCGTCGGGCAGGCGGTGCGCGACCTTGAGCATCTGCGCGAACTCGCCTGCCCGGAAGTGCAGTTCAGCCTCCAGCAGGCCCACGTAGGCGTATTCCGGACAGTCGGGCTCCGCCAGTGCGAGCCGCTTCGCGCGGGCCAGCCAGGCCCCCGAGTGCGCGAACTCCCCGCCCCACGCCAGCAACTTGCACAGCCAGTACGCGCAACGCAGTGCCCGTCCGACCGATCCCGCCTCGGCATGCGCGGTGTACGCCCGCCGCAGCAGTACCACTGCGTCGTCGGACCGCCCCAGCATGTCCGCGGCCTCGGCGAGCAACTCCAGGTCGGCGGTGTCCAACGGCCGTTCGGCCTCGGCCGCAGCGAGCGCTTCGAAAGCATCGGTCCATGCCTGAACGCGAAAGGCACCTCGCCCCCGCATGATCTGTGCTTCCCTGTCCACGGCACCTTCCCTTGCTCTTCACCACAGGCCGAGCGGCTCCGCCGGCTCGGTGTCGGTTCCTTCATGAACACCGAGTCATCGCTCACTGACGTCGCCGCGGCGAGCCTGGTGTGCGGACCTGGAAAAGGTACACAAGGCCGAGGCCGGTGCCGACGACCCGCACGTCGCCTGCTGTGTCGAGCAGCCAGTGGTCGCCGGTGGCCATGATCGCCGAGACCGGTGTCCCACGCGCCACGACCGGACTTGTGGCGAGGACCCGCCACTGCGCCGAGCGCGCCATGCATAAACGACACTTGGGGCTGTCGGCATCCAAGGCTTCCGCCCGTCGCTCGCTGTGGTTCACGGTCGCCACGCCTCGTCGGTCTGCGCGAGAGCAACCATACAGAACGCTTGTAGGAACCGATCGGGGCCGACGATCGGGGCCGAAGATCGGGGCCGACGGTGTGGCCTGAGACGCCCGCTGCCCACGCATACGCAATGGTCCGTGTTCGGTGCATAACGGCGGTATCGCCATAGCACGTGACCAGTTCTGGGCCAGAGTCTTACGACAGGGCCGCCCCTGGTCATGCTCGGCGGTCACTGTCCCCGTGTGTCATGTGACGTGACTGAACAAGACGGCCGTCGGCCACCCGAGTGGCTGCCTGCTTGAGTCTGGTGAGCAGCGGGACGATCTCCACGTGGAGCACCCCGGGCAGATTGCCTACCTGCTCAGTGACGTAACTGAAGAGTTCGACGCTGTCGCGGCAGGTTACTGCGGCCACGACGTTCGCGGAGCCGGTGACCGCGGCGACCCAACTGGTCTGCCGATGCGAGGAGAGCGACTCGCAGACCGTGACGATGCGGTTCGGTGAGACCTGGAGGAGCAACGTGGCCGAAACGCGGTAGCCGAACGCTTCCAGCATCACGTCCACGTCCACGGTGACCGCACCACTGTCCAGGAGTGCCTGGAGACGACCTCGGACGCGGGAGAGCGGCCAGCCGAGGGTGCGGGACAGTGCCGACGCGGTGGCTCTGCCGTCACGGCCCAGTTCTGCCAATAGTGCGCGATCCTCCGGAAGCACGGGACTGTACGCCTCCTTCCGCCGGTAGGGATCGCGCCCCTCAAGGAGATCTCGTTGCGCGTCCTCGCTCAGCGGCTCCTCGAAACCCGACCACTCGGCGGGGCCGCCGGAGTACGAGTGCAGCACCAGGTGGGTGGTGAACGAGAGCACCGCGGACGTGTGCGAGATCCGGGGCAGCACTCCCGTGCCGCAGGCCGCGTCGGCGGGCAGGGTCGTGGTGCACATCAGCTCCGCGCCGCCGGAGTGCAGCGCGACCCAGGACACGTCGTCGCGCGCGGCGAGCACACCTCCCAGGTGAGCGGCGGAAGCGGGACGGCACTGCAGCCGCAGTAGCCACAGCCCACGCCTGGCAGCGGCGGTTGCCTCACTGACCAGGACTCGGAGCACACCTGCCTCGCGCATGGCGTGGTAGCGGCGTGTGGCGGTCTGCTCCGATACCCCCACCACCTCGGCGATCCGCCGCATCGAGGCCCGCCCGTCGAGCATTAGGCATTGGAGGATTTGTTGATCCACAACGTTCATGGACACAGTTTAGGTCTTTCAGGCAGACTCCATGGAAGTTGTTGTCGGATACTGCTCTTTCCCAGGAGTTTTCGGTGCTGCGCGGCGAACACTTGACCCATGAGCGTTTTGAACCACCAGATCGTCTGGTCCCGCGATGCTGAGACCTCCGCCCGCTTCCTGGCCGACATGTTGGGCTTCGAGCCCCCGGTGAAACTGGGCCATTTCGTGATGGTGCAGGTAAGCCCTGACATCACCTTCGACTTCATGACCACCGACCGCGACATCATGGCTCAGCACTACGCCTTCCTGGTCAGCGAGGCCGAGTTCGACGTGATCATCGCCCGCGTGCGCGAGCGCGCCCTGGATTACTGGGCGGATCCCAAGCATCAGGACGCGGGCAACATCAACCGCCTCGATGACGGCCTCGGCGTGTACTTCAACGATCCCAGCGGTCATGAGCTGGAGATCATCACACGCCCCTACGGCAGTGGCGGGTTCGACGCCGAGCACGTCAACCCGCTGCTCATCGAAGAGGTCGCGGCGAGCGGGAAGCTTCCGGACCTCTCAGGACAGAGCCGATGACCGGCCGTCCCCTCGTTCAGGTCCTGATCGCGAGCACCCGGCCGAACCGCGCGGGCGAACCCACCGCTCGGTGGGTCGCCGAACAGGCCGCCGCGGGTGGTGCCTTCGACGTGGAGGTTGTCGATCTGGCCGAGATCGATCTGCCGATGCTCGCCGAACCGGGGCACCCGAGTGAGCGCAACTATCAGATGCCGTCCACGCGCGCGTTCAGCGAGGTCATAGACCGCGCGGAGGCATACGTTTTCGTGATGCCGGAGTACAACCACAGTTACAACGCCGCCTTGAAGAACGCCTTGGACCACCTGTTCTGGGAATGGCGAGGCAAGCCGGTCATATTGGTCAGCTACGGGGGCGTGGCCGCCGGGGCCCGGGCCGCGGCCGCACTTGGACCGGTGCTGATATCGCTCCAACTCAGCGTCGTCGGGTTCGTCCCGATCCCGCTCATCGACCAACACCTCCACCTTCACGACGGTCGGCGGTTGTTCCGCCCCACCGAACCGATCGAGCACAGCCTCGCCAAGGCCCTCGACGCTCTGCACCGAGCCGTGCAGCCGAGAACGGTCTGACCAAGCGAAAGAGAACCATCATGCCGAAATTCACCGAGCTGGACTCCCACGTCACACTCGCTGACCAGCTTGACGAGGGGGGCGGACCTGTCACCCTCGTCAACATCTTGTGCGTCGACCCCGAAGACGTCGACCAACTGCTGCTGGCGTGGTCGACCGACGCGGCTGCGCTGAAGAATCAACCGGGTTTCATCTCCACCCAGCTGTACCGCGGTATCGCCGGCAGCGGCGCGTTCCTCAATCACGCCGTCTGGGAGTCGACGGACCACTATCGGGCGGCCCGACTCGACGACGGCGCACGCGCGGCCGCCCGCGAGCTCTACCCGGCCAGTCTCGTCGCCACCCCGCACCTGTTTCGCAAGCAGGCTGTGCCAGGGCTGTGCGTCGCCTGACGCGTTGACACGCCATAGCGGTGCGATAGAGACCAGGCCTGCCGGCGGCCGCATCGGTGTCGTGGCGATGCTGCCGGCAGGCCGTTGAACCCGGCTGTGACACGGGTTGGCCTCGATGCTCGTGAGTCCCCGGCAGTGTGCTGACGGGGACTCACGAGCATGACCGCGCCAGGGCCTGTCTGGCAATTCCCGTCGTCGCCCGCGAGGCAGGCGGGAATTGTCAGACGGGCCCTAGGTGCGGTGACAATTTCAAGCCCGCTGTCGGCGGCGCCGTCGTGACCAGTTCACCGGACCCCGAAGCCGAGCTCAGGGCAACGGCAGCCTCTCGGTCAGGCGCAGTTGATCGATCACGCTGGCCAGCTGAGCCTCGGCGGCCGCATCGGCGGCGTCGGGGTCGCCGGCGGTGACGGCGTCGATGATGGACAGGAGCTGAGGCAGTGACTCCTGCGGGCGTCCGGACCGCAGTGCGAGACGGAACTGGAAGCGCACCATCTGTACGTTGAGTCGTTCGAGCTGACGTTTTGCGATCACCTGGCCGCTGAACTCGATGACAAGGTCGTGAAGCCTTCGGTTGAGTGCGGAGTAGGCGTGGAAGTCCTCCTCGGCGACCGCCGCACGCAGCTGCGCGCCCACCTCGGTCAGCTCAGCACGCTGCGCTTCACTCGCATGTGCGGCCGCTTTGCGCGCGCACAACCGCTCCAGCACGGAGCGGCACTCGGTGATCTGGATGGCCTCCTCGACCGAGACCACCCTGATGCTGGCGCCGCGGTTGGGCACCAGCTCCACCAGGTCGTCCGAGGCGAGGTCGAACAGAGCTTCTCGCACGGAGCTGCGGGTCACCCCCAGTTGGTCGGCCAGGTCCTGCACTACTAGCCGCTGTCCCGGCAGGAGGTCGCCGACCCCCAGGGCCTGCCGGATGTGCGTGGCGACGTGAAGCCGCGCGGCCGCCCCCCTGATCTGCGTACTGGTCACCCGCTGCTGTTCCCTCTCTCGTGGATTGCCCGCTGCCGGCTGCCCACTTGTCTTGATCGCCGACACAGTTTTCGACGATATCACCAGCGATATTTTCAGTGAACATGTTGCAACCCTGGTGCGCCATGGGCCTGTGAGCGAAGCGCCGGAGAGCCTCGGCACCCGCCCCGGCCACATCTTCAGTAGGATCGCTGAAAATATTGCTGACAAAATGATTGACCGTGGTGCGGCACCGGGTTAGCGTCCCGTTTCGTGCGTACTCCGAGTCGTTCGGACTACGACAGCCGAGCGGAAGGGAGCCGCGTTGATCATCGACTGCCACGGCCACTACACCACCGCGCCACCGGCGCTGGGGGAGTGGCGCGATCGCCAGATTCGGGCCCTGACCAGCGGCGACACAGCGCCGCAGAGCGCGGGCCCCGGCATCGGCGACGACGAGATCAGGGAAACCATCGGGTCCAACCAGCTACGCCAGATGGACGAGCGAGGCATCGATCTGACGGTCTTCTCCCCGCGCGCCTCGTTCATGGCGCACCACATCGGCGACTTCGCCGTCTCGGCCGCCTGGGCCCGGGTCTGCAACGACTTGTGCGCCCGGGTCGGCGAGTTGTTTCCCGAGCGGTTCGCCCCGGCCGCGATGCTGCCGCAGTCGCCCGGCGTCGACCCGGCGTCCTGTATCCCCGAGCTGGTCCGCGCGGTCGAGGAACTCGGCGCCGTCGCGGTCAACCTCAACCCCGATCCCTCCGGGGGCCACTGGACCGCACCGCCGCTGACCGACCGCTCCTGGTATCCGCTCTACGAGAAGATCGTCGAACTCGACGTGCCGGTGATGGTGCACGTGAGCACCAGTGAGAACCGCGCGTTCCACACCACCGGCGCGCACTACCTCAACGCGGACACCACCGCCGTCATGCAGTTGATCCAAGGGGACCTGTTCGCCGACTTCCCCACCCTGCGGCTCGTCATCCCGCACGGTGGCGGCGCGGTGCCCTACCACTGGGGACGCTTCCGCGGCCTGGCGCAGGCACTCGGCAAACCGGAGCTGACCGAGCATCTGCTGAACAACGTCTTCTTCGACACGTGCGTCTACCACCAGCCCGGCATCGACCTGCTGCTTGAGGTGATACCTCGCACCAACGTGCTCTTCGGCTCGGAGATGATCGGGGCGGTGCGCGGTGTCGACCCGGCCACCGGGCACCACTTCGACGACACCCGCCGTTACGTCGAGAAAGCGGGCCTCTCTTCCGCGGACCTCGCGGCGATCGAGGAGGGCAACGCCCGCATTGTCTATCCCCGGCTCGACGCGCGCCTGCGCAAGGCCGGCCTCTGACCCGTAGGCCTGCGATACGCCGGCGGGATGTGGTGCTCGCCGAGGCCGACGGCGTGGTCGTCGCACCAGCCGCGAAAGCCGCCCATACCGTCCGTACCGCTCGTACCGCCGGGACCGCCGAGGCCGACGAACCGCGCGAATCCTCGGAAGAGAGCAGGCATCGGCGACCGGCTGCCGGCTCGGTCGGCCTGGACATCCACCTGATGCGTCACGAGTTGCAGGTCCCTGGCCTGTGTCACGACGACTGAAAGAACACGGAACCTTCATGTTGGTGATCGACAGCCACACCCACGTCATCTCGACCGACAGCGAGCGCTATCCGCCCGACCCGATCGGCGGACGGCGGTCCGCCTGGTCGCAGGCTCACCCGGTGGACATCGACGGACTCGTCCAGGCGCTGGACGACGCCGGGATCGCCAAGGCGGTGGTGGTCCAGGCCTCGACGGTCTACGGCCACGACAACCGCTACGTCGTCGAGGCGGTGCGGGCTCATCCCGACCGGTTCATCGGCGTGTACTCGATCGACGCCCTGGCGCCGGACGCCGTCGAGCGCATCAGGCACTGGCAGGCCGAGGGGCTCTCCGGATTCCGGCTGTTCACCACGGGCACCACGATGCCCGGCCAGGCGGAGTGGCTGGGCCACGAGGACTCCCACCCCGCCTGGGCCTACGCGGAAGAACACGACATACCGGTCTGTCTGCAGATGACGGTCCAGGGACTGCCCGCCCTCCGGGAACTGCTGAAACGATTCCCCGGGGTGCGTGTACTCCTGGACCACTGCGCCCGCCCCGACCTGTCCGACGGCCGCCCCTATCGGCACGCTCAGGACCTGTTCGACATGGCGGCCTTCCCCGGAGTCCATCTCAAGCTCACGCACCGGGCGCTGGCGGCGGCCGCGGAGGGCGCGTCCGTCCGCGCCGAGTTCCTGGCGGACCTGGTCGCGGCGTACGGAGCGGACCGTATCGCGTGGGGCTCCAACTTCCCCGCGGCGGAGGGCACTCCGGCCGGCCTCCTGGCACAGGCACGGGAGGCGGTTTCGAGCCTGCCGGAGGCCGACCGGGAGATGATCCTCGGTAAAACCGCTGCCTCGTTCTACCCCGCCTTCGCGATGGCGGGAGGATCCCGTGGCTGAACTCCCCGTGCTCCGCACAGTCCTCGGCAACTATCCGCACACGGCCCCGCTGAAGAACGGCGACGTCGGCAGTGCGCGGATGGGCCTGGACCTCCTCGACGTCTCGCCCATTCACCGGGCGTTCGCGCCGATGGTGCGGGAAGAGGCCTACGACCTCTGCGAACTGGCCGTCGTGACCGCGCTGCAAGCCATCGCGTACGGCCGTCCCGTGGTGTTGCTGCCCGCCGTGGTGGCCGCCCGTTTCCAGCGCGACCGTCTTGTCGCCCACGCCTCGCGTCCTGTGCGGCCCGAGGAGCTTAAGGGGAAGCGCGTCGGGGTGCGGTCGTTCACGCAGACCACCGGAATGTGGGTGCGCGCGCATCTCGCGGAGGACTACGGTCTGGCCGCTCAGGACATCCGCTGGACGACCCGCGAGGGCGCACACGTTGCCGAGTACACGGACCCGGAGTTCGTCACACGCGACCCGGGCACCGCGGGGCTCCCCGACATGCTGCGCGAGGGGCACGTCGACGCGGTCGTCCTCGGCAACGACCTCCCCGAGGGTGACGAGTTCGTTCCCGTCGTCCCCGACGCCGCGGCCCGCGACGAGCAGTGGTGGCAGAAGCACGGCTTCATGCCGATCAACCACATGGTGGTCGCGGCCCGCTCGACGTGCCGCGAGAACGCCTCCGCCGTCCGGGAGGGCTACGCGCTGCTGCGACGCGCGGATGCCTGCGTGCAGCGTCCCGACGGTGTGCCGCATCCGACGATCTTCGGATACGACAACCTGCGAGGGCCCCTGGAGACGGTGATCGACGCCTGCGTCGCCCAGCGGCTGCTGCCCCGGCGACTCAGCCCGGAAGAGGTCTTCGGCCCGGCCAGGGAGGTGCTCGGAAGCGACGCGGACTGAGGAGCGCGACCCCTGACTCCTCCCCGACAGGTACCGGACATTCAACGGAGAAACCGGAAACGATGAGCGACACCACTTCCCTGGGCGCCCCCGCCGAGACGGGCCCTTCCCCGCAGAACAGAAAACAACGTCCGCCGTTCTATCGCGACCTGGCCTTCCAGGTGCTCGTCGGAGTCGCGCTGGGCGTGCTCGTGGGCGCGTTCGCGCCCTCGGTCGGACAGCATGTGCAGTTCCTCGGTGACATCTTCATCCACCTGATCCAGATGGTCGTCGGCCTGATCATCTTCTGTACGGTGACGCACGGCATCGCCGGCGTGCGCGATCTGGGCAAGGTCGGCCGTATCGCGATCCGGTCCCTGGTCTACTTCGAGGTCATCACCACGATCGCCCTCGTGATCGCCCTCGTCGTGGTCAACGTGCTCAAGCCGGGTTCCGGCATGCACATCGATCCGTCGTCCCTGCACGCCGACGCCTCTGCCACCGCGCCGGCGAAGTCGGAGGGCTTCGACGCCTTCCTCGTAGGTCTGGTGCCGACCTCCGCGGTGCAGGCCTTCGCCGAGAGCAGCATCCTTCAAGTACTGGTCTTCTCCGTGCTCTTCGCCTGTGGGCTCGCTTCCGTCGGCGAGAAGGCACAGCCGGTGCTCGACATGGTGGCGACGGTGCAGCAGGCGCTCTTCTGGATCATCCGCAAGGTGATGCGCATCGCTCCGGCGGCGGCGTTCGGCGCCATCGGCTACACCGTGTCCGAGTACGGTCTGGGAACCCTGCTCTCCCTCGGGCGGCTGGTGGCGGTGTTCTACCTGATCGTCGTTCTGTTCTTCGTGCTGGTCCTGTGGCCGGTCTCGCGGTACGCGGGGGTGAGCCTGCTGAAGCTGATGCGCTACTTCCGTGCGGAACTGGTGCTGGTGCTGGGCACCAGTTCGTCGGAGAGCGTGTTCCCCCAGCTGACGGCCAAGCTGAAGAACCTCGGCGTGGACGAACCCGTGGTGGGCCTCGTGCTGCCCACGGCCTACAGCTTCAACCACGACGGCACGTGTCTGTACTTCGCCGCGGTGTCCGTCTTCCTCGGTCAGGCCACCGGAACGGATTTGAGCTGGACGGCTCAGCTCGGTCTCCTGCTGGTGCTGCTGCTCACCTCCAAGGGCGGTGCCGGGGTGTCCGGTTCCGCGATCGCAGTGCTGGCCCTGACGCTCAGTGCGACCCATACGATCCCCGTCAGCAGCATCGCTCTGGTCCTCGGTGTGCACAGCATCCTCTCGGCCGCCTTCGTCTTCACCAACATCGCCGGAAACTGCGTGGCCACCCTGGTCATAGGCAAATGGGAGAAGGCGATCGACTGGGAACGACTGCGCACGCAGCTCGACGCCGGCTACCGGGCCGCGTAGCGCGGAGGCCATGTGCGCGGGCTCCCGCGAGTCGACCTGAGCCGCCCCACGGTCTCCTGGTCCAGCCCGACATGGCCTGCGCAAAGTCATGCCCTGCTTGTCCTACCTGTGTCGGAACCGCTGATCCGTGGCGCCCTGCGAGGTACGGATGCCGAGTGCGGGCAGCACCACTTCGTCGACCAGAGCTTCGTGGAATCTCCGGTCCGCGCATCCACGCATGAACATCACGCGGTACGCGCTCATGGACGGGATGACCAGCGCGAGGGTGTCGATGTCCGTGCTCGCCGGGATTTCGCCGCGTTCGGCGGCGCGCGCCATGAGTTGCCGGTAGGCGGCGGCGGATGGTTCGACGAGCGCGACGTCGACGGCCGCGGCGAGTTCGGGGGTGCGGTACAGCAAGGACATCAGGCTCGACAGGATCTTGATGCGCTGTTCGCTCTCTCCGAGCCAGTGCGGGTTGATCATCGCGATCATGTCGCCGCGCAGCGACCCCGTGTCCGGCAGCCGGTCGAGGGACAGCGCGGTGTCCCTCATTGAGGAGACCGCGTCGAGCACCAAGTGCCCTTTGGTGTCCCACCGCCGGTAGATGGTGGCCTTCCCTGCCTTGGCACGGGTGGCGACCATATCGATCGTCATGGCTTCATATCCGGTCTCGGCAAGGACGTCGAGCGTGGCCTTGAGGATCTCCGCGTCGCGGGTGTGGTCCCTTTTGCGCCCGAGCCGCGGGGCAAGGCGTTCCGACGCGGTCCCGTCGGCGCCACTGGCCGAGGCTGCTGCTCCTGACATGCGTAACGCCCTCACTCCGACGACTCGGGCAGCGTACCAGCCAGTTCCGAAACAGCACAGTTCCGGTACTTGGTAGTTCCGGTACTGTTCAGTTTCGTTTATGGTGGCGGTCATGGAGGCTGCTGCTCTGCAACGTGAAACGCCCGGCGCGGCGGCGAAACATCGTCCTCCCCGCGGCCCGGACGGATCTGGGCTTCTCGGACGGTGACAGCCAGTGGATCATCACCGGCCACTCGCCCTGCTCCACCGCCGCACGCAGCGGCCCATTGCGCGCCCCACACCTGAAGCAGACGAACAAGAAGACACGGACAGGACTACGCACATGTCGACTTCTCACACCCACACCCTTGCTGACGCGCCGGCCGACCCGGTTCGCGACGAGGCACGGATCGCCCAGGTTCTGCACCGGCTCGCCCGCGCGATGGACACCCGCAACTGGGACCTGCTGGCCACCTGCTTCGTTCCCGGAGCCGTGGGCGACTTCGCCACCGGCCAGGCCGCCGGACTGGACAGCATGCTCGTCGGCTACCAGACGTTCCTGGCACCGCTGGACATCACGCAGCACCTGGTCACCAACATCGAGACCGTCATCGACGGCGATACCGCCGAGGCGACGGCCTACTTCTTGGCCCAGCACGTCCGTACGGGCACTGCGGGCGGCGACCAGTTCCTCATCGGAGGCAGGTACGCCGACCGGCTCACCCGCACGCCCGACGGCTGGCGGATCACCCGGCGGAGGGTCAATGGCACCTGGACGCAGGGCAATCCGAAAGTACTGGGCAGCACGCTGGACCGAGGCGAGAACAACTGACCAGCGTGGTGCGGGAGTCGGTCGATCGTGGGAGTGGCCAGAGTTTTGGGCGTTATTTCCTCCAAGCCGGACGGGTAAGGGTGCTCGGACGGCCGACGCCCCCTGTTCGTCGTGCAGAGGACCGATACGTGACGGCGTAAGGCGGCGGCGCCCTCACTGTCGGAACACCTCGTAGGGAAGCTCGGAGAAGAAGCGTGCGGCGTGGATGAGTTGTGCGACATCGACCCGCTCGTCGGTCTGATGGGCGAGATTCGGGTCGCCCGGACCGCACAGCAGCGTTGGAAGGCCGGTCGGCGGCTGGAGGATCGAGCCGTCGGAGAAATAGCTGACAGCCGTCTTGTGCGGCGCGTCGTCGCCGAGCGTACGCAACACGCGGTCGGCGGCTGTCACCAGCGGGTCATCGGGTGCGGTCCCGACGGGCGGGTAATCCCCGGTCACGCGCAACTCCAGCTCGACACCGTCCACACGATGAGCGTCAACAAGGTGAGCGAGCGTCTGGAGGAGCGTCTCGTGATCGACGGCGGGTGTCGTCCGGATGTCGACCTGCGCCACACAGCGGTCAGGAACGATGTTGACGACCGACCCGCCGGTGATCGTCCCGACGGTGACGGTCGGGCGGCCCAGCAGCGGGTACTCGCCGACTCCGAAGTCCAGTCGTTCGACGCGTTCGAGCAGACGCATCATGTGGCTGATGGCATTGACTCCTTGCTCGGCCATCGCCGCGTGCGCCGCACGCCCTCGCGCCGTCAACTCCAGGAACAGCGCACCCTTGTGAGCGACGACGAGTTCCATGTCGGTCGGCTCGGCGATGACGAGTCGGCCGACACCGTCCATCGCACCCTGGTCGAGTGCGGCACGGGCGCCTGCGCAGTCGACTTCCTCACCGACCGTGCCCAGGAACCGGATCTCGGCGGGAAATCGCGCTGACCTGCGCGCGAGCGCCGCCATACCGCACACCATCGCCGCGACGCCGCCGTTCATGTCGACCGCGCCACGACCCCACAGAACGCCTTCGGGGCTGAGATAGGAGCCGTGAGCATCGTGCGTCCATGGGGCGCCGCCGAGCGGCACGGTGTCGAAATGCCCGCAATACATGAGCGCCGGCTGACCGGTGCCGCCGGGGAGTCGCAGTTGCAGGTTCGCCCGTGTCTCGGACAACTCGACGATCTCACCCTCCAGGCCCCAGTCGAGCGCGCGATCGAGGAGCAGCCGCGCCACCGCGCTCTCGTTGCCAGGTGGGTTGACGGTGTCGATCCGGATCAAGGCCCGCGTGAGTGCGACGAGTTCGGCCGCCTCAGCCGAGCTGAATGTCTCGGTTCCGCGTTGAACGTGGTCCATGAGGCGGACAGTGGCCCACGTTCAACCTCTCCCCAAAGGGCCAATCGGACACAGGTGGCCCCTGCCCATTGGCTGGAGCGGCGCGTCCCGCGCTGTCGGACGCTTTGCCGAGCGAGCACACCGCACCTCCGGCCTCCCGACTCGGCTGGCGCGTCAGCTGAGCAGAACGGGGCCCACCGCTGCCGCGGGTGGGTTGGTAGGTCACCCGTGTGCGGTTACCGGGGCCGGGGTACCGAGGAAGTCGTTGATCTCATGGACGACACGTTCGGGGGCGTCCTCCATGACGAAATGGCCGGCCTTGGGGACGACGACGAGGTCTGCGTCCGGGATGTCGCCGCTGAGCCTCTTCGCGTAGTGCAGGGGCTGCCACCGGTCCTCCTCACCCCACAGGATGCGCACGGGCATGGTCAGGCGCCCGAGCTGGTCGCTGATCTCCTCGGTGTACTTCGAGTCGTAGTGGCGCACTTGGTGCTCGAAGAAGGAGACGCGGCCGGGCGCCGACTGGTGGGGAGCCAGGTAGGCCTGGAGGACATCTCCGGTCATGAGCGACTCGTCGGCGACAGTCATCTTGAGCTGCCGGGTCAGCAGGGTGTTGAAGGCGTCCTGCGACATGCTCGTGAAGTCGTCCAGGTTCTCGTCGATGATCTTCCGCCAGGTCGAGGACGGCCAGGAGTCGTAGCTGACCGAGTCGACGATCATCAGACGCCGCACGCGCTCGGGGTGGGCGACAGCGAAGCGCTGCCCGATGGCGCCGCCGATGTCGTGAGCGACGATGCTGGCCTGGTCGATGTCCAGCGCGTCGAGGAGGTGTTCCAGGAGGTTCGTCTGCGCGGCGACGGAGGTGTCACGGTCCACCGGCCGCTCGGAGAGGCCGTATCCCAGCAGGTCGTAGGTGACGGCCCGGAAGCCGGTCGCCTCGATGTGCGGTACGACCTGGCGCCACTCGTAAGAGTGTGAAGGAGTGCCATGGATGAAGATCACGGGCTCGCCTTGCCCACGGTCCCGGTAGGCCAGGCGCACTCCGTCGACGATGAGGCTGTCGGTCAAGAGGGTCATGGGCTCTTCCTCAGGTTGCTGACGTCGGACGGGCAGCACGCGCCGACACTTGGTGCCCATCCGCTTCGACTCTTAACTAGGTAGACTAGTCTACCTAGTGCATGGGAGTTTGCGATGAGTGAGCTGGAGCGGATACCGGCAGCCGGGAGACGGCGGCCGGCCCGTGAGCGTGTTCTGGCAGCCGCGGCACGGCGTTTCTACAGCGACGGTGTGACAGCGACGGGCATCGACACGATCACCGCCGAGGCCGGTGTGGCGAAGATGAGCCTCTACAACAACTTCTCCTCCAAGGCCGACCTCGTCCGCGCCTACCTGGAAGCCCGGCACGAGGAATGGCTGGCGCACTACCGTTCGCGCCTCGGGCGGGCCGAAAGCTCTCGCGACGGCGTGCTGGCCGTCTTCGACACCTACATCGACAGTGCCGCCTCCGACTACGAGGACGGCTTCCGTGGCTGCGGACTGCTCAACGCCGCTGCGGAAATGCCAGCCGGGGACGCGGGGCGCGCCCTGGTGCGCCGGCAGAAAGAGGAAGTCGAGCGCCTGATGGCCGGGCACATCGCGGCACTGCTGCCCGACCGTCCCGACGCCGCTCGAACCATGGCGGAGCACCTGGCCTTCCTCTTGGAGGGAGCCATGACACGTGCCGGTCTGGAAGGCGACGACAGCCGTCTGCGGCACGCCCGCGCCATGGCGGTGAGCCTGCTGGACAAGCTGTGACCGGTTCAACCGTTCCCGCAGGATCCGCCGGCGCATCACAGACCGCATATCGGTGCGCCTACCGCCTACCGCCTACGGCCTACCGCGCCCCGGCCCGCGGTCGTGCATGGGCCGCCCGGCCGAGGCCGTGGCCGCCGCAGCGCCATCCCCGCGGATCAGTCTGTCGGCTGCGCCGCGTCGAGCAGCGCGGCGGCGGCGGCCCTCGCCGCCCACGCGCCGTGCCCGTCGCGATCCATCCGCGCCGACTGTGCGGCGCCGTCCCAGAGCAGATGCAACTGGCGGCCGAGGGTTTCCGCATCCACGGCGCCGGCCTGCGACGCGAGTGCCGTGAAGGTCCCCCGCAGCCAACCGCGGTATGCGTCGGAGACCTCGTCCGCGCTCACGGCATGGGCCTCGGCGGTCGCGTTGGCGAACGCACAGCCCCGGTACTCGGAATCGCCGGCGAGCATGATCTGGACGTCGAAGACCGCGAGCAACCGGTCGCGCGGAGAGCGCCGACCGTCGATCGCCCGCTCGACGCGTTCGCGCATCGCACGATGGCGGACCTCCAGATATGCGGCGATCAGCGCTTCCTTGGAGCCGAAGCTGCTGTAGAGGCTCGCCTTGGCGACCCCGGCCCGGGCGATGACTCGATCGATCCCGACCGTGTGCACCCCCTCTCGGTAGAAGAGCTCGGTCGCGGCGGCCAACAGCCGTTCATACGGGGTCGCGGGGGCGTCGGTGGTCACGTATCGCACCCTAACGCCCGGCCCGCAGCATCGTGCAAAGGGCGATCGAGGTGAGAACGGCGAGCGCGATGGCCAGCTCCACGGTGACCGCGGCCAGCGAGGCGCCCGCGCTCACCAGAGCCCCCGCAACGACCGCGGTGATCCCCAGGCCGCCGTACGCGACAATGAACACCGCGGACAACAGGGCCGGTCGCTCGTCGTCGGTCGCGAGCGGCACCAAGCTGCGGATCGGCCCCTGGAACCCCGTGCCGAAGCCGACGCCGGCGACCGCGCTGGCCGCCAGGTACAGTCCGATGCTCCCCAGTTCGACCGCGGCGACGGTCACACCGAGGCCGACGAGGGTGCTCACCGCGCCCGTGACCGTGAGAGCGGGACCCGCCACGCGCCGCAGGACGACCGTGCTGAGCGAGCCGGACCCCACGAGGATGAACAGCGGCAATGCCGTCGGCCAGACGGCACCACTGCCCGACAGGGTCGTGTACACAGCCGGACTCAGCGCGGCATAGAACCCGGAAAGCCCCCACACCGCGAAGACGACGGGCGCGGCGGCGAAGAACACCGCGCGCGCGGGGGCGGGGGCCGCCACCCGCGGGCGCGGCACGTTCGGCGAAGCCGGGCGCCGACTGTCCTCGGGGACGATCCGCAGAACGATCAAGGCCTGCGCGGCCAGGACGGCGGTGAGGATCAGGTAGACGGTGTGCGTCGGGCCGGGCAGGAACTGGACGACCAGCCCGCTCAGCAGCGCCCCCGCTCCGCTGCCCGCCCCTGGCGAAGCCGCGCTCGCGATCGTCCCCCGCTCCGCGTCGGCCTCGATCATCATCGCCGACAGCGCGCCGAACGCGGCGCCCGAAGCGAGCCCCTGCACGATGCGCCCGACCACGATGAGCGAGAACGAACCGGCGATCGCGAACAGCGACAGGGCGATGATCTGACCGCAGATCGCCGTGAACAACACCCGGCGCCGTCCGAACACGGTCGGCAGTCGGCTGAGCCACAGGAGCCCGACAAGCACGGCCACCGCGTAGGACGCGAACGCGATCGTTCCGATCAGTGGGCTCGCGTGCCAGGCGGCCTCGTAGCGCTGGTAGAGGGGGCTGGTGGCGTTGGCCGCAGCGAGGAACGCGACGACCACCGAGCCGGCTAGAACCAGGGTGGCCAGCCGTCTGCGAGGGCTGTCCGGTCGTGCGTATGGCACCGCGCAGGCATCGGCCTCTACGCGCCCGCGCTTCGCTTGCCCGTCGCTCGCGCCGCCTTCAACCGTTTTCATAGCGGCGATCAAACCATACAGACAGACAGGTCTGTATGGTTGCTGCAGCAGCATGAAGACGGCCGACGGTGCGAACGGCGGGCGCCCGGGGGGCTGCGCGCTGCGGGGCACCACGCGAAACGCGCCGGCAGCGCGCAGGCGCCCGGCCACCCTGGTCCTCGCCAGGTCGGTGGTCGTCGCGTGTCGCCGCGCCGGCCAATGCCGCCGCCCGCCAATTCCGACTGGGAGCAGCACAGTGAACGACAGCAATCCGGCGCAGCAGGCTCTGGGTCTCACCGCCGACCAGGTACTCACCACCACGCGCGCGGTTCGCAGGCGCCTTGACCTGACCCGGCCCGTTCCGCGGGAGCTGATCCAGGAAGCCGTGAAGATCGCCACCCAGGCTCCGACCGGCCGCAACCAGCAGCAATGGGACTTCGTCTTCGTCGACGATCCCGCGACGAAGAAGGAAATGGCCGACCTCTGGCGCGCCGGGCTCTCGGCCGGCAACCCCTACGAGCACCACGGCCTGCCGATCCCGACCAGGGGAAGCTTCGCCTCGGCGGAGTGGGCACGGATCCGGGGGAGCCTCGGCCACCTGATCGAGCATCTGCACGAGGTGCCGGTGCTGATGATCCCGGTGGTGCGGGTCGCCACCCGCGCCGAACTCGGCACGGTCCACGGGCAGGCGAACACGTGGGGCTCGGTGCTCCCCGCGACCTGGAGCTTCATGCTCGCCGCGCGGGAACGCGGCCTCGGCACGTGCTGGACCATCGGCCACCTCGCCTATGAACGGGAGATGGCCGACCTGCTGGGCCTGCCGTTCGACACCACCGTCCAGGTGGCGCTGACCCCCGTCGCCCACACGATCGGCACCGACTTCAAGCAGGCTCCGCGGGTCGACGACAGCAATTTCACCCACTGGAACCGCTGGTAGGGCCACTCCAGCGGTGCGACCGTTGGCTGTGGTGAACCGGGCGGACAGAAGGCTTTCGATGCTGGACTTCGGCGCCGGGCGTTTCCCCCGACGCCGCCGGCCCGGTATCGGGCCTCCTGGCACACACACCGGGCCCGACCAGCTACGCGTGACGCCCCGCGGTGGTCCGGCCGGACTTGCCCTTGTCCGGGTAGTGCTTGCGCAGATCGGACATGGTCATCCGGTCGAACACCCGGTCGGGCAGGAGGCTGGAGGCGCGGATGAGGAAGGCGGTCATCGCGCCGATGGTGTAGCGAGTGCGAGGCTTGCGGTCGGTTGCGGCCTTGGCGATCTTCCGGGCCGCGGTGTCGGAGGTCGCACCGGCCTCGGTGAACGCGGCGACGTGAGAGGGAATTGCCTGCGTCAAGGCGCCGTAGCGCTCGTTCTGCTCCGGGGTCATCCGCGAGGTGAGGTCGCTCAGGCCCGAAAGTCCGACGCGGGCCATCTCGGTCTTGACGCCGCCCGGTTCCACGATCACCACCTGCACGCCGTACGGGGCCAGTTCGTTGCGCAGGGCATCGCTCAGCGCCTCCACCGCGTGCTTGCTGCTGGCGTACACGCCGTAGCCGGCCATGGACACTTTGCCGTTCATCGAGCTGATGTTGACGACGCGGCCTTTGCTGCGCACCAGTGCGGGAAGCAGAGCCTGGGTGAGCGCGACGGTCCCGAAGACATTCACCTCGAACACGCGCCGCCATTCGTCGAGCGGCACCACTTCGACCGGTCCGGCGCAGGGGAGGCCGGCGTTGTTGATCAGCGCCCGCACGGCGCGGTGGTGCGGGTCGCCGTCGATGCGTGCCACCAGTGCCGCGATGTGCTCCTGGTTCGTGATGTCGAGGATCACCGGCTCGACGCCGGCGGCGAGGAGGGCCTTGCCGTCGCTGTCGCGGCGCACGCCGGCGAGGACATGGAATCCGCGGCGGGCCATCTCCCGCGCGGTGGCCGCGCCCATCCCGGTCGACGCCCCGGTCACGATGACGATTTCCTGAGTCTGCGGTGATTTCTTGGACACGATGTGCTCCTGGGAGAACTGGTACGAACGGTGGCTCAGGCCGGTCAGGACCGTCGGCGGGAGCGCCGCGGTCCTGACCGGCGCGCTGAGCCGGGATGTGGGGCGGCCTCGTCGGCCGCGGTCCTCAGTGCTGTCGCGGCACGGCGGTGGCGTAGGTTTTGATGTTCTGGAACTCGCCGATGGCCGAGGGGCCGCACAGCACACCGATTCCGCTCTGCTTGAAGCCGCCCTGCTCGAAGTGCTCGGACATCGAGCCCCATGTGTTGACCCACATCCCGCCGAACCGGAGCTCGCGTCCGACCCGGCGGGCCCGGAAGTCGTCGTGGGTGTACAGCGCGGCGGCCAGGCCGAAGTCGGTGGCGTTCGCCCGCTGGATCGCGTCGGCCTCGTCCTCGAAGATTTCGAAGGTCTGGACCGGACCGAAGACCTCCTGCTGCACCAGGGGGACATCGAGCCGCTCCACCTCCAGCAGCGCCGGACGGAAGAACGCGCCGCCCGCCAGCGCGGGGTCGGTGACCGGCCCGCCCCTGACGATGACCTTGGCATAGGAGGTGGCTTCCTCGACGATGCTGTCGACCCGTGTGACGGCGGCCCCGTCGATCAGTGGACCGAGCTGGGTGGAGGGATCCTCGGCGGGCCCGACCCTGACCGCCTCCAGCGCCGCGGCCAGCCGCGTGCGCAGTTCATCGGCGATGCCACGCTGCACGAGCACGCGCGAGCCGGTACAGCAGAACTGCCCGTTCATCAGGATGGACGCCATCACCAACTGCGGGACTACGGCGTCCAGGTCGGCGTCCTCGAAGACGATCAGCGGGGTCTTGCCGCCCAGTTCGAGGTTGAGCCGCTTGAGCGTCGGTGCGGCCGCGGCGGCGATGAGCCGGCCGACGTGGGTGCTGCCGGTGTAACTGAGCACATCCACGTCCACCGATTCGACCAGCGACGGTGCCACCTCGTTGCCCGCCTCGGTGAGGATGTTGACCACACCCGGGGGCAGGGATTCGGTGGCGGCGACGGCCTCGGCGAGCAGCGAGTTGGTCAGGGCGGTCTGTCCGGGCAGCTTCACCACCGTCGTGCAGCCCGCGCCGACCGCCGGACCGAGGGCACGCACCGTCAGGCACAGCGGGGAGTTCCACGGCGAGATGATGCCGGCGACCCCCATCGCCTCGGGTGTCGAGTAGAAGTACTGGCCCGGCGTCGGCTCGGCGGCCCGGCCGGCCACCTGGGTGAGCGCGGACGCGGCGCTGTAGCGCAGCCAGTCGACGGAGATCGCGGCCTCCCAGGCCGTTTCGTCCAGTCGCTTGCCGTTCTCCCGGGTCAGGGTCCGGCTCAGGGCGGGGATGCGTTCGGCGATCCGGTCGGCCAGCTCGAACAGGGCCCGGGAGCGCAGCGCCGGATCACGGGACCAGCCGGTGGTGTCGAAGGCGGTACGTGCCGCGGCGATCGCGGCCTCGGCCTCCGCGCGGCCCGCCGAGACGTACGTGCCGACGACCTCGCCGGTGGAGGGGTTGACCGACTCGTGCACGGAGCCGGACTCGCTCCACTCTCCACCGATCAGGTTCCGGGCGGGCGTGTGTTCAGACATTGACCTCAACCTCTCGTAGCGGACGGCACGCAACCGCTCGCTCGTATCCAGGAGGTCGAGCGGTATGGCCTGCTACGAGTACTGTCGACCGGCCCGAGGGCCGCAACCAGTGCAACAGACAACGGTAGGAATGGCAGTACCACCCTCACTTCGGGCCGGGCGGTGATACTGGAACGGTGACCGAGGAACAGAACCAGCTGGGCACAGCACTGCGTCGTTGGCGCGACCGGCTCGCACCTGCCGACGTGGGTCTGCCGGCCATGGGCAGACGCCGGGCCGCGGGCCTGCGCCGCGAGGAGCTCGCCGCACTCGCCGGACTCTCCGTGGACTACCTCGTCCGCCTGGAACAGGGACGCGCCAGCCGCCCCTCCGAACAGGTCGCCGCGGCACTGGCCCGCGCACTGCACCTGGAGGTGTCCGAACGGGATCACCTCTACCGCCTCGCACATCTTCCCCTGCCGGGATCCGGGCGCATCTCCACCCACATCCCGCCCAGCGTGCAGCGCCTGCTCGCCGCCCTCACCGAGCAGGCGCTGGGCGTCTTCGCCGCGGACTGGACACTCATCACGTGCACCGGGCTGTGGGCCGCACTGTTCGGAGAGCCCGCCCAGCCCCCCGCGGACCAGCGCAACCTGGTGCGCGAGACGTTCCTGCCCGAGCTCGTTTCCGGCCGTCTGCCTCGGTCCGAACGCGGCCGGGAAGCCCTGGAAGCCGCTCTCGTCGCCGACCTGCGTACCGCACAGGGCACCTTCCCGGACGACCCCCGCCTGCGCGGACTCATCCAGGAATGCACCGCGCGCAGCCCCCGCTTCGCGCAGCTCTGGTCGCAGGGCGTCGCGGGCGCACTCGGCCACGACCGCAAGACCGTCACCCACCCCTCCGTCGGAGACATCACCCTCGACTGCGACATCCTCACCGTGCCCGGATCGGACCTCAGGATCGTCGCCTACACCGCGGCCGCCGGCACACCCTCCGCGGAACAACTCGACTTCCTCAGAGTCACCGCCACACGCGCCCCGCTGCGCGAGACGGGGCGGCCGGTGCCGTAGCAGGGTGCGGGCATCGGACCGGCGACGGGAGATGTCGTCGCCGGCCCGGGAGCCCTACTACCAGGCGTCCTGCGTGGCGAAGTACCGCTTCCAGAAGTCCAGCTTCTCGGGGGAGGCCACCCGCATCGGCCCGTAGTGCTCGCCGACCTCCATCACGGTCGGTGAGCCGGGACTGTAGGCGGGCCACCTGGGCAGACCGGGACCGTTCGGGTTTCCGGTGGCGATGTAGTTCGCCAGGTAGGAGGACATGGTGTCGGCGATGCTGCGGTCCTGGTCGGTCCACCCCTGGGTGTCCGGGTTGAGGTTGCCGAAGAAGTAGACGATCTCGGAGCCGTGGTAGGCGCCCCGGATGTCATGGTCGGGGCCCGGCGGGCGGTGCGTCCAGAAGTAGGTGTACACCGGCCGGTCGGCGCCCTTGGTCCACTCGGTGCCCCACAGATACGTCGAGACCCGGGAGTTGTCGCGCACCGCGTCGTTGCCGGCCAGGGCCGCCTCGTCGTCCGTACCGGCCGGGTAGAGCCGCAGGAACTCGTCGGCCATCGTGCCGAACTTCCGCCGCGCGGCGCTCTCGTAGTCGTCGAGGGTGACGTGGACGGGAGGGGCGCCGGGGCGGTCCGGGTAGCCGGTCCGGCGCCAGTACTCGAAGGCGGTCTCCGGCACGGCACCGCTCTCGTCGAGATTGTTGCCCGCCAGGTACCAGACGTCGTTCTGCGCACGGGCGTCGTAGGTCTCCCGGTAGCCGGCGGGCAGCACCCAGCCGTCGACGACGGGCCTGAAGAGCGGTGGCTTGGCGACGGACTTGGTGTCGACCGTCTCGTCCTTGAGTGCGGCGCCGTCCGTGAAGTCCTGCCACGGCAGGGCGCGCAACTGCTTCAGGGTGGTCGCGCCCTTCGTCGCGCCGTAGGCGGGACCCTGCTGGAGGGCGGTGTCCATGGTGCGGAGCGACACGCCGAGGTAGCGCAGTTCGGGATCACTCGGAGAACGGACCTGACTCTCGGCTATGGAGCGCTGGAAGAGGCCGGTGGCGAGCGGGGACATGGACAGCATGTCCGTGGAGCCGGCGCCGGCGGACTGGCCGCCCACGGTGACGTGGCGCGGGTCGCCGCCGAACGCGGCGATGTTGCGCCGGACCCACTTCAGGGCCGCGATCTGGTCGAGCAGGCCGTAGTTGCCCGACACACCCTGCCGGGACTCCTCGCTCAGCTCGGGGGTGGCGAGGAAACCCAGGGCACCGAGGCGGTAGTTGATGTTCACCACGACGACGCCCTTGCTCGCCAGGACCGAGCCGTCGAAGCTGGGGTCGGAGCCGCTTCCGGCGGAGAATCCGCCTCCGTAGAGCCATACGTACACCGGGCGCCGCTCGACGCTGTTCCTGGCGCCGGTCCAGATGTTCAGGTTGAGGCAGTCCTCGCTCATCGAGAGGGTGCTCGACGCCTGCGGGGGTGCGTCGCCGAACGTGTCGGCCACGCGGACGCCTGTCCAGGACGGCGCAGGCTGCGGCGGCCGCCACCGGTTCCTGCCGGCGGTGGAGGAGGCGTAGGGAAGCCCCTTGAAGACGGTGACTCCGGACGCTGCGGCGGGTACACCGGAGACGAGGCCGGACGAGGTCCGCACCGGCTTGTCCCCGAACGATTCCCTGGGCGACTCCGCGGGCGACTTCCCGGACGACTCCGCGGCCCACGAGGACTGCGCGCCGACGGCGTTGAGCAGGACGGCGCCCGCGGCGATGCCCGCGGCGCGTCCGAGGAAGTCCCTTCGGTGCGGCGCCGGGTCCGCGGAGCTGCGACGGTGGCTGTCTGGCACGGTCATTCGGATCTCCCGATCACTGGATGGGCGGATGACGGCTGGGGTCGGCCGCGCGCACCGGGTTGCGCGAGCCGTGTGAACCGGGTCGGGCCGGTTCACCCTGCCGTGGGAGGGAAGAAAGCGGTACGCGTGAGGAAGTCCGCGAGGTCGAGGCGCCACACGGACCAGCTGTGGCCGCCGTTGACGAAGCCGGGCGTCACCGGGACACCGAGGCCGGTCAGCAGGGAGACCTCGTCGGCGTGGTAGTCGTGGCTCGGGTCCTGCCATCCGCCGCCGACAAGGATCCGCGCGTTCCTGAGCGCGGCGACCTGGGTGCCGGTGAGGGACGACGCGTCGGGCAGCGTGTAGGTGCCGCGCCGGCCCGGGCTGAAGACGCCGTACGAGCCGAACTCGGCGGTGTGCCCGAAGAGCAGCGAGTTGGTCAGGGACGCCCCGTAGCCGAGGCCGGCGGCGGCGCGGTCGGTGGCGGCGGTGGACACCCGGTAGCGGGACTCCACGTACGGGACGAGTGTGTCGGTGAGGTTCTGGTCGAAGGACGCGTAGCCGGCGGAGTCGGGGAAGCCGGCCGTGTTGGGCATGACGACGACCATCGGGGGGACCTGGCCGGTGGCGATGAGGTTGTCGAGAATGTGGCCCGCGTCGCCCTGCGTGCTCCAGTCCATCTCGTTGGCGTCGCCGCTGAAGAGGTAGAGGGTGGGGTACGGCTTCGTGCGGCCGGGGTCGTAGCCCGGCGGGGTGTAGACGGAGAGGTAGTTCTCGCCGGGCGGTGTGACGGACGTCGGGGCCGCGTAGGTGATGTGGGTCAGCTTGCCGTGCCTGCCCGTGGCACTCGGGCCCTGCTCGGTGTGGCCGACGGTTCCGAACGACGGGTCCGAGGGGACGTACACCTGGCTGGTGCGCTCGGTGGTCCCGGAGACCTTGCCGTTCTTCTCGTTCCACGGCGGGTTGGCCGGGTCCGAGACGGCGGCGCAG
The DNA here is from genome assembly GCF_044328075.1 of Streptomyces sp. NPDC017991. Classification (NCBI taxonomy): domain Bacteria; kingdom Bacillati; phylum Actinomycetota; class Actinomycetes; order Kitasatosporales; family Streptomycetaceae; genus Streptomyces; species Streptomyces sp. NPDC017991. Next base: position 74,529 of record NZ_JBIRGP010000014.1, on the reverse strand, counting down.
GTGGTCTGGGTGTCGTCGGCGCAGTCGACGTAGAAGGAGTACGTGAAAACTCCGGACGGCAGCGGAGTGCTGTACGTCCACACGCCGTCGTGCCCCTTCTTCATGTCGACGACCGGCCAGTTGGCGGCGGGGGAGTTGGGGTGGGCGAGCGGGATGTCACCGGGCTGCCAGCGGGAGGGCGGCGTGCCGGGGCTTTCCAGGGCGGTGCCGTCGTCGGTGGTGAGCGCGGACAGCTCGTACGGATCGGCGAAGTACCACTCGCCCTTGATCTGTACGCGGTCGGCGCCCGGGTCCCTGTAGCGGAAGGTGACCCGGTAGCCGGTGGGCCCGGTGCCGGTGTGGACGACCTGCGGGGAGAGGCGGGAAGTGCCTCCGGGCGTCCTGTCGGCGGGTACGGCACCGCTGCCCGCGGTGAGGAGAAAGGCGGCCGTCAGGACCGCGACGACGCGCAGGACCAGTGTGGTGCCGCGACGTACGCAGGAGTGGGGCATGGCGGCTGGTCTCCCAAAGGGTGGACGGGAGTGGGGGACAAGAAGGAGCGAACGTGAGGGGCGGCCGGGGTCGTCGGCTCATGACTGCAAGGTGAAGCGCCGCGGCGAGGGCGAGCGCCGCCACCTCACCTGCCGACGCCCCGCCCCCGCGGGGCCTGACTCCTCTGCCGACAGGCTCAGCCCGAGTGTGGCCCAGGGCTGAGATTGTCGGACAAGAGCTGCAGGGAACGTAACCCCCGCGACTCGTACCGGCAAGATGCGTGCAGCAAGAACATGGAGATCCCGGAAACCCAACACTTCGACTCGGCCGGATTATTGGACAATGTTCGGCTGGTGGGGGGATCAGACGACGAGGTTGCTCTCGGGTTCGGCGGGGACCGGGATCGCCGTGCCGGTCCGGTCGTTGGTCGGTTGCGTACCTGACGGCGCCGGCTGGGCGGGAGTTCTTCCCGGGGGCGGAGGCCCGCCCAGGTCCTCGTGTCGCCACCCCGGGTGAAGGATGCGTCGCGCCGTGTCAACGCTCGCTTTTGTCCGACAGTCCTTCGTCGAGGCGACTCGGGGTTCCTGTGAATGCCAGGTTCTTCCTGCACACTTCTTGTGCCCCCTTGGAGGCGGTGTTACGTTCCCATCACTGGTTGTCGGACAATCCTGGCGGCTCGCAGTGTCGCAGACAACTGCATCAGCAGGAGAGTCCACCCGACCTAGATGCCTGTTCGCGTGCATCGGACGCACCACCTGTCACGGAACCGTCACCCACGAACGCCGCCAAAGGCGCGAGCGCACGGCCCCCGATTCGTCTCTTGCGAGGAAGGGGTCGAGGAGACAGATATGTCGACCACACAGCGCAACTCCCACCCGGAGGCTCTCCGTCTCGACCACGTCACACTGGAGTTCCCCGGCACTCACCGACCGGCGATCGAGGACGTGTCGTTCAAGGTCGATCGCGGCAGAGTCGTAGCCGTGATCGGACCCAGCGGGTGCGGGAAGAGCACCATCCTCAATCTGGCCGCCGGACTGCTCACTCCCACCCAGGGGCAGGTCCACTACGCCGGCGAACTGGTCACCGCCGTGAACTCCGATGCGGCCTACGTGACGCAGCAGTCCCACCTGTTGCCCTGGCTGAGTGTCCAGGCCAACATCGGCCTGGCGCTGAAGTTCCGCAAGGTTCCCAAGGAGGAACGCGAGGAGCGCGTCGCGCACTGGATCGAGCTCGTCGGCCTGACCGGCTTCGAGAACCACTTCCCCCGGGAGCTGTCGGGCGGTATGCAGAAGCGCTGCGCGATAGCGCGAGCGCTGATCTACAACCCGTCCATCGTGCTGATGGACGAGCCGTTCGGGCCGCTCGACGCCATCACCCGCCTTGAGCTCCAACAGGAACTGCTCAACATCTGGCGGGAGCAGAACGGGACTCTGATCTTCGTCACGCACGACCTCAACGAGGCCATCTACCTGGCCGACGAGGTCATCGTGATGTCCAAGGGCCCCGGCACGATCCGCCGAGTCATCCAGGTCCCCTTCGAGCGCCCGCGTCAGATCGGTTCGCTCGTCGAGTCACCGGAGTTCTCGGAGCTCTACAACGACCTCTGGGGTCTCTTCGCCGCCGAGCGGAAGGCCGCCGTGTAGTTCGGCGCAGCCCCTCTGTCACCAAGTCGCCACGTAGCCAAGCCGGTTGTGTCGTCATGCCCTTTTTTCCTGACGTCGCGCCCGCCGCCGAGTGAGGTTCACAGCTTTGATATCGATCACGGAAGACATCCCCGTACCGAGTCCTCCCGAACGTGTCTGGGAGGTCATCTCCGATCCGTCGGCCGTCGTGTCCTGTATCGGCGGCGCCGAACTCGGGCCGTCCCACGACGACGGGTCCTTCGACGGCACCCTGGCCATCAGGTTCGGTGGTCTCCGGGTCAAGTTCGCCGCCCGGGTCTCCCTGGACCTGGACGAGGCCGCGCACGAGGGCCGCCTCACCGCCCGGGGCGCGGATGGGCAGGGTGCCACCCGCTTCAGTGCCGGCGCCGCCTTCCGGGTCGTCGAGGGGGACACCCCGGGCACCTCACGGGTCTTCTGCGACGGCGAGATCAAACTCAACGGCAAGCTCGCCAAGTTGATCGAGTCGGGCGCGGGGATGGTGGTCTCCAGAATGACGAAGGAGTTCACCGACCAGCTGGTCCAAAGGTGCGCCCCGACCGCCGAGCCTCGCGAGGACGCGTCCCCCGAGTCACTCACGGCGGATTCCCCCGCCCCGGCCGTGGCAGCCACCGTCGAGCGGGTCGAGGCACCTGACGTCGGCGCACGTCCGGTCCCACCCCGGCCGTCCGGCCTGTTCGCCCGCCTACGGGCGTGGTGGGCGGGGCGGAGGTCACGGCGTCCCGGGCGGCAGCAGTCACAGCCGCAGGCGACGGGGCCTTCGGAGAACACATCCGGTGAAGCACTCGGCCAAGGAGGTCGGCGATGACAACGGGCAGGCACAACAGAGTGATCGGCGCCCTGGCCGCCGGTCAGCACGTCTTCGCGACCTTCTCGGCGGCCGATCCGACGTCGGCGATCGAGCTGAGCAACTCGGACTACGACGCCGTGGTGTTCGAGATGGAGCACAAGCCCTGGGACATCAACGCGCTCAAAGACAGTTTCCAGTACCTGCTGAGCAGGCGCAGGGTCTTTGAGGCGGACAGCCTGGCGCCGGACGTCACCCCGATCGTGCGCATCCCCGCCAATGGTGCGGAGAAGGCGCAGTGGCATGCCAAGCAGGCGCTCGACCTCGGTGCGTTCGGCATCATCTGGCCGCACATCTCCACGGTGGAGGAAGCCCGTAACGCCGTCGCCGCCTGCCGCTACCCGCGGTTGCCCGACGCTCCCCGCTACGAGCCCGCCGGCCTGCGCGGGGACGGTCCGCACGCGGCGACACGCTACTGGGGCATCTCCAACATCGAGTACTACGCCAGGGCCGACGTGTGGCCGCTCGCCCCGGACGGGGAGATCCTGGTCGGCCTCATGATCGAGGACCAGCTCGGCATCAAGAACCTGCCGGACATCCTCGACCAGGTGCCCGGCATCGGGTTGGTCCTGATCGGCGAGGGCGACATGAGCCAGGAACTCGGCTTCCCCCGCCAGTACGAACACCCCCGTGTCCTGGAGTGCAAGCGGCGGATCCTCGACGTCTGCGGTGAACGCGGGATCGCCGTGGGCCATCCGCACGTCACCGCCGACAACGTCAAGCAGGTGCTCGACGACGGCTACCGGTTCCTGATGTCGTCGCCGGTGCGCACCTACCCCGGCCTGCACAAGGCCCGGGAGCTGACCGGCCGTGGCTGACGGGGCCCGCCGGCCCCGGCCGCGCACCACGAAACCACCGCACCGCGAGTTTCGGAGTACCTCATGATCATCGACAGCCATGGCCACTTCACCACGGCGCCCCCCGCGCTGGGGGTGTGGCGGGAGAAGCAGATCAGTCAGTTCGAGGAGTCCGGCGCCCGGGTCTCGCCCGACGAGCTGCGCATCAGCGACGACGAGATCCGCACCGCCATCGAGAACGGGCAGCTGAAGCTGCAGATCGAGCGCGGCACCGACCTGACGGTCTTCTCGCCCGGCGCGGGCAAGATGGCCCACCACTACGGCGACGAGCGGACCAGCCTCGACTGGTCGCGCGTCAGCAACGACCTGATCGCCCGGGTGTGCGCTCACTTCCCCGAGCGGTTCGTGGGCGTGTGTCAGCTGCCGCAGTCCCCGGGCGACGCACTGGCCGCCTCCGTACGCAACTCCGTCATTGAACTGGAGCGCTGCGTAGAAGAGTTGGGCTTCGTCGGCTGTCTGCTCAACCCGGACCCGTCGGACGGCTACTACCAGGCGCCGCCGCTGACGGACCGGGTCTACTACCCGCTCTACGAGAAGATGGCCGAACTCGACGTCCCCGCGATGGTCCACGTCGCGATGTCGAGGAACCCTGCCATGCAGGGCACCTGCGCCCACTACCTCGCCGGCGACACCGCGGCGTTCATGCAGCTGTGCGAGTCGGACCTGTTCAAGGACTTCCCGACGCTGAAGCTGATCCTGCCGCACGGCGGCGGCGCCGTCCCGTACCACTGGGGCCGCTACCGCGGAATGATGCAGGACCGCGGCCGGCCGCCGCTGGAGGAGTCGATCCTGCGCAACGTCTACTTCGACACCTGTGTGTACCACAAGCGCGGCATGGAGCTGCTGCTCGACATCATCCCCGCACGGAACGTCCTGTTCGCCTCGGAGATGATCGGCGCCGTCCGCAGCGTGGACCCGGAGACCGGCCGGCGGTTCGACGACACCAAATACACCCTCGACTCCATCGACAGCCTGAGCGACACCGACCGGCAGGCGGTCTACGGAGGCAACGCACTCCGGGTCTTCTCACGGCTCGACGGCGTCCTGAAAGCGCGGGCGACGGCCGCGGCGAACGTGAAGGAGTCCCAGAAGTGAAGGTCTACGAAGCACTGGCCGAGGCGTTCGTCAAGGAAGGCACCAGCGACGTCTTCGGCATGATGGGCGACGCCAACATGCACTGGATGGCCGCGCTCGCCGACCGCGGGGTGCGGTTGTACGAGGTGCGGCACGAGGGCTCCGGGCTCGGTATGGCGGACGGCTGGGCCCGCGGCGCGGGACAACCGGGTGTGGTCACCACGACCAGCGGCCCCGGCGTCTCGCAGCTGGCCACCTCGATGATCGTGGCGAGCCGGGCGGGCACCCCCCTGGTCGCCTTCTGCGGTGAGACCGCCCTGGGCGACGAGAGCGCCACCCAGTACCTCGACCAGCGGCGCTTCGCCGCCGCGATCGAGTGCGAGTTCATCCACGTAACCCGTCCCGAGAACGCCCAGGAAGCCGTGCGAAGCGCCTTCTACCTGGCACGGACCGAGTCCAAGCCGGTCATGATCAGCGCTCCGTTCGACGTCCAGATGGCCGACCTGGACGACTACGACGAGAACTACGTGCCGTCCACCGCCCTGATCGAGAAGCCGCGACCGCTGCCGGACCCCTCCAGGGTGCAGGCCGCCTGCGACCTGATCCAGGACGCCGAACACGTGGTGATCATCGCGGGACGGGGTGCGCGCGGGGCGGACTCCGGCGAGGAGATCCTCACCCTCCAGGAACGGACCGGAGCCCTGCTGGCGACCACGCTGCAGGCGAAGAACTGGCTGTGCGACCGCACCGACTTCCACGTCGGCCTGTCGGGCCTGTTCGGTGACAAGGTGTCGATGGAGTTGCTCCAGGAGGCCGACTGCGTCATCGCGGTGGGCGCCAGCCTCAACCACTACACCATCGAGAGCGGCTACCTCTATCCGGAAGCCAAGTACATCCAGATCGACACGGCTCCGCACCTGGTGATGGGCAATGGCAGGGTGGCGGACTGCTACCTGCAGGCCGACGCGGTCACCGCTCTCACCGAGCTGGCAAGGGTGCTGGAGGAGCGGTCAGTCCGGCTGGAGGGGTTCCACACCGACCAGGTCCGGCAGCACCTGACCGGCCGGCTCCGGCAACCGGAGTACGTGCACGAGCCCGGACGGCTCGACCCGCGCGAGGCGATCTGGATCCTGGACCACGAACTCCCGGGCGAGATGGGCCTGGTACTGGGCAGCGGCCACCAGACCGACTTCGGCACCATGCTCTTCCAGCGCTCCCGCGACGTGCTCTCCAACTACGGCATGTTCGGCGCCATCGGCCAGGCCCCGCTGATCGCCATGGGCCAGCTGGTCGCGTTGGGCAACAAGCCCGGATTCGTGGTGGAGGGCGACGCCAGCTTCCTCATGCACCTGTCCGAGTTCGAGACGATGTGCCGGTACGACATCCCGCTGCTGGTCGTCGTGATGAACGACCAGGGCCTCGGCGCCGAGTACCACAAGGCGAAGGCGAAGGGGCTCGACCCGGACCTGGCGACCATCTCCACGCCCGAACTGGGCGCGGTCGCCCAGGCGTTGGGAGGCGGCGGGGCCACGGTCCGCACGGCACAGGAGCTGCGCGACGCGCTGGCGGAGTACGTGAGGGCCCCCCGGCCCACCGTGATCGACGTCCGCATCACCCGCGAGGTGCTGAGCACCCCGTACCGCCGTATCCAGTACGGCGAGGACGTGTGAGCGGCATGAGCGAGACACATGCGACGGCACCACTGTCCGTGCTGTTGGGCAACTACCCGCACACCCGGCCGCTGAAGGACGGGACCGTCCCCGTGGACGGGGTGGACTGTCGCTACCTGGAGTCCTCGCCGCTGCCCCCGGCCTTCGCCCGGATGGTCCGCGACCTGGCCTACGACATCTGTGAGATGCCGATGGCCACCTACCTCCAGGCACGCGACGCCGGCATCCCGTTGACCCTGTTGCCGGCGGTGCTGGTGGGAAGCACCCACCACCGCTCCCTGACCCGGCTGCCGGAGGACCCGGAGACCGGTCCCGGGGACCTCGTCGGCCGGCGCGTGGGCGTCCGGGCGTACGGCCAGACCACCGGCCTGTGGGTGCGCGGCTGGCTGCGGGAGGAGTACGGGGTCAAGTCCTCCGACGTCACCTGGGTGACCACCGAGGACGTCCACGTCGCCCAGTACGTCAACCCGTCGTACGTGGAGCGGTCGAAGGCCGAGCGGGTCGTGGACCTGCTGCGCTCGAACGACGTCTGTGCGGCGGTGCTCGGCCCGAAGGCGATCGGCGGGCAGGGCGCGGGACTGGTTCCGCTGGTGGCGGACGCCGAGACCGCCGGCCTGGCGTGGACCGAGCGGCACGGGACGATCCCGGCGAACCACCTGCTGGTGGTGCGCGACGACGTCATGCGCACCCGCCCGGACGCCGTTCTCGCCTTCTACCGCGCCCTGAACAAGGCGATCGGGGACACCGCGGGCGAGCGGGACGACTCACCCGCCGGGCGCGCGGTCGCGGCCGGGTGGAGCGATTCGCTGACCGCCTGCCTGGAGATCGCCGGACGGTACGCCCAGGAGCAGAGCCTCATCGAACAGCCGGTGGATGTCGTGGCGATCGAGAAGAAGACCGCCTTCCTCGACACGTGAGGAGGCGATCGACAGGGGCGCGCCGCACAGCGGCGCACCCGTGCATCAACAGCGAGAGGAGGACCAGCGATGCGAGAGCCGGTAGGGCTGCGCAAACGGGGCAACCCGCCCACGCGCGAGCCGGAGATCTGGACACCCGACCTGCTCGACAAGGTCGCCTGGCGGGTGAAGGCGGCGAACGAGCCCTTCCGGGGAGTGGCCACGTCGGACGGCATCCGGCCGGGACTGTTTCCGCTGCGCGACACCGGCGCGGACGTCAGCAAGGTGTACCTGGCGGCGGAAGCCTACCTGGCCGGTCTGACGGAGAAACAGCTCGCCGAGGGCCGGTTCCCGATGGACGACGTGAGCTGGCGCCACTGGAACAACGGCGCCCGGTACTTCCTGCGCCACGGCATGCTGCTGGAGGAGTTCGACGACGCGGGGCGCGAGCGGGCCCTGGCCGTCATCAGGGAAAGCCTCAGCGCGGACGGATACCGCCAGACGGTCGACCTGATGCGCCTGAACCTCACCATCGGCGAGCTGAGCGACAACACGCACGGACTGAACGAGTGGTTGTACTGGTTCTCCCTCTACGGCGAGCCGGAGAACGGCGGCCCGTGGGGCTGGCAGCTCGACGGACACCACGTCAACATCAACTGCGTCTTCGTCGGCGATCAGATGGTCCTCACCCCCTCCTTCCTCGGCGCCGAACCCGTGATCGCCGGGTCAGGGAAGTACGCCGGGACCGTGGCCTTCCGGGGCGAGGAGGCACTCGGTCACGAGCTGTTCACCCAGCTCGACGGACGACAGCGGGAGCGGGCCGTTGTCGCGGACACCATGCCGCAGGAGCTGCTCGTCGGCGCCTTCCGGGACAACTGGGAGCTCGACCCCCAGGGGCTGCGGCTCGCCGAGATGTCCCTGGGCCAGCGGGACACCGCGCTTCGACTCCTCGGCCTGTATGTGAACCGGGCCGGCGACCACCACGCCCGGGTGCGCATGGAGGAGGTGCTGGCCCACGAGGGCGACACCCGCTTCGGCTGGGCCGGGGACCCCGACGGCACCTTCTACTACCGCTTCCACAGCCCGGTGATCCTCGTCGAGTTCGAGCACATGGCGGGCGTGCTCTTCGACAACGACTACCCCTCGCGGCGGCACATCCACACCATCGTCCGCACCCCCAACGGCAACGACTTCGGCGTCGACCTGCTGCGTCAGCACCACGAGCGGCATCACGGACCGCACATGAGTCGCGAGAGCCACAACAGTTCGAAGAGGAGAGACAAATGAAGCTGGTGCTCGGCCGCGACGATCTCGCGGCAGCCGCGCTGTCGGCGGCCCGCGAAGCGGGTTCGGAGCCCGAGCGCGTCGACATCAAGCCGGTGCACAAGGCCTCCCGCGGTTTCGTCAACGAGTCGGACGTCGACCTGTGCGAGCTGGCGATCGTGACGGTCCTGCAGGCCCTCGCCTACGGCAAGCCGGTGCTGCTGCTACCTGTCACCACCCTCGGACGGCACCAGCACCAGACCCTGGTGACCCTCGGCGAACTGTCGGTCGCCGACGTGGAGGGGCACAGCGTCGGAGTGCGCGCCTGGAGCCAGACCACCGGCGTGTGGATGCGCGGTTTCCTCACCGAGCAGTACGGCGTGGACCTGCGCAAGGCGGACTGGACGACGTACGAGGGCCATCACGTCGACGGCGCCGAGGACCCGTCCTGGGTGAAGCGGGCGCCACAGGGGACCAAGCTGCCGGCGGACTTCCTGGAGGGCCGGGTCGACTTCGGGATCATGGGCAACGAACTGCCCTCCGACGACCGCGTCCGCACCGCCGTCGACAACGCCCACGAGGTCGCCGAACAGTGGTCGAAGGACCAGGGGTTCATCCCGGTCAATCACGTGGTCGGCGTGTCCGAGGCCGCCGCCGCGGAGCACCCCGCCGCCGTTCTCGCCGCGTACGACGCGATGCGGGCGGTGCTCGCCGCCAAGGAGGAGGGCGGCCCGGTCGCCCTGCATCCCGTGGGCTTCGAAGGACTGCGCGCGGCGTTCACCAAGGCCGCAGCCTACGCGCTGGAGCAGGACGTGATCCCGCGCGCGGTGGACTACGACGAGCTGGTCGAGCGGTCGTGCGCGGCGCTCGGCGTACCGCCGGCCCGCCTCGGCGGCTGAGACCCGCGACACGGACCGGCGGACCAGTACCAGCACCAGAACCAGAACCAGAAAAGCAAAGGACAGAGCATGGACAAGCTCACGGTGGTTCTCGGAGACTTCCCGCACGCGCGGCCATTGCTGGACGGCGACGCCGAGATCGACGGGTACCTGGTCGATCCGGTGGAGGTCAGGCCGGTCATCGGCGCCTATCGGCGGATGATCCGGGACCTGGAGTTCGACGTGTGCGAACTGGCGCCGGTCTCCTACCTGATGGCCCGTCAGGAGGGGATCCCGCTCACCGCGGTCCCGGTGTTCCTCAACCGGCGTTTCCACCACGGTGACGTGCAGTGCGCCGCCGACTCCGGCATCCGCGTGCCGCGGGACCTGGAGGGACGCCGGGTCGGGGTGCGCGCCTACTCGGTGAGCACGGGAGTGTGGGTACGTGGCGTGCTGCGCGACGAGTACGGCGTGGACATCGACAAGATCACCTGGGTGGTCGACGACGACGACCACATCGAGGGCCGCGCCCCGGCCAACGTCGAGCGCGTCACCGACGGCCGGGCCCTGGGCGAGCTGCTGCGCGCCGGGGAGATCGACGCCGCGCTGACCGGCAACGCCGGGACGGGCCGGGCAGGTGCGCCCACGGCCGGCTGGACGGCGGCGGCCGCACCGGCGGCCGACGGCGACGACGGCCCGTACCCGCTCTTCCCCGAGGCCGGCACGCTCGCCGTGGACCACTACCTGCGGACCGGCGTCTACCCGCTGCACTCGCTGATCTCGGTGCGCTCCGAGCTGGTGGACCGCGACCCCGGCCTGCCGGCCAAGCTGTACGCCGCGTTCGTGGCGAGCAAGCGCCGGCACCTCGCCGCCCGGCCCGAGTGGTCGGCGGTGCCCCGGCTGGCCCGCCAAGGGCGCGCGATCGGCGGCGACCCCGTCCCCTACGGCATCAAGGCCAACGAGCCCAGCTTGAACGCGATGGTGCGGTTCGCCAAGGACCAGGGCCTGCTCGACGCGGACTTCCCCGCCGACCCGCGCTCGCTGTTCGCCGCGGGCGACTACCCGGTCGCCTGAGCCGGCCCGTACAGAACTCATCGAGCACAAGGGAGCACCCCACGTGGACATCGTCGACGCACACTGCCACATCATCTCCGAGGACCTGACCCGCTACCCCAAGGCCCCGATCGGCGGCAAGCAGTCGGAGTGGGCCGCGACCCGGCCCGTGACCGCCGAGGGCATGGTCAGCCGCATGGACGAGACCGGCATCGCTCAGGCCGTCCTGGTCCAGGCCACCACGCACTACGGCTACGACAACGCGTACGTCCTCGACAGCACCCGGCGCCGGCCCGAGCGCTTCGTCGCCGTCGGCACCGTCGACCCGCTGCGCCCGGACGCCGCCGCGAACCTCAAGGCCGCGGTCGGCGAGGGCGGGCTGGCCGGCGTACGGCTGTTCACCAGCGGCAGTACCGTGCCCACGCAGGGGGAGTGGTTCGTCGCCCCGGAGACGTTCCCCTTCTGGGAGCAGGCCGCGGAACTGGACCTGCCGGTCTGCCTGCAGATGCGCCTCGGGCCGGCCACCGAGCAGCTGGTGGAACTCCTGCAGCGGTTCCCCGGCGTGAAGGTGCTCCTCGACCACATCGGCTACCCCGACATAGCCGCCTCGCCCGCCCGCGCCGGCGCCGAGGTCGCGGAACTCGCGGCCCACCCCGGCCTGCATCTCAAGCTCACCCACCGCAACCTCGAACGGCTGCAGGACGCCGGAGAGCATGCCGGTGACTTCCTCGGTCCGGTCGTCGGGGCGTTCGGAGCGGAACGGATCGCCTGGGGGTCCAACTGCCCGGCGGCCGAGCAGGCCCTGCCGGAACTGCTCACCCTTGCCAGGGAAGTCCTCGCAGGGCTGCCGGAGGCGGATCGGCAGGAGATCTTCGCGGGTACGGCCAGGCGCCTGTACCCGTCCCTGGGCGGATACGGGAGCTGACGGGACATGCCGTCGGTTAGGGTTCCCGCCTCGGTTCTCATCCCTACAGAAGGCAAAGGCGGCCAAGGTGGACAGCGACAGCATCGGCGCGGAGTCCGGGGCGAAGGCGGCGGGCAGCCGCTACAGCCAGGCGTACGAGGGACTTCGCGCACTGCTGGTGTCGGGCAGCATCGAACCGGGCACGCGGTTGACCGAGGCGGACCTGACCAGGATGTTCAACGTCTCGCGGAGCACCATGCGCAGCGCGCTGGTGCGGCTGACGCAGGAGGGCTACGTCACCAGCGAGGTCAATCGCGGGGTGCGCACGAGGAGCTTCTCCGCGGAGGAGGCGGCGGACATCCTGGAGGCTCGCGAAACCCTGGAGTCGGCCCTCGCCGGCAAGGCGGCGGAGCGGGCCACCGACGAGGAGATCGAGGACATGCGCCGAACCCTCCAGGAGATGGAGGAGGCGCGGTCCCGTGGGGACCAGGACTCCTACTCCCGCGGCAACCGCCGTTTCCACCAGCAGATTAAGCACGCCGCGCACCAGACGACCCTGGCCCGCGCCTACGACACGCTGCTCTACCCCCTGGTGATGCGCCAGTACCGCAATCTCTCCGCACAGCACCCGCGATCCGGGTCGCTGGAAGAACACCAGGCCATCTTTCTCGCCATCGTGACCCGCAACCCCGATGCGGCTCTCGCGGCGATGCGCCATCACGTCGGCTCCGCCCGCAGGGCGCTGCTGTTGGACAAGCCCCCCGTGCAGTAGGTCACCTGACGTGCCGCCGGGGCCGGAAGGACCCCATGCGGCACATCGTGGACACCGAAGCAGGGCTCGTCGAGGGCATACCGTGCCGGAACCGTTCCGTCACAGTCTTCCGCGGCATCCCCTACGCCGCGCCACCGCTCGGCGACCTGCGCTGGCGGCCCCCTCGGCCGTCGCCTCGCTGGGAAGGGGTGCGCAAGGCCGACCGGTTCGGTCCCATGTGCCCCCAGGCGCCGACCGACGCGGCGGCGACCGGCGTGGACGTGCCCATGAGCGAGGACTGCCTGAGCCTGAACATCTGGACGGGCGCGCCCTCCTCCGCGGAGCTCCGCCCGGTACTGGTGTGGATCTACGGCGGCGGCTTCCGCGAGGGAACGGGGGCACATCCCCGCTACGACGGCGAGAACCTGGCGGACAAGGGCCTCGTCGTCGTCACCTTCAACTACCGTCTCGGCGCCTTCGGCTTCCTCGCCACACCGGAACTGAGTGAGGAGTCGGAACACGGCTCGTCGGGGAACTACGGGCTGCTCGACTGCGTCGCCGCCCTGCGCTGGGTACGCGACAACATCGCGCGCTTCGGCGGCGACGCCGACCGGGTCACCGTCGCCGGCCAGTCGGCGGGCGCGGGCGCGGTCAACTTCCTGGCGCTGTCCCCGCTCGCGAAGGGCCTGTTCCGCCGTGCGATCGCACAGAGCCACGCCCGGTACGCACGCGATCCCGAACTCCGCTACCTGTCCACCTCCTACCGCCTGCGGGCCGACGCCGAGACCGCGGGGGACCGGTACACCCGGGAACACGGCGCGCGGACCGTCCACGAGCTGCGGTCCCTGCACTGGCGGAAGCTGGTCGACGGGCACCATCCTCTCGACACGGCCGTCGAGACGGGCGGTGCGGCGGGACCGCCGCTGTTCCGTCCCGTCGTCGACGGGTGGGTGATCCCCGCAGGCTACGACGAGACGTACACCCAGGGTCTGCAGAACGATGTCGACTACCTGACCGGGAACAACCTCGACGAGAGCGGGGCCGTCCCGCGGAGCATGGTCGCGAACCTGCGAACCGGGAGACGAACGGTGCGGCCCGGATCGCCGCCCGTGAACGTGACGCTCGACCAGCATGTCGCGGCGGCGCGGCGTAAGTTCGGGCCCCTCGCCGAAGAATTCCTGCGGCTCTACCCGGCCCGCACGGACGACGAGGCGGCCCGTGCGAGCAGCCGCGCGGCGCGTGACAACTCCCGCATCTCCACCTGGCTGTGGGGCACCGACTGGACCCGCCGGGCCACCGGCAGACTGCACACCTACTTCTGGACCCACCGCACGCCGGCGGACACCGGCCCCCGGCGGGCATCCCACGGCTCCGAGATCGACTACGTCTTCGGCAACCCGGCGGGCGGTACCGGGACATGGACCGAGGCGGACCACGAGATCGCGCGCACTCTCTCCTCCTACTGGGCCAACTTCGTCGCCACCGGTGACCCCAACGGCGCCGGACTGCCCCACTGGCCCGCTTTCTCGGCGGACACCGGCAGCGTCATGGAGATCGGCGCCGCCTTCGGGCCCGTCCCCCTCGCCGATCCGGCGCACACCGACTTCTGGACCCGTTTCTTCTCCACCCAACAGCCCTGGTGAACAAAGGAGTTCCCATGAAAGACACGAAGCGCACGACGCACCGCAGGAACCGCCCACTCTTCGCACTGTCCGCCTCCGTGGTGCTCTCCGCCGCACTGCTGACCGCCTGCGGCAACGACGGCTCGTCGTCGGTCGGCGCGGACGGCAAGACCACCGTCTCGGTGGGAGTGAGCGGTAACGTCTTCGACCTGTCCATCCGCCTCGCGGAGGAGAACGGCTACTTCGCCAAGCAGAACATCAAGATCAAGTACGTGACGCTGACCGCCGCGACGGGCACCTCGGCGCTGCAGTCGGGCTCGGTGCAGTTCCTCAACTCCAGCCCGACCAGCTACCTGGCCGGCCTCTCCAAGGGCCTGCCGGAGCTCTCGGTCGCCACCAACGGGGGAGGCAACCCGCTCGGCATCGTCGTCAGCACCGCGTTCGCGAAGAAGCACAACCTGACCGCCAAGACACCGGCGGCCGAAGTGGCCAAGGCCCTGGCCGACTCGACGGCCGGCGCCAGTTCCGCCAACACCAAGGCCGAGGCGGGCATCTTCCTCAAGGCCCACGGTGTCGACCCCGACAAGCTGAAGTGGGTCTCGCTGCCGAGCCCGGCCGCCGACAAGGCCGCCCTCACCAAGGGCGAGGTCGACTGGTTCATCACCTCGGAGCCGATCCCGCTGCAGGTCCAGCACGAGGGCGACGGCATCGTGGTGGCCGACCCGGACAAGGTTCCCGAGTGGGCCTACGGGCAGGCCGGATACGGCCAGGTCGTGGTCGTGAAGGAGGCCTACGCGAAGGGCAACTCCGCCACGGTCGAGGGGTTCGCCACCGCCGTACAGCAGGCCACCACCTACCTGGACACCCACGCCGCCGACGACAAGGTCGTCCTGGCGGCGGCGCGCGCGAGCCTGCCGGGCGTGCCCGACGACGTGCTGAGCGAAGCCGTCTCGCAGGTGGACTGGCCCGAGACCGCCAAGCAGGACGCCGCCGGATGGAAGAGGACCGTCGCCTTCGTGAAGGACGGCATAGGCGCCGTGCCGGACGCGAGCGTGTCCGCCGACAACTGGACCAACACGTACCTGCCGTGACACGGCCGAACCCGACCGGAAGGGAGAAGACCATGGCAATCGTCACCGACAAAGCCGTGACCGAGCCCGAGCCCGACACGGCGGGACGGCCCGCCAGGAACGCACGCGCCGGCTGGCAGAGCACGGGCTCCGTCATCGCGCTGCGCATCCTGGTGATCGTGGCCGCCCTGGTTCTGTGGCAGGTGATGAGCGGACCCGTCGTACCCGAGTACGCGGTCAGCAAGCCCACCGACGTGTACGACGCGCTCATCACCATGTTCAGCTCTGCCTCGGGCTGGACCGACGTCAAGGTCACCACCACCGAAGTGCTGGCGGGCTTCGGTCTCGGCGTCGCCGCGGGGACCGTGATGGGCCTCGTACTGGGCTCCTTCCCGCTCCTGGGACGCGTGCTCGAACCGCTCGTCGCAGCCGTCAACGGCATCCCGAAGATCGCACTCGCCCCGCTGTTCCTGCTGTTCTTCGGCATCGGGCCCTGGTCGAAGATCACCATCGCCATGACCGGTGTCGCCTTCGTGGTCTTCTACAACATCTATCTCGGCCTGCGGCTGCGCGAACGTGAACTCGTCGAGGTCGTCCAGGTGATGGGCGGGCGCAGGCACCATGTCCTGGGCTATGTGACGATCCCGACGCTCGCCGCGCCGTTCTTCGCCGCTCTCAAGACCGGCGGGCCGCTGGCCATCCTCGGCGTCATCGGCGGAGAGTTCATCGCCTCCTCCGAGGGCGTCGGCCATGAGCTGTTCACCGCGGCCCAGAATCTCGACGCTGCCGCCGAGTTCGCCGGCCTCATCGTCCTCGTGGCGCTGACGCTCGCTCTCAACGGTGTGCTGACCGCCCTGGACTCGTACGCCCTGAAACGGCTCGGTCTCGCGGCCCGCCGCAGGCCACAGCCCAAGGGCTGAACCGCACAGCGCGTCGGCAGAGCGCACACGCCCCAGCAACGGGAAAGGACAGCTCCACCGATGAAAGAACACCCGCACACCTCACCGTCCGCCACCGGGGGAGAGCGGCCACCGTCGTCATCCCGGTGGCCCTCCCGCAGAGCGGTGCTGCTGGCAGCGGCCACGGCTTCGGCCGCGACCGCCGCACCACTGCTCTCCGCCACCTCGGCCGCCGCCGCCCCGGACAGACACGGCGACCTGCTCTACATCGGCACCTGGGGCCGGAACCAGGTGCACGCCGTCCGGTTCGACCCCGTCCACGGCACCATGACCCCCCTCGGACCCGTGGCGCAGGTCAGTTCGAACTGGGTCACGGTGCATCCGACCCGCCCCGTCCTGTACGTCGCCGGCGGCGAACCGGGCGGGTTCGTCCGCACCTTCCGTATCGACGACGCCTCGGGAGCCCTCGACCGGACCGGGGAGCTCGCGACCGAGACCGTCCCGGGCGGCAGCGGCGGCCTGTCGTACATCGGGCTGACCGCGGACGCGGACACACTGCTGGTCGCCGACTTCGCGACCGGCACCGCCGTGACCGTTCCGGCCGGCCGCGACGGGCGGCTCGGTGCCGTCGCCTCCAGAGTGCAGGACACCGGGTCGGGGCCCAGTCCGCGACAGGCCGGACCGCATCCGCACCACGTGGTCGTCGACCCGAGCCGCAGGTTCGCCCTGGTCGCGGATTTCGGCGCCGACCGGGTGTTCGTCCACGCCTACGACCGGGCCTCGCACCGGCTGTCCGCCCGAACGCCCGACGGCCCCGGCTCCTTCGCGACGGCACCCGGGTCGGGCCCACGACGGCTGGCCTTCCACCCGAACGGGCGGACGGTGTACCTGCTGAACGAGCTCACCGCGGACATCCAGGTCCTGCGGTGGGACGCCGGTGCGGGCGTCCTGACACCCCGCCGGCTCCTGACGACCAACGCGCCGGGTCACACCGGCACCACGAGCGCCGCCGAACTGGCGATCAGCCGGGACGGCCGCCACGTCTACGTCTCCAACCGCGGTGACAACGCCCTGGTCGTCTTCTCGGCCGACCCGGACACCGGCCTGCTCACCGAGTCGCAGCGCCTGCCCTGCGGCGGCGTCACACCGTGGAGCTTCTCCCTGCATCCCGGTGGGCGATGGCTGTTCGTCGCGAACGAGGCGAGCAGCACGGTCGACCTCTTCCATGTGGACCCGAAATCCGGGCACCTCACGGACGCCGGTACCTCCGTGGCCGTCCCCTCTCCCGACTGCATCGGTGTCCGCTCGGTCGGCGGACGACAGGAAGCACAACGAAAGGACTCGGACAGCGATGTCACCTGACATGAAGCGTCGAGCGTTTCTCGCAGCCGGCGCGGGCGTCGCCGGCGGCGCGCTGCTGCCCATCCCGTTCGCCGTGGCGGCGGCGGCCTCCGGCAAGAAGGGGGTGATGCTGATGAACCGTATAGGTCCGTCCTCGTCCACCCTGTACGTCTCCGACGCCGACGGTGCCAACGAGCGGGTGCTGCTGGAGAACGCCGCGTTCGAATACCATGCGGGCTTCTCAGCCGACGGCGCTTCGGTGTTCTTCACGTCGGAGCGGACGGGCGACGGCAACTCATGTCTCTACCGGGCCAGGGCCGACGGATCGGACGTCCGGCCTCTGGTGGCCGACTCGGCGATGAACGACTGGGCCGTGCCGTCGCCCGACGGCACGAAGGTGGCCTTCGTCTCCACGAGCGGGGACCACAGAACCCACATCTGGCTGCTGGACCTCACCACGAGGAAGCGGACCAACCTGACCGGCACCGCCGCGCTCGCCGGTGATCCCGCGAGCCCGGACGGTCACTTCCGGCCCTCCTGGTCGCCCGACAGCCAGTGGATCGCCTTCTCCAGCGACCGCAACACCACATGGCGTGGGCACGGCAACGGCACCGGCTGGGAGCACACGCAGGAGCTGAGCGTCTACGTCGTCCGGCCGAACGGCACCGGCTTCCGGCAGGTCGCGACCCGCGACGGATACTGCCTGGGCTCGCCGAAGTGGTCACCCGACGGTTCCCGGATCGTCTTCTACGAGATCACCGTCGAAGGAACCTGGGGCGCGCACCGCCCGGAGGCCATCGGGACCGTGGAATCCCAGATCGTCTCGGTCGACGTGGCGACGGGCGCGCGTGTCGAGCACACCTCGGGCCCCGGCCTGAAGGTGGCGCCCCAGTACGTGGGCGGGACGGAGATCGGTTACCTCGTCAAGGGCGGACCCGACGAAGGCCTGGCCTACGTCTCGGGCACGCGGCCGTCCGTCAAGCGGGCGCTGCGCTCTCCGGTCTGGTCGCCGGACGGGACATCGGTGATCTACGAGAAGCCGGACTACACGACACGCGCGCTCGACGCGCCGCTGTACAGCTGGGACCAGGACTGGGACTACCGCTTCTGTGATGTGTTCCCCGCGCTGTCCAAGGACGGGCGCCTCGCGATCACCGACAAGCAGGTCGGCACCTCCTCGATCGTCACCATGCGCGTCGACGGTTCGGACCAGAAGGTCGTCTTCGACAGCGCCACCTCGGGCCTCGACCCGGCGATGGTCGCGAAGGGGCTGGCCGGCGCCTTCCGGCCCGCCTGGTCGCACGACGGCAAGTGGATCGCGTTCGGCGTGGGCGGCTGGTTCCAGACCCGTGCGACCAGTGGTGCCGTGCTCGTGCGGGTGCCCAGCGACGGCTCCTCGCACCAGGTGCTCACGGACGGCACGGTCAACGCCGGCTTCCCCAGCTACGCGCAGGACGGCAAGCGGATCGTCTACCGCGTGTGGGGCAAGGAGATGGGCCTGCGCATCCTCGACCTCGGGACCGGCGCGACGACTGTCCTCACCACCGAGTCCGACAACCTGCCCGACTGGTCCTGGGACGGCAAGCTCATCCTGTTCACCCGGAGGACGAGCCCTACCAACTTCGACGTATGCACCATCAGGCCCGACGGAAGCGGCCTCAAGGTCCTGACGAGCAGCGGTGCCAACGACGCCCACGCGGTCTGGAACCACGACGGCCGCATCCTGTACAGCAGCGGCATGTACGGCTTCCGGGAAGAAGCGGCGCTGTACGACGACACCTTCCAGCCGTACGGCCAGATCTTCAGCATGAAGGCGGACGGTTCCGACAAGAAGATGCTGACCGACAGCCAGTGGGAGGACTCGATGCCGCTCTTCCTCACCCAGGATGTCCTGTCCGGGTGACCTGAGCGAGAACGAGGCGATGTGCCCGCACGCTGCAGTGCGCGGGCACATCGGTCTGTGCGGTTGCCGTCGCCCGGGGAGGGCCGTCGGCCCTCTCTCAGCGGCGAGGCCGATCCGGTTGACCTGCTCCTCGCCGCCTGCGCCGGACCCGGACTTGTCGACCACGTCGGCGGTGCCGTCCGCCACCTCGACGTGGTTGGGGTCTGCCGCCCGTGGCCAGGGACTCCGTCACGGTGCCCTTGCGCGGGTCGACGACCGACACGGCGGCCGTCGTGCCGGCGCGGCCGTGACGGTTCCTGTGACAACCGCCGCGTCGCCCACCCCTCCCGGTCTGTAGGTACGCGGGCTGCACGCCGGGTACCCCGGACGCGCCGTGGTCAAGGACGTCCAGCTCACAGTGCCCGTCGGGCAGGTCGCCGCGGTCGTCGGACCCAACGGCTGCGGCAAGTCGACCCTGTCGCGTGTCGTCGCCCGGCTGCACCGGCCCGACGCCGGTACGGTTCACGCCGTCGCCGTCGCCGTCGGCGTCGGCGCCGACGGCTGGGGCCTGGGCAGGCGCGAAACCGTCCACCGGATAACAGCCCTGCTCCCTCAGTCGCCGCGCTCCCGAGGAGGTGACCGTGGCCGGACTCGTCCGCTACGGCCGTCATCCGCACCGGGGCCTGCTGCGCCAGTGGTCGCGCGAGGACGAGCGCGCCGTGCGCGAGGCGTTAAAGGCGACCGGCACCGCCGAACTGGCCGGCGAGCGACTCGACCGGCTCTCCGGCGGCCAGCGGCAGCGGTGCTGGCTCGCGATGGTGCTCACCCAGGGGACGCCGGTCGTACTGCTCGACGAACCCACCAGCGCGCTGGACCTCGGCCACGCCGTCGACGTGCTCGAACTGGTCCGCGTGGTCGCCGCGTCCGGCCACACCGTCGTCATGGTCCAGCACGACCTGGCCGCCGCCGCGCGTTACGCCGACATCGTGGTCGCCATGAAGGACGGCCGCGTCGTCGCGCGCGGAACGCCCCGCGACACGATCGACGCAGCTCTCGTGAAGAAAGCTGTGCGAGGTGGACGCCGACATGGTCAGCGCCCCGGCGACGCGTCGCCGATCGTCGTACCGCGCGTCCGCCGTGGCGCGGGCCATGACGGGTCGGCCGCGGGGGCAGAGAGCCGCTGAACGACCACCGGACCACGTTCGCCGTGCCGTGCCGCGCCGATCGGCCGGGACATCGGACGTGCGGCTGAGGCGCGGAACGGTGCACCCGCCGTTGCGTGACGCCGATGGCGGCCTCCACGCTACCGTGTTCGGCTGCCAGAAGCCCCCGGTGGCCCGGGGCGATCACTGTCGGCAAGTCGGCAAGTCGGCGACGCGGGACCGATCCCTGTGACGGAGGAAGGGCGTCGGCGGAGCCGCGGCCCGCCGCACATCGGGGCTGCCCAGCGGATCGGCGAGCGCGCCCGGCGGGGAACGGCTGACCGCAGGGCGACGCTGTCGCGCCCGCCGCGACAGTTCCTCGGCCTCCTCGCTGGCACCGGCCAGGGCCAGTTCGACGAGTTGGTCGTCGGCACCGGCGTCCAGCCTGGTGACCCGGTCCGCGAGGCCGAACCGGGCGGTGAGCATGAGGACCGGTGTGAGGTCGCCGCAGGCGCGCAGCACTCGGCACACGGCCACGCCGTCGACATGAGGCATCGCCACATCGACCACCAGCGTGCCGAAGGAGTCACGCTCGGCCCCGGCCAGCGCCTGCACGCCGTCAGTGACGGTGACGGCGTCATACCCCGCCTGTTACGCGCAGAACGGCGACGACTGGGTCGTGCCGACCGTGCTGGCCGCGACGCCGCTGAACGACACGGAGGCGGCCGATTCCGCCTACGCGGCAATCGCCTACGCGGTAACCGAGCCACTCTGCCCGGACTCGCAGCGACTCATCGCCCCCCCACGACGTCTGGCTGCGGGCGGCCCGCACCGCCCTCGACGACCAGGACCTCGCCAAGGCCGCCCGCGCCTGCTTTGCCCCGGAACGCCGAGCGGCGCTCGATGAGCTTGGCATGCGCGTGCAGGGGGTCCATCGTGCGTCTACCCAGAATCGCAGAATGCCTTCGAGTCATCTTATGGAAAGCTCACCTAGTCACACCTATATGCCCACACATCGACGAAGCGGGACATAGGACTAAACATCCGCCAAACAACCAACGAGCTGCAGGTCAAAGCACCGGCCATCGCACGAGTGCCCGCCGCCTCCCATCAACGGTTCCTGTCAATAACCTATCGATCCCCGGCATCGTGGCGACTCGGTGTTGAAGCCCATCGCAAAGTGGTGCTATAAGTTTCAAGCAACCAGCGCCACTAAATGGAGGGCCGGAATGAAGAAAATAACTTTCCCCACCATGGTCATCACTGCTGTATTGGTCGCCGGATCGGCCGCCATTGCGCAACCGGCCGCCGCGTCCACGCAGGACTGTGGAGCGTACGAATACACGCGAACCAGCCGTGTGACCGCAGGCCAGACGTCAGTACCCTGGCAGTACCTGATCTCTCTCGAAAAAGGCCCGATCGAAGTTTGCCTAGACGGCCCCGACGACAGCGACTCCAGCCTGACTCTTCTCCGCCTCGTTCCGGGCGGCGCGGAAACTGTTGCCACTGCGACAGACAGCGGAGCTGACAAGACGCTTTCATACGTGGGACCGGTCAGCGGCTACGTGGTCCACGTCAGCGCCGATGTCACCGGCAATTACACCGTGGGCGTCAACCTTCCCTGAGGTAGGGGGCGTACGACAGTAGGTGATTCGCGGTAGCGCAGAAGGCTCGTCACGGTAATCCTGGTGACGAGCTTTCTGCCTGGTATGTTTGCTCGAACATTTGGGTAAAGAGCATGCTGACTCCACGAACCAACCTGCGAAATCTGTGCACCCAATAGCAGTACCCAGTGGCAGCCTTGTCGCCCCGAAGGACGCACTCAGAGGAGCGTTCGCAAGGTATCTCGCAAATATGGCCCATACGCTGATTTTGAACGTACGGCGGCCCCGCCACTCGGGCCGGGACGGCTACACCACCCATCCGCCCCGAGATCGAACCGGTCTTCACCGCTCGGCGGGGGAGACACACCGGCCCCGGCACGGCGGCCCGGGCACGCTCGGTCTGGTGCTGGCCGTCCTTGTCGCCGCCGCGACCGTGCAGGACACGACCGGCGGCAAGCTCCTGCTCGAAGACACGGCTGCGGCACATCCCAGCGCGTGACCAAGGTCTTGCGCTGATCCGCAGGATGGATTGCTGTGGTGGGTCAAGGGGCGCCCAGGAGGTCGGCGAGCCGTTGGAGTCGTTCCGCGTCGGGGCTGCCTTCGGCGGTGGTGCAGACCATGAGTGCGGGGCCGGGGTTGCCCGGTATCGGGTAGGCGTCCCAGTCCAGGTTCAGTTCGCCGACCTGCGGATGGGTGAGGCGCATCTGGCCGCGGGTCGGTTCCTCCACATCGTGGAGGGCCCACAGCGCCGGGAACTCGTCGCTCCGGACCGCGAGTTCGCCCACCAGCTCGACCGCGCGCGGGTGGCCGGGATCGACGGCGACCTGCGTACGCAGCATCCCGATAAGCTCAGCGGCGGTGGCCGCCCGGTTCGGGCATGCCCGGTCGGCCTCGGGACGCAGGAACAGCGCCAGCATGTTCCGCTCCCTCTGCGGCTGTCGGGTGAACGCCCCCAGTAGGGCGCCGCCGAGCGGGTTCCAGGCCAGGACGTCCAGGAATCGGCCGACGACCAGAGCGGGCGAGGTCATGGTGTGCAGCAACCGCTGTGTGGTGTCCCGGACTTCCTCCGGCTCGTACGAGCGAGGCAGGCGGCTGGGTGTACGCGCGGCGGCAGCGAGGCTGTGCAGGTGCCGGGACTCCTCGGCGGAGAAGTTCAGAGCGCGCGCGAGGGCGTCCAGAACCTGCTCGGAGGGCCGGACGTCGCGTCCCTGCTCCATGCGCTGGTAGTAGTCCGAACTCACCCCCGCCAGCAGGGCCAGTTCCTCCCGCCGCAGTCCGGCGACGCGCCGTCGCGGGCCGGGCTCCAGTCCAATGTCCTCTGGCCGAAGCCGAGTTCGGCGGGTACGCAGGAAATCGGCGAGCTCGCGCCGGGGATCGTCACTCAGGGAATGGGAGGAGTCGGTCACGGCGCCAGTATGCCGTCGGCGCGGCCCGCGAGGGTGGGTCTGCCAGACCCAGGAAAGGGAGAACGACCGTGATGTCGCTTGTGGGGTCCAACATCGGATCCACCACAGCCGGTCACGGAAGGAAGAATGACATGAAGGCCGTTCAGATCACGGGTTTCGGCAGGGCGGACGTCCTGCGGGTCAACGACGTCGAGCACCCCGCACCCGGTGCGGGTGAGGTGCTGGTGTCGGTAGAGGCATCCAGCGTGAACGGGCACGATGTGATCGTCCGCTCGGGAGAGCTGAAGATGGTGTCGGGACGCCGCTTCCCGATCGGCGTGGGACTGGACTTCGCGGGCACCGTCGCCGCGACCGGCGCCGGTGTCGAGGGCTACCGGGTCGGGGACCGTGTGTGGGGCATGGTGCATCCCCGCCGGCGGCACTCCGTCGCCGGGGCGGCCGAGTACGTCGTGGTCTCCACGGAACGGGTCGCGCACGCCCCGGCGGACCTCTCGTCGGTCGAGGCGGCAGCCCTGGTGGTCGCCGGTTCCACAGCGCTCATCGCGCTGCGTGACAGCGTGCACCTCGCGGACGGGGAACGGGTCCTGGTGCGGGGCGCGGCCGGCGGAGTCGGCACGGCCGCGGTGCAGTTGGCACACGCCATGGGCGGTCACGTCACCGCGCTGGCCCGTGAGCGCCACGCCGACCTCCTGACCGACCTCGGCGCTGACGAGGTCCTGGACTACCGCTCCACCGCCTCGGAGCAGATCGGGCCGTTCGACGTCATCGTCGACACCGTCGGCGCGGAATTGCACTGCTACCGCGGGCGGTTGGCCAAGGGGGGCCGGATGGTCACCGTCGGACTGTCCCCGTCGGCGCTGGCCGCGATCGCAGCCTCCAGCGTGCACGGCACCCGCCGCATCCGCACCTTCAGTGCCAACCCCGAAACCCCCCTCCTGCGCGACGTGGCCGGCTACGTCACGTCGGGTGCGCTGCGCCCGGTGATCGACAGCGTGTACCCGCTTGCGGACATCGCCGCCGCGCACGAGGCGTTCGAGCGCGGCGGCGTCGTGGGCAAGCACGTGGTGACAGTGCCGCGCAGCTCCCTCTGACGGAGCCCGGTCAGCGGGGTGCGGTGCGCAGGTCGACGCCACGGTAACGGGCGGCGGTCACGAACCGGTCTGCCACGCGGGACAACCGCTGCCGGCCGGTCGGTTTCGGGCAACGTCGACCGACGGCACCGGCAGTACGGGCATCGCACCGACATCGATCAAAGCCCGGTCGGGTCTGAGCCGCAAGCGGTGGAAAACGTTCGACGCCAGACCAAGGCCGGCCATTTCTCCTACGTCAAGGAGAAGAAGGGCACCACCCTCAACTCGTCCTGGCAGTACTGCTACGACCTCGCGGGCAACCTCACCTCCCAGGGCGTCGACAAGGGCTGCCCCCGCGGCACCCTCTACACCTACAACGACGCCCAGCAGCTCACGTCGAAGAACGGCTCCACGGCGAACTGGTCCTACGACCAGGCCGGCAACGAGACCGCCGGCGCCTCGACTCCGGAAGGCACGCGTACGGCGGAGACGTGGTCGGACTTCTCCCGGCTCACCTCCCTCACCGTCGCCGACAAGACCGACTCGGGTGAGTACGACTCCAGCGAACGCCACCGCCTGGGCGACACCTACTTCCACCCTGGCCCCATCGGCCTGGCCGCGGAAGCGGCCCTGTGCCGCCGGCAAGTCCACCCGGTCGGGTCCGTCCCGGACAGCCTGAGCAGAACGAACGCGACGAAGTGGGCTGGCCACTCCAGCGCTGCACGGGCCACCCTGATACCACGCTTGGCAATCCGGAGCTGCGCGACCCCGGCCACGACCTTCGGGAACGTGGACCCCATCTGAGTGCCGCGCCGCGAGCGCAGCGCCACCTGGTCGCCCTCGACGGACAGGGCAGCACGGAGGCCGCCCCACTTCGGTTTCGCGGCCGACCGCGCTGGCAGAGCGGGGCTGCGCACTGTGTCGGTGAGTATTAGTCCCGGCAAAGTCCATGCTATTCCGGATGTGTCCCACCCAGTCGGGCGGCAGGGCGCTCTGCACAACCGTCTCGCCCACCTCGCCGGGAACCCGACGCCGGCCTTCAGAGGGGAGAGCGCCACCTGCGCCGCGCTGCCACCCTGGCCCCACACTGTAGGCACGTCAGCAGATCCGAGAACAGCGCCTAACAAATTTTCGAGGACGTGCGTGGATACCGTGTCGCCGGGCACTAGGGCTATCGCACCGAGGTTCTGGTGTAGTTCGGAGCCGGTGCCTACCGGTCGACGGGAATTTAGGCCGTTGTGAAGCTCATACGTACACACGTCTGAGTCGGACCTGACGACAGGAGCTTGAAATGATCATTCTTGGGCTTATTCTGCTGCTCATCGGCTTGCTTGTCGGCATGGGGCTGCTGACAACGATCGGCGGCATCCTCATTCTGGTGGGTGCCATCCTGTGGATCCTGGGTGCGACCGGCCGCGCGGTCGGTGGCCGCAAGCACTTCTTCTAGGGGTAGGGCACCTCGCGGCGTGTTCGCCGTGGCTCGACGTCTCGGATGACGTCGTGGCCGGGGGCGAGGCTGGCGTAGGAGGCCAGGTGGCGGCGGCGAAGCTGGTGCAGCCGTGAGTCGGGCCTAGACGAGAAGATCGTGGCCGCCGCCATTTCCACCCATTGCCTGGACATCAGTGAGACCAAGACCGTACGCGGCCTGCAGTCCGGCTACCGCCTCTATATCGCCTGGTGGGACCTGTCAGACCTCCCTGTCCGGGACCACCCGCCCACTCCCGCACCCGACCCGATCCGGCAACTCCCGGATGATCCGGCGAGCCAGCTGCACCCCGGCCCCCGACCCCCGGGCCAGGACGCGGGGGAGTGGGAAATACGGCGCGTCCCGCTGCTCTACGAGCGAGCTGTCTTGGCTTGGGACCGGTGACGTTCGAGAACGCCACCTTGAAGAAGAACGAGAGCGCAGCCCAGATACCGCGGATTCAAGTGACTGAGTGTCCAAGTCGGCAGCCCTGAACATTACATCTGCCCGCCTTCTCCCCGCCGCAGGGCGGGGAGAATGTGGTAGGCAGGCCACGGGAACGAGTACTCCTTCTCAGCGGTGGATCAGGAGCTCGCGCAGTAGTCGCAAGACGTTCGCGGCAGCCGAGACAGCGGCCAGAACCAACACCCCAGCGGGGTTTCAAGTAGTCAGGGTCGCTACAGAACGTAACAAGAGATCGATGGTTAGCGAATTCGATCTGGACTTTCCAGACAGGGATTCCCTTATCCGCCAGGGAGTTGTGGTCGACGGCCATCGCGCCCTGCGGCGGCTACGACGGATACCTGATTCAGAGCTAGGGAGGCACGTCCGTCGCAGCCGTTGACGCTGCAGCGGCCCTCGGGCGGCTATGTCCCGGACCCTCATCCGCGGTTCAAAGCACGCACGCACGACGTCGCCCGCCGCTGGTCCCGCATCCCTGGGCCCGAAGCGCTCCTCGCGCCTGGCCCCGAGGGCGCCCACACCGGCCACCACCAGGACGGCAGCCACCGCACCGCGCACCCCCGACGCCCGCCGAAGCCGCTCACGGCGGGGACGGAGTACGTGGGTCTGTCCATCGACCCGGCACCGGCGAACGGGATCTGGTGGGGCCGGGCCGGTTGCGTTGACACGGCACGGCCCCAAGTCGCAACCTACCCGGCTCTGCGCCCGGACAGATACCGAACGCACTATGGCCCCGCCACAGTTGCCCGCTGGATGACTGTCCCTGAAGCGGGGACGGTTTGGGCCGGTCAGCTCTACGCTGTCCGCTCCGAGAACGTACGACGGGGCGCGGTACGCGGGGCGCGGGGGACAGCGACGAGCGGCACAAGATCGCCCGACAGGCCGTGGTTCGTCAGTCATACGGATGCGGACCGTGCGGGCGGAGTGGGTGGCCTGGCAGCTGCTTGATGCCGGCCTGCAGGTGGAGCTGGATGACTGGGACTGGAGTGCGGGCGACAACCTCACCCTCGAAGTCCATCTCCGGGACTGGACCGACGAACTCCGCCGCCGCTGATCTACAAGCGCTATCGCCTCCCACCGGGCCTGGTCGTCCGGCAGCTGCGCCATGACCTCCTCCGCAAGGTCCGCCATCCCCACGCCGTACCGCATCCCGCACACCCCCATGTGATCGACT
This sequence comes from Streptomyces sp. NPDC017991, assembly GCF_044328075.1. Lineage (NCBI taxonomy): Bacteria > Bacillati > Actinomycetota > Actinomycetes > Kitasatosporales > Streptomycetaceae > Streptomyces > Streptomyces sp. NPDC017991. Next base: position 47,067 of record NZ_JBIRGP010000014.1, on the reverse strand, counting down.
CGGGCAGTAGCGTACGAAGGAATCGCCGATCACATTCCGGCCTGTGGATAACCCGGATCAGGCATGCTCAGCCCGCCGTACGGCGGGCGAGGGGTACAAGTACCGCTGTGGCGCGTGGGCGGGTGCGGTGGTCGGCGGGGCACCACGGGTGTACGAGCGTGGCCGGGGTTCTGACATCCCCATTGAGGCCGCTTTGCCTATGTCTTGGCTGGAGTTGAGGAGTAGGAGCGACATGGGGGGCGCGGTGGCGGCCGGGCCCGGGGTGCTGTCGATCTGAGTTAGTCGGCCGCTTCGACGTACGACGCCAGGTTGGCCAGCGAGGAGGCGATTCCGGCCTCGTGGACCGCTTGGTCGATGCCGGGTGGCACGTCCGTGGCGGTGACGGTCACTTCGGTCCCGTCACCGGTGGCGCCGAAGTGCCAGGTCAGCGTCATAGTGCCCGCGTACGACGGGTCGTCGGCCTCGAACACCGCCCGCTGCACCACACGTTCCAGTGGCATCAGGTCGGCGAATTCGACATCGACGACATCCGTCGCATCTGAAGTCTTGCCAGGGCTGCCGGAGGGGTCGAGGTAGGTGAGGACCATCCGGAACCCGCCACCTGACCGGGGATCCCACCGCTCGATCCGCCCGCGCATGCCGTCCGGCGGCATCCAGGTCTCAAGGGACTCCCGGTCGAGAAGGGCACCGTAGACAGTCGCTGGTGGTGCGGCGATCACCCGGCTGGCGCGGTCGGTCCTGTCCATGGCCCGATTCTAGAACCGACGAGGTTCCATTGAACCCATCCTCATCAGTTGGTCGAATGCAAGCGCGCCCGCTGGTGTCCCACACGAGAGTTCGCCGTCCAGGGCGGTGGCGTCCGGCAGTTGCACAGCGCCCGCCACAATTGGGGAAGGACCTGTCAGGCCTTCCCCGCGGTCGCTGCGTCATCTGGGTGGGCCGGTCGGCCGGGGTGGGCGGGCGCCGGCCGGTCCGCGCCAGCGGCTGGTTGAGCGGGGCGGGTGGGGTGTGGTCAGGCTGTGAGGGCTCGTTCGAGGTTGGGGTGGCAGCCGATGAGGGTGTCGAGTCCGACCAGATTCAGGACGCGGTCGACGGCGGGGGAGGGGGCGGCGATGCGCAGCCATCCTCCGGCCGTGTGCACCGCGTGGTAGGCGATGACGAAGGTGTTGATGCCGCTGGAGTCCATGAAGGTGACGCCGCTGAGGTCGACGACGATACGCGGCCGCTGAGCGCCGGGCTCGACGTGCAGGGCTGCGCTGAGTTGAGGGCAGACGTCGTCGTCGATCTCGCCCCGGACCGTCAGGACACGGACGCCGTCCTGGGTGTGGTCTTCGATGGAGAGCCCATTGCTGTGGATGGTGGTCACCGTCTCTTCAAACTGTTGCACTATCTTAGAGTGCGGGGGGTGCACGGCGATTCTGCCCTAACTCGCGGCTGAACATTCGAATGGGTGACGGGCACCCCTGCAGGCGGGTGGGCAGGCCGCAAGCGGGTACCAGCCGATGTCGGCCCAAAGTTTTGAGGGGACGAAGGTAGTTGGAGTTCCAGGGCGACACTGGCGGCCGTACGGGGCCCGGGTCCCGGCTCATACGGGCCGGTTATGCCCTGGACGGGAGAGAGGGGTGTATCTCCCGGGCCCGCCACCACGCTCTGGCTTTCCTTGAGCGGGCTGTCACCGACCATTGTCTGGTGGTGTCGGTGCGCGCGAGGGATCTTACCCAGATCGTTGTCAGCGAGCTGGTCACCAACGCCCTCAAGTACGCCCCGGGCCCCGTTTTGATGGAGCTGGGCATCACGGTGGAGCGGGTCGAGGTCACCGTGTGGGACAGCGCGCCGCTGGTGCCGGTGGTTCGGGCGGCTGATCCGGGCCGTATCGGCCAGCACGGTCTGGAGATCGTCGAGGCCGTGAGCGAGCACCTGTCGGTGCGGCAGGAGCCGGTCGGCAAACGCGTCACCGCTCGCATCACCTTGCCCGACCCGCTGGCGTGAGCGGAACCCCGGCGAGGTGCCAAGGAAGCCTCTACGGCGCTGAGCACAGTGCCGGCTGCTGCCCGGGGATACGGTTCCCTGTCTGCGGTACTGCGGTACTGCGGTACTGCGGTACTGCGGTACTGCGTTCCTGCGGTACGACGTGCTGCAGCCGGTACTGGCGGCGGGTGCAGCGCAACAAATCGGTGTACGGCTCGCCGAGAAACGAACCTGCCCGGGCCGGCCCGGGCGCAACGCACGTCCGGGCCGGGAACATCTGCCGGAGGGTGCTGGTTACAGCAGGTGTGGTTATGGAGGGGACAGTGTCCCCGGGCCTCACCTATAGCCCATGAGGACGATCGTTCGGCTGAAGCCTCATGGAGCCTTTCGCCGCGTAGGCGACCGCCCCTCCACAACCACGCTCTTCGTGACAGCCGCTGTACGGGACTTCCCTCCCGGCAGCGGCTGTTCGCTTGCCGCTGAACAGCCGAAAGGACGAGGCTTGCTCACCGGGCAACGGCCCTCGGTGCTGCGCCCTCGCCTGCGGGCCCGACCACGGAGGTGCGTACCGTGGTCGCAGACCAGACCACGGCAGGTCAGTACGATGCGCTCGCGCGGGACGTCGGCGGGGGGTGTGAGGCCGGGGCGTGGTCGGTGCCGCCGGCGGGGTGGCGCCATCGGCCGGAGGTGTCACGGGCGACGTCGACTGCGACTTCCACGATCAGTTCGGGCCGGACGAGGGTGACGTCCAGCGTCTCACGGGTGCTCCACCCCTTCCTACGGAGAATGACCGGCCCGTCCACGGATGTCGGCCGGGGGCTGCCGGGGCGAGCCGGCCGGCGATGCTGCGCGTGGCCATGCGGGGGAGGGGGTGGTGCGGCCGTGTGCTGCAGACGCCCGGCGGTTTCGTATTCGACGAGCGGCGAGCGCGGAGCCGTCAGCGGGCCGGTGGCCGTGCCGGGGACATGGGAGCGGATGGCGGGCGCCGTCGCCCGGTGCGGCTATCCGGGCGTGTCACCCGTCTCGTGCAGGCATCCCATCGCCTGGTCCGCGAGATCGGGCAGGGAGGCGGTCCCGCCGGTGGTGATCCAGGCGTCTGTGGCCGCGTCCAGGCAGGCGATCGCCGCCGCGGTGAGTGCGTTCGCCCGCATGTCGGTGACCGGGTCGGGGCCGCCGAGTCGGCGGGCCACCTCCGGGGCGATCATGCTCTGCCAGCCCTGGGTCTTTTCCCAGTGCCGTGTCATCAGCACGCACGCCTGACTGAGGAGTCGCATCATGTCCGCGGGTGATCCGGGTGATCCGGGTGATCCGGGCCTGCCGGGACCGGCCTCGGTGATCACGTCGAAGGCGCGGCGCAGCGCGTACCAGGGGCTTTCCTCGGCGGGGCGGGCGGCGAGGGCGTCGGCTACCTGGCGGCCGTACTCGCCGACCCGGCCGAGGACCACCTCCTCCTTGGTGCCGAAGTATCGGAAGAAGGTGGTGCGCGACAGGCCGGCCGCGGCGGCGATCTGCTCCACGGTCGTGTTCTCGTATCCCTGCTCGGCGAAGAGCCGGAAGGCGACGTCGCTGACCTCCGTGCGCATCGCGGCACGCGTCCGCTCACGCAGTGAGGCGCGCTTGGGCGGTGCGGGGGTGGAGGAAGTCTTCGCGGGGCCAGCCATGAGGTGAGTGTACACAGGCCCAAAGTGGAACGGAGTCCCAGTTTGGGTTACCGTTGCATTTATTGACTCCGTGAAGCGCTCCCTCGCCGAACTGTCCACCGTCGCCTCCGGCCCCACTGCCCCACGGCTTGACCCGCTTCACGGTCGGTAACCACCCCCGACCACCAAACGCGCCCGGCCTCACCCCGGGGCACCCCTCTTACGAAAGAAGGCGGAACAGCAATGACGACGCTGGGAATCATCGGAAGCGGCAACATCGGCAGCGCCGTCGCACGGCTGGCCGTTGCCGCGGACATCAACGTGGTGTTCGCCAATTCTCGCGGCCCGCGGAGCCTGACTGAACTCGTCGAGGAACTCGGACCGCGCGCCTCGGCGGGCACGGTCGAACAGGCTGCCCGGGCTGGAGAGGTGACCTTGCTAAGCATCCCGCTCACCGCTTACGTCCACTTGCCCGGCGGGTTGCTGAGCGGCCGCATTGTGGTGGACACCGGCAATTACTATCCCTACCGCGACGGCCGGATCGCCGAACTCGACTCCGAGGATCTGACCACCAGTGAACTCGCCCGGCGGTGGCTGCCCGGCGCCCAGCTGGTGAAAGCCTTCAACAATATCCTCGCCCACCACATCCCCCAGCTCGCCCGGCCCGCCGGAGCTCCCGACCGCACGGCCCTTCCCGTCGCCGGCGACGACCCTGCCGCCAAGTCCCGGGCAGAACAGCTGATCCACCGTCTCGGCTACGACACTGTCGACGCCGGAACCCTCAGCGAGAGCTGGCGTTTCGAACCCGAGTCCGGTGCCTACACCCGCATCTACCTCTCCGACCCCAACACAGCCGCGGAAAACATGCTCCAAGCCCCCGCGACACCCCTGCCCGCCGCCGCACTGCGCACCACACTGCAAACCAGCAAACGGGCGAAGGTGGCCGAGCGCACCTTCTGAAAGCCCCACAAACCACGTGTCCGCCAGGGCGAAGCCAATGCGCCATGCGGCCCTGACTCCGGGGGGCCGTAGGTTTGAGGCGGCGTCCAAGTCGCCTGAGGCACCGTGCACCTGAGGCACCTGTACAGGTCACATGACGCCGTCCGGGGCGGTGGCGTCCGGCGGCTGCACGCCTCGGCCGCGACTTCGGCTGCGATTTCGGGCAAGGCATGCCCCATCTGGCTGCTGCGGCGTGAGCGCAGTACCACCTGCTTCGAGTCGTCCTGCGGCCGGCCGGAAGCCAGATCTCCGTGCCGGACTGCTGGGCGTGTTTGCCACTCGTCATGGCAGCGGCGGCATGCCGGCCGCCCCGGCGGCTTTGCCTGCCGGGGCGGCCGTGTGTCAGTGGCTGATCACCTGGTAGGTGAACTTGTAGAAGCCGCCGTCGCCGGTGAACTCACGGGTCTTGTGTCCCAGTCCGACTTCGGACGGCATGATGACCGTCTGCCCGAGGAGGTCGTCGGCGGTGTCCGGGTCGTACTCCCAGAGCTGGATGTCGACGTCGCTGGTCAGCCTGAACAGTGTCCCGGGTTCCCAGACCTTCCCGGCCTGGCCCTCGTTGTCGTCGGTGGTGTTCCAGATCTTCTTGCCGTTCTGCAGCATGTACAGCTCGTCCCCGTAGGGCTCGGACGGCTTGACGCACTCCAGCCTGACGAACTCCCAGTACGTGGCCATGCCAGTGTCCCTTCTGTGTGATTCCGCTTGGGTGTGGCGCCGGCGTCGCGTGTGGGGTCGCGTACTCCCGGGTGCGTGGAGCGGTCCTCGTCGTCTGCAGGAGGGGCGCCCGTCTCGCAGACGGCAGTTGACGCCGACACATGTCAATTACCCTCCGAGTTCGCGCATGCACACAGAGTCATGAAAGTGGAGCGGGCGCGCCGACGTAAACGCCCGTACATCGCGTACGCCGGAGCATCCCTGTGCGCGGCCCCGCCACGGTGATGTCGCGCGTGTGGGTGAGGGCAGCGGGGGGTGCGGTGGAATGCGGTAGAAGGGTGGGGACCGTGCGGGTAAGGGCAGTTGGTCCCGCGCGGCCAGGCGGGCACGGCCGGCCGGCGGCACGTGGTTAACCCTGAGCAGGGCCAGGCGCTCGCGCTGCTCTTCGTCACGGAGTGGGGGCTGGCGGTATGTCGGCCGTGCCGGTGGCGCGGGTGTCGGCGTGCTGCGCCGGTGAGTGCAGTGCGCGGTTGTCGTTCTGCCGTTCAGGGGTGCTGCGGGGTCCAGGTCGCGCGGCGGACATTGATGACAGGGTGGGTGCCTGTTAGGTCGTGGTCGTCGCGGCGTCCTGAAGCCGGTTCAGCCGTTTGTACGGTGCCCGCAGCCTGCGCCTCTGGTTGGTTCCTGCGGTTTTAGTGTGGATTCTTGGGCGGGTTCTTTGAGTGTGCTGCTGTTGGTGAGGTGGATCAGTTGTTCGCTGTGGTGGGCCGGCCGGGTGTTGATGGGTGGGTCCGGGTCTTCCGCTTTGATGTGTTCGGCGGCTGCGGCGGGTGCCTGGGTGCCGTTGGTGCGGAGTGCGCCGAGGGCGGGCAGGGATGTCAGCGGCATGCTGGTGAAGCTCGATGTCACGGCGTAGCCGCGGTCGTTGGCCGTGGGATGGCACTCCCGGTTCTTTGGCAACCCGGCCGCGCGCGGAACCACAACCAGTTGCCGCGGATTTTGCCCGTCGCCTTGGCGGTCGCCACGAACACCCGTAACGATCAGACGGAAAGCCCGGCCGACCCTCAAGACCACACCCAGCCGTTTGCCCGCAACGCCGGGCAAACGGCAGGGTGTTGCGGAGCGGCGAGGGTCCCCTGTTGCCCTGGGCAGCGGCTCGGCACCGCGAACGCCCCGCTCACCCACCGCTGCAAGTCGAGGGGATTCCGAAGAATGTCGAACGACCCGCGCCCCGCTGATGCAACGCCGCCGGCGAGTACGTCAGCGGGATCCGGTGAACGGGTCGCTGCCACCCATCGACTGGGCGGCCGTCAGGCACAGACACGAGCGTCGTCGCGCGCGACGCAGAAGGATCGGCGGAGTGGTCGGGGTCGCGATACCCGCCGCGGTGTCCATCGGGGTCTGGATCGCCACCCGGGGCGAGGAGAAGCCGCCGGCCCGGTACACGGCCGAGATGCCGCCGCGTTCGGTGACTATCGCCTCGCCGGCCCCGGTGAATCCCCAGTTCCCGCTGCGTCTGGGGCAATGGCACGGCCCTCGTGACCACTCAGCCGGTCGTCAGCTCCGGTCACATACCCACTCCGAGGCAAACGGCCGCAAACGTACGCCCCTTCCTCGCTGAGCTGCACGTGCATGCAGTGAAGCAGCGCCCTCTCGGTCAACGTCCAGTTTTGCGAGACGCCTCGTGATGAGGCGGCGAGGGTCACCGTCGACGCTGGTCGGCGATGACGACTCCCGTGTGCAACGTGAGGACGACAGTCATCCCGATACCGGCGCCGACACTCCACAAGACCTGGTCATCCACCACCATCGAGGGGAGCCATCCATTCGGGTCGTAGGCCACCAGGAGCCGGGTTCCCTTGTACCGATCGGTGGTGTCGGTCCCTTTCTCGGCCGCCAGCTCGTTCCCGAGATGGTCGGTGCGCCCGTCCTCGCAGTCCAGCCGCCGGTAGTTGTAGGTAGCCTCCCCGCCTGGACTGAGCCGGTGCAAGGTACGTGACTCGACCACGGTGCACATGTGCCGTGGGGCGGCCGAGCTGATCGTCGCCACGTACGCGGCGAAGATCGTGGTCGTCAGGACGATGCCGCCTGCGAACATCAGGACGGTGGCGTTCTTGGCCTCGCAGTGGTTGTGGATGTCCCAGCCGACCACCAGTGCCAGCATGATGCCGGCGAGAGCGAGCAGAAGGAACAGCGGGTTGCCGCGCAGACCCAGATAAGCGACACCGGTGAACGTGGCCATGACCAGCGGAGCCGCGCACAACGCGATCAGCAACCGCAGGGGGAACATTTCTGAACTATCACAGAGCTGCCTCGGACTTGTCCATGTGCACGGTTCCGCAGTCGTCAGGGGCTGTCATTCGGTGTCTGTCACTCACCGCTTGCGCAGCAGTGCGCAGACGAGGTTCTCCTGGACGGTCCGCAGGCGCTTCAGGAGTTCCGGCTTGTTGGTCTTGTTGACCTGAGTGGTGAGGGAGACGGTCAGGGACCGCGTGCCGTCCGGGGTGGCCGCGATGAGTTGTGTGTAGCCGGGGAAGTTGCCCGTGTGGCCGTGGACAACGCCGCAGCGGGTGGCGTACCGGAAGATGGCGAGACCGGCCTTGTTCTTGCCGGGGCCCGCGGGTTCGGAAGCGCCGTCGACCCAGTTGCGCTGCTGGTGACGTGTCCGGTCGGCGATCAGCTTGCCGCCGGCGTAGCCACGGATGAAGGCCGTCATGTCCTTCGGGGTGGAGATGATCCCGCCCGATGCCCATACGCCGGACGCGCTCAGCACTTCGCTGACATCCTCGGGCGGGTTCTGCCCGGTGACGTCGTAGCCGTGCATGTACGGCCTGGGCATCCGGAAGCCCTGCGGGAGGCTGGTGCTGCGCAGTTCCAACGGGCGGTAGACGAGTTCGTCGAGCAGGTCCTCGTACCGTCGGTCCGTCACGGCCTCCGCCATCAGCGCCACGGCGATGTTGTCGGAGTTGGAGTACTCGTACCGGGACCCGGGGCGGAAAGCCAGCGGTTCATCGGCCACGAACTCCAGCAGCCGACGCGAGTCGAAGTGGCGGCGCGGATTCTCGGTCACCAAGGCCAGGAACTCGGGGGCGGCGCTGAAGTCGGGCAGTCCGCTGGTGTGGTTCAGGAGCTGCCGGAGGGTGACCCGATGCCATGCGCGTGGCAGCCGGGGGAGCACCTTGCCGAGGGTGTCGTTCAGCCGCAGGTCCCCGGAGTCGACGAGGCGCAGAGCGACCGCGCCGCTGAACGCCTTGGCCGTACTGGCGATGCGCATGTGGTCGGTGACCTGGATCGGACGATCGGTGCCGACCTTGGCGACGCCGGCCCGGAAGACCTGGGTGTGGGACCCACGCTTGAGGACGGCGATCGCCCCGGGAGGTCCGCCGGGTGCGTCCGTCAGTGTCTGCAACTGCCGCCGCAGGGCGCGGTCGTCGTTCGCCGGAGCGTCCGAGGCGTGGGTCGGGGCGGCCTGTACCAGACCGGTCAGACAGGCAGCGCTCAGCAGAGCGACCAGAGGGAGGCGGAGCTGCGCGGAGCGGGGCACCGGTACGGAACGGGGGACTGGCACGGGGAACTCCTGACGGTGAGCGCGGCGGGACGTCAGAGCGACCAACTGCCGCCAGGACACCTGGTCGGCTGGGCCTGGAGATCTTCGAGCAGTGTCCACGTGCTTCTCACCAGGGCTCCTTCCGACTCATCCCATAACAGGATGTACAGAAACAAAGCCCCGACCGAAGACCTAGGCGACGCGGCCGTACTGCACCTCAACGAGTGACAAGGCCACGCGGCCCGGAGCCGGCCGACCGCATCACGTGCCGGACGCGAGCGTCGTGAGGTCGAGGACGGTCTTCCCGCGGCGAGGGCCCGTCGCCACCGCCGCGTGTGCCTCCGCCGCGCGGTCGGCCGGGAACACCGCCTGGACCGGTACACGGAACCGCCCCCGCACCGCCTGCTCGGCGGCCGACGCCAGCCCGTGGCACCCGTCCGGCTGACTTCCGTAGCGGCCGAGCGAGAGGCGCACCCCGCGGCCGGGACCCGTGAAGTCGGCGAGGGTGACCACGGAGTCCGGGCTGCCGGTGAGCGCGACGAGTTCGTCCAGTGAGCCTTTCCCAGCCACGTCGAGGGCACGGTCGACAGGGTCGATACGCGCGATGCCGAGGGCGTGGACCCGTTCGGCCAGGCCGGGACCGTAGGCGACCGGCGTCGCGCCGAGAGAGGTCAGGAAGGCGTGGCCGGCGGGTCGGCCCGTGGCAAGCACGCGGGCTCCTCGCGCCACCGCCAGCTGCACGGCGATGCTTCCGACACCGCCCGACGCCCCGTCGATCAGAAGTGTCGTGTCCTGTTCCCCGTTGAGGCCGAGCAGGTCAAGGGCGCGGGTCGCCGTCTCGACACCCGTCGCCGCGGCGCCCGCCTCCTCCCAGGACCAGGCGTCCGGCTTCGCCGCCCAGAACGCGAGCACCGCGAACTGCGCGCTCGCTCCGCCCAGCCGGGCGACGTCGACCGCTCCGAACACCTCGTCGCCGACCCGGAAGCCCGTGACGCCCGGACCGACCTCGTCGATCACCCCGGCCGCGTCCACCCCGGGGACGTGCGGCAGGGCGAGACCGTCACGCGAGGGCGAGTCGCCGGCCCGCAGCGCCAGGTCGACCGGAGACACTCCCGCCGTGCGGACGGCGATTCGTACCTCGCCCGGACCCGCGTGTGGCTCGGGCACGGATCCGACGCCGAGTACCTCAGGGGGACCGAACCGCTCGAACCGTACTGCGCGCATGGTGCACCTTCCCTGCCCGGACCGTCCGGGCGTCGGCACACGGTAGACATGGAGGTGGAGCGGCTGATCCGGATCAGGTCGAAGTGAGAGGCGCGGCAAGCACAGTGACTCGGAAAACACGCACGGACGCGGAGGACAACCGTCGCCGCATCCTCTCGGTGGCCCGCGCCTCCTTCGCTGCCGAAGGGCTCGACCTGCCGATGCGGGAGATCGCCCGCCGCGTCGGCCTGGGTATCGCCACCGTCCACCGGCACTTCCCCTCACGCGCCGACCTGGTCACCGCGGCGCTCACCGAGCACGTCGCGGCCTGCCGCGCGGACATGAAGGCCGCCCTCGACGATCCCGACCCATGGCGTGCGCTCAGCGGTGTCGTCCGCCGCTTCGCCGAGCACCGGCTACGGGACCGCGGGCTGAACGAGGCCCTGTTCGGCTCCCATCCGGCGGCCGCCGCCTTCGCCGCGGACCGCCGCGAACAGGCACGGGCGCTGCGCCGCCTCGTCGACCGGGCCCGCGCCGCCAGCGTCGTCCGGGACGACATCGGCGTGGACGACGTACGCATCTGCCTTGCGGCCATCGCCTCCTACCGCCTCACCACCCGACCCGCCGCAGGCCTCCACCGCCTCGTCGACCTCCTCCTGACCGGTCTGACCGCCGACCACCAACTCCCCGCGGACCAGCGCTTTCCCGCGGGCACCGTACGGACCCCACCCGTGCGGCCGTAGCGCGCCCAAGGCCGCCTCACGCCGCATCCCCGCCGCACACGAAACTGTCGGCGCTCTCGGGATTCCCTGCCTTGTACCTCGGCCAGCGGGGGTATTCGCACAGCGGCCGGGTCCTGCCGTCACGTGCGTCGGTCGCGACCGGAGAAACAGGTTTACGCTGCTGTTCGGACCACTGCTCGATCGCGGTGACCGAGTCCCAGCCGGGGGCGAACGCGGGATTGCCGAAGTTCGCGTGATTGGCGCCCGGCACGAGGTAGTACCGCATGAATTCCCGTGTCTTACCCGGCCCCAAGGTAACGGTCACCCGCTCGTAGTAGTCGTTCGTCGAACGGTGCGAGACGAGTTCGTCGGCAGCGCCATGGAGGAGCAGGAGCTTTCCGCCGGACCGCGCGAACGGTCGAAGGTCCGCGTCGTTGAGGTCCTGGATCTCGGACAACCGGCTGATGCGGGAGAGCCACTTTCCCGGCTTCCCCGGTTCGACGGCCAAGGGGCTGTGGCCGGGGTCGCGTGTCAGGAAGTACTTGACCCACTGGTCCCAGTACTGCATTCCGTATCCGCTGGTGAGAGGCATCGGGTGTGTGGGTGCGGTGGTTCCGAAACCCAGCAGCGGTGTGCGCATGTCGGCACCGGAGAGGAAAGGAAAACCGGGGTAGCCCTTTTCGCCACTGGCCACCTTGTACGGCCATTTCCACGGGGACGAGATGGCCGTGACCGAGGTGATCTGGCGGTCCGAGAGACATGACGAGCCGGTGTCGCCGCCGTCGGGGCATCGCAGCTTCTCAGGTCTGAAACGGCAGGCATCCGGGTTCGACACGATCCTGTCGGCCAGTCCGTCCTGGGCGTCGCAGGCCTGAATGACGCTGTCGTACAGGAGCGCCTGCTTTTCGGGTCCGGGGAAGGCGCCGGGCCGCGCCGACAACTGCGTCGCATGTCCCAGGTAGAGGATTTCGGCGAGGTTGTTCCACGCCGGGAATGCCGAGATCACGCCGTCGAAGGCGCGGGGCCAGCGCTGCACCACGGCCAGCGCCTCGCGGCCGCCGGTCGATCCGCCCGCGAAGTACACGTGCTCGGGTTGCGCCCCGTATCCCCGTCGGATCAGGAACTGGGCCGCGTCGTGGGTCTTCTTGAGCGCGTCGCCCGCGGAGAAATTCCTGAGTGCTTCGTCGTTGAGGGCGAAAGAGCCGTCCAGCGACGAAATGGGATGCTTGGCGGGGTCCGCCTGGTGCCCGGAATCGCTTCCGTACGTCGCATATCCGCGCGCCAGTGGGGTGGGGGTGTTCGCGAGCCCGAAGGGGGCGTCCGCGCGAATTTCGGGAATGGTGCCGTTGTAGCCGCCACCGCCGAACATCATGGATCTGCGGTTCCACTCCAGAGGCAGGGCGACGCGCATGTGGATATCGGGTGCTGTGGGGTCGACGGGTAGGAGTGCCGCGTCGACACGGCAGTACGTGACGCTCGTACCGCCGATGGTCTCCGTCATCTCGGACGCGGCGTTCACCCGGCCGCCTCCGGTGGGCAGAGAGATTACGGAGGCGGGGATACGAAACCCTGCCAGCGCCTCGCATCGCACCGCGTCGACGGCGGAATCAGCCGTGGCCGGTCGTGCGTTCGGCGTGGTGCCGACAAGCGCGGCGACGGCGGCGAGCGTGACGGCCACACGCACCCCCGTTTTCCGGGTGGTCCTGGGGTTCATGGCTATTCCCGTCCTGGTCGACCGGCATGGGTCGGCTCGGCCAGTCTCTGGGCGCGCAATTCCGAACGCCGTACCTTGCCCGCCGCGTCGCGCAACGAGTCGTGGACCAGTTCGATCGACTTCGGCAGTTTGTACCGGGAAAGCCGCCCGTCGAGAAAGCCCCGGATGTCGTCCGCCGTGACGTCGGCCCTTTCCGGCGTATGGACGATCGCGTGCAGCCGATTTCCGGTGTCGCCATCGGGAAGGCCGATCACGACCGCGGTCATCACCTGCTCGTGTTCGACCAGCGCGGCCTCGATCTCCGCCGGATACACGTTGACCCCGCCCACGGTGATCATGTCCGACCGCCGGTCGAGGAGGTACAGGTAGCCGTCGGCGTCGAACCGCCCCATGTCCCCGAGGGACGACCAGCCGTCACGTACGGTCGGCTCGGCGCCGATGTAGTGGTACGTGGCATCGGTCCCCGGAGTCACCCGCATGTAGATCTCACCCGGGGTACCCGGCTCCGTGATCTCGGCGCCGTCAGGGTCGAGCAGCTTCATCTCACCCCACGTCACCCGCCCCACCGATCCGACGTGCTCAAGCCATTCGTCGCCGCCGAGGGTGCATCCCGCCTCGGCCTCCGTGCCCCCGTACAACTCCCGGACCCGCTCGGGACCCAGCCACTCGATCCATTTCCGCTTCAGCCAGACCGGGCACGGTTCGGCGCAGTGCCAGACCGAACGCAGGGAGGCGAGCGTGTACCGGCCCCGGACCTCGTCCGGGAGCGCCACGATCCGGCGCATCATCGTGGGAACCAGATACACCCAGTCCACACCGTGATCGTCGATCGCGGACAGGGTGCGCTCGGCGTCGAACCGTGTCAGCAGGGTCACCGATCCGCCGAGGAAGATCGTCGAAAGAGCGGTCACGAAAGGGGCGTTGTGGTGCAGCGGTGCGGTGATCAACGCCTGTGCCCCGGCCTCGATTCCCCACATGTCGGTGTCGAAGCTTGACGTCACCGCCGGTCTGCCGGACAGGATGATCTTCGGGCGGCCGGTCGATCCGCCGGAGGTCGGGGCCTTCCACGACGTGGCGACCGCCGGTTCCAGGTCGTCGTCGGGCTGTCGCCTCCTCAGGTCGTCCAGGGACACGACCTTCGGGCGGTCGGCGAGCGTACCGCCGGGTTCCGTCACGACCACGGCGGGGTCACCGAGTTCGAGGACCGCGTCGAGTTCCGCGGGCCTCATCCGCGTGGACAGCACCTGAGGGGTGGCCCCGGCCTTGTAGCACGCGAACACGGCCAGTACGAGATCCGTCGAGTTGGGCAGCAGCAGGGACACGATCCGGCCGGTGGTGGCCCCGGCGGCCAGCAGCCCGCGCGCGACCCTGTTGCTCGCGCGGTGCAAGCCTGTCCAGGTCAGTGTTTCGGTGCCGGCGCGTATCACCACGGTGTCCCCGATCTCGGCGGCGTACGCTCCGGGGATCTCGGACAGGGGGAATCCGTCCTGAGGCAGGAAAGTCACGGAAGTACCTCCAGGTCGGGCTCGACCGTTGTGGTCCGGGCGGTCTTCCTGTCCTCTTTCCGCAGCGCCCAGCGCAGGGCCACCGCGAGTGCGCCGCCGACGAGGGACGTGGCGATGACGATGGGGAAGCCGGAGGTCGGATCTCCGGAGTCCGCCTCGGCCAGCCCGAACAGGTACGGACCCACGAACCCGCCGGTCAGACCGACCGTGTTGATGAAGGCCAGCCCGGCCGCCGCCACGATTCCCGACATCCGGGCCATGGCCACGGACCAGAAGATCGGCAGGGTGGCGAACGTGAAGGCGGACATGACACCGATCAGGGCGATACGCACGCCGGGCGAGGAAACCGCCAGGAAGACCGCCGCGACCAGAGCGGGCGCCGCGGCGAGGACGCCGATGGTGAGGGACTCGCGCGGGATCCGGCGGAAGACCAGCGGCATCACCAGCACGCCGATCGTGCCTCCGATCCCTGTCACTCCGCTGAGCAGGCCGATCAGGAACGATCCGCTGACGTCCAACGACTCGATGATCGAGGGCACGTTGAACGTCACGCCGTTCATCGTGACCTGGTTGAGAAAGTAGATGATCCCGATGAGGAGGATGAACGGCCGCCCGAACGCCTGCCCCATGTTGCCTCTGAGGGCGTGCCCGGGGTCCGGACCGGATCCCCGGCCGGCCTGCTCGCTCAGCGCCGCCGCCTCGTCCGCGGTCAGCCATGTCGCGTCGGCGGGCACCTCTGGCAGGTAGGCCAGGACGGCCAATCCGATGACCATGGTGATCAGTCCCTCGGTCAGGAACATCCACTGCCAGCCGTGGAGTCCACCCAGGTCGTCCAGTTCCATCAGCGCGCCGCCGAGCGGACCGCCCAGGAGCAGACCGAGCGTGGGCGCGAGGTAGATGAACCCGATCGCGGTGGCACGGTCCTTCTGACCGAACCACTGGGTCACCATGTACATCATCGCCGGATAGAGACCGGCCTCGGCCGCACCGAGTGCCATCCGCCCGATGTAGAAGGTGACATCGCCCTGGATGAACATCATGAGCGAGGTGACGGCGCCCCAGCTCAGAGCGATCCGCGCGATCCAGCGTCGTGGCCCGATCCGGTACATGACCAGGTTGCTTGGGACCTCGAAGAGCGCGTAGGTCAGGAAGAACAGACCCGCGCCGAGGCCGAAGGCGGCCGCGCTGATGTCCACGTCCGCCCGCAGGTGG
Source organism: Streptomyces sp. NPDC017991 (assembly GCF_044328075.1). Taxonomy (NCBI): domain Bacteria; kingdom Bacillati; phylum Actinomycetota; class Actinomycetes; order Kitasatosporales; family Streptomycetaceae; genus Streptomyces; species Streptomyces sp. NPDC017991. Next base: position 31,903 of record NZ_JBIRGP010000014.1, on the reverse strand, counting down.
GTCTTCGCCAGAGCGATGTTCGTCCGGTCGACGTAGGACATGAAGTAGGCGAGGCACAGGACGGGCAGCAGGCGCAGCATCGCCTTGCGGACGGCGACGGTGTACAGACCGCCGACGGCAGGAATCGACATCCTTGTCACTCCCCAGGGGATCGGGCCCGGACGTGGGCGCTTGCGTGGTCGAGCGGTCGAGCGGTGGAGAAGCCGGGAGTTCGAGTCACAACGATGTGGCGTGGGGCGAGGTTAAAGCCACGCGCGCCCGCCATATGATGGAAAGCTCCTCCACTCATCACGAAGCCGGGGTGTATGAATCCACCACCTCAGTCCTCCGCGGAGTCGTCGACGGCACGGACCGGTTCCGACGCGGTCGACGTCACCGCCGAAGGCGAACTGGCCGCCTACCGGCTGCGCCGCGAGCGCGAACTCAACAGCCTGTACACGACGGCCCGGTCCCTGACGGCGCTCGGCGAGGTCGACGAGGTCCTGCATTCGATCGTGCGGCACGCCCACGAGCTGATCGGCAGCGACTTCGCGTACCTGTCGCTTCTGGACGCGGAGGGCTACCTCACCGTGAGAGCGTCCGCCGGGACGATCTCGTCGGAGTTCTCGTCGGGCCGGATGCCGCCCGGAACGGGCCTGGGTGGTCGTGTCATCGAGTCCGGAGCTCCCTTCTGGGTCAGCAACTACCGGGAAGCCCAAGGACTTCCGCACGACCCCGTGTTCGACCTGCTCGTGCCCCGCGAAGGACTCATGGCGCTGTTGGGCGTCCCGCTCATGGTGGGGGAGCGGGCCATCGGAGCCCTCTTCGCCGCCGACCGCACCGAACGTCCCTTCGAGAAGGACGAAGTGGCCCTCTTCAGCGCTTTCGCCGGCCATGCCGCGGTCGCCCTGAACAACGCGCGGCTCTACGAGGAGAGCCGCGTCTCGCTGCGGCGCCTTGAGGACGCGTACCGCACGATCGAGGACCAGGTCACCACCATGGAACGGGCGGCGGCCGTCCACGAGGCGCTGACGCACGCGGTGTTGACCGGTGGCGGGCCCGGAGACATCGCGCAGCTTCTGGTCGAGCATCTGCGGGGCACGGTGACGGTCCGGGGCCGGGACGACGAGGTCCGCGCGATCCGCTTCCCCCGAGGACGGGACGGCGACGGCGACGCCGACCAGAACGTGCCTCCTGGTACGCCTGCTGACGTGCCTCCCGACGTGCCTCCTGACGTGTCTCGGGACGCGGCGCGGGACATGCCTTCGGACGTGCCCCGGGACGTGTGCGAGGAGGCGCGCGACACCGGGCGGTGTGTCTCGACGCAAGGTGCGGACGGGTACTTCCGCAGCGTGGTGGCCGTCCGGCCCGGCGGAAACCATTTCGGCTTCCTGTCCCTGGCGCGCCGCGCCGCGCCGGAGCCCGCGGATGTCCGCATGCTGGAGCGCTCGGCTCAGATCATGGGCCTGCTGTTCCTCATGCGCGATGCCCGTGCCGAAGCGGAGGAGCGGGTCCGGGGCGAGCTGCTCATGGAACTCATGTCCCGCTCGCCTCTGCATCCGGCTCAGCGCGACCGGGCCCTCGCCCGTGGCGTCGACGTGGACCACCTCGACGTCCTCGTCGTGGTCGACTGCCCTGAGAGGACCGCGGGCGAAGTCGTCCGGCAGTTGAAACCCCTGTCGACCGAGCGGTCAGGACTGGCGGGCGAATATCTGGGCCGGCCGACGATGCTGCTGCACGCCGACGATGTGGAGGATGTCGCACGCACCCTGCACCGCAGGCTGCGCCGCACGCTCGGTGTGCCCGTACTCGTGGTCGCCGACCGGATCGCGGGGGAGCGGTCCCGCACGTTCACGCTGACACAGCGCTGCGTCAAGGTGATCCGCTCCCTGGGGGAGAACGACCGTGGGGCAAGCGCTCAGCGGTACGGGATGTACGCGCTCGCCTTCGACCCCGACCGCTCGGGCGACCTCGACCGGTTCCTCGCCGACAGCATCGGCATGCTGCTGGAGTACGACCGACGACGGTCCACCGGCCTCGTGGCCACGGCGTCCGCCTACTTCGCCCACTCCGGGAACCTGAGCCGGACGGCCCGCGCCCTGCACGTGCACCTGAACACGTTGCTGAAGCGCCTGGACCGTATCGGCTCCCTGCTCGGCGAGGACTGGCGCTCGCCGGACTCGGCGTTGCGCCTCCAACTGGCCCTGCGACTGCACGAGTTGAGGGCCGCAGTCGATGAGAGCGCGCCGGACACCGGCGGTTGATCCGAGCCGTACGAGGTGAGCCGAAGCGGCCGGTCGAGGCACCGGCGCGAGCCGGCCAACAGCCCTGCCGGAAGCCTTATGCGGCGGGTGTCGGTGTCATGCCGCTGATGGTCGCGGTGAGGATGCGGGCGAGGCGGGGTTCGACCTCGACCACCGCGTGGGCGAGGCGGGGATCACTGCGGTAGAGCTCGGCGATCTCCGGGCCCGGGGTCGCGATCTGCCAGAACGCGCCGGCGAGTGCGACGGCGGTGGCGATCACGTCGAGGGCGCTGTCGCGGTCGAGCCGGGGGAACTGCTCGTCCAGGGCGGTGAAGATGTCCTCGCGGGCGGCGAGTGTGGCGAGCTTGAAGTCGCGTACCGCGGCGACCGACACGTTGCGTTCCAGATTGAGCGGTGCTTGGGCGAGCAGGTCGCAGAACATCCCGCGCTCCGCCAGTGTTGCCGCGAACGCCTGCGCCACGGTTGCCGGGCCGGGTTCCTTGATCTCGCGGAGCCTCGCGGCCAGGGCGGGCGACCATTCCTGCCAGCCTGCCGCGGTGAGCCGCAGGAAGATCTCCTCGCGCGTCTCGAAGTACCGAAGCAGTGCCGACTTGTGCATCCCGGCCCTGGCGGCGATGTCCGTGAGGGTCACCTGCCTGATGCCGTGCTCGGCCCCGAGAGCGCGGGCCGCATCGAGGATGGCGGCCTCACGCAGCCGCTTGGCTTCGGGTGAGCGTGCGCGCTGGAACTCCGACGGGGTCATCACACGATCCTAGCGGAACGCGGTTGCGTTATTAGCGCAACAGTGTTTTGCTAAGTGCATGCAGCAGACCTGGTTCATCACTGGTTCCTCGCGCGGCCTCGGCCGTGCCCTCGTCCGTGCGGCACTCGAAGCCGGCGACCTCGTCGCCGCGAGCGCCCGCAACACCGAGCAACTGGCCGACCTCGTCGCGGAGTTCGGCGACCGGATACGGCCGATACGACTGGACGTGACCGATCCCGAAGCCGCGCGTACGGCTCTCGCCGAGGCGAAGCAGCACTTCGGCCACATCGACGTACTGGTGAACAACGCCGGCTACGCCAATGTGTCGCCCATCGAGACCACGGAGGACACCGACTTCCGTACCCAGTTCGAGACGAACTTCTGGGGTGTGTACAACGTCACCAAGGCGGCCCTGCCGATCCTGCGCGAGCAGAAGGCAGGCCTGGTCGTCCAGATCTCCTCCATGGGCGGCCGGGTGGGAGGCAGTCCGGGGATCGCTTCCTACCAGGCGGCGAAGTTCGCGATCGACGGCTTCAGCCGTGTGCTGCGCACCGAGACGGCCCCGTTCGGGATCAGGGTGCTGGTCGTCGAGCCGAGCGGCTTCAAGACCGACTGGGCTGGTTCCTCGATGGCCGTCCACGCGGTCCCCGAGGCGTACGCGGAGACGGTCGGAGCCATGAACACACGTGTCCGCCAGACCGCCGAAGGGCCGGCGGGCGACCCGGTCCGAGCCGCTGAGATCCTGGTCCGGATGGCCAGGCGCCAGGACATCCCCGACCATCTGCCGCTCGGTGTGAACGCGGCCGAAGGCTCCATCCGGCTCGACAGGCAGCTTCTCCAGGAGGATCAGAGGTGGCGCGAGGTCAGCCGTTCCGCGGACTTCGCCGAGCCCTACCCCGTGCCCTTCCCGCCCGACCGGGCGGCGGCCTGAGCGCCGACCAGCACAGGACGGCCGCTTGCCCGGTGCCACCTCCCTGCGGGCCGGTACGGAAGCGCGGCGAGATGGGCCCGGTCAGATCCCCGTCACCTTGCTGCTCGCCGAGATCTCGTACTCCAAGGTCACCATGCGTCGGCCGCCCGGAGGGACCGTGACGTCCAGGCGGGCGATGCCCTCGGCGTCGACGGCGTCGGGCACGGGGGAGCACCCTTCCGTACGTACGCGGATCTCCACTCCCGAGACCTCGGAGACGGGCACGCGTTCCCGCAGGACGACGACTCGCTCCTCGTGCTCTCCAGGGGCGGCGAATCGGGACAGGTGCAGGCGCACCGTGCGGGTGACCAGCGTGCGCTGGGACAGTCCGGCGGAGGTACGGGACTCCTCAATGTGCCGGACCACCCGGTGGTCGTCACGGCTGCCGAAGGCCAGCTCGACGGGTGCCCCGGGCGCCGCGAACTCCAGCGTCGCGCGGCCGACGAAGCCGCTGCCGCGGACCAGGTCGACGGGGCCCGCGAGCAGCGCGTGCCCGGACCGGTTGTCGAACCGCACCACCTGGGTGACCAGGGGGGAGAGTTCGGGCGAGCAGGCGTACTCGGTGCCGGCCGCAGCCGCTCGACCTCGCGCCCCAACTCATGAGGTGTGGCAGGGTCGTTCGGTACGGAGTCGACCTCGACCCGCGCCTCGACCACCCGCACCCCGGAGGTACCGACGACGCGGGCCGTCAGAGAGCCGGGCCCCGGCGTCCGGGGCAGCCCGGTGATCCGCAGCCTGCCGTCCGGCGGCACGCTGCCCCGCGCGACTCGTCGACAGACCGGGCCCTGGGCGTAGACCACGACAGAGTCGAGTGCCGAGTCCCAGACGTGCGTCGCCTCAGCCTTCAAGTGCTTCCCCTGGCAGTATTGCTGGCTGCATTCCTGACTACGTTCCTGACTACGTTCCTGACTGGCGTTCCCGGCTGTGTTCGTACGGCCGACCGTGTCTGCCGGGCTGACAGCGTATGCCTGACGATGAACGCGCCTTGAGACGGCCGGCGATGTACGTGTCCATGTGCTGCCGGGCCCGCTCGGGCCGACCCGGGACGTGAGCATGTGCGCAGGTGAGTACGGCAGCGATGGACCGGATGAGTACGTCGACTCAGGGCTTCGGACGGTCCTGAGGCGATGATGAATTCGTCGCTTCGCCATCGATCCACTCGCCCGAAAGCAGGAGTCGCGTGTTCAGTCGCGTAGCAGCCGCCGTCGTCCCCGCCCTCGGGCATCTGACGACCTCCGCGGAGGTCACCACCCTCCCGGCGCCGGCCGTCCTCGTCGCCAACCACACATCCCTGGCAGACCCCGGCATTGTGCTGGCCGCGCTGCGCCGTATGGACATCGAACCGGTCGTCCTCGCCACCGCCGGACTGTGGCGCGTACCCGTCCTGCGGTACCTCCTGGACCGCGACGGCCATGTCCCCGTACACCGCCGTACCTCGCGAGCGGCCGACTCCCTGGACGCTGCCGTGGCAGCGCTCGATGCGGGCCGCCACGTCCTCATCTACGGCGAGGGGCGGCTTCCGCGCCGGACGGACGCCGCCGAAGCCGCGCCCGAATCCTTCCGCAGCGGCCCCGCGCGACTCTCCCTGACCTCCGGCGCCCCTGTCGTTCCGATCGGGCAGGCCGGAGCGCGCCGGGTCGCGTCCGGCAGTCGTGCCAAACAGCTCGCGGGTTTCCTGACGGCACCGGCCCGTCGTCCGCGCCTCCACGTCCATGTGGGCGCACCGCTCCGCCCGCCCGCGGGGGTCGAGGCGGCGAGCGCGGCCACGCGCCAGGCCGTCGTGTCGGCCTGGCGCGTCGCGGCCGGACAGCTGCGCGAACCGGCGGCGTTCACTCGCTGACAGGCTGACAGGCTGGCGAGCTTGGCTACGACCGGACGCGAGCTCAACTACGACCGGTCCGCGACCTTCGGCGCGACCGGTCCGCGACCTTCGCTACGAGCGGTCCGCCGCGCCCGGTGCCCCATGGCGCGGCGAAGCCGTGCGCAGGCGCTCGATGCGGTGGCCCGCCTCGGTGAGAGTGGCCCGGAGCGGCTTTCCACCGGTCAACCGGGAAGAGCGGTCCCATGCGTGCCGCGCTGTCGTGAGCGCGCGGCCGCGATAGCCGCGGAGTTGGCAGCGGGAAAGCCGGGCGCGTTCTCCCCCACCCGTGATCATGGCGTTGACCGACGCCATCGGGTCACCCCCGATGGCCCGCGAGGCGAGGGCGCCGACCACCAGGGGAAGGATCACGACTGCGAGCGCCGAACCGGTGGTGGCGGCGGTGCGGGTGGCGGAGCGCAGGGGACGGGCAGGCGGCATGTCCTTGGTCATGACGGCAGTCCAGCAGCCGCCGTGCGGCAGGGCATCGGATGACCTACTCAGCCCACTCGGTCGGTGTACTCAGTCGGAGGCGTCGGAGGCGTCGGTGGCGTGGGCGGGGCCGACGGGCGAGGAGGGGGCGGGTGACGGCAGCTCTCCAAGGAACTCGTCCTCGACTGCACCGGGATGGCCCATCCGACAGCCGGTGAGAACGTTTCGTCCGCACCGGCAACAAACACGCGCAGCAGGCTCGGAACGCTGGGCCAGTCCGCGAGTCGGTCGAAGGCCAGCACGACGGTGTCGCCGACTCGAATCGCCACCATGGCCGATCAGCCATCCTCGGTCGACACCCGCCCGAGCTGCTCACCCACGAACACCTGGGCTACGAAGCCTACGAACCTACGAAGCCGAGGAAGGCACCGCACCACGTCAGTGAGCCCTGGTGCTCCGGATGGTAGGTACCGAGGAGCTCGGCCCGATCCGGCTCCCGCACGAGACTGCCGGAAGGGCACCGCGCCCCGGAGCCCGGGATTCCGCCGCGCACCAGGGTCCCTCCATGATCCAGGACGGTGAATCGATGCGCGGCGGTCTGTCGACGGTGCGCCGTGAGGGCGAGACCATTCTTAGGCCGTGGCGCGTGTGGACCCCTGCGGTACGGGAACTACTGCCCCACCTGGAGCAGGTGGGATTCGCCGGCGTGCCGCGCGCCCTTGGTGACGGTCCCGTGGACGGCCACGAGGTGGTGTCGCTGCTGCGTGGCGAAGTCGGGCTGTCTCCATGGCCACCAGCGCTTCTCGCGGACGAGTGCATCACTGCGCTCGGCCGGTGGCTGCGCGATTACCACGAGGCCGTACGCGACTTCCGTCCCTCAGATCAGGCCGTCTGGTGCGACCCGGGCGCCCGCTGGCGTCCCGGGTTGATCATGCGTCACGGCGACCTCACGAGCTGGAACACGGTCTGGGCGGACGACCGTCTAGTGGGCGTCATTGACTGGGACCTGGCCATTCCCGGCGATGCGTTGGACGACCTCGCACAACTGGCCTGGTACAGCGTGCCTTTGCGGCTTCCCGACCGTCAGCGCAGGGTCGGCTACGGCGCAGTCGGCGCGCCGTTGGCGCGACGGCTGCGGTTGCTCTGCGACGCCTACGGTGCGGACTCGGCCGGCCTCCGTGCTGGCTGCTGCTCTGCGGCAAGCCGTGCGGATGCGGCAGGAGCCCGACGTTCCGCGGACGGCAGCGGACCCCGACCATGATTGTGATGGCGACCGCGACGGGCACGGTATTCCCGTCGTGGGTACGCAGGAGGTGGCGCGGCTCTTGGAGGCTGGTCCGGAGCTCGACCTCACGGACGCTCTTCACGCAGCCGTCGCAGGGATCGTCCCACTCGGAGAGTCCGAACCCGCCGGGAGGCTGGACGTGTGCGGTTTTCTTCTCCCTGTCCAGCGCAGTGCGCGTCTCTACGTGGCAGGTGAGGGGTTGTCGGGCGTGGTCGGTCTCGACGTGTCTCTTCGCGATGAAGAAGGAGCTGTGGCAGTGGGCCTCACCGGTCTGGCTGCCGCCCTGCCCTCCCTCATCACCGACGATCAGCTGAAATACAACCGCTCTGACGCGGTGGACCCATATTGCTCGGACGTGTTCGACCTGACCTACTGGTAGCACTCGGGCATGCCCTGCCGGAGCTGGCACTGCTGCCCGGATACAACCTGCAGTACCACTGCCAACAACCTCTGCGTAGCCCGCCGCTGGGCGAACTGGCATGACACTGTGATCTCTCTAGCAGAGCATGCGATCTACGTTGTATAAAGACCGCGTGATGCGGCAGCCGCGCATCGCATACTCTGGCTGCACTCTCGCCTTACAGCCAAAGTATTCTGCACTTCTGCCGACACAGGCGCGTCAGTTCACGGGCATCATTCTGCCCGTCGGGACGTGTCAGACTTTGATGCCGAAAAGTTTCTCCGCGTTTCGGAACGCGATTTTTTCCTTGGCTTCGCGTGACAAAGCGACTCCCCGGAACCAGTCAGTTTGAGTTTTCATGTCTGCAAACGGGTAGTCGGTTGCAAACATCACTCGATCCACATTTATGTATTTCAGCAGGAGATCGAGCAGTTCAGTCTGAGGAAATGCGCTGGTTGTGAACCAGAAATTTTCATGGAAATACTGCTCGAACGGCTTGTCCAGGCTCTTCCTGGTCACTTCGCTCATCTTCTCCAAGACGCGTTCGTAGAAGAACGGAAGGCCCTCTCCCATATGGCCGATGATGATCTGGAGCTTGGGGTGCCTGTCGAATACTCCTGAGGTGATCATTCGGAGGCACTGGGTGACGACTTCCTGGTGCCATCCATATGCGGAGATGCTGAGAACCTGGTCCTGGAACTCCTTCTGATACTCCGGCCGCATATTGCTGTAGTAGATTTCGAAGACCTCGTCAGGCGGCAGGCCCGGATGGATGTATATCGGCACGTCAAGGGCTTCGGCGCGCGACAGCAGGGGCTCGAAGTCGGGATGGTCGAGGAATTTCTTCCCGATGATTCCATTGGTCAAGCATCCCAGGAAGCCATCTTCCCGAACGGTGCGTTCCAGCTCGTCCGCCGAGGCCTCCGGATTCTGCAGAGGTAAGGTTGCGAATGCCTTGAACCGCCCCGGATAGGTGGCCATCGGTCCATCGACGAGCAACTTGTTGAGGCGATACGCGAAATCGATGCCCTTCTGACCTCTGACATTCTGCACACCTGGCGTATGTGCGGAGAGGATCTGAATGTTGAGCCCTGCCTTATCCATTGCACCGATGCGGCGCGGGCCGAGCTCGGCAAGACCAGTGTCCTCGAGGAACAGCCTGTCGTTCAGCACCATCAACTCATGGGTGGAAAAGGTCTCTTCCGTGCCGATGAAGGGCAGGTCCTTGTCTCGCTGTGAAAAATCCGTAGTCTCGTCCGCTGCCACGTGGGAGGCAATGGCATGCGTGGACAAGCCTGCGCCAATGCCAAGTGCTGCCGTGCCGGCTAGGAAGCCGCGGCGTCCAGCCGTGAGGTTCTTCAGAGGGTTTGCGTTGGACTTCATGTCGGTTTCTCCTCAGGTGTTTGGGTGGTGCGGTATCCCCGCGGCATCCGTCTGCAAGACACGACGGGTTACCGCGCCTATCCGGATGCATACTTCCTACCGAGCGAACCTGAGACGAACGTTAATGCGGCCACTCAGGCCGGTTGGCGAACGAGGTGCCCAGCGCACGCACCAGCGCGGTGGCGTCGACGGCCACCCGGTCCATGCGGGCGATGACGGAGTCGACACGTCCGGTCCACGCGGCCGCGGCCTCGCGGACCTCCGCGCGGTCGACGAGGCCCAGCAGGAGTCCGCAGCCGGGTGTCGGCGACGCGAGGTGAGAAACGGCAGGTCGACCGCGATGTCGTCGCCGCGGTGAACCGACTGAAGGGTCCATCGCGCGCGTGCCTGATCCGCAATCACGAAGGCATCCTTCGTGTCCGTCTTCCCATCGCCCCAGTAGGATCCGGAGGCGTGATGGACGGTGCGGCCGGGGGAGTAGAGGACCTCTTGCCCGTGGTCGGTCAGCAGCGTGCTCACCAGGGCAGCTCCGCCGGCGTTGAGGTCGATCGCCCATGTCACCGGATGACCGCCGCTCAACTCCAGTACCTCGCTGACCAGTTTGAGCAATGCACCACGCAGTGGTGCTCGGCCTTGCCTGCCTGCATCCATACCAGCCAACAGTTGGGGCACGGCCGCCTTCGAAGTCGTTCCTGTATCTGTCCTAGGACGACCTCGCAGGCGTGTCCTCACCAAACGATCTTTGCAGCGCATCCCAATGAGTGGCCGGGTCGTCGCGGGATGCCGGGCGGCCCATCGTTTGAAGCCACCACTGGGCTGGAGACACGACCCTTGCCGCGGCCGGTACTTCAAGCCCCAGCGCCTACACGCAGACAAAGCCTACGACCGAGCCGACCTACGTAGATGAGGGCGTCGGAGGTGGGCGATCGAGCGCACGATGTCACGGCTGTCCGATTACGGCAGACTCAGTCCCCGGGCGGCGACGCTCTAATCCTGGCCTCAGGTTGATCGGGGACAATGAGCGGAAAAAGTATCGACTGGAGGGGGGCGGGCCGGCGTGCGGATCATGATCGCGGATGACGAGGCGGCCATCCGTGAGTCGCTGGAGCGGGTGCTCCAGGTCGAGGGTTACGACACCAGCACCGTCGCCAACGGTTTCGCCGTGCTCGACGGGGTCGGTGGCGACGCGCCGGATCTGTTGCTCCTCGACGTGATGATGCCCCGCCTCGGCGGGTTGGAGACCTGCCGGCGGTTGCGGGCCGCGGGCCGGGATCTGCCGGTGCTGATGCTGACCGCCCGTGACCAGGTCTCCGACCGGGTCGCGGGGCTGGACGCGGGCGCCGACGACTACCTGCCCAAGCCGTTCGCCACCGAGGAGTTACTGGCCCGGGTGCGGGCCCTGCTGCGCCGGCGCGCGCCGGCCGACGAGGAGTCGCAGATCCTGTCGTTCGCCGACGTCCGGCTCGATCCCGACAGGTTCGAGGCGTGGCGGGGCGAGCGGCCGCTACGCCTGACCCGGACCGAGTTCTCCCTCCTGCAGGTCCTCGTGAGCAACGCGACCCGGATCGTGACCCGCGACGCACTGTTCGAGGCCATCTGGGGCTTCGGCATGAGCTCCACCGCCAACAACCTCCAGGTGTACGTGAGTTACCTGCGCCGCAAGATGGAGGCCGAGGGTGAGCCGCGATTGATCTACACGCTGCGCGGCCTGGGATACACGTTGCGGGAGACTCCTCCGTGAGCAGGCGCGCCGGCCGGGAACCGCGCCGGCTGACCCGATGGTGGCGCCGGCGGTCCCTGCGGGCCAGGCTGACGGTGATCGCGGCGACGGCCATCGCGGTCAGCGTGTTCATGGCCTTCCAGGTGGCCAGCGAGCTACTGGACTGGGAGCTGCAGGACACCGCCGAGAACCAGCTGCGCGCCGACTCCCGCGTCCTGGCGACGGACGCGGAGCGCGCCGGTCCGGCGCAGGTCCAGCTACCGCCGTATCCCGGATCCGGTCGGCTGGTGCGGGTCATCCTGCCCGACGGCTCGATCCGCACGCCGGCCGGCCAACCCGCGCTGCCCCCGGTCAGCGAGGACGCCGGGCGCGTGGCGCAGGGCACGTCGGCTGACCTGATGGAGTCGAACGGCAGCGACGAGGACGGCTACGTCATCTACACGCTGCGGGCGGGCGACGGCGCGGTCCAGGTGGCCCGCGTCGTCGACGACAGCCCGATCAACCAGTTCGGGTTCGGCATGCTGCTGATCGGGCTGCTCTGCGTGGTCGGCGGCGCCCTTGTCGGGCGGACCGTGGCGCGGACCGGGCTGGCCCCGATCGACCGGCTGGCCGCCGCCGCGGTACATGTCGCGAACACCCGGGATCTCGACGCCGACATCCCGGATGAGGGCGGTGGGGAGATCCGGCGGCTGATCCAGTCGATCAACGACATGCTCGCCGCGCTCCGGGACTCCCGGCTGGCCCAGCGGCTGCTCGCCGAGGACGCCGCCCACGAGCTCAAGACCCCGCTCACCAGCCTGCGCCTCAACGCCGAGCTGCTGATCCGGCTCGATCGGCGCGGCACCCTGGACAGCGCATTGCCGGCGGAGAGCCGGACCCGGCTGCTCAATGATCTCGGCGCCCAGGTGGCCGAGTTGAGCACCCTTGTCGCCGAGCTGACCGACCTGGCGCGCGGTGACGTCAGCGACGAGAGCACCGAGGTGCTCGACCTCGCCGACGTGGTGGCGGCCGCCGCGACCCGGGCGGGTTCCCGCGTGCCTGACATCGAGGTGGTGCTCGACGTGACCTCCGTGTGGGTGAGCGGGCGTCCCGCTGCGCTTGAGCGGGCGGTGCTCAACCTCATCGACAACGCCGGTAAGTGGTCCCCCGCGGATCAGCCGGTCCAGGTCCGGCTCCGTGCCGAGAGCGCGTCGGCGGTGCTCGAGGTCGACGACGCCGGGCCGGGCATCGACGCCGTTGACGTACCGCGGGTGTTCGACCGGTTCTACCGTGCCGACAGCGCCCGGGCGTTGCCGGGATCCGGTCTGGGGCTGTCGATCGTGCAGCGGGTCGTCGACGCCCACGGCGGCCGGGCCACCGTCGCCCGCTCCGCACGCGGTGGCGCGCTGCTTCGGGTCGACCTTCCGGCCGCGGCCCCACCCGCCCCGTTCGGGCGCCGGGCCGCCGGGGAGGACAGTGCGGTGCCCTGACCCGCCCGGCGGCGGCGCGACGCAGGACAAAGGGCGGCGGCCCTCGGACATGGCCCCGCGTGCCTCATGGTCGGGGCAGGACACCGTGACGCGCCGACCCCGACCCCGGCCGCGGTGTGTGGCGCAGGACCAAGGGGGGCGGCCGTCGGGACCATGAAAGAAATCCGGGACGGGCCTGGGGCCCGTCCCGGATCTCGTCCGTGCCGCCGCGCTCACCGTTGCAGCGCGGGCTCCTCCTCGTAGGCGAGCGGCTGTTGACCGTCCGGCAGCTCCGCCGCTGGACGGGACAGCCGGCTCGGCCACCAGATCCGGCGGCCGATCAGCAAGGTGAGGGCGGGCACCAGGACCGACCGCACCAGCAGGGCGTCGAGCAGCACGCCGAAGGCGACCAGGAACCCGACCTCGATCAGCATCACCAGCGGAAGTGTGGCGAGGACCGCGAACGTGGCCGCCAGGACCAGGCCTGCCGAGGTGATGACGCCACCGGTGGCGGAGAGGGCTTTGAGCATGCCCTCCTTGGTGCCGAGACGCACGGTCTCCTCCCGGGCCCGGCTGGCCAGAAAGATGTTGTAGTCGACGCCGAGTGCCACCAGGAACAGGAATGCCAGCAGTGGCACCGAATAGTCGATTCCCTTGAACCCGAGGATCGTGTCGAAGACGAACACGCTGCCGCCGAAGGCCGCGGCGAATGAGACGATCACGGTGGCCATCAGGACCAGCGGGGCCAGGATCGCGCGCAGCAGCAGCCCCAGAACGATCAGGACGACGGCGAGCACCAGCGGGATCACCAGCTTCTCGTCGCGCTTGGTGGTCACCTCGGTATCGAGGTTCTCCGCACTCGGCCCGCCGACGATCGCCTCCGCCCCGCTCACCGCGTGCACGGCGGTGCGTACCCGCTTGATCGTGTCGTACTCCGCGACGGTGTCCGGCGCGTCCTTCGGGAACACCGAGATGTTGGCCCAGCCACCGCTGGTCTGCTCCGGGATGGCCAGGGCCACACCGCGAGTGTCCTTGACGGCGTCGAGCACCCGCTCCTGGTGCGCCGGCCGCGTGAAGACCGTCATCGGCTGGCCGCCGAGCTCCGGGAAGTGCTCGCGAAGAACGGTGAAGCCGGTGACCGACTCCGGCGCGGACAGGAACTGGTCCTGCTCCCGCAGGGCGCCGGTGTTGCCTGCCAGCCCGAGGGCGAGCACGCCGAGGACTCCGAGCGAGCCGAGCGCCGCCACCCATCGACGGCGGCTGATGGCGGTGCCGAGCCGTCCCCACAGCCCCGGCTTCGCCTCCACGGCCGTGCTGAACCGCGGGATGGCCGGCCAGAAGATTCGCCTGCCGAGCACCACGAGCACCGCCGGGAACAGCGTCAGCATGGCCACCAGCGCGCACAGGATGCCGGCCGCACCGATCGGGCCCAACCCGCTGGTGCTGTTCAGGTCAGCGACGAGCAGGCAGAGCAGGCCGGCGACCACGGTGGCAGCGGACGCGACGATGGCCGGCGCCGCGCCGCGTAGCGCGTGGACCATCGCGACCCGGACGTTCTCATGGTGGTGCAGTGCCTCCCGATATCGAGCGATGAGCAGCAGCGCGTAGTCCGTGCCGACGCCGAACACCAGGATCGTCAGCAGTGCCGAGTTCTGGTCGTTGACCACGATGCCGAAGCCCTTGACGAGCAGGTAGACGGTCCCCATCGAGGTCAGTGCGGCCGCGCCGACGGCCACCAGCGGGATGATCCACAACACCGGGCTGCGGTAGGTGAGGATGAGCAGGAGCGTGACGACGACGATGGTGGTGAGGAGGACCTGCACGTCGATGCCGTCGAAGACGGCATCCATGTCGCCGTCGATCGCGCCGGGGCCGGTCACGTCGAGTTCCAGGCCGGAGGGGCGGTCCTGCGCGGCTTCACGCAACGGGCCGACGATGTCCTCCGGTGGGCCGTAGGCAGTGCTCACCTGGAGGGTGAACGTCATCGCCTTGCGGTCGGTGGAGAGGCTCGTCGGTGAGCCCTCGTCGTCCTCGTCGGCCGCCGTCGTCTTCGGCGGGTACCGCTTGGCAAGGGTGTCGTAGTGGCGCTCGACCGTCGCGCGGTCGGCGGCTGTCATGCCGTCGGCCCGGTGGTACACGAGGACGAACATGCTGTCCTCACCGCCGGGGAGACTGTCGTCCAGCGCCGCCACCTTGGTGGACTCGGCACCGGCCGGCAGGGTGTCTACTGCGCTGTCGGTGGTGACCGAGCTCAACTTTCCGCTCAGCGGCACCATGCCCGCCGCCAGCACCAACCACAGGCCGATCACCAACCAGGGCACCCACCGGCCTGCCAACCGACCGGCCGGCGCTTTCCCGGACGGCGCTGCGTCGACTGCCATCAATAGCCTCCTGCATACGAGTTGCATCGCTTATCTGGATGGCTACTTCCTACTGAGCGAACCTGAGACGACTGTTAATACGGTGCTCATGCCGGTTGGCCGAACCATGCGGCCGGTGCACACACCGGCGTGGTGGCGTCGAGGTCCTGCCCGGTGGGCAAGGCCCGGGCGGCACAGCCGTCGGGCCGGATGAGTAACGCGTCGCCATCCATCCGGTCCGTGCGGGCGGTGACGGTGTTGACCTGTGCGGTCCACGCGGCCGCGGAGTCGCGGCCCTCCGCGCGGTCGACGAGGTCACCCAGGAGCCCACGACGCTCACGCAGCAGGTCCGCCGACCGGGTCACCGCGGTGACGACGTCCGGGTAGGGCCGCCCGAGCGTCAACTTCCTGTCCGGGCACAGGGTGTCGACGAGCCGGCGGACAACGCCGAGGCCGTCACCACAGGCCAGCTACGGGGCGTGGCCGAGCGTCTGGTCGTGGTCTGACGGCGGACGCCCCACCGGTCTCGCTGTGGTCCTCGGCCACCGGCGCCTGCCCGGACGGAATCGGCTTCGTCCGGTCGTGCTACTTGCGCAGGTTCGACCTGGAGCACACCTTCCGCTTGTTCGAGCAGTCCTTCGGCTGGACGCTGCCACGGCTTCGGGACCCGCAGCGCGAGGAGGCCGCCGGCATCAACTCGCTGCACGCCTCCGCGTTTCGCCGCGACGCCCTGGTCACCCAGGCCTGCGGCCAGATCTACGTGATACTCGGCCAAGGACGGCCCGACCGACGACACCACGTTCGGCCGCTGGGCCACCGAACTCGTCGCCCTCCTCCGGCGGCAGACCGGTACGCCCGTTCAAGCGGCTCTCGCCGGCACGGCACCGCACCTCGAAGTGGTTCCCGCGGTGAAGGGGCGCGGCTATCAGGCCCTGCAACTGATGGCACGCAATCCGGAGCATGCGGTGGCCGGCTATACGGAGCTCCATGAATCTCTGCTCCTGCGGGACGTGATGCGGTTGCTCGACGAGCGCCCCGACGCTCGTCACGCGGGCCTTGAGGCGCTCGCCACGCACGATGCCGAGCAGGGATCCGAACTCTCAAGGTCCTTGCTCGGCCACCTCGACGGATTCGGAGACGTGACACGGACAGCCGAAGCGCTCAACGGTCACCCCAATACCCTCCGCTACCGGGTCCGTAAGGCGATCGCTCTGAGCGGGATCAGCATCGACGACCCGGATCAGCGACTCGCCGCCGTGCTCCAACTGCGTCTGGCCCTGAACGGCAAGCCCCTCACGAAGGCCCCCTTTCTGACCCTGTGAACAACACCGTGTCCTACATGGTCAGTTCAGGAAGGCGTTTGTAGCAGCAGAGGCTTGCGGCGAGGCCGACGAAGGCCAGGTGTTGCGGGGGTTGTGCTCATAGCGGGGGCTGAGGCGGCGTCAGCCAGTCAGGGTTTCAGCCCGAGACACCGGCCAACCTGGCCTCCTACCTCGAAAGGGCCAACTGATCCGGGCCGGCCATGCCTCCAACTGGACCCTGATGTCTGGCCGACATCACCGTGGGCAAGGCGCGAGTCAAAGTTCCGGCACTGATCGAGGGCTTGGACGTGGACTTCACCACGCGCCACGCGCCACGCACTACGCCTTCACAGTTGTTGTCACGTCGACGAGGCCACTGCAAGACTCTGATCGCGGGCTTCGACGGGTGCATTGCCGAACTTCCCGGCGAGCACGTCGGGGTGACCGGTTGAGGTATTCACGGATCTGTTCGTCTCGCCTTCATGCTTTGCGGGACACAACGGCGGGACTCATCCGGCCCCTGTCCGTCGAGGGTTACGTCGCGGAACTCGTTCAGCAGGGATTGCCGCCCACGGACGCCGAAGCCTTCGCGGACGTCATCGAGCCACTCAGGGAGGGTAGGGACGAATACGTCTCCGACGGCGTGCAGCGTGTCCTTGGCCGCCCGCCGCGGACCTTCGTCGAATTCGCCAGGTCCGCTGCTGCCGCTGGCGGTTGGCCAGCATGAACGCCCGACCGCAACCGGCGTGATGGACAGAACCCGCAGTCGCCCAAGGCCGACACTGCCCTGCACGCTGCGGCCGTCGCCGCCTGAGCATCGCGCGCAGGGATAACCGCGCAACACCTGGCGACGAACCAGCAGATCGGCGAGCGGGGCCTGGAATGTCACCTCGTGAACCCTGACCGCTCACCCGCCCGCCGTCCACACCGCAACGGGATGCACTGCGGGTGGATGCGGACCAGCTGGTGGCCGATGCGGAGATCGACGACTTCCGGGGAACGAAGGCCGGCACGGCCGCCGCCGACGTGGGCAGGCAGTGGCTGGGCCGGCTGGACCGGACGGCCAACGGCATCGTCACAGTGACCACATGTGTACCGGACGGGGGCGTACTGGGAACTTCGTGATCGTCGCGGGTATGGAACCGGATCCGGCGGAGGGGCCCGACTCGTACGACCGCGAGTTCCTCAGCGATCGGCGGATATCGGCCAACGGCCGGCGGTGCCAGGACCGCTTTGGGTGACCGACGCTTCGCGGCCGGGCCCACAGACAGAATGAACGCCGGTGGGCGGCACGTGCGGTCGGCGGCGACCGCACTCATCGAACGCGCCCACAGCTGAGAAGGCGAGGCCTTGGCCGCCTTTGCTGCGCCGTACCTCCGAGCGGAGTTCCAGGTCGGTCTGAGTACCGCCGTGGGTACGGCCCGCCGCAGCATGGGTATTTGAGAGTGAAACCAACCTTGTTCCAAGCTGCTGCCCGGGTAACACTCGTGGGCGGCTGCCGGTTGGCGGAGTCGGCCGACAGACCCTTTCGTACTACCTCAGGCGCCCCCAACCAGGAGGTATCGATGAAGAAAAACCATCATGGGGCCGGGTTGCTCCTTGGTCTCCTATCGGCTCTCACCTTGACGCTCGTCGGCACGTCCCCCGCCTCGGCCTCGACCTCGGCCTGGACGTTGGAGGCCGAAGGCCAGCGGATATGCATCTCTCCGCAGTACGGGTGGCCCAACACCTACGCGTTCGCCCCCGTCACCGGGAGCTGGTCGAGTGTGATCCACCTTGAGGTCAGGAACCTGCCCCCCGGCTCGTCCAGCACGGGCGGCGCCATCTACCCCGGGACCAACCACCACCTCCCCGACGGCTCCCTCGTCATCAACGGCTTCGTCGGGCTGTCGTTCGCACCGGCACCGGCAGGCGAGTACACCGCCGAGATCTGGGCCACCGACGGCCGGCACACCGAATCCGACCCCCTGCTGCTCGTCTTCCGCGACGGATGCTGAACACCAGCCATGGCGCCCGGACGGCCGGCACCGACGACCGGGCGCCACACCGTGGGTGCGGCTGAATCCGGTGCCGACCGGGCAGCCATCGATGAGTTCGGGATGACGCCGGACGCGGCCCGGGTGTACTGAGCCGTAGCGTTGTTCACACCGCTGAGGGGTGGCTGGCCGCCGAGTACACAAGCGCAGTGAAATGTCGTCGGTCAGCAGCGGAAACAGGCCGATGTGCAGCTCGCTGCGCGCCCCTGCCGGGTCGGGTCGAGGTGGCGGTAGATGGTCCCGAGCCCGAACAGCCAGCTCTTTCTATCGGTGGTAGAGGCCCCGATCCCGGTTCCAGCGGTTCACGTACATCCCGTACAAGACGTTGCCGATGCCCGCAGTGAACATGAACAGCCAGAAGTGGACCCACAGCGACTGGCGCCGTCGCCGCAGGCCCGTCCCGCCGATAAAGGACGCTGAAGCGGCCACGGCGGAACTGCTGTTGTTGATGATGATCGTCGGAGGCTGCCCGTACGGCTGGGCAGGCTGCTGACCGGGCGGTGTCGCCATACTGCATCGGCTCCTTGATGAGGCTGGGTGTGGGAGAGCGAGACGCACCATAGGGGCGTCCGAATGATCACCGAGGTCGAACCCGTGGCAAGTCATCCGTACGGGGCATGCCTCTGCCCGTCTTTAACCTCTCCACCCGGGAGCAGTTGGTTGCCGTGTACGGCAGCCGTCCGCCTCAGAGGGGGGAGCGGGCTGCGCGTCGGCGGGTGCGCTCGGGGGCAGATCCGCCGAGTGTGCGCGAGCGCATCGATCCAGCGTTCCCAGAGGCCGTCCGGAGGGATGAGCCGATCCGCGTGGCGCGTGCCCGGATGGGAATGTGGGTTCCGCAGTGAACCCAGCTCGGGACGAGCCCGTCAAGGAACACTCGCCAGGTCGCGCATGTCGAAGGTGCCAGTGCGAGCTGCACAGTGGCGCGTTGTCCTCCCGGGTGCGGGTCACACGGCACTGTCAGTGGCGGATGGCAGCATCAGACGCATGACGGTCCCCATAACGTTCAACTGGCGTCCCTTTCTGCTCAGATGGAGCGGAGAGTGGGCGGATTCCGTGCCGAGCGGCAAGGCGCGGAGCGCGGGCGACGAAGCCGCTCGGCAGGGACGGTGGCTGGGATTCCCGCCCGCGTCCGAGGAGCTCATCGTGGCCATGGAGGAGCGTCTGGGACGGCGTATGCCCCCTTCGTACCGGGAGTTCCTCACGGTGAGCGACGGGTGGCGGCATGCCGGCGGCTTCGTGTCCCTGTTGGCGGGGACGACGGCCGCGCACTGGCACGACAACGAGTCGGGCCTCGCCGACATGTTCGAGGAATACCAGGACGAGGACGCCGGCCCCGAGGAACGGCAGGAGGCCGACATCTGGCGGCGGGGGCTGCAACTCGACGTTGAATCCGACATCACGTACGTCCTCCTGGACCCCGAGGAAGTGGGGGAGGACGCTGAGTGGGCTGTGTACACGTGGGCGAGCTGGCGAGCGGAAGCGCCCGAACGGTACACGAGCTTCTACGAGTTCATGCGCGACATGTTCCGGGAGTTCCACAGCCTGCACGCGAAGCCGACTGACGAGGCGCCGGTGTTCGCCAATGACACCACGCGAGAGATGGACGCCGTCGTGGAGCAGGCCCGTCTCGACGCGCTGAGCGGCGACTGGGAACGGGCCGTGAAAGCACTGGATGAGGCCAGGGCGTACGGCAGACCCCGTGCCACCGGCCTGGGGGATCAGATACGCCGACTCCTCGGGCAGACCTACACGGTGTACTTCCAGGATTTGGTGACGGATCCGCAGTACGCGCCCGAGTTGCTGCCGGTGCTGGTCGCCGAGCATGCGGAGCACACGTACCGGGACGACTCCACGCTGATGTTCCACCTGCGGGGGGCCGACGACGATCTGGTGTCACTGGCGTACGCGACGCTGGAACAGGTGCGGGACGGTACGTACCGGTACACGGCGGCCGGGCCGTTCGGGGAGGCGGTCGAGCGGGCACGGGAGCAGGCGCGACGGGCGGACACCGATGAGGGGTGGAACACGCTGCGGAACGCGCTGCCCTTGTGGGAGCCGCTGGGGCCGGATCATCTCGCGCCGCTGGGTTGGGTGGCCGATCCCCTCCTCCGTCCGCTGCTGACACCGGAGCGGGGCCGCGAACTGCTGTCGATTCCACGCGGCCGGGAAACCTGGGTGCGCAGCACGCAGTGCGATGCTTCGTTCGCGCGTCTTTCCAACGGCGGTTCGGGATGTGCGGCGGATGACTGAAGCCGCTGGTGTCAGCAGTTTCGAGGTCGGCTTCCGGCTTGAAGGCGGAGGCCTTCAAGGGTCAGGTCCAGAGCGGCGATGAACTGGTCTCGGTCGTCGTGCTCCGCGAACTCGTCGGCGATCTGGTGCACGAACGGGAAGTTCGTGGCGTCGAGTGAGCGCCATGTCTCGGCGAAGCGGTGGAGGAACGCGTCGCGGTCCACGGAACCGTCGAGCAGCTCCTGCGGCACCTCCACGCCCAGGTCCGCTGCTGTGCCGACCACGACGCCCGTGATCGCCGAGACGGCGTGGAACCGCTGCCGGGGTGTGAGGTCCAGGCGGAGGGTCTGCTCACCGAGCTTCTCGTACAACCGCAACGAGTTGCCCTGGATGTCGGTGTTGCGCATGAAGTAGGCCGACAGCCACGGCCGATCCACGATCGCGTCGAACAGGGTGATGGCCATCGCGCGCAGGTCAGCGATCGGATCCTCGCCGTCGGGCTGCTCCTCGACGGCCGTCAGGACCCCGCCGATCGCGTGGTCGGTGGCGCGGTCGAGGAGTTCGTCCTTGTTCGAGACGTACCAGTAGATGGTGCCGACGCCCGTGCCGAGCCGGGTGGCGAGGGCGCGGAACGTCAACGCCGATCCGCCTGCCTCGTCGAGCAGGGCCACGGCCGCGGTGAGGACGGCCTCCATCGAATGCGAAGCGCGCCTGCGTCCTCGGGGAGGTCCTTCGGCGGAACGTGTTCGCGGGGGTGTCATGGCTCTCATCCAATCACAGCTTGCGTGACATCGAACGGCGTTCTACGGTAGAACAACGTTCCATCATCGAACAACGTTCGTTCGACGAATCGCGTGCCACATCGGGCGTCGCCCGATGTGCGGCGACGCTCTGCAAGGAGGCAGTCATGACCGCGACCACCGAGCCCGCTATCTCTCGTACCTATCCGTCGCTCCGCGCGGCATGGATCCCGCTGGCCGCACTCTGCCTGGCCTTCTTCGTCGAAATGGTCGACAACACGCTGCTGTCGATCGCGCTGCCCACGATCGGCCGTGATCTGGGCAGTGGCACCACCGCCCTGCAATGGGTCACCGGCGCCTATTCGCTGACGTTCGGCGGCCTCCTGCTGACGGCGGGATCCATAGCCGATCGCTTCGGACGCCGACGCGTGCTGCTGATCGGCCTCGCCGTGTTCGGCCTGCTGAGCCTGTGCGTCGTCGCCGTCGACTCCGCCGGGCAGCTCATCGCCCTGAGGGCCGGACTCGGCATCGCCGCCGCGGCCATGGCGCCCATCACCAACTCGCTCGTCTTCAGGTTGTTCGACGACCAGGCGCTGCGCATGCGTGCGATGACCTTGATGATCGTCGTCGGCATGTCCGGGTTCGTCCTCGGACCTCTGCTGGGTGGTACCGCGCTCGCCCACGCCGGCTGGCAGTGGCTCCTGCTCGTCAACGCGCCGATCGCCCTGATCGCGGCCATCGGCGTGCGACTCGGCGTCGCCGCCGACAGGCCCGACGACCTGACCAAGGACCGGCTCGATCTGCCGGCCGCCGTCCTGAGCGTGCTCGCCATCGGCCTGGCCTGTTACACGCTGACCAGCGGCGTCGAGCACGGATGGCTCTCCGCCACCACGATCGTGTCGAGCCTCGGCGCCGTCGCCGCGGGTATCGCGTTCGTCCGGCACGAGCGCCGCAGCAAAGCACCCATGCTGGATCTCAAGATCTTTTCCAGTGGAACTGTCCGCGGCGCGGCCATCGCGCAGATCGGCACGTCCATCGCGATGGCGGGCGTGATGTTCGGGCTCATCCTCCACTTCCAGTACGCCTACGGATGGAGTCCCGTTCGGGCAGGACTGGCGAACCTGCCGATCATCGTGACCATGATCGTCTCGACACCTCTGTCGGAATGGCTCGCGAAGAGGTTCGGTCACCGCATGGCCTGCCTGGTCGGCGCGGCCTGTCTGGCCGGCGCGCTGGCCGGCCTCGCCTGGGGCGTCGACCACGGGTACGCGGCCATCGCCGTGTGCATGGTCGTGATGACCATCGGGCTGCGCACCGTCATGACGATCTGCGCCATCGCCCTGGTCGAGGCGATGCCGGAGAACCGCACCTCGATCGGCACGGCGCTCAACGACACCGCCCAGGAAGTCGGAACCAGCGTCGGCACGGCCGTGGTCGGCACCATGATCGCCGCCCTGGTCACCACCCGGCTGCCCGCAGGCGTGTGGAGCAGCAGCCTCGTGCACTCGTTCTTCCACGGCGAGCGGATCACCTACGCCGTACTGGCAGTGATCGTCGGCGTGGTCGCGGCGGGAGGCGCCGCAACCCTCACCGACTCGCACTCCGCCGAAGAGCCCGCCTGAGCAACCCTCGGCGAAACCTCTCAGAGCGGCAGAACCAGACAGCCCGTACCAGCGGACGCGGCGCGCGGACGACGTGCGCCGCCTGAAGGAGAGCCCACGCACATCGCCGGAGCGGTGGTCCTGCTCTGGAGCCTCAGCCGGCATCGGCGCTGCGACAGCCCGGGCGACCGCGCGCGGGTGTCCGGGTCGTCCGGCCGCCCACCGTGGAAAGAGGATCAAGGAGTCGGCTGCGGAACTCTCGGGCGCGATCGCGGTGCATTGCGCCGTCACCGACCGCGATCAGGTCGCTCGCCCGACTCGCGCCCGAAGCGCACCCGGCCCGGACCGCCTGCACGCCGCCCTGTACGCCAACGACGCTGCCGAGCTCATCGGCACCTCGCGGGCTTCCGCCGCTACCTCGATGACCGCCGCACCGCCCCGGTCACGTCCCGGACACCCTCGACGAACTGCTCACAGTGCCAGTAACGGACGATGCCTGACCCCATCACCGAGAGCCACGGGCATGGATGCAGCAGGGCCGGCTGCGAACCACGCCGCCGAGGCGCTGCGATCCACCCCGGCATCGTCCCGTATTTTCATGAGGTTCCTGTTGATCCCCATGGAGAGGTCCCCGTATGGACAGCAGTGTCGAGACGCTGGAATTCCAGGCCGAGACACGCCAGTTGCTCCGACTGGTCATTCATTCGATCTACTCGAACAAGGACATCTTCCTGCGCGAGCTGATCTCGAACGCCTCGGACGCACTGGACAAGCTGCGGCTGGAATCGCTGACCGACTCCAGCCTCACCGAGGCCGGCCCCGCCGACCTGCACATCTCGCTGGAGGCCGACAAAGAGGCCCGCACACTCACCGTCCGTGACAACGGGATCGGCATGAGCCGGGACGATCTCGTGGAGCTGATCGGCACGATCGCCAAGTCCGGCACCGCCGGCCTGATGGAGAAGATCAAGCAGTCCAAGGACGCGGCCACCGCCGAGAGCCTGATCGGGCAGTTCGGTGTCGGCTTCTACTCAGCCTTCATGGTTGCCGACAAGGTCACCCTGCTCACCCGGCGGGCAGGCACCGACATCGGCACCCGGTGGGAGTCCGACGGCGAGGGCGCCTACACGATCCAGAGCGTCGACGGCCTTCCCGTGGGCACCGCCGTCACTGTGCACCTCAAGCCCGCCGACAGCGAGGACGACCTGGCCGACTACCTGTCCGAGGCGAAGATCCGCCAGATCGTCAAGCGGTACTCGGACTTCATCCGCTGGCCGATCCGGATGGCCGGCGAGCGCACGGACACCGACGGATCCGCCGCCCCCGGTGGCGACACCCTCAACTCGATGAAGGCCCTGTGGGCACGACCGCGCGCCGAGGTCACCCAGGAGGAGTACAACGAGTTCTACAAGCAGATCAGCCAGGACTGGCTCGACCCTGCCGAAACCATCCACATGCGCGCCGAAGGAACCTTCGAGTACGAGGCGCTCCTGTTCCTCCCCTCCCAGGCACCGTTCGACCTGTTCTCGCAGGAGACCAAGCGCGGGGTGCAGCTGTACGTCAAACGTGTGTTCATCATGGACGACTGCGAAGCGCTGATGCCGAACTACCTGCGCTTCGTCAAGGGCGTCGTGGACGCCCACGACCTGTCGTTGAACGTCTCCCGCGAAATCCTGCAGCAGGACCGCCAGATCCGCGGCGTACGTCGACGCCTGGTCAAGAAGGTCCTCGGCGCGATCAAAAGCATGCAGGCGAACGACGGCGAGCGCTACACGAAACTCTGGGCGCAGTTCGGACGGGTGCTGAAGGAAGGACTGATCGAGGACACGGACAACACCGAGGCGCTGCTGGAACTGGTATCGGCCGCCTCAACGGACGATCCGCAGAGGACCACCACCCTGCGTGAATACGTCGAGCGCATGAAGGACGGCCAGGAGGCGATCTACTACCTGACGGGCGAAACCCGCGCGGCGGTGGAGAACTCCCCCCACATGGAGGCTCTCGCAGCCAAGGGCTACGAGGTCCTGATCCTCACCGACCCCGTCGACGAGGTCTGGGCCGACCGGGTTCCGGCCTTCGACGGGCACCCTCTCCAGTCCATCGCCAAGGGCCAGGTAGACCTCGACGAGCCGGCCGAAGGGGACAGGTCCGCCGAACAGGCCCAGCGCGAGCAGGAGTACGCCGCCCTGCTGCCATGGCTGACCACCACGTTGTCCGAGTACGTCAAGCAGGTGCGCCTGTCGTCGCGTCTGACCACCTCGGCGGCCTGCATCGTCGGGGACGCGCACGACATGACCCCGACCCTGGAGAAGATGTACCGCGCGATGGGACAGCAGTTGCCTCCCGTCAAGCGGACCCTGGAACTCAATCCCGCACATGCGCTGATCACCGCTCTGCGTACGGCGCACGAGGCCAACGCCGACGATCCCGCCTTGGCGGAGATCGCCGAGGTCATCTACGGCAGCGCACTGCTCGCCGAAGGCGGGGACCTGCCCGATCCGGCCCGCTTCACCCGCCTGCTGAACGACCGACTGACCCACGCTCTGTAGCCCACGGACACGGCCGGGCGCAGTCCGCCGGCCGCTTCCTGCCTGTCGGCCCGGCACCCCGGCGTGGGGTGCCGGGCCGCGCAACGCTGTTACCCCTGCTCACCGGCGGGGCCGGGCCGGATCGTCCCCGCGTACGGGGCCGTCAGCGCATGCGACGCGCCCGTAGCACCACGTCGTCGGTGTGGTGAGCGCCGGCGCCACCGTCAGGTGCCGTCCGTGGCCGCTGTTCGTCCACCTCCACCTTCCAGTCATCGTCGAACAGGGCGGCGACCATCGAGGGCCAGACGTAGTCGGCCGGGTCGAACCCACTGTTGTCCGCCTGCGGGGCGTCCATCCCCGCATGATGCACGAGCAGCAGCACGCCGCCGGGGGCGACAGCCGCGAGCAGGGCTCGCTCGGCTGCGGCGTCGCATGACTTGCCGCCGTGGCAGACGGTCTATCACTACTGGCGGCGTTGGCGGCAAGAAGGCGTGAGGGAGGGGATGTTGACGGTGCTGCGCGAAGGCTAGCGGGTGCAGTTCGGCCGGGATCCCACTCCCAGCGTGGCCATGGTGGACAGTCAGGGCGTGAGGGTCGGCGAACGCGGTTGCCCGCAAGGGCACGACGGCGGCAAGAGGGTCATCTGCATCAAGCGCCACCTGCTCGTCGATACCCGCGGGACCATCATGGTGGGCCTGCGTGAGCTCGGCGGGCATCAGTGATCGCGACGGCGCCGCAGTGCTGTTCTCCCAGGCTGCCGATGCCTTTCCGGGCCTTCGGCACGTGTGAGCGGACCAGGGTTACCGAGGGGCAGCGGGCCGTGAACCGCCGCCGTGCCAAGATCCGGGTCTTGGCCCGACCCACCGTCGCCGCGCCCAAGACCTGACGGCTCCCGCGCATACTCCGATGCTCGACAATGACCACGACCGGGGCTGCATCAGAAACTCTCGAACCTGAGACAGCATCACTCTTACTACCACCGACACCGAACCGAGAAATCGCACCTTGATTCCTCATGCCTCGTCAAAGGCCTCAAGCAAACGCTCGTACGCCGGCTTCGGCCGCAGGGCCGCGTCCCACGGCAGGGAATCGGCCGTGCGCGGAGGATAGATCCTGGTGTCGGCGGTGGAACCGTACCGGTCGGTGAATCCCCATGTGGAGAACGATGTGCAGTTCGGCTCCTCCAGGCAGACCCGCAGCTTGCCCGCCATCTCATCAGCCTGGGTCTGCCGCCCGTCCTCCTCGTCCTCACCTATGGGGACGTCCATCTCCGACACCCGCGCCTGAACCCCGAGCTCCGCCAGATCCCGCACATGGCTGCGGAAGGTCTCCGGGTCGATGCGGTCGCCGGGTTCGTACTCATGGTTCTGGAAACCCACGCCGTCGATCGGTACGCCGCGTTCCTTGAGCCGCTCGACCAGATCGTAAAGGGCGTCCCACCGCTCGCCTTCCTCCTCGACCCCGTACTCGTTGAGGAACAGCCGTGCCTTCGGATCGGCCCGGTGGGCGGCCCTGAACGCCTCGTCGATGTACTCCTCACCCATGGCCTCGAACCACGGGCTCTGCTCGGAGCGCAGACCGAGATTTCCGTTGGTGTAGCTCTTCTCGTCGTCGGACATGGGCTCGTTGACCACATCCCATTCCGCGACCTTTCCCTCGAAGTGCCCGGCGACCATGGCGATGTGCCGCAGCATGGTCCGGCGCACCTCTTCGGGGTCGTCGTTCTCCCGCATCCAGTTGGGCAGAGCCTCGTGCCAGACGAGGGTGTGCGCGTGCACCTTCATGTCGTTTGCGCGGGCGAAGCGTACGAGCAGGTCCGCGTCGCGGAAGTCGTAGACGCCCCGGCGTGGGTGGAGGAACTGTGGCTTGAACGCGTTCTCCGGAGTGAGCACGGAGAACTGGCTCCCCGCGAGCGCCCGGTAGCGTGAGTCGGTGAGCAGCGGGTTCTCGGCCAGGGCGGCTCCGACGTCGAACGGCCGCCCCACGGCTGCGGCTCGCGCACGCAGCGAGTCGTCGGACTGCTCCTGGCGTAGCTGCGGCGCCTTGATCACGCGGAGCGAGTCACCGCTCTCTGCCCGCGCGAGCAGCTGCGTCAGACGCCATCCCTCACGGCGCTCGTCTTCGCCCGCGTCCGCCTCCAGACCGAACCAGACAGTGCCCTCGGCGAACACCCCCGGGTCCTGCACGGTTCCCAGCCGCCGCCCGTCGGCTTCCACGCGGAAGGTGTCACCGATGCTCGACACGGAGAGCGTCACCGTCCCGGAGCAGCCGCAGTCGAAATCCTTGGAGGTGGCCGGCTCATCGCCCTCGCCGTCCCATATCTGTACCTTCACTTGTCCGTCGGCGGTCACGCCGACGCGGAGTGAGGGCCGCTCCTGCCGCCACTCGTCGTAGATGACCGGTACCCGTCCGTACAGCCGCAGCCATGAGGCACCGGCATCGTCACCCACACCGGACATGCGCGCGGTGACGGTGAAGTCGCCGCCGGACCTGAGATGCGGGCCGGTCAGATTCAGCGGAGCGTTGGGCTGGCCGCCGGAGGAGTCCTGCTCCACGATGTGCCGATCTAATGCGCTGACCCGCAGGATGTCGTTCCGCGCGGTGGTGCCCGGTATCTGCGTCCAGTCGTGGTTCCGCAACAGGTCTTCGTCGTTTCCGCCGCCCGCGCCTTCGCCCTGCCCCGTACACCCGGTCGCCACCGCCATGACGAGCACCACGGCGGTCAGTCGCCGCCACGTCCCCCCACCAAGGTCCACGGTCTCTCCCACTCTCTTGTTCGAGACGAGATCAACGTCTCGAAACCGGGCCACAGTTCATCGGACATGAGGTACGGAGGCCTTGTCAGCGATCATTCGCAGTTCCTGACGTTTCCCCACGACCACACCAACGAGCAGACAAGCCAACAGTCGTCTGATCAACAGCCTTGTTGGAGCCAGCAAGGCATGCGCCCCGTCGTTGCAACACACAGCACCGCACAGACCGCCTCAGGTGACACGAAAGACCGGCCAGCCGATCTCGGTGCGCCACGCAGCGGGATCGCTTGTGTCACGAGGGCCGGCGACGTAGACCTCCCGCACCGGCCCGGCCACCGACATCGCGTTCTCCATCACCCAGGTCCCGAGTTTGCCGTACGTGACCTCGATGCCGTCGTGCTCGCCGACGTGGGTGGTGACGACCAGTTCCGCGGCCGGCAGAGTCGCGGGGTGCACGCGTCCGCTGCGAGGTGGCGCATCGGTCGGCAGGTAGACGACCGCGTGACCGCGCTCCTGCTCGAAGAGAGCGTTGTCGTAGCTGCCGCCCGGCGGTCCGGTCACGGCGGCGCCGATGACCGCCTCCAATTCGGCCATCGCGCCTGCGTACCAGGTCGCGACATCGCGATGCTCGACCACGGCCTCCACCGCCGCGACCGTTTGGGCGGGCTCCGCACGCAGCTCGACGTCGATCGGTGCGGGGTCGGGCTGGAGCAGGCGGCGCAGCGACACGACCGCAGCCCGGGTGCGGTCGAGCACGTCCTCAAGGCGTTGCAGGTGGTCCGCGACCAGGGCCGCCCGGACACCGGGGTCGGGGGTTCGCAGGATCCGCTGCACATCGCTCAGGGGGACGTCGAGCTCGCGGAGCCGGTGGATGACCTGCGCGGTCGGGATCTGGTCGACGCCGTAGTAGCGGTAACCGGTGGTCTCGTCCACCACAGCGGGTTCCAGCAAGGCCGTCTCGTGATAGCGACGCAGGGTCCGCACGCTCAAGTGGGTCAGCCGCGAGAACTCCCCGATGGTCAGCACGTTCACATGCTAAACGCTCCCCCTGGGGGAGAGTTCACGGCTTGACCCTCCCGCTCCCTGAGGTCACACGGTGGACTCATGACACAGCACACCGATCCACCGTCCGATCTGCTCCCGACCACCGTGCGCGAGTTCCTGGCCGCCCACGTCGTCCGCGACGCCGACACGGCCTCGTCGTTCCTCGCCGATGACGCGGTGGTCGTCGACCAGGGTGAGACCGTCCGCGGCCGAGAGGAGGCCCACGCGTTCCTGCGGGACGCCGGGTCCGAGTTCGAGTACACAACCGAGCAGATCGGCGCTCACCGCGTCGATGACGCCCACTGGGTCGTGACCGTGCGCCTTGAGGGCACCTTCCCGGGTGGCGTCGCCGAGCTCGACTACCGGTTCGCGTTGCGGGGTGACCTCGTCGCCGAACTCGTCATCGCCAACCACTCAGCCTGACCGAACCCGCGTCACCTCGATCTTCAGTGGAGAGAAATGTCTAGTTCAGATCGCGATCGTCTCGACGGTCGCCGGGCGCTGGTCACGGGCGGGTCGAAGGGCTCCGGCAAGGCCGTCGCAGAGAGACTGCGAGAGATGGGTGCCGACGTGTACGTGACGGCGCGAACGATGCCCGACGGATACGAGCAACCTGACCGATTCATCGAAGCGGACATATTGACGACAGAAGGCACCAACGCCGTGGCCGCTCGCATCGCAGAGGCCGGCGGCACACTCGACATCCTGGTGCACGTCGTCGGAGGGGCGTCGACGCCGTCCGGTGGATTCGCGGTCATCACCAATGACCAATGGCTCACCGAGCTGAACCTCAACCTTCTTGGAGCGGTGCGGCTGGACCGAGCCCTTCTCCCGGCAATGATCGGGTCCGGGTCGGGCGTGGTGCTGCACTTCACCTCGATCCAGCGTGAGCTGCCCCAATACGACGCGTCCTTGGCTTACGCGGCAGCGAAGGCCGCGCTGCGCACATACAGCAAGGGACTTGCCAATGAACTCGCGCCGCGCGGCGTACGGGTCAACGCAATCAGCCCCGGCGGAATCGAGACCGAAGCCTACGAAAGATTCGTGGACCGGATCGCCGAGGGCAACGGACTCACCCGTGAATCAGCCAAGCAGACCATCTATGACTCCCTCGGAGGGGTACCCCTGGGACGATTCGCGAACACCGAGGAAGTCGCGGACCTGGTCGGGTTCCTGGTCTCGGACCGCGCCTCGGCAATCGTAGGTGCCGAGTTCGTGATCGACGGCGGCACCGTCCCGACCGTCTGAGCCAGGCACCGGCTCCGAGGGCACAGGGACACGACAGTCGCCACCGGCCTACCACCGGTTTCCTCGTCGGCGACGCACCGGACATACCGACTGTGTTCCCAAACCGACTCATGCCCACAGCCTGGACATCGCACCGCCACTCCATCAGAGGTCCGCACCGTGATCCTGACCAGGCTCCGGCCCAGCTCCACCTTCTTGATCCGTACCCCGGCCAGGTAAGGAAGAAGATCCGCCAGCTCAATACGACACAGCACCAGCCGCGCCCACAACGCCCCAATCGGTCCCGGCTCACAGAGCCGATCAACACCTACGAAAGTCTTGGAAGAGCCGCTCGCGTTACAGCCCCGGCGTACGGGCGCGCTTCATGGGATCGGGTGCCGGTGGCTCGCGCGTCGGCGGGCCTTCGCGCATCTCCGTCCACGCCCCGCGATCTGACTCCTCTTGTCAATCCGGGTGAAATGGCATGCCCGTGGAACGGGGTTTTCACTGGGAATGACGAAGACATGAGTATCTGCTGTGAAGGAGGCTCTTCCCGGTAGCCGTCCACCACGGAGACGGCCATCGGGAGGGAGAACAGATGAGGTTACAGATAACCCGGCTGCGCGGGGCCATGGTGGCGGTTGTCGCTCTGGTCTGCGGGCTCGTGTTCCAGGTCTGTATGGCAGGGGGCGCCAGCGCCGTGGGCACCGCCCAGGCACCGGCCACGGCGGCTGAAGTGTCGGCTTCACCTTCGTCGGACGTGTCCCCCGCCTACTTGTCCTGTACGGTTCCGGCCGGCTACACCTACACCTCGGTTACGAACACCACGACCTGCTCCACCAGCGGCTTTGCCCCGCTCTACAACGTAGTGCAGCCCAGGACAGGCCTGTGGGCCTGCACCGTCCCACGGGGCTTCACTTACACCGCAACCTCCAGCACCATCGTCTGCTCCACCAGCGGACTCAGCACCAGTTACCTCCTCCGGGCAATCTGAGTGGCTGGTGTCGTTCCGAGCTTGAGGAGTGTTCGTCGAACGGGAGTCTCGGTCCGGTGATCGCTGCTGGCCGCGGGCATGAAGGCAGGGCCTCTTGGTAGCTCGGGCGTGCGAAGCCGACCGAGCCCCAGGAGACCCTGCTGCCGCACTGGTACGTGCCCGCGCCGGTGGAGTTCAACTCGGCGTCCGCGGCGTGTGATTGTGTGGCCTACCGGGCGGGCGACTCCCCGTGAGCCCCGCCCGCGTACCCGGCCACGTCCTGCACGTCGCCCGTGAAAGCGCAGGCCAAGGGTCCGGCCGCCGGCGCCCTTGGTGGGCAAGTTCCCCGAGCAGGACAACCGGAACGCGCCAGATCGCCGATGATCGCGAGAGCAACGGCCGAACCGGTCCGCGCCCACGCCGGACCGGTCGGTCGGCCGGTTTGACCGGCCCTGTCCACGCCGGACCGGCGACGGTGTCAGGGTGCGATGTTCTCCAGGTCGGCGAGGAGGCTCGGGCGGGTGGGGCGCCAGCCGAGGGCGGTGCGGGTGTGGTCGCTGGACGCGGGTTGGTCCATGGCGAAGATCGGGCCGATGGCACCGAAGTTCTCCTGCGGTACGGATGCGACCG